>JAIOYV010000087.1 GCA_021740905.1 Bacteroidales bacterium
ATAACACAACCCGATGTTTTGTCTCTTTCTGGCGTTGAATTGAATGTAAGTTGCAATGGCCTTGCAAATGGTGCTGTTGACCTGAGTATTTCCGGTGGTACAATGCCTTTCGACATTGCATGGTCGAACAATGAAATTATCGAAGACATCGACAACCTTGCAGCAGGTACCTATTCGGTTACAGTTATAGATGGAAACGGATGTGCCACTGATGCCAGCTTCACAATAACACAACCCGATCCATTAGTTCTTTCAGGACTCGAATCAAATATTAGTTGCAATGGTCTGGCAGATGGGGCTATCGACCTGAGTATTTCAGGAGGCACACTGCCTTTCGACATACTATGGTCGAACAATGAAATTACAGAGGATCTTGATAATCTCCTCGCAGACACCTATTCCGTATCGGTTGAAGATGCCGGTGGCTGCATTGCCAATGCAAGTTTCACGCTAACACAACCCGATTTGCTGGATGTAAGTTATACTTCAACAAATGCAAACTGCTATGGTCAATCAAATGGAAGTATCAACATTACTACAACAGGTGGAATGCCAAACTACAGTTATCTTTGGGGCAATGGAGCGACTTCGGAAGACAGGACTTCTATCCCGGCTGGAACTTATTCATTGACGGTAAGCGATGCAAGCAATTGCATGGCCACTTTAGCCATAGTTGTTTCCCAACCCGATGTTGTTTCTTATGCAGCCCAAGTCACTAACGTGAGCTGCAATGGAGCGAATAATGGCTCAATTGCCCTTGCGCCTAGCGGAGGAACAAGCCCTTATACATACTTATGGTTGGTCAACGCGACCACTTCAGGGATTAATAATTTAGGTGCCGGATCGTATTCAGTACTTATCACCGATAATCACAATTGCTTGCTCACGGCTGGTTTTACTGTCACCCAACCCAATGCGCTTACCCTCAGTTTAAGTGCTGATGATGTGAGCTGTTCAGGTGGATCGAACGGTGCCATTACTTCTGTTGCGACAGGAGGCACAGGCACACTCTCGTATCTTTGGTCGAATGGTGAAACGACAGAAAATCTCTCGAATGTATCAGCAGGATCTTACAGCCTAACTATAAGCGATGCCAATGCCTGTAGCATTGATGCCTCTATCACTGTGAACGAACCTCAGGTAATAGAAATTCTGGTAAATAGTACAAACCCACTTTGTGATGGCGACCAGAATGGCTCGATCGGTTTAAGTGTAACAGGTGGGGTTTCACCCTATTCAATCCTTTGGTCGAACACGGAAACCGATGCTCTTATCGAAGGCCTTGTTGCCGGTGAATATTGTGTCACGGTTACCGATTTCAATAGTTGCATGGCCACCGTCTGTGTAACGTTGACCGAACCCAATCCGCTAACCTTAGTCCTCGTAGGCAACGATTTAACCTGCTTCGAGAGCAACAATGGAAGTATTGGCGCTGTGGTAAGTGGCGGAACACAAGGGTATAGTTACCTTTGGTCGGATGGAGGAACGAACCAAAATATTGAGTACTTGGAAGCCGGGGTTTATTCGCTAACTGTTAGCGATGCCAATTCCTGCATTGCAAGCGGTGAAACCACATTGAACCAGCCACTGCAAATTATTGTTGATGCCGGGAATGATATCACCATAAATGCAGGAGAAACAACCACAATTGCAGCCACATCTGGTTTTGTAAGCTACCTTTGGAGCAATGGAGAAACAGACCTGTCGATTGATATTAGCGATGAAGGAAGTTATATTGTTACAGTGACCGATTTTATGGGTTGCGAAGGCATCGACAGCATGTACCTTACACTGAACCCCTTTATTGTGCAGGAACTTGTGCTGGATTCAGGCTGGAGTATGTTCTCTCTATATGTTATCCCTCCCGATCCTGATATTTCTGTGGTGTTTGCCGATGTTGCCAATCATGTATCAATAGCCAAAAACTCCGCAGGTCAATCATGGTGGCCAATATTTAACCTGAACCTGATCGGTGATATTATTGTTGATGAAGGGTATGCTTTAAATATGTTGGCTGCTGATACCCTGTATGTAGAAGGCTTGATTGTTGACCCGGAAACGACACCGGTTATTATTCCCGTCGATTGGAGCTATATCACATATTTACGGCAAACACCGGGCAATGCAGTTGAAATGCTTAGTCCGATTGTAAGCTCCATCAGTCTTTTAAAGAATGATCAAGGACAAATGTATTGGCCCTATTTTGGATTTAACTTGATTGGGGACATGATGCCAGGCGAAGGGTATCAAATTAAAATGACCAGCCAGGATACATTATATTATCCCCCCAACACAATCACTTCGGCCAAAACTATTGTTTATAATCCAAGACCTGAAAAATACCAGATCGACATCAACACAGCAAATAATATGACTCTCGGCATACCTGAAACAGCATGGGTAAATCTGCCAGATGAGGGCGACGAGATTGGTATCTTCAACCGACAAGAAGAATTGGCCGGGGCAGCCGTATTTACAGGAGGTCACACTGCTATTAGTATTTGGGGCGATGATCAGATCACAGACCGGAAAGAGCTTTTTAGTCAGGGTGAAAAGTTTGAGATAAGGGTTTGGAATACAATTTCCGAAACAGAAGAAGTACTTGAAGTAGCAAGCTGGATAGAAGGTTCAAACAAATTCTCTGAAAATGGGATTGCCATTGTGGATAAATTTGTGAAGCATGAAATCCAACAATCCGGGACTTCTCTCAATCAAAACTATCCGAACCCGTTCAACCGCGAAACCCAAATTAGTTTCACGATATCCGAAGAAAGCCTGGTACACATAAGCCTTTTCAATGCGTTGGGCGAAGAAGTAGCTGCTATCTGTCACAGCCAATTCAATGCTGGCGGGCATCAGCTCACATTCGACGGATCGAAACTCCCATCCGGGATCTACATGTACCGAATGGAAACAAAGAATAATAGCCTCGTACGACAAATGAATATCCTACATTAAATTTATAAGCATTAAGTTGATGAAGGCCGGGACTTGTTCCGGCCTTCATTTGTTTCCATGTTTTATTAGGCTATGCTTTCTATATTTATCTTCGGTTCTTTTTCCAATTGTTTCAGTTGTTCCCAAACAGTTTTTATTCGTTTTGAAGTTTCAGAATCGGTGGCATATTCCAAAATGCTTTTCTTTTCGATCATAGCCAAAACCATGTCGGTGTCGAAAGGGATTTTCCCGAGCAAGGGGATGTTTTCATTATCAAGAAAAGCTTCAATTTTTGAACTCACCTCCCGGTTTATATCGAATTTATTGATGATGGCAAACTGGGGGATATTAAATCCTTTCACCAATTCGATCAGGCGTTTGGCATCGTGAAGTCCCGACACGCTTGGCTCGATGACTAATAGTACTTTCCCTGTCCCGGTGACCGACGAAATTACCGGGCAGCCAATTCCCGGAGGGCCATCGTTGATCACAAAATCGGCCTGGCTTTGTTTGGCAATTGCTTTGGCTTTGTTGCGAACGGTAGTCACCAGTTTCCCCGAATTTTCCTGGCCTGACCCCATCCTCGCATGGGTCATTTTCCCAAAACGGGTTTCCGACACGTACCATGAGTTGTCCATGTTTTGGAATGAAGTAATTGCAACGGCAGGGCAAACCCGTTCGCACAAACGGCATCCTTCGCACGAAAAGGGATTGACTTCAAGCCGTCCAACCGATCCTCTTTTTATGGCATCGAAGCGGCAATGCTCCACACAGATGTTGCAATCGATGCAATCGTCTTTGTCGATTTGTGCCACCCAGCCACTGTCAAATTCATGCTCTTCCAATATCTTGGGTTGAAGGATGAGGTGAAGATCGGCTGCATCCACGTCGTTGTCGCAAAAAACAGCATTTTCGGCAAGCGATGCAAGTGCAGCCGTAATGCTTGTTTTCCCGGTGCCCCCTTTGCCGCTAAGTATGGTAATTTCCTGCATGATCTTTAAATTTCTTTTTTATTTTTTGAATGATGGAAAGATAGCCCTCCTCAATGTTTGTAGGGATATTCACCAATAAATTCCCCGAAGAGTAATTGGCAGCATATTCGCGGCTGAAAGGGATTTCACCCAAAATTTCGATATGCTCTTTGGCGAGGTAGTCGTACATGTCGCGGTTTCCAATTCCGGCTTTGTTTACAATCACGGCAAAAGGCTTTTTTATTTCGCGTAAAAGCTCTACCATCAATTGTAAATCATACAGGCCAAAAGGGGTAGGTTCGGTAACCAGCATTACATAGTCGCTGTCGGCCACTGTTGTCACTACGGGGCAACTCGTGCCGGGGGGCGAATCGAACAGACAAATTTCGGAATGTGCCCCGGCTTCCTTTTTCAGTTCTTTGATCATCAAAGTTTGCATGGCTGAACCAATTTCCAGCCTCCCTTCGGTTAGCCTGCTGTGGTGCATGGTTGAAAAACTTTCGATTTCACCCAGCTTTTCCGGGTATTCCTGAATGGCATCAAATTTACAGGCTACCATACATGCACCGCACGAGTGGCACAAGCTTGGGTTCACTTCGGCAAAACCCACCGGCGGGATCACTACAATGGCGTTAAACTCGCAGTATTCCACACATTTACGGCAAAACGTGCATTTTTCAATATCAATTCCGGGGATTAGCTGAAAAGCATCTTTCAGTTGCAACTTCTGAATATCGGGGAAAAACAGGGCCGCATTGGGTTCTTCCACATCGCAATCAATCAATTCCACGCTTTCGGTCCAGTGCATCCTGATAAAATGGAGCAAATTGACCGAGACGGTTGTTTTTCCCGTTCCCCCTTTGCCGCTGGCTATGGCAATCCGAATTTGGTTATTTATTTGAGACATTGCTTGTTTAAAGTATTTGAAATTGATCTGTTTTGAGTAAGTTACCTTTAACAATAAATCATTTGAATCAACAAAATATATTTGTTTTAATACCTTTTGGTTCAGCTCTTCATGGGGATGAATTTAATTGTCACGAAGTGTCTAAATCTCAATAACCGTGGGCATAAGCCCACGGTGTCCGAAGTCCAATAATTCCAGCCACGCAGTGGTTGAACAGAAAAACCAAAATTCAGCCCACTTCGGGGCTGGAATTTGCCCTGTCCTATTGCCGTGGGCTACACCCACGGTTATTCAAATATCACCCTTTCAGGGTTTTTCCTTGTTGAAACTATTAATCTCGTCACCCGAGACATATTGATAGCTTAATTCAGAAATTGAAAATTTACCACGCACTGTTTCCAATGCGTGGCTTTTTAAAAAGGTTATGTCCGGGATTACATATTTCTACCATACCCCCGTCCCAAACCTTTTCCTCTTCCCAGGCCCCCACTTACTCTTCCCTTGCCACCAGGGTTAAAATTCTCTGAATTCCCCTGGCTGGTAATCGAATTCCGGTCTTTCAGCAATTGTTCCGAGATGGTTTCATTGCTGTCACTTTTTACATTTTTGGGTCGGCATTTACCTAAACCCCTGCCGGTACGGGATCCTTGTCCCAGTGGTCCGGTCCTGTCTTGTCCTGGCATAACTTTTTCGTTTAAATTATTATTACAAGAGGTCAAATCCCAAGTATCCTGGCATGTCCCTCGAAAGCTGCATTACTTGTTAATCCGTTCCAAAATATCGGCAATGGTGGTGTTATCGTCCTGAATGATCACCATTTGGATTTTAAATCGGTCCAACAACTCTTTGGCTTTTGGACCGAAGTCGCCGGAGACTACCCTTTGCACCCCTAGTTCGATCATCTTTTCGGCAGCTTTTGTACCTGCCCCTCCTTGTGCATCGGCAAACTCATTTTTCACAAAGCTTACCGCTTTTGTAGCTTCATCGAAAAGACAAAACCATCCGGCCCTGCCAAAGCGCAAATCGAAATTCGATTCTTTGCTGTTTCCTGTTGATGTGATTACTATTTTCATCTGTTCTATTATTATTTTAATCTTGATTAATTATCTCTATGGTTGATGATTTACACATCGGGCAAACCCGGCTGCCAAGTGTCTCAGGCATTGTAAATCGGGTATTGCATTGCCCGCACGAGAACCAGCTCTTATCTAAAAAGGCATTGCCGTACACCGACCTTATTTCTTTTGTTTCGACCAGGGCCAAGGCTATTTTTCTGCGGGCACTTTCGTAGATACGGGCAAAAGTAGGCCGCGAAACGCCCATCAGCACACAAGCATCATGATGGCTCATCAGGTCGTAGTCGGCGAGTTTCAGGGCTTCGTATTCTTCGTAGAGCAACTCAACAAACCCGTTCGATCTATTCTGATGGCCATACGGCCTGTATCCCTTGAATGACGGGGGTGCAACAACTTTCCGTAATCTTTTCCTGCGCGGCATACACTAAATTTTGATGCAAAGTTAGTGAGAATATTCTCATAATAAAAATATTTTTGTGAAATTGAATCTTAATTTAAGTCTTACAATGAAATCCTGTGGCAGCAAGAAAACATTTCGGGGTAAACTATCCGGGGCTATTCATCATTTTCCACGGATTCACCCTGTTGAATAAACGCTTCTCTATTCAACAGGATAAACCAGTGGCTATTCACGTTTAACCACTCGTGGTTTTATAACCATAGAAAAATAGCGTTGAAACCACACAATCCCAAAGGGATTGAACATGAATAGCCATGTACGCAGTGCTTGGAGATAATGGACAAAAGAACTCGAACCACGAAGGGGTTCAACATCAAACAAATTAAAATACAAAAATCATTGAAAAGCCATTAATCTTTTCTAATTTTAACCACATATAAATCAATCTCTGAAAAGATATCTTAAAACGAAAACGATGAGCACTTTTACACAATTCCTCTATCAAATAGTTTTCACCACAAAAAATCGAGAAATGACATTGCTTGAATCTGGTCAGGAAAGACTGTACAAGTTTATTTGGGGAATCCTTAAAAATAAAAAATGTCATTTGTATAGAATCGGTGGAATAGAAAATCACCTTCATATAATCACACATGTTCATCCAACCATCGCAGTTGCCGATTTAATAAAAGACATCAAGCTTTCATCATCAGATTTTATAAAAACAGAAATGCTATTTCCTGATTTTAATGGATGGCAGAATGGTTACAGTGCATTCACATATCATATATCATCAAAGGACAATTTAATCAAATATGTGAAAAATCAAAAGCAGCATCACCAAAAGTTCGATTTTAAAGAGGAACTAATAAGCCTGTTGATAGAGCATGGGATTGAATATAACGAAAAATATTTGTTGTGATGTTGAACCCTTTCAGGGTTCTGTATCTATCGATCATCATCAATCCATAGGTTTCACCTATGGCTATTCACGTTCAACCACTTTGTGGTTATTAATCGAAGAAAGAATACTTTGAATCCGTACAATCCTGAAAGGATTGAACGTGAATAGCCATGTACGCAGTGCATGGAAACAATAAGCTAAGGGACTCGAACCCCGAAGGGGTTCAACAATCACAGTAGTTATTCTGAATGATATGCAAGCTGTTTCATGTGACCCGGAATTTGTTTTACTATTCATGCAATTTGGAGAATAATATGTACATTTGGGAGAATTAATCCTGACAAAATGATTATTTAAATCTTAACAATTAACCTTATGAGAAACAAAATTTTTACACTGTTGGGCCTGCTTTGGCTCTCTTCTAATTTATTGGCTCAGGAACCACAGTTTGAGTGGGCTGCCAGTTTTTATGAAATAGGTTATAATTACGGATATTCTATCATAGTGGATGATACGGGAAATGTTTATACAACAGGGTATTTCAGCCATACTGCCGATTTTGACCCAGGCATTGGTACATTTAATCTAAGCTCACATGGATGTGAAGATATTTTTATTTCGAAATTAGATGCATTCGGAAATTTTGTCTGGGCAAAAAGTATTGGTGGCAGCACTTATGACAAGGGTTTGTTCATTGCATTAGATGCTGTCGGCAATGTTTATACAACAGGATATTTTTGCGGCACTGTCGATTTTGACCCCGGCAACGGAACTTATAACCTAAATTCAAATGGAACTTCTGATGTTTTTATTTTGAAATTAGATGCATCAGGTAATTTTGTGTGGGCTAAAAGTATCGGGGGGAGTTCAGGTGACCAAGGAAACTCAGTAGTCGTTGATGCTGCTGGAAATGTGTATACGACAGGTGTTTTCCTATATACTGTCGATTTTAATCCGGGAAGCGGAACATTTAATATAAACTCTAGTGGTGGTAAGGATGTTTTTGTTATGAAATTAAATGCCTCAGGAAAATTTGTCTGGGCAAAAAGTATGGGTGGCAGCAGTTCTGACTATTGCAATTCCATCGCTCTCGATGCTGAAGACAATATTTATACTACAGGGCAGTTCTCGGACACTGCCGATTTTGACCCGGGTAGCGGAACCTATTATCTGAATTCAAATGGAGGCGGTATTTTTATTTGGAAATTAGACTCATCAGGAAATTTAGTGTTGGCAAAAAATATAGTTGGTAGCTCTACTATTAGTGGTGGAAAAGGCTGGTCAATTGCACCAGATGCATTCGGAAATGTTTATACTATCGGTTGCTTTCAGGATACTGTCGATTTTGACCCGGGTAGCGGGGTATATAATCTAATCTCAAACACTGGTTTGGATATTTTTATATCAAAATTAGATATTGCCGGAAATTTTATTTGGGCAAAAAGAATAGGTAGCTGCTTGACCGACATTGGCTATTCCATAGCCCTCGATAAAGCCGGAAATATTTATACTACTGGAAAGTTTGCTGCCACCGTCGATTTTGACCCAGGAAATGGAACATATAACCTAAGCTCAACTGATCACAACCAGCCGGATATTTTTATATTAAAATTAAATGCAAACGGGAATTTTGTTTGGGCGAAAAAAATGGGGAATTACTCAACTGATGTGGGCAACTCCATAGTCCTCGATGCTGCTGGAAATGTTTATACAACAGGGTGGTTCTATGGCATAGTCGACTTTGATCCCGGAAATGGGATATTTAATCTCTTTGGAGGTGATGCTGCATTTATTTTGAAACTTTCTCAAGGACAAGCCTTACAAGCCGACTTCATGGCTTCTAATACTAATGCAATCATTGGGGATACTATCCAGTTTAACGACCTTACAACTGGTAGCATTGTAAGCTGGCATTGGAATTTTGGGGATGGTGAAACAGACGGTACGCAAAATCCAATTCATGTTTATCAAACTGCAGGAATCTATACTGTTTCGCTAATTATTTCTGATGGCAACAATGGTGATATTTTGATTAAGCAGGATTATATTGCGGTAAATCCATTGTCCATTTTTGAAGAAGGACATGGTATACAAGGTATTCAACTATTTCAGAATGTTCCCAATCCGTTCGCAACCGAAACCGAATTCCCGTTCTACCTTTCAACAACAGCCTTTATCGAACTTGACATTTTCAATGTTTTGGGCGAAAGAGTTGGCCGGGTTTATTCGGGAGAATTAAAACAGGGAAACCAATCCATAAAATTCAACAATGAAAAGCTAAAGAGTGGGACTTATTATTACCGGTTGAAAACCGAAGATTATTCGGCAACCAGGAAGATGGTGATACTGAAAAGATAGTCAGCTTTGGTTTTGCAATAATCCCTTTTTCTTCAATAGCCCTGCATCTTTAGATTAGGGCTATACTACAAACGTGATAAAAATCTGCCTTAGGAGAGATTCAATTGGTTGACAAAAAGGTGGTAAAAACAACAAACATCTGGAAGTTCTAGGTGTATGAAAATTCTTGCTATCTTTCTACCATACTGTCGCCTCTACGAGGCTACAAGGCCTTTAATCTTATTGTTTCTACCATACTGTCGCCTCTATGAGGCTTATCGAATATTATTAATTGAGTAGAGTTCCGTCAGGAACGGCAGTATGGTAGGAATAAAGGAGTAAGTTCACTAAGCCTCGTAGAGGCGACAGTATAGTTAAATTGAATTGACAAAATACGGATAATGACAGGCACGAATTAAAAAAGCCCACTGATCCGTCTCAGCTCGTCAAGGTCCAGCAATTCGTAATGGCCATTCTTATTGGTAAGCAGGTTGCTGTCTTTGAATTCTTTGATCACTTTTACCACACTGGCTTTCGACATCCCGGTTAGTTCGGCCAAATCGCCGTACGAAAGGGTAAGCCGAAAAGAGGGGGACTGGTAAATTTCTTCGGCCAGGAAAACCAGAATGTCGGCCACCCGGCTTCGCAACTGTTTCTGGGTTAAACTTATAAAGCGATTATAATTCGACCTCAAGCACTGGGTGATGCTTTTGATCAACTCGGAGGCAAATTTTCCGTTTTTTTCGACCAACTCGCGGATTATCGAATTTTCGATCATGCAAATTGTTGAATCCTCGATGGCCGTAGCGGTGTAGGTATAAGTAGCACTGTCGTACAGCGATGGCAAACCCATAATATAACCCTGGGGCAAAATATTCAGGACAAGGTTTTGAGGCGCGTTGGGAATTTCAACAAATATTTTCGCCAGCCCCTTTTTTATAAAAAACACATGATTGGCAAACGAACCCTGCTTAATGATGTTTTCGCCTTTTTTAAACTCAACCTGAACCTTGTGCTTGTTGCTTTTCTCCAACTCGCGGTTTTCGAGCTGCCTAAAACACTTCGATTTGTTCTGGCAAACAAAACACGATTCTATATTTTCCGGTTTTCCAATCATTCTCAACAAAAAATTTCAGCACAAAAGTAATCGAACTTTAACCAAACTCACTAATTCGTTTCAGTCTGTCAATATCAAGAATTTCGATGGTGCCATTATCATTATTGATAACCCCGGTTTCTTTGAATTCCTTAATTACCCGCACCACACTCATTACCGACATGCCTGTAAATTCGGCCAGGTCTTTTCGCGACAACGAGAGCTTAAACAGGAGTGAATGGTACACTTCTTTAGCCAAAAACAGCAAGGCGGTAGCCATTCGCCCGTTCAGTTGCTTGTGCGTGATATTATAGAGAAGATCGTAGGCCAGCAAATTGTTTTTGCTGAGTTTGGTGATCACCGCCACAGCGAATTCGCCGTTGGTCGGAATCAGTTTTCTAATCGTATTTATTTCGATGAGGCAAAGGGTTGAATCATCAATGGCCGATACTGTGTAATTAAAGGTGCTGTCGCCATAAAGGGAAGATAAGCCGATGATGTTGCCCGATGTAAAAATATTGATGATCAGGCCGTTTTGCCCGGTGTCGCCTTCCCTGAACAATTTCACCAATCCCGATTTGATAAACATGAGATGGGTGGCAAAGGTGCCCTGCTTGGCAATCACATCGCCTTTTTTAAATTTCAGGGTAACCCGGTTTTGATTTGTCGCAGACAACTGGTCGCTATCTAAGACCTTAAAACAGTATGAAATGTTGGTGCATGTCAGGCAATTTTCCGGTTCTAAAACTTCTTTCATCGACTCAAAATTGAAATGTTTTATTCGTCAGCAAATTTTTTTACATCATTCAATAATTTCCTACTGATAAAAATATTGGATTCTTCAAGTCTTTGCAGGTAGGGTGATACTTTTAAAATTATTTTCGTATGTTTTGCGAGGAGCAAAACACCAATAGAGCCTATAATGTTGATATTATTAAGCTTAGCCACGACCCTCGCCCTATTATCGTCAATCAGTAAAAAATCTGCTTTCTGTTCTTTGTACAAAAGCATAGCTGAAATTTCGCCCTCACCTAAATTGGTTGGCAAATTTAAAAATTGATTAGAATCGACTTTTTCTATTTTGTTTTTCAGATATTGCTCAAGTTGTTCTGATTCTGATTTGCTTTCTACTGCACATTCATTATAAACAGTCTGGGAAACGATTACTTTTCCAAATAATTTCTCCAACAAATCCAATGAATCACAAATTGATAGTGCGATAAGGGCAGACGAATCAGCAACAATGATCATTTTGCGAGATTATGATATTGGTTTAATTCGTTTTGAATCTCATCAATGGTGTAATTAATCTCAGGGATTTTATATTTTTTACATTCTTCAATAAAAGTGTATCGATCTACATTAGCAATTTCACAGGCAGCCCCCACAGATATTTGCTCGGAACGATACATCATAAGGGCAGTAAATAGTTTTATCTTTTGTGCAATATTTTCTTTTTGATAATCAACAAAATATATGTCAGGTAATTGTATTGTAAGTTGCATAACATTCAAAATTTTAGTCAAAATTAATGATTTTTTTGCTACCACTGTATACCTGGACAAATCATTATTCATTTAATTTTAATTACCCAACAGGCAGTAATGTCACTTTTTGAATAAACACAGGGCTATTTTACTGTGCTTCATTTTTCAAAACAAGGCCATCGTATGTTATGCCTCATTTTAAAAATAGAGGAGTTCTTCCATATAATTTTGCAAGGTTGATTTTTATTAAAAAAGACAAACATGGAACACCCAAACGACATACAGGCTTACGGATGTGTTACAAAAAAGGAAACGCTTGCTTCATACTCACAGGGCGAATCCTTTAAAGAATTTGTGCTTGAAGCAAATGAACCTTTCCCTGGCTATTACTGTGCCGGGAACCTGCCATTTGGAAAAAGTTGTAAGCCTTCTTATCTGTTTTTTATAATAAAACCAGCCATCGCCTGCACCGAAGACTATATTATCAGGGTGACCCAAAAAATCAAACAACTTTACAAATTCGATTTCGATGCCTGTCCCGGTCAACTTACCTTATTCAATAACCTACAACCACATATTCGAATCCATACCGAAGATTTGAGCATTATCCCAGATTTGATCAAAGCGTATAAAGAAAATGGCATCGTTTTTCAGAAGAACAAGAAAGTGAAACCCTACACCAGCATGATCAGGATAAAAAAATATTTCGACCTGGAATATATTTCCGAAGGGGTTTTTAAGTTGCGCGACAATGAATTTTTCAAATACATCCGTATTCCCAAAGAGATTGATTGGAAATCATTTGAAACCATCACCATGACCATAAAAAACACATACGACTTTAAAAACTACGATTATGCCCTTTCTGCCATCTATCAAAAATGTGGTTTCGAAGATTATGTACGGATTTTCTCGGAGAATTGCGATTGCTCCAAGCTTCCCATGCTACGGCAAAAGTATGTCGAGGAAATTGGGAAACAAGTTTTTTAAGATAACTACAATGTTACAGCCAACTCTATAAAAGTTCCTATTATGAACAAATTCAAGAATTTCATTATCATCTTCTTCATCCTTTTTGTGGTTTGGATGTTGCTGAATAACAGCTACACGTCGGTAATCATTATTTCGGGCCTGATTGTTTCCTTCGTGGTGGCAGCTGTTTTTTGCTCGAATTGCAATGTGTTTACCGAACTTAAACTCACACCAAAGTCGATCCTGTACAGCTTTGTCTATATTGTGGTCTTCCTGAAAGAGTTGGTAAAGTCGAATTTGGATGTGGCCTTTCGGGTCATTTCACCCTCATTGCCAATCAACCCCGGCATCGTAGAAGTTAAAACCAAATTGAAATCGAAGATGGGTCGGCTGATCCTCGCTGACACCATTACCCTCACGCCAGGGACTTTTACCGTCGATATTCACGAAGAAACCCTTTACATCCACTGGATTGATGTGAAAAGCGACGATATCAACAAGGCAACCAAAGAAATAGTAAGCAAATTCGAAAAATATCTGGAGGTAATTTATGGTTAACTCAATTTTAACGGCAGCGCTCATAATCATCTTGCTGGCCCTGCTCATTAGCTTGATCCGGTTTTTAAAAGGCCCATCCACGGTCGACCGGGTAATTTCGTTCGATGTGATGACCATTTCATCCATCGCGCTCATCGCTTTGATCGCCTATTTCTCAAACCGGATCATCTATCTTGATGTAGCCATTGTGTATGGTTTGCTTTCCTTCCTCGGAGTGCTGATAGTGGCAAGGTACATCGAACGGGGACTTTAAAGGCATGGTCAAATTGTGGTCAAACAATTGTCAAATAAGTTGTCAAACAAAGTGAATAATTTGTAATGGCAGGCTGAGATGGAAAGATGGAGTAATTTATAATTATGGCGCAAAACCCTGAAAGGGTTAAATATGAATAGCCCGGTATGTAGCGAAGCGGAATGCCGGGTAAAATGAAAACATAAGAAATTCGCCGGAGGTGTTCGTCCAATTGAAACCTGCACATTTTTCCCGGCGAATCAACAGGAAAGAAAGAAAAGAAAAGTCAAACAGTAGTCAAAGGTTTCAGAAAATAGTCAAATAATGGTCAAAAGTTGTCAAAAAATAGCAAAAATTGTCCAGTTGAAAACCTGGGATTAAAGGAATTATAACCCGGTTGTAGAGACGCAAGGCAGGATTTAATAGTCAAAAAATGGTCAAAGTATGTCAAATAATAGTCAGAAATAAATAGAAACAAATGAATAGAACAAAGTGGCTTTTAGAAAGTGCCAAGAACAAGGCATGTGAGGCTTTTAAGTCGGGAGTCCCGACAGATCGGGATGACAGACTTGAAAGGTGAGCATAACGCAGTTATTGGCGCTTTGTAGAAGCCGCTACAAAATAAAATAGATATAATGGAAACACTAAAAATAATCGGAGCCATCATCACCCTAATCGGGTCCATCTTTTTGTTCCTGGGTGCGCTGGGCTTGTTGCGAATGCCCGATGTGTACACCCGCATCCAGGCCGGCACCAAAGCATCCACGCTGGGAACCATCTTGTCGTTGCTCGGAATTGGAATGATCATTCCGGGTTGGTATGGTAAAATTATTATCCTGATTGTGTTCGTGCTTCTGACCAACCCGGTATCGTCGCACGTATTGGCTCGCGCAGCCCACTATATTGGGATCCCCCTTTCGGATAAAACCATTGTCGATAAACTGGAAGTGGTCGAAAAATTGAAAGTCGATAAGTTGAAGGAAGAAAGCCCTGAGTTAAAAACCATCTCCAATTTTTCACCCCAAAACAAATAACAAACGCTATGATAAACCTTATCATCACCCTGTTTCTGGGCGTCACCATGCTGATCATGGCGGGCGTGGCGATTTACCACAAAAAACTGTCGGTAGCTATTATTGCTGCCGGTGTGGTGAGCCTGTTTGCCTCGGTCATGTACCTTTTGCTGGCAGCGCCCGATGTGGCAATGACAGAAGCCTCGATCGGCAGCGGTCTGTCGACCATTATCTTTTTTTATGTATTAAATAAAATAAGGAAAACCAATGATTCGAAATAGTCTGATATTTATTGTACTGCTGGGCTTCGCCACAATGATGTATACGCTCTATGCCAATTTCGACGGCAACACCGAGCTAAACAACGTAGCCCGTTTTTATGCCAACGAGCAAAATATTCAGGATGTGGGTGCCGCCAACCTGGTAACAGCTGTGGTGGTTACCTATCGGGGTCTCGACACTTTGGGCGAAGTAACCATCTTGTTTCTTACGGCAGCCATCATTGGTTTTTTCCTGAAACTTCAACAGGCCAATGCAAGCCATGGAGAACCCAAACGCAAGCCCAGCGAAATTTTTGAAACTGCCGCACGGGTGCTCACTCCCATCATTTTTGTGCTGGGCATTTATGTTTTCGTAAATGGACACCTTACTCCCGGTGGGGGATTTCAGGGTGGTGCCATCATTGCCTCTTCCTTTGTTTTGATGCTGCTGGTGGGCCAGACGGGGCACTTCAACAGCAAACTTTTCAACATAATCGAAAGTATTTCGGGGGTTGTATTTGTTTTTGTCGGCGCACTCGGAATTGCTCTGGCAGGTGGCTTCTTAGACAATCGCATCATGGAGATGGGAACATTTGGTACGCTCCTCAGCGCGGGGGCCATCCCTATCATCTACATTTTTGTGGGACTGAAGGTAGGCTCCGAACTTTCCAATATTCTCGGCAACTTCCGTGAGGTTCAACAGGAAAATTAATTTTCAAAAAATCGTAAACATGGAATATATCAGTATTATCGTCGGATTACTTCTCATCATCTTTGGTTTGTGGGGCGTCCTTACACAAAAAAACATCCTGAAAATCATAATCGGCTTTTCCCTTTTCGATACCGGCCTGCACGTAGTGATGGTGAGCATTTCGTATGTGAAAGGGAGAACAGCACCCATTCTCGACGATACGGTAAGCATTGCCGATGCAGCAAAAAAGATTGTCGACCCGATACCACAAGCCCTGGTGCTAACTGCCATTGTGATTGGTCTTGGGGTTACAGCACTTATGCTGGCTTATGCCATGAAAATGTATAAGCAAAAAGGCACCCTCGATATTTCGGGGTACAAAGAACTGAATGGGTAGGATGGCAGTAGGCAGTTCTCAGTAGGCAGTTCTCAGTTGGCAGTCATCAAAACTTGAAAAAAAAGAAATGAATTGTAATATGAAATCGGCAATGAGCTTTCAGAAAAGTTTGCAACGGAGCACTGTCTCCCCCTTGGGGGAGATTAAGAGGGGGGAGTCGTTTGATATAATTCCACCCCCTAACCCCCGCCAGCGGGGGACATCCTCCGAAATAACATCCTTGTTAAGTTCAAAGGCTCTTCTTCAAAACAAATGCATTATCAACAATAATAAATAGAAAATGGTTTCTCCTATACATATTATCACAATCGGACTCGGGCTGGCTTTTGCGCTGGGCTTATTACAAGGATTTGGCAAAAACTTTTCCGGCATCCTCATGTTGCTGGGTGTTGCGGCCATGGGGTTCATTTCCTTTCAATGGCTGGTGGCGTTTTTCACCAGTGGTTCCACTTCCGAAATATTCACAGCCGGGTTTAAGCCCCCCTACTCCATCAACCTGATGATGGGAAAACACGAGGCTGTGCTTGCTTCCATGGTCAACCTGGTGGGTTTGCTGGGTGGGATTTATCTCTGGGATACCTTGAAGAAACAGGGCTTTCATGCCATGCTGGTGTACCTCGTGTTCATTATGGGGATGAATATTATGATAATGACCCGCGATGCTTTCAACCTCTTTGTTTTTATGGAAGTGGTGAGCATTGCTACTGCGGGGCTGGTTATTCTGGAACAAAACAACAAATCGGTGCAGGCTGGTTTTAAATACATGATCGCTACCAGTGTTATTGCCGGTTTATTCCTGATGGGCATTATTTTCTCCTATTATTTTGCTGCCACGTTGAATATTGATGGCCTGGCAAATGCCAATCTCCTCGCTATTAAAGGGGGATCGCTTGCCATTTTCCTGGTGTTGATTTCGATCATTCTCGAACTAAAACCATTCCCTGCAAACGGATGGGCTTTGGATGTGTACCATGCCGCCACACCCGGTGTGTCGGCACTTATTTCGGCAGCATCGGCCACGGCCATGTATTTTGTTTTTTATAAAGTATTGGGCATTGTGGGAGACAGCTGGTCGCAAGTAATTGCTGCCATCGGCCTGCTCACCTTTGTGGGATCCAACTTATTGGGGACAAAACAAGATAACCCCAATCGTCTGCTTGGCTATTCTTCCATCGGACAAATGGGATTGTTGATG
This sequence comes from Bacteroidales bacterium, assembly GCA_021740905.1. Classification (GTDB taxonomy): domain Bacteria; phylum Bacteroidota; class Bacteroidia; order Bacteroidales; family M50B96; genus JAIOYV01. The sequence goes on from JAIOYV010000087.1 coordinate 17,434, forward strand.
GCCATCCTGGGTTTCAGGCCTTTCCTTGGCGAAAAATTGGAGTTCATTGCCTTCACCATCTTATTGACCCACTACCTCGCAAAGGCTGGGTTATTTTGGCTGGCCGGTATCATCAAATCCGAAAACCTGAAAGGCTTTGCTGCCCTTCGTAAAAAACCATTCATGCTTTTTCTGTTCGGCACTTTTGTTTTTGCATTGATTGGTTTTCCACCCTTCCCTTCCTTCTTCGGAAAATGGGAACTGGTGATGCACCTTGCCAATGGCCACATGTACGGCTGGATGTTTGCCGTGCTGTTGGGTTCTTTTTTCGAAGGAATTTATCTATTCCGTTGGCTGGGTTATTCCATTAAGATCGACCACCTTGCTTTGCCCGATTTCAAAGTAGATTGGAACAAAATTATCCCGGTAGGAATTTTTGCCATAGGATTATACGTGGCCGGATATTTTACAAGCGGGTTTGCTGAGGGTGGAACTGCCATCAACTTTATCCCGCTATTTTTTGTGGCCTTTTTGCTGATGATCGATTTCCTTCCCATCATCATAAAAAATACAATTTCCATTGCTGCCATCGCCTGGTATTCATTTTCCATTTTGCCCCCACTGTACGAGCATGATATGTTGCGTTTCATCTTTGCCGGGATTTTCCTTATTGGTGGTGGGCTTACCCTGATTGCCGGATATGCCTACAAAGGGAAGCGTCCTGGCTTTTACCCGGTGGCTTTGCTCATGTACGTTGGTTTGGCTCAAATTATTGAAGCTCAGAATATGCTGCATTTTTTCTTTGGATGGGAAATCATGACCGCCGGTTCGTACTTTTTGATTATCCGTGGAAAACGATCCATGCCCCATGGTTTAAGCTACATGCTTTTCTCGATTGGTGGGGCCTACGCTTTACTGGCCGGTTTTGGGATGGCCCACGCAGGACAGGCTTCCCTATCGCTGGATGTGCTGGCGAATGTCTCTCAAAACGTGAGCTGGATTTTCGGACTTTTAGCCGTTGGTTTCCTCACCAAAACAGCCTCACTGGGTTTGCACATTTGGTTGCCTGGGGCACACGGTGAAGCGGAAAGCGATGTATCACCAATGGTTTCGGCCATCCTCCTAAAAGCCGGGGTTTTCGGATTAGTTATCTTAATGATTGCTATGGGACACCATCCCGAAGCCGCAAACATCGCCTACATCCTCGGATGGCTGGGAGCACTCACCGCACTGGCCGGTAACCTGGGCGCGACTTTCCAGGAAGACGCCAAACGCCTACTTGCCTATTCGAGTATTGCCCAATTGGGCTACATCCTTTTTGCCCTTTCCATCATGACACACCTGGGCTGGCTCACAGCTTTCACCTATTCCATCAATCACTTTATGTACAAGGCCATCCTCTTCCTCACCATTGGCGCGGTTGTTTTGAGGGTTGGCACGCACAACATGTACGAAATGGGTGGTTTGATCAAACGGATGCCCTTTGCATTTATCGCCGTACTGATCGGAATTATCGCGCTTTCGGGTGTGCCACCTTTATCGGGTTTTGCCGGAAAATGGTTGTTCTACAATGCTGTGATCGACAAAGGCTGGTATTTCCAGGGAGCCATTGTGTTCTTCTCAGGGACAATCGCTTTCCTGTATCTTTTCAAACTCATCTATTCCGTTTTCCTCGGCCAGTTGAAAGACAACCACCGTCAGGTGAAAGAAATTTCGGTGTGGTTTATCATCCCTATTTATGTGTTGATAATCGGAATTATGATTTTCTCGGCCAAGCCACAATGGGTGTTGCAACCTCTCGGCGAAATGATCACAAGCTGGTATCCGAATGGGGGGCTGCAATGGGATGGCGGACTGGCCACTTCGGCCCTGGGTTATTGGAACGGAAGTGGTATAATGATTTCCATCGTGATTATGTTTGCTTTGCTTCTGAGTTGGTTGCTGGTGATGAGCCGCAAAGCCCAAAAGGTGGAGCAATTCAACATTGTGTATTCGGCAGAACGTCCGTTCCGTCCCGAAACCACCCATGTATCGTATAATATTTATGCCGGCTACAACAAGGCTTTAGGATTTCTGGTTACGCCGGTAATCGCAGCTTTCTGGGACTCGATGGACAACCTGGTCCATTCGGTGGCCGGTTTCTTCCGCAAAATTTACAGTGGAAACGGCCAGGTGTATGTGGCCCATGTAGTGCTGTTTGTAGTTGTGGTTTACTTTTTTGCTATCGCTTGATGTATAATCTATCAAATTTAGAATAATGGATTTTGATCTGACAAAATTACTTTTTACCCTCCTGGGGCTACTGATTGTCCTTAATTGGGGAATACTAATGAGCGGTATTATTCGGAAGATTGGTGCCCGGGTTGCCAAACGCTATGGCATCCCCGTCTACCAGGGCTGGATCGACCTGATAAAAAATTATGCCATCCGTTCGCAAATAACCCATGGGATAATGTTCTACCTCGGCCCTGTTTTCCGCCTATCGGGTGGTGTGGGCCTGTTCTTGTTTATGCCGATGATTTTTGGTTCTGAACATTGGAGCAACTATTCGTTCCAGGGCGATCTGATCCTGTTGATGTACTTCCAGTTCTTCGGAATGTTGGGCATGGCACTCGGAGCCGGCGAAGGTGGACATCCCAATTCGGCCATCGGGATTAGCCGTGGATTATCGCAATTTACCACCATCGAAGTACCCATGACATTGGCCGTAATTGCCATCGCCATTCAATACCATACGTTGTCGATTGCTGATATTGTGGCCGCCCAGCAAGGCAGCATCCTCAACTGGACCGTATTTACCAATCCCTTTGCCACGGTAGCCGCCATGTTGTCGGTGCTGGGCGCATTTGGACATTCGCCCTTCAACCTGGTAAAAGCCCCCAATGAAATTCCCATAGGCCCGCCCACCGAGTATCATGGGACTTTCCTTGGAGTATTGCGAACCAACGCAGCAATCCTGCACGTAATCGAGGCCGTTCTTTTCATGAACCTCTTTTTTGGCGGGGCAAGCAACTGGTTCGAGTTATTCCTGAAATCCTTCCTCATTTATTTCTGGTCGGTGTTTGTGGGCATGGTATTTCCCCGTTTCAGGATTGAACAATCGGTGCGTTGGTTTTTGAAAATCCCCACATTGCTGGGAATCATTGCAATTATCCTGGCTTAAGCTTTAAATTTTAAGATGATGACAAACGAAACAAACAATATCGTTGAAGATAAACTGGAGTTGGAGGATAAATTTTTAGCCCCCGAAAACCGCAAACGGCAGGTTACGACACCTGATGGCACTATCATCGAAGTGGATCCCTTGCGCGATTATTTTTCCGATGCACGTCCACAGATTTACCGTCCCAACAGTATCCCGGTAATAGAAAATTTCCTGAACTGGGCCAGGGCCGAATCGCTCTGGGTGCTTGGATTTGGAACAGGTTGCGGAAGTATCGAACTTCCTCCCCTCACCACCCCCCGCTTCGATGCCTACCGTTTTGGTGTGCAGATGCGGGCCACGCCTCGCCAGTCGAATGTGTTTATTATTTCAGGCTACCTATCGGTGAAAACCCTGAAACGGGTGGTGCGCAGCTACGAGCAAATGCCCAACCCAAAATATGTGATTGCCCTGGGCAGTTGCACCATAAACGGGGGCATGTACTACGACAGCTACAACACCATCAACCGCCTCGACCAATACATGCCGGTTGATGTGTACATTGCAGGGTGTATGCCGCGCCCCGAAGCATTGCTGGCCGGGTTCAACAAACTGAAAGAACTGATAAAAGCCGGCAAAGCCGAAAAGGCCAACGAGTATGTCGAGAATTTCGACTGGTACAAAGCCAACCAGAAGAAGATTATAAAAGATTGGAATATGCCCGACTATAACTGGTAACTAAGTTTCTGCAAGTAACCGCAGGAAAAACCACCAGAATAAATTCTGGTGATACCTCAACTAAGGAAACTGAGGCAGAGGCAGCACAAGAGGTTGAGATAACCAGTGGGTGGTTGAGACAACACCACAATTTATTGTGGTGGTATAAGGGATAAAAACAGAAGTTGAGACAACACCACAATTTATTGTGGTGGTATAAGGGATCAAAACAGTGGTTGAGACAACACCACAATTTATTGTGGTGGTATTGTGGTGAAAGAAGATAGATGATGATAAAACAAAAATATGGAACAACTAATAAATAAATTACAAAAGTCGTTCAAGCTCAGCGATGTGAAGCATCAGAGGGAAAACCTGACTTTCGTTACCGTAAAAAAAGACAGTGCCCTCGACCTGGTGACTCATTGCAGGGATTACGAAGGCTTCTCGCACTTTGTGTTGCTCTCTTGTGTCGATTGGATCGAAGATGGGAAATTCCAATTGACCTATCTGTTGAACAATCCTTCCGGCAAATTCGACCTGGGCATCCGCACTTTCATTTCGCGCGACAATGCCAGCATGACCTCGGCTCATTTGCTGTGGCGGCAGATTGCCACCTACCAGCGCGAACTGAAAGAAATGTATGGCATCGACTTCCCCGGCAGCCCACGGGTTGATGAATCGTTCATTCTGGAAGGCTGGGACGAAATCCCCCCCATGCGACGCGAATTTGACACCAAGAAATATTCAGAAGATACGTATTTCCCTCGCGAAGGCCGTGGCTCAAACGATCCGGCTACTTACATGAAATCAAAGCTCTATCCCGATGATGAAAAATAGCATTTTTAATATAAGCCCCGACCGCAGCAAATACCCTGAAAAGGATGCTGAAGGAAATCTGATGGTCGATCTCGATTCTCAGAAATATGTAAAGCTCTGGCAAGGGCCGCAACATCCGGGGGTAACCGGAAACATGTCGTTGGAGCTGACCATCAGTGGCGATGAAATTATCCAGGCTAAAACCCATGTGGGCTACCTGCACCGGGGATTCGAAAAGCTGATGGAACGCAGGAAGTACATCCAGTGTTTCCCTACCTGCATCCGTATGTGCGTGGCAGAGCCCGATTACAACGAATACAACCTGGCGGCAGGCATCGAAGAACTTTCGGGCATCGAAGTCCCTGAAATGGCGCAATGGCTCAGGACTCTTGTGCTGGAAATGGCCCGTTTGCAATCGTTGCTTCGGGTAGTTCCCGGACAAGGCGGAACATTTGCTTTGGGCCTGGGCGTTCAGTGGGGTGTTTACTTGCGCGACCTGATTTTAGACCTTTTCGAAGAACTGACTGGTGGCCGGGTGTACCACATGTATATTTTACCCGGCGGGGTACGTGGCCTTCTTCCTGATGGATTCAAAAAAAGAATGGAAGAAACCCTAAAGAAAATTGATGAGTTTGTGGTCAACATCGACAACCTGATGTTCTCGAATGCTGTTTTCAAGCAAAGGGCAAAAGATGTGGGCATTATTCAACCCGAGTGGATCGACCAGTTTGGGATTGTAGGCCCCAATGCCCGCTCGGCAGGATTCATGCGCGATGTACGGAAAGATTATCCCTACCTGGTGTATGATCAGCTCGATTTCGAACCCATGACCATGAACTATTCCGACATTTACAATCGGGCTCGCCTGCGTTGGCACGATCTGATTATGACGGTTGATTTGATACGCCAAATCATGGCCAAAATACCTGAAACCGGCGACATAAAAGCCCCAACTCCCAACGTGCTTCATTGGAAAATTCCCAGGAACGAAACCTATATCCGCTCGGAATCATCGCGCGGGGAATATGGTTTTTACATGGTTTCCGACGGCACCGACAAACCGCGCCGCATCAATCTGAGAGGCCCCAGCTATGTTCATGCTATTTCACTTTTAGAACACATGCTGATCAACGCAAACATTGCCGACACGGCAGCCATTATGGTGTCGTTGCAAACCTGCCCGCCGGAGATAGAAAGGTAATTTGAATGACTAATGATTATTGAAAAATGATTAATAAATAGAAGAGATTAATATTGACATTTAACTGGAACATGGAAATTATTTCTGAGAAAAGGTTGCAACGGAGCACTGTCTCCCCCTTGGGGGAGAATAAGAGGGGGGAGTTCCTTCACTTAATTCCACCCCCTTGCTCCCGCCAGTCCCGACTGCATCGGGATAGACTGGGGGATATCCTTCGATCAAGCATCCTCAATTAATTTACAACAATCAAGGCATAGAGAATTTCCCATTTCCTTATTTATAAACACCCAACAATAATGACAAGTTTAAAAGACATACTAAGTCCCTTCACAGCCTGGAAGAATGTAATTCTGGAGCCAGTTACAATAAAGGACCCCATCAACGACCGTCCGGGGGCAGCGCGCTACCGTGGTTTTCATAAGAATGACATCACCAAATGCATTGGCTGCGGAACCTGCGAAGACATTTGCGAGAACGAAGCCATCGACATGGTTCCAGTGGAAGGCATAGAAACCAAAGATGGCGATAGTGGCCTGCGACCTAAAATTGACTATGGCCGTTGTTGCTGGTGTGCTTTGTGCGTGGATGTTTGCACTACCAATTCTTTGTCGATGTCGAACGAGTACAAATGGATTGACACCGACCCCGACAACTTCAGGTTTATACCCGGAGTAGATAAAAAATCGTGGGACGACAACGAGGCGGGCTGGAAAAAACCTGAGCCGAATTACGAATTCTATGGCCTCAAAAGAGCCGAGATGGGCGAACTTCATCCCGAAGAACGCGACCATTCGTTTATCGAATTTATCAAGGGCTACTCCAAGCAACAAGCTCAGGAGGAAGCCGACCGTTGTGTCGAATGTGGAATATGTACTGCCACCTGTCCTGCCCACATGGGAATTCCTGATTATATCCGAGCTATCCGAAACGATGATATCGAAGAAGGTTTGCGGGTGTTGTACGAAACCAACCCACTGCCCGAAATCTGCGGAAGGATTTGTACTCACAAATGCGAATCGGTTTGTTCGATTGGGCACAAGGGCGAACCTCTTTCTATTCGTTGGTTGAAGCGCTACATCGCCGATCAGGTGGAATCGGAGCACTACAAGAAAATCCTCGAAACCGAAAACCTCGTGAAAAATGGCAAGAAAGTGGCCATTATCGGGGCCGGTCCCTCGGGCTTGTCGGCAGCCTATTACCTGTCGCTGTTGGGTTACGAATGTACTATTTTTGAAAAGCTACCCGAAGCTGGGGGCATGATGCGTTATGGGATCCCCGAATACCGTCTACCATACGACCAGATTGACAAAGACATCAACTATATTTTATCGCTGGGTGTGGAGATTCGGTACAATGTAAATATTGGATCCGACATTACCCTCGATCAGCTTCATCTGGATTATGATGCCGTATTTGCAGGAACTGGTTTACACCTGGGACGCAGCACCCGCATCGATGGTTCTGATCATGAAAATGTATATCAATCCATTGAATTGTTGCGGAAAATTACTTTAGGCGAAGAAATCCATGTGGCTGAAAAGATTGTGGTGATTGGGGGTGGAAACGTGGCCATGGATATTACCCGTTCGCTGGCCCGTTTACAAAAAATAAAATACGGGAAGGTGCAGACTTTGGCAACAAGTCTCGAAACCGAAGACAAAATGCCTGCCGACCGCGAGGAAGTGGTAGAAGCCCGGGAAGAAGGGGCAATCATTGATCCGGGATGGGCACCCCAATCCATCGAAATTGTGGACGGAAAAGTTAAGGGATTGCATGTCACCCAATGCTTGTCGCTGTTCGATGCAACCGGGGCTTTCAATCCCCAATGCAACCTCGACAATAAAAAGTTCTTCGAGGCCGACATGGTGGTCGAATCCATCGGGCAGGGAATGGACCTGGGCTATATCAGCGAAAATATAAAGGACAACCTAACAATGGGTCCCCGAGGCCGCATCCAGGTCGACAAGTATTTCCAGACCAGCTTACCATGGCTGTTCCTCGGTGGCGACATTATCCAGGGTCCCGATGTGATTCATGGGATCGCAAACGGGCACCAGGCTGCGCGTGGAATCGATAATTATTTGAATGCAAAGGGTTAATTTCTTTGTGTAACTCTGTGAAACCTCTGTGGAACTTTGTGCAACAGTTTTTATGCTTTACCACAAAGTTTCACAAAGGAAGCACAAAGTTACACAAAGTAGCGTATGTATTTAATCGTTAAGATCCTATAACTAAGGACATATTTGAATTTCATATCAGAAAAAAAAATAAAAGACTATGGATATTTCAACAACATACATGGGTTTAAAACTGAAAAGCCCCATTATCGTAGGAAGCTCATCATTGACTGAAAACATTGAGAACTCGCTGGCTTACCAAAAAGCCGGTGCGGGTGCCATTGTGTTAAAATCGTTGTTCGAGGAGCAAATTCTCCACGATGTCGACGAGCAACGGCTTAATAATATGTACGGTTCCTTCAACGATCAGGAATATTACGCCATGTATTACAGTAAGAAACACAACCTTACGCAATATATCAACCTGATAAAAAAGAACAAGCAGGCCCTCGACATCCCGGTTATTGCCAGTATAAACTGTGTTTCGGCTGAAGAATGGACCAGCTATGCCAAAATGATCGAAGAGGCAGGAGCCGACGCGCTGGAAGTAAACCTGTTTTTGCTCCCTGCCGACATCAACCAAACGGGCGAAGAGAAAGAAAAGATTTATTTCGATATCATTGAAAAGATAAGTCAGACCATCACCATTCCATTCTCCCTTAAAATTAGTTACTATTTCTCGGGACTGGCCAATTTCATCAAACGGATTTCCGAAACCAAAGCCTCGTCGGTGGTGCTGTTCAATAAGTTTTACAGCCCTGATGTGGACATAGAAACCGAGAAAATTGTTCCGGGAAATATCCTTAGCTGCAAGGAACTAAACACCATGACCATCCGGTGGATTGGCATTTTGTACGATAAGCTCGACATTGAATTCACGGCCTCGCGGGGTATTTTCGATGGCGAATCGGTGATCAAAAACTTACTGGTTGGTGCCCAGGTAACGCAAATTGTTTCGGCCATTTACAAAGATGGCCCCGAAGTAATCGAAGGCATGGTGCACACCCTGAAAGACTGGATGTTCAAACACCACTACGAAACCATCGACCAGTTCCGTGGCAAGGCCAGCCAGAAAAACATAAAACGACCGGTACTGTTCGAGCGTACCCAGTTTATGAAATACTTTTCGGATGCGGGGTACTAAAAAAAGGAGGAAAAGATGTTTAGTTATCCCGATACGCTTTGCTATCAGGATTATTCCCGTTGGTCATGAGAACGCTTCGCTAAGTAAATTCGACTAATGGATTCAATGCACTCCGCTTTTGAATCCAAAGTCTCATTGAACTTTTGATTTTTTATTTGGGATACCCTGAGTTCTTTGGGGGTCCCATTTTTTGTTTTTGTCGATACAGTGGCCAACAGACACGAATTCGAAATCCTATCTAACTGAATTCAGTTAGCTCTTGAATTATCTCTTTTGAAATTGATAGAAATTCATGCCAGTGCTGGGGTATATGATAAATAGTTGCAAGGATGTTTTATTAGGCCTGCAACTAAAGTAACACTATTTTATTTTGACATTTGTAAAAATTGGAATAGTTTTGTTAGGAACAAATTTTTGAATCAATATGCCAGTTTTGAGTAGATTTCTTGGGATAATCATTGCAATGTACTGGGACGATCATTTACCACCACATTTTCATGCGAAATATGGTGAATACGAAATTACTGTTCATATTCATACCGGAGTAGTTGAGGGAAAATTTCCCAAACGTGCTCTTAGGCATGTGCTTGAATGGTATGAACTGTATAAAGTTGAACTTCTGGAAGATTGGGAACTTTGTCAGAAGAAGGAAAATCCAAAACCTATAAAACCTTTAGAATAATGAGTATGTTTCTTCATATTATAGATGCGAAATATGTAGATGGTTACAAAATCAAAGTAACCTTCAACAACGGACAGGAAGGTGTTGCCGATTTGTCTAAAGCTTTAACAGGACCTGTTTTCGAGGGCCTAAAAAACAAATCATCTTTTGCTGCCTTCTCTTTAGATACCGAACTGAACACAATCACCTGGCCCAATGGGGCTGATTTGGCTCCCGAATATATTTACTTCCAGGCATTCAAAAACGATCCGGCACAACAATCGCAATTCAAGAAGTGGGGTTATATTAGCTAATATAAAGACGGATTTCAAGCCATCTCGGGGCAATGCCAGCCAGAAAAACATAAAACGACCTGTACTGTTCGAGCGCACTCAGTTTATGAAATACTTCTCGGATGCCGGATACTAAAAAAAAGGAGGTAAAGATGTTTAGTTATCCCGATACGATCCCGACCGTAGGTACGGGACAGGTTCGCTATCGGGATTATTCCCGTTGGTCATGAGAACGCTTCGCTAAGTAAATTCGACTATTGGATTCAATGCACTCCGCTTTTGAATCCAAAGTCTCATTGAACTTTTGATTTTTTATGTGGGATACCTCATAGCCTTGGGGGTCTCATTTTTTTTCGGTGGTATTAAAGTAAGCCTTCGGCGAGGTACATCTTGTCTTGCCCCCTGAGTCGGTCTATCTTTCGCGGCAAAAATTAGGAATGCGGAGAGAAGAAAAATATCGTGAGCTGTTCCAATTGCAGGAGGACTCAGGGCTGACAGTAAAAGGG
>JAIOYV010000088.1 GCA_021740905.1 Bacteroidales bacterium
TCCCAAATGGATGAACACCTGGTGGCTGTACAAATGGAATGTGAAAAAATGAGGCTGTTACAAAATATTGAAATTGCAGCATAGACAACATCCGAAATATAAACAACATGTTGGTAAAAGTGTTTTGTTAAGGGCCTAAGATCACCTCAAAACAAAAAAGAAACTTAGTGAAACTAAGTGCCCATTGTGAACTTAGTGGTAAAAATAATAGCATGAAAAACATCCTAATCCTAATAAACCAACTTTCGGAAACCCCCACTGCCGATGAACAGGACGTGCTCGACCAGGCACAACTGGTGGAAGATACCCTCATTGGTCTGGGCTACAAGACAAGTCGGGCCTTCATGGGCCTTGATCTGGCAAAAGCTCGCCAGGACATCCTGGCCTCTGGTGCCGATGTGATATTCAACCTTGTCGAAAGTGTGGACAACAAAGCCGAATGGATACACCTTGCCCCTGCCCTACTCCACGGAATGAGAATCCCGTTTACTGGGTCCGGCGCTGAAGCCATGATCCTGACCTCCAACAAAGCCATGTCGAAAAAGTTTATGGATGCGCATGGGATGGCTACCCCTAAGTGGTTCAGTTCAAAAGATTGTTCGCAAGTTAAACCGGAAGTAAAATACATTGCTAAACCTCTTTACGAAGATGCCTCCGTTGGAATTGACGACCAAAGCATTTTTTTTGGGCACGAAACCATGAAGCTTGAATATTTTCGCCAAAGGTTTGGTCACAACTTTTTTGTAGAGGAATTTATCGAAGGACGCGAATTCAACATATCGGTTTTTAGCGGGGCGGATGGTCCTATTGTATTGCCCCCAGCCGAAATCATCTTTAGCAATTTTCCGGAAGGTAAACCTAAAATTGTTGGCTACCAGGCCAAGTGGGACGAATCCTCATTTGAATATGAAAACACCAACCGAACATTTAATTTTCCTGACAGCGACCACACCCTTCTTGAAAAACTGCGCTCCATTAGCGCCCAATGTTGGAAGTTGTTTGATCTGCGGGGCTATGCCCGTGTCGATTTCCGGGTAGATAAAAATGGCAAGCCGTATGTATTGGAGATGAACGCCAACCCCTGCATTTCGCCCGACTCTGGATTTTATGCCGCCACACAAAAGGCAGGCCTTCAATTTTCAGAAGTAATTGAAAACATTATCAACGATTGTGTGCTATGAAAAAAGAAGAGATAATTTTACGCACCGACATTAAAGCAACAGACCCATCAGCAATCGAAAGAATTGTAAACTCCACCGGGTTCTTCCGGCCAGACGAAATAAAAGTGGCTGTTGAATTGGCTGAAGAAAGGCTCGAAAAAGGGGCTGACAGCGGCTACGAATTTGTGTTCGCCGAAATCAACCATCAGGTGGCTGCGTATGTTTGCTTTGGGTTGATCCCCTGCTCCCTCATCAGCTACGACCTGTATTGGATTGCCACCGATAAGGATTTCCAGGGACTCGGGCTGGGCAAATTGCTCCTTCAAAAAACCGAAGAAATGGTAAAAAGTCTGGGTGGAAAATCCATCTACATCGAGACATCGGGCAAAGAATTGTATGCCCCCACACAGGGTTTCTACCTGCGAAACAATTACCAACTAAAAGTAAGGATGGAAGATTTTTACGATTTGGGCGACGATAAACTGGTATATGTGAAAAGAGTTGGGGATTTCTGAGTTGGAAAAGTTAGTGAGTTCTGCCCTACTCCACCAAGGCTTTGTAGAGTGAAAGTTGAGGAGTTTGTATATTCTTCGTTTTCATGCGCCAGAACTTTTTTTTGGGTGATATGTTTTGTTGACTAACAGATCGCCAAACAGGAAGGAAAATCAAAGGGGATCAACCAGTAAAGTCAATGAAAAAAAGATTAAAACAAAGCATGATTATTACCCTATCTATTATCATACTAATTACTCTTGCAGTATTTGTATTTATGCAACAGAGCCAGTTTGGCAAAGCTCCGAGCGGCGAGCGATTAGAGAAAATCAAAATGTCGCCAAATTACAAGGATGGGGCCTTCCAGAACCAGGAGCATACACCAGTTTTGACAGAGGGTACGAGCTATACTTCAATGCTGAAAGAATTCTTCTTCTCAACGAATAAAAGACCACTCCAACCACTCCCATCAACCAAAACAAATTTATTAACCTTAGATCGGGACAAGGACATTTTGGTATGGTTCGGACATTCATCTTACTTTATGCAAATTGATGGAAAACGGATATTAGTCGATCCTGTTTTCAGTGGGTCTGCATCGCCAATATCGTTTACCGCCAAGGCTTTTGAGGGAACAGATCGGTACACTACCGAAGACATCCCCGAAATCGATTATCTCTTTATCACCCATGACCACTGGGATCACCTGGATTATAAAACAATAAGGGAGTTGAATCCAAAAATAAAAAAGGTGATAACCGGGCTTGGCACAGGCGAACACCTTGAATCGTGGGGCTACGATAAAAATATCATCATTGAAAAAGATTGGAACGAAGAAATCTTGTTGGACAGTGGGTTTATGGCTTACACAACCACAGCCAGACATTTTTCAGGACGGGGTTTCACACGCAATAAAAGTCTGTGGCTGTCCTTTGTTTTTCAATCACCAACAATGAAAATTTTTATTGGTGGCGACAGTGGTTATGGAAAGCACTTTGTTGAAATTGGAAAACAGTTTGGCGTGTTCGATCTGGCAATTCTTGAAAATGGACAATACGATAGAAGCTGGAAGTATATTCATACCATGCCCGAGCAAGCTTTGCAGGCAGCGAAAGACCTGGGGGCAAAACGCTTGTTTCCGGTTCATTCGGCCAAGTTCGCCCTGGCCAACCATGCTTGGGACACGCCTTTAAAAGAAATTACCGAAGCAAACAAAATCGTAAACATGCCTCTCGTTACGCCCATTGTTGGGGAGCTGGTAAACCTGAAAGATACAAGCCATGAATTTTCGCAATGGTGGAGGGACATAAAATAGGATTGTTGAACAAAGAATAGACAGAAAACCTAATCAATGGAAAGATAATGAAAAAAGCACTCAAATTTTTACTCAAAGCCTTTGTTGGCACTATCCTATTGGCAGTTGTTGCTTACTATTCCTTTTTGGGATGGGAATACATTTCAGGTGGAAAGTATGTCGATTATCTGAATGCCAACAAAGAAACTGTTGAGATAAACGATACATTTTCGTACGAAGGAATAAAAGGAGATATTGAGGCTAATAAATTGATCCTGGTTGGCGAGATCCATGGATTTGAAGAACCCACCAAATTCGATATCCATTTTTTTAAATATCTGCACCTTAATTTTGGGGTGCGCACCTATTTTGCCGAATTGGATTTTGCCCAGGCCGAACTGATCAATAAATATCTTAGGACAGGCAACGATAGCCTACTCCATGCAGCACTTAAAAACTGGGCAGTAATCCAGGGCCGGGACAATAAGGACTATTTCGATAAATACCGGGCCTTCCACGAGTTTTATCAGCAATTGCCCGAAGGCGATAAGTTTCACTTTATCGGCATCGACAAAGTCCAGGATTGGGAATTGACTACTTCTTATGTCAACAAAATAAGCAAGTACGAAAACTCAAAATTCCCTCTGATAGAGTATGACAAGAACAATATGACTGTACCCATAGTTGAAAGGATCAACCAAATATTGGAGTGGAATGAATATGACTCCGAAACTGAATTTGAACTCCACCATTTGTTGAAAAACATTGAATTTTACACCGAAAAAGCTAACAGGGAAAATGCGATGTTCCAAAATTTTTCAAACCTATATCAACATTACAAATTATCGGAAGAGAAAGTGTATGGGTATTTTGGTCTTGCCCATGTGTTCCAGTACAGGATAAATGGCCACCATCCATTGGCCTCTCTGATAAGGGGCTCGGATTTAGGCCTGGCCGGCAAAATCCTATCCATGAACTTCCTTTTCGTGGACAGCTACATGGTAATGGACAGCAAGGCATTGCCCGAATTTATGCGCGACGAGGGAAAATATACCCGCATGAAAATATCGTCCGACAATGTTTTGTTCATGTACCTGGTCGGGATAATGGATTACAAACGCTCGACACCCGAGAACCACAAATCGCTGATAAAGATGAACGGCGAGAACAATCCTTATTCAAATTCGAACCGGATGACCAAGACCATTCAGTTGTTGCCTGTCACCGATATTTTTGAAATGACAGACAAAGGAAAGCCTTACGTTCAATATACTATCTTTGTCAGGAATTCGGATTGGGCAGAGCCAATGTAGTCTCCGCATGAAAACGTCAATACCTGTGTTATCATATTGGCACTACACTATAAGCTTTCATTTGGTGAGATTTGAAGCTAATTTGAATGGGCGTAAATGATAAAAGACTAAATTGCCATGAATAAGATAAAAAAAGAACACCCGAAAGAAAAGACCAAGTTGCATCCCCGAAGCAAGCATCGCGAGAGATACGACTTCAAACTTCTTATCGAAAGTAGCCCTGAGCTGGCACACTATGTAAAGGTGAATGAGTACGGCGACGAGTCCATCGATTTTTTCAATCCCGATGCTGTGAAGGCTTTGAATACGGCCTTATTAAAACACTTTTATGGAATTGAGCATTGGGACATCCCGGCAGACTATTTGTGCCCCCCAATCCCGGGAAGGGCCGACTATATACACAATGTAGCCGATTTGTTGGGCACCCGGAACAACAGGAATATCCCGACCGGCAATAAGATAAAAGTACTCGACATTGGAACTGGGGCAAACCTTATTTATCCAATCCTGGGGAGCAAGGAATATGGGTGGTCGTTTACAGGTTCTGAAACAGATCCGGTAGCTTTAGCTTCAGCAAACAAAATCATCGAATCGAACCCTTCTCTAAAAGGAAAGATTGAACTTAGATTGCAAAAAAGCGACAAAGACATCTTTCATGGGGTCATCAAGAAAAATGAAATCTTCGACCTGACTATTTGCAACCCGCCTTTCCACGCCTCTCTCGAAGAAGCCCAATCAGGTACACTCCGGAAATTGAAAAACCTGAAACCCAATATAGCCGGCAAGCCCGTGTTGAACTTCGGGGGAAATCAAAATGAGTTATGGTGCAGAGGGGGCGAAAAACGTTTCGTGGGGGTGATGATCCGCCAAAGCCAGCAATTTGCCAATTCCTGTTTTTGGTTTTCCACGTTGATTGCCAAAGAAGCGAACCTTGATAGCATTTACGATGCCCTCGAACGCGCTAAAGTAATGTACGTAAAGACCATCCACATGGGACAGGGAAACAAAAAAAGCCGGATCGTTGCCTGGACTTTTTTGACCAAAGAAAAACAGCAAGCCTGGATTGATGAACGATGGAACGAAACCCAATAATAAATATTTGTTTTTTTTGATAAACTAATTTTATATGCTGATTCAGAGCTTATTGTTGATACTTGGACTTGTCTTGCTCATCAAAGGAGCCGATTGGTTTGTGGATGGGGCTTCGGCACTTGCCAAAAAGTATAATGTCTCGAACCTGACGATTGGTCTCACAGTGGTTGCTTTTGGGACTTCGGCACCCGAGCTGGTGGTGAATTCGTTTGCTTCATTTCAGGAACTTCCCGATATTATTTTCGGGAATGTGATTGGGAGCAATAATTTCAACTTGTTTTTCATACTCGGCATTGCAGGCCTTATTGCGCCCTTAACAGTACAGTCAAGCACGGTTTGGAAAGAAATCCCCCTTTCCATATTGGCCGTGGTTTTATTGTTTGTCCTGGCCAACGATTTCTTTTTTGCAGGAACACCTATTCTTTCGAGGATTGATGGGATTATTTTGCTTGCTATGTTCGGGCTGTTCATATTCTACATCTACAGGCAACTAAAAACCGATAAGGCTGAACCCGACCTAAACCAGAAACAGCTTTCCAACCCGAAGCTTTGGATATTCATCGTCATTGGCCTGGTATCTCTTGTTTTTGGAGGAAAATTAGTAGTCGATAATGCAGTGTTATTGGCCACTACGATGGGGGTCAGCGAGAAAATAATTGGCCTCACCATTATCGCTGCCGGGACTTCCCTTCCCGAATTGGCCACCTCTATTATTGCAGCCATCAAAAAGAACAACGACATTGCCGTAGGAAACATCATTGGCTCCAATATTTTCAATATCTTCCTGATCCTTTCTGTAAGTTCCTTTGTGAGGCCTATCGAGTACGATCCCAAATTCAATACCGACCTTTACCTTCTTGCGGGAGGTACAATTTTCCTTTTTGTAGCCATGTTTACAGGTGGCAAAAAGAAACTCGATCGATGGGAGGCCGGGGTTATGTTAGTTGTATTTTTAGGGTATATGGGTTTTCTGATTGGGAAGGAAATATAATTGTTGGGAATGTTGATTATGAAGACTAAAAACTACAAGAGGTTCGAAGAATTGGAAGACAAATATTTTGGTAAAGTTGGAACTCCTGAAAGAGACGAATACGAGATTGAGTTGAAAAGGGAGTTAATTCGGATTGAAACCGAAGATAATCTTGAATTTGCATTAAAGCCCCGGTTATCAAAAATAAGATATTTAATTGGGTTGCTATCCATAGTTGTTGGGATTTGTACTTTTATCTATTTTTTGGACTATTATCAAACATTTATTGAGCAAACTTCCAGTCCTTATAAAATGTGGCTTTTCCAGGTATTTCCTGAAGACTCAGTACCTCAAATGATTTTAAGTGTTATTCTAATTGCTTCTGGCGGATTATTAATTATGAAAAAGAAAGTCAGTTACTATTCATATACTCTCTTTTTTTATGGGGTAATTCTGGATTCATCTTATGCGACATTTATAAGTGACAGAATTTTTGAAGGGATAATATACCGATTCTTTTTGCCTGTTCTAATTTCATCTGTTTGCTTGATCTTGTTAAATCTCAAAAAGTCGATTGATTTATTTGAATTTGCTAAAATTAGGAGTATCAAATATCTTATTATCGTTTTTGCAATCGCATTATTAAACACGCTTAATACTAGATGTTTTAATACTGGATTTACCATCAATAAAGAGGTTCATAACAACATTTCACCATAAAGAATTACACTTATTAAGTTGATTTGAATCACATCATTCATAATACTAAAGGATACTTTTTTATCCATTCTTCACCTACCTTTGCCCTATGACATTTTCTAAAATCAATCACGAAGAAATTCTGAACAACTTGGGTTTTGAGCTTATGAATGAAATGCAGAAAGCCACCCTCGAAGCATCAGCCAATCATGAAAACCTGATCCTTTTAGCCCCAACGGGCAGTGGAAAAACCCTGGCCTATTTGTTAAGCCTTCTTCCAAAAATAAACGACAAACCCGGTGTGCAGGTGTTGATCCTTGCACCAACCCGAGAATTGGTGCTCCAGATAGAGTCCGTTCTTAAATTAATGAAACTCCCTTTGAAGGTAAACGCCAGCTACGGTGGACATCCATTTAGTGTCGAACGCAAGAATTTCTCCGAACCTCCAGCCATTCTTGCGGGGACACCGGGCCGGATCCAGGATCATCTGCAACGAAACACCTTCGATCCAAATACAATTTCACAGGTGGTTTTCGATGAATTCGACAAATCATTGGAGTTCGGCTTCTCGACACAAATGGAATACATTGTTGGCCAATTGACAAATGTGAAAAGTCAAATCCTGGTGTCGGCCACCCAGAACATCGAAATCCCCGGGTACCTGAAACTTCAAAAGCCGCATACAATCGATTTTTCGGAGGAAGAAAAAGGAGAATTAAGGCTGCGGCAAATCGTTGTGCCAAAAGACGAAAAACCCGAAGGTTTGTTGCGTGTCCTCAGCTCAATGAAGAAAGGCGAGAATGCAATTGTTTTTGTGAACCATCGCGAGGCTTGCGACCGGATAAGTGAATACCTAACTATTTGCAAGGCCGCCTACTCTATTTTTCATGGTGGATTAAAACAAGAACAGCGCGAATTGGAACTGACCAAATTCAGAAATGGTAGTTCATCCGTATTAATATCCACCGATATTGCTGCCCGGGGCATCGACATCCCCGATCTGGATTATGTGATCCACTACCAGTTGCCACCCCAGGAAAATGTGTTCCTGCACCGCAATGGCCGCACTGCCCGGATGAAGGCATTGGGGACCAGTATCCTGATCAGGACTACCCTCGATCCACTTCCTTCCTATCTAAAGGATGAACCCGAGATATTCGAATTGAAAGAGGGTCAACCGATGGCACAACCCGATTGGGTAACTTTTTACATAGGAAAAGGCAAGAAAGATAAAGTCAACAAAATAGATTTGGTGGGTTTTTTCCTCCAGTTCGATTTTATGTCGAAGGAGGACCTGGGGCTGATCGAGATAAAAGATTTCTCGGCGTATGTGGCAATTCGTGGAAATAAAAGCAAGGCCCTGTTAAATGCAGTACAAAATACAAAGATCAAGAATAAAACAACCCGGATAGAACTGGCCCGATAAAGCAATTTATAATGCTAACCTTGGGATATTTGTTTCAAGGCTAGGCTGTTTCAAAACTTAAATACCAATTTTCACGGATGCTTATTTCTCATAAAAATCGGTACTCTCGAAAATTTTGTCGGCTGATTTTGCTATGAAACCACTGTAGAGTTTTCCATCAGTGTCTACGTATCGTTTGGCAAATTCGTAATAGCAGCCAGGAATAGGGTGAGGACCTTCCACAAAATCAACAGCAATAATCTCAGCCTTAATGGATGATTGCTCCAATAATTCCTCAGAACTTCCTTTCACTTCCCCACCCGAATCGTTGATATGGAAACCATTTTGCTTCAGGAATTTATTGACCAGACATATCTCGGGCATCGTTTTCAGGGAGTTTATGCTGACCGTAAAATGGTTGGCGCAAAAGCCATACACATACAACCATGCAGCATATTCAGATTCTTCGCGCAAACTCTGATAAGTGGTAAACGAAGGCTTGCCAAAAACCTGACCCGAAAAAATCAACTCGTCCGATGCCAAAATATCCAATGGGATATTGCCGATAGCAGCCTTTGCCGTTTTTTGCAAATCCTGGCTAAACTCTTCCAACCGCAATTCACTAATAAAAATACGTGGTGCATCTGCATCGGTAGCATGTTCATAATGCTTCGCGTTTAATTTCTTTTCGGCAAAGTCGTAATCCCCTTTGTGTACATAACCAGCTTTCAGGATAGGCTTGGCCAGAACATCAATGCCAACTCTTGGGTCGTTGAAAGTCCGGAATGCGATGTGGTCGTTTTTCACATCTTCGCCTTCGTTGGTAAAAAGGTCAAAGATTTTTTGCACCGATGGGTTCTGTTCTGCATACATTTTCCATAATCGGTCGAAGATTTCAGTGTGGTTCATTGTGCCTAAATTTTATCTTGTTTGATGAGAATTATTTTTCTTGAATTAAGTGTTTATAGTTTTGATCGGTATTTAAAGGGCATGATGAAATTATCAATCAACAATATTCATTTACTTGGTTGCCACAATCCGAACAACCTGGGCCAATCCACTATGCCCGTTGCCCTCTCCCAGCGCGGTCTCAGTTTCTTCTGCCTGGATTAGAGATAATCCTCTCAGGTCTTGTTCCAGATCAGATAAATTGTAAAGTAGATCAATGTCTTTAGGGCCACCCGATGTCCGGCCCAATTGCTTTTTCGAAAAGGCCTCAATAATTAGACGACCTTGTGGTTTTAGGCTTTGTATCAAATTTTGGAGAAAGGGCTTCCGAATAGGTTCGGGTAAATGGACAAAGCTTAGCACAACGGCATCGTAATTATTTTCAGGTATCTCAAGTTCGGCAAGATCGGCTGTAAAATAATTGATTTTGCAAGATTTCTCCTCTGCCAGTTGAAGTGCCTTTTCGCGTGCTTTGTCGCTAAAATCGAAAGCATCGACAGCCCAACCTAAAGTGGCTGCAAAAACAGCATTCCGGCCTTCGCCTTCAGCAGGGAAAAGAATGGTGCCAGGCGACAATTTCTCTATTTGTTCACGAAAAAAAGCATTGGGTTCTTTACCGTATAAATATTCGGTGTCCGCGTATTTTTCATTCCAAAATTCGTTCATCATTTTAAATTTGGGCATATAACATAGCGGGTGGATATTTGTTCAGGAAGGGAGTATTGATGATTAAGGGACACTTGCGAATTAGTGATATTTGCGAGTAGGATTTCCAGTTTGAAAGAAACCTAATAGTATCTATTCAAAGATGAGAATCCCGTTTTCTTTATCCATAATGAAATCTCTAATTTGTGCTTGATTTTCCAATATTAATGCAACAATATGATTGGTAGAGGAGTTCCCTATTCGAATCCAAATAACTTTAGGAGGAAATCCCCAAATCAATGAGAATTCATTAAAATCGGCATCCTGAGTGATTATTGAGTATCCTTCTTCTTTTGCATACTCCCATATCTTTCGGTCATTGGTTTCCATTAAATTCAAGAATTCAACATGACTTGATTCAGGGAAAACATGACTTAGCTTCTTAACAGCCCGATAGGAGATATTCTCATCAAATAGAAATTTCATAAAATTATAATGTGAAAAGAATAAATTTAGGCTGCATGAAGCACCTTTTTTTCCTTATCAGCAGCATAGGCAAAACAGGCTAAAATATCTTGTTCGGTAAGTAATGGAAAATCTTCCAAGATTTCTTCTTTGGACATGCCTGAAGCCAACCAGCCAAATACATCGTAGACTGTAATTCTCAAGTTTCTAATACAAGGTTTGCCACTTCGTTTACCTGGCTCTATTGTAATTATTTTTTTATAATCTATCATGGTTTCAATTTGAATGATTCAGAACAAATTTACATTTTTTTAATGAATTCTATAATTATCATATACTCATAAACACTAATTTTTGCTTTTATAAATCTTCAACCACTTCATTTTACATGGTCGACTGTATCGCCTCAACAGGATTGAGCTTCGATGCTTTCCAGGCGGGCATAAAACCGGCCACCACCCCAATCACAACAGAAATGGCCAGCCCCAAGTTGATATTGTGGAGGCTGAGGGCAAAATCCATGTCGATTTGCTTGTTGGCAATCTGAAGGCCAATGAAAATCAGCAACAGGCCAATGATACCACCAATCAGGGCGAGGATAACCGACTCGAACAGGAATTGGGTGAGTATGAAGTAATTTTTGGCACCCAATGCCTTTTGGATACCAATTATACTGGTCCGTTCCCTCACCGACACAAACATGATATTGGCTATGCCAAAGGCCCCAACTAAAATAGAAAACCCTCCAATGATGGCCCCGGCAAAGCTGATTATTCCAAAAACACTTTCGAATTGTTTAATGATAAGGCTGGCCCGGTTTAAGGCAAAATTGTCCTCGGCAATGGGTTTTATTCGGCGGATCGATCGCATGATGCCGGTGAGTTCATCCATCAATTCGTTTATTGAAATCCCCTCTTTGGCTTTCACCATAATAAAAGGGTCCATGCCACGGCTGCGGATATCAAAAATGGTGCGGGCATAATTAACGGGCAAAAGCACCACCTTGTCGAGCGACTGGCCTATACTGTTGCCTTCTTTTTTAAACACACCAACAACCCGGACTTTATTGCCTTTCATTTTGAAATCCCTTCCAATTGGGTCGAGGCCGCGAAAAAGGTTTTCGGCTATATCGGCGCCAATAACAGCTACATTGCGTCCTGATTGCGATTCGAGATTGGAAAAATACCGTCCTTCTTGTATGTCGAAAAGCCAGATTTTATCATACTCATGCGAGGCACATAAGGTCGAGATATTTCCCATTGAGGTTGAATGGTATTGAATGCTGGAATTCGTAGCTGCGATGTAGGCAGCGGTTTCCGTTTTCTTGCTACGTTGCTTTATTTGTTCGAGTTCATCCAACGTTGGGACTGGTCGTTGAAAATATTTCCACCAGGGAAAATCTGATGAAAACTCCCAGGGGAAACGCTGGATGTAGACCACATTGTCGCCCAGCGATTCGATGCTCGTGCGGATACTGTCTTCCAGCGTATCGATTATGGTAAAAACCGAGATGATGGCAAAAATGCCGATGGTGATGCCCAACAGCGAGAGAAAAGTACGGAGCTTGTTTACTACAAGTGAATTGTAAGCAAAAAGTAAACTCTCTTTTAATAAGCGAAATATTAGCATAGTGGTCGATTTTTATTCTAATTCACAATCATCTTCTTGATAATACTTTGTTGGTCCGAAATCAGTGAATAAAAGTACAAGCCGGGTGGCAAATCATAGCTTTGGACATCGAACTCTAGGATATGCCTACCAAAATCACGCTTTTCATGGTCGATTAGAATGGCCACTTCTTGACCATATACATTCAAGACTTTTAGGCTCACAGTCGAATTTCTGTACAACTTATATTTAATCAATGTTTTTTCGGAAAAAGGATTTGGAGAATTCTGAGACATGCTAAAAGTTGACTCTTCAATTTGATCAACCTCCAGGATTTGGGTATTTACAAGAGCTGTCCAAACGCTCAGTTGGGTGTTGTCCAGGCGTGTCCAAATTGGCCGAACTACATTGTTGTGCGCTGTGATGTTATTGTAATCGCCCATAAAAACCGCATTTGATGGAGCAAAATGGGATTCCGATATTTTAAAGTTTTGAAACGATTGCCCACCATCTTTCGACACAGCCATGTACACATCAGTAAGTGCATTGTAGTAATTTCTCCGGTCGTAGAAAACAAACCACAAGTAGCCCGTAACCTGGTCGATGGCCATCCAGGTTAAAAACTGGTGTTTTCCTGCCGGATCGTCATTCACACGAATAGGGTTTGTCCAGCTATTCCCACCGTCGGTTGACTTGGCCAACCAAATATCGGTATCATCACTGCCGTTTCGTTGATCGGACCAATTGATGTAAATGGTACCATGATAAGGGCCTCCGCTTGTATCGCAAGCTGTAACAGGAAGGCCATTACAACGCATAAGGCCGGGGATAACATAATCCCAACCGCCCGGCACAGAACTTACAAATATGTCATCTTCCAACCAACTTATGCCCATATCAATTGAACGATCGAAATATATTCCATTTTCACCCACCCATGCAACATAGACCTCGCCATTTGGACCCACTGTAGGGACAGCGCCTTCCACGGTATTGTCGCTATCGATACAATCACCAGCCATTTTATTGATGCGCAAAGGCTGGCTCCATGTCGCCCCTGCATCTAACGAACGGGTAAATAGAATGACCGAACTATCCGAGGTTGAATAACTTCCATACGAATCGAATTGTGTCCAGCTTACATAAATATTGTTGTTGGCACGGTCTACCACTGCCCACTCTTTATCCTGCTGTTTTGGCCAATCGTGCGAGAAATAGCTCAATTCGCTCCAGCTCATGCCCCCATCAGTTGATTTTTGGCAGATCATCCGGTCGATAAAATAGGTGAAATCGGTATTGGACAAATGAAAATAATAAAAATGACCCAAGGTATCAACAATAACGCATGGATCGCCCCATACAAAATATTCCGAGGCCATAAAGTTGCTTGTCCAGGTTTGGCCACCATCCTGGGAATAATAAACATTATTGATGTTAGCTCCTGCCACCAGTTGATCTGTGTTTTTGGGATTGATTACGATGGTAGGTTCTTCGGGGTTGCTTGCATCGCTAATCAACACATTGGTATGCTGGCCAAAGCCAGGTAGCGAAACAATCAGTAAATAAAGCAAAAATCGGTATTTCATGGCTAAATGGCTTAACTATTTTTCTTCAAAAAGCGAGTCGCAAAAAAAGCTTCACTTGCAAAATAAAACAGGATGAAGTTAAGCATTAATCCGGGAATTGCCACCATGAGCGGTTGTGAAAAAACGGCTACAATTGCACTGATTCCGGAAATGGCATCAAGCACAAGAAAGCCTATAGCCGTTGCATAGTTTTTATAGCGATGAAAAAGAAGAGCCAATAGGATGCTAATCAACATAAAAGAAAGGTTTGCCCACATTAGCACTTCGACATCCACAATTTTATAAACAGCTGCCAAGCCCCCAAGTCCCAGGCTCACAAAATAAAAGTACTTTTTCACCGCATCGCAAATTTGCCGGGCATCCGAAATTGTGGCGATCACACTAAATTGAAAGAAGCGATGTTTCGACAAATGGATAGCCTCAAAACCTGGTTTTTGCAAGTCGGTTTCCGATTCGATCAACTTCCGGTCGATGGCTTCACGGATAATGACAGCGCGGGCTTCGGGCAAATATTCTTCGCGAAGGAGCAATGCCCTTACCAATTTCTTGTCGTCAAGCCCTTTTATTTTATCCGGGTCGAAATCCATTTTTTTTTGAATTGATGAAAAGGCAAAAATACCTATTGCCCGGAATTTTAAAAGGATTATTGAAAATAGGTTTACTATTTCGATGGTTTTACTAAATTTGTCAGGTTTGAAGAATGGCTTTGCATTGGATTATGTAGGAGTTGAATTTGAATTGAAAACGACACGCGGATGAAAAAGACATCATTAGTAATACTACTGACTATTAGCACACTGTTTCTCTTTTTTCTTTCCTGTAAAGAAAAGTTCCCTGCCGACGAGGTGATCGGCGATTGGCAAATCGAAAAGTTCCAATACTTTAAACCCGATACTAGTTTTGCAGCCAATGATGTGTATTCCGATTCAGTTTTGAATAGCCTTACTCTTACCGACAGCTTATTCGATACCATTGCCACCCGTTTTGGTTGGTATCATCTGTCGCTTTACGAGAACCTCTCGCTCTATTCGGTCGAAATTACCGGTGATAGTGCTTATGGATATTGGGAGCGATTAACTGATACTGATATCCGGGTTTGGGTAAACGGCAGGTTTCTGAATTGGGAGAAGGTTGACAATGACAATTACAATTGTGTAGAATACAAGAATGACAAAAGAGACCGGCAGGTATCCTGGAAAAGAACGAATTAACCACTTGCCATCAAATTCAATATCATCCATTTTGCTTCTCCAGAAAGTGTAAGGGTACTATATTCATCACGCCACGAAACGGGGACTTCAATTTTCGTCAAAGCTATTGTAAAAGTGCCATAAATATAGATAACCCCAAATTCAAATTTAATCCTTTCTATTAATCAATCCTGATCAATATCTTTGATCTATCCCCTTTCTTATTTTATTTTCGACATCTTCTTGTAGTACCTGAAAACACTGACTTATATCATGTATATGTGAGATTTGCAAAATCTTAGCTTGGCTATCTCATAAGTGAGAAATATCCTGCTAAATATACATAAATGCTTTTCAATAAAGGAGTAGCGACAGTTAGGCTACTTCGCATGGGATATGTTATGCAGCATATTGGTAAAATCGAACGATTTAATATTTAATTTCGACTGTCGAAGGAAAAAATAAAGGGATCGTTTTTTGAAAAACAAGCACATAAATACACCAAATATATGATTTAATTATTGTAAAAACCTTACTAAACTGTATCATTTTATGGACACAAAAAGCAATGAGTACCATTTTAGTTTTTTTAAACCCACTACCCCTCAAGCAACAGCAAACCGGAATATGGTTTTGTTGTTTGTGACTATTTGGGCAGTAGGGGTTTTTGGATTTCAAATCTGGTTAAAAGTGATTGAGAAACCTACGCCCGAACCAGCTTATCTTAGCTATGAGGAAGTGTGGAGCAACATCGAGAATGAGACCGCAAGCCCTGCCGATCTGCAAACATTTGCAAAAGCAACCATGTCGGTGCTGGGAAAGCAATTTATTGCCCCCGATAAAAAAGCTGCTCTCGAAAATGCCTTGAGTTGGAGTGTTTTCAAATTGGTCGCCGACAGCAACAAAACTGCATTTATGGACAGGTTGATTGCATTTGAAACCCTAAGAGGTGAAATCACCGACATTTCTGATGCGAATTATGTCGCACAGAAGAAAGATTTTATCGAATATTTAAAACCCATTCTTGGATTTGAAAAAAATGATGTAAGGGCCACTTACCTGCCCTTTAGCATAAAATCTTCCGATTTGATGCAATTCAAAGCAGAAAGCAAAGCGTTGATCCCGCTTGGGATGTCAACCTACTTAATCCATTTTCAATCGTTTCTCACCGACACCAAATTTCTTGGCTTCCCTTTTCATTACTTCTATACTGCCGTTTTCTTATTGATCATGTTTGTGTTGCTCTGCCTGGCTTACTGTGTCAGGACCGACAATTCCAACAAAAGATTTGGCCTAGCTGATTAGTACGTTTCACACTTAAAATTGAAAGTAATGAAAAAGATAATTTTACCTTTAATAATATTAGCAATCCCTTCACTTATGCATGCAGCCACCGCTGCCACACAACTTGAAGGAAGTTTTAAATTTGGTCCTGCTATAATACTGATCGCCATACTTGTGTTGTTTGTGTTGGTTGGCATTTATTTTAGGGCAAAAGACACGACCGATTATTATGCTGCCGGGCGCAGTATCTCAAAAGTCGGCTCGGGTATGGCCATTGCCTCCAACTGGATGAGTGCCGCCTCTTTCCTCGGAATGGCTGCCTTAATGTATGGTTCAGGCTACCATGGTTTGGCTTATGTGGTAGGCTGGACAGGCGGTTATGTTTTGCTTTTGGTTTTAATGGCCGGGCAAATCAGAAAGTATGGCAAGTACACGGCTGCCGATTTTATTGGCGACCGCTATTATTCACAAAGCCTTAGGGTAATTGGTGCTATAGTCGCTATTCTTATTTCGATAGCTTATTGCGTGGGTCAGTTTGGCGGTATCGGTCTTATGTTTAAATGGATCCTTGGATTACCTTATATTTGGTCGGTAATAATCGGGGGCACTGTTGTACTAACCTACACGCTTATTTCAGGTATGTTGGGGGTGACAAAAAACATGCAGATCCAATATGTGATCATTATTATCTCTTTCCTGATCCCA
Organism: Bacteroidales bacterium; assembly: GCA_021740905.1. GTDB lineage: Bacteria > Bacteroidota > Bacteroidia > Bacteroidales > M50B96 > JAIOYV01. The sequence continues at coordinate 16,857 of JAIOYV010000088.1, forward strand.
CTTTTCATCCTTACCTTTAAATTCGATTACTTTTGGCTGTTGCCGCAAATTGGCTATGGTTCGGTAGTTTCCGATATTGTAACCGGTGTGCCTTTGGCCGAAACCTCACAGTTGCTCAATTCGATGGGGCACGAATATGCGATGGTGGCATCGCCCGAATATGCCATGCCCTGGGATCCTGCAACCGGACAGACATTTTACCAATGGATTGCCATTGCCTTTTCATTGATGATCGGAACGGCTGGTTTACCTCATGTGATCCAACGCTTTTACGTGGTGCCTAAAGCCCGCGATGCCCGTTGGTCGGTTGTTTGGGGTTTGTTTTTCATCTGCCTGTTGTATTGGAGTGCACCAGCTTATTCTGCTTTTGGAAAAATCCTGTCGGCCAATCCTGAAGTAGGTAAGCTCGCCAAAGATGCCATTGTTGTGTACACAGCCCAATTGGGCGATATCCATCCTTTGATTGTAGGTTTACTCGCGGCGGGTGGTGTTTCCGCTGCTTTTTCAACCGTATCAGGTTTATTGGTGGCCGGTTCGTCTGCCTTTGCACACGACTTATACGTGAAAGTATTGCGGCCCAATTCAACCCCAAAAACCCAGTTGGTTATGGCAAGGGTTGCTACTATTGTAATGGCCATTATTGTTACCTTATTGGCAATCCCTCAGTTTGCACTAATTGCACAGTTGGTAGCTATTGCCTTCTCGTTGGCAGGTTGTACCATTTTCCCCTTGTTCCTATTAGGTATTTGGTGGAGTGGTTCCAACAAACAGGGTGCTATGGCTGGCATCATTGTAGGCTTGCTTGTATCAGCCGTTTCGCTGACCTATTCTTTGGTTGGGCCTGCTTTGCCGGGTTACGATTTCATCAGTTTCTGGATGGGTCCCTGGTACTTTGCGATAATTGGTGCCCCCTTGGCAATAATTGCAAATATTGTCGTTTCGAAACTTACGCCGGAAACTCCAATTGAAATCCGTAAGTTTTTGATTGAACAGGTACATTCGTAGAATTCATTTCATTTTTGAAAAAAATACATTTGCTGAATGGCAATTAAAATAGATAAACCGACAAGGGCGCTCATAATAACAATGATAGCCCTTGTCGTTGTTGTCTTGATTATCTCGAAGTATTATTACGGCCGTGAGAACAAGGCAATTGATCCCCGAACGGTCGAGGCCAATCTGCTATATGGGAGTTACAACCAGTTTACATTAGACAACCAATACGACTCCATTTTTGCCCTTTTGGATAAAGTGGAAGGTATTTATTCAGTCATCCATCACTATCGCAATTCCTACGAAATGGGTGTTTTGTACAACAACAGGGCAGCCGCCTGGCTTACTTTTGCTTTGGCGAAAATGGAGGATAGCACTTCAATCTCTTCGGAATATTTTAATCTACCCATAGATTCGCTGCTCATTCTTTCCAAAAAAGCTGTCGACCGGTCTATCTCCATTTATGAAAATTGGCTTGCTGATTTTGGCGATTTAGATGAGGCAAAAATCAGGGAGAAAATTCCGGATAATTTTTTGATAGGCCTCCAAAAATATTCTTCCGAGGAGCAACAAAACTTCCTTCAAAAAAGGATTGAAGACATCCAAACTGCCCAATTGGAAACCCCTCGCAGGCTATCGGTCAGCTATACCAATTTGGGCATCGTGTACCGGCATTTAGAGGATTACGAAAATGCAATCAAGTGCTATAAAAAGGCTGTTGACTATTGGGATAAAAACATGACTGCCGAAAACAACCTCAACATCCTACTCGGCAAGCCTTTAAAAAAACGAAACTTCATTCAACGACTTTTCCCAGCTGAAAGAAAAAAAGATTAATCACACAAAAATTAATATTATGAGAAAGTTTACTTTTTTGATTATCATTATTTTTACAGGACTAAACCTATTCGGGCAAGATGCCCCCGAAGCCCCAAAATATGGGATCTCTTTTTCGGGATTTGTGAAAAACGATTTCTCTTACGATTCCCGCCAAACCATAGCTGCAAGAGAAGGCCATTTCCTCCTATTTCCTAAAAGTGAAAGCCTTGATAAAGAAGGGAATGATATTAACGGAAAAAGCAATCTGAATTTCTTGTCGATCCAAAGCCGGTTGTCTGGTAAAATAACGGGTCCCGATGCATTCGGTGCTAAAACAAGCGGTTTGATCGAGGTCGATTTTTTTGCCCAGGCTGATGATAATATCAACTTAGTTAGGATGCGCCATGCATTTATTAAATTGAATTGGGAACGAGCCGAATTGTTATTAGGACAATATTGGAACCCTTTCTTTGTCACAGGCTGTTTCCCTGGAGTGGTTTCGTTTAATACCGGGGCACCCATCCAACCTTTTGCCCGAAATCCGCAGATCCGATTTACATACAAGCTTGGGGCATTGAGCTTGATGGCTGTTGCCCAGACCCAGCGCGACTACACAAGCCGAGGCCCTGATCCAGCAAATCCGGCAGTAACAAAAGTCTCTTCTGATTTTTTAAGAAATTCAGCTATCCCAGATTTACATTTTCAAATTCATTTGAATAAGAAGTTTGGTAATAACGCATTATTACTAGGTGTCGGGTGGGCTTACAAGGAACTATTGCCAGTTTTGAAAACCGACTCAAATTATGTAAATGAAGAAAAGGTTAAAGGTTTGTCCTTTGTTGGATTTGCAAACCTGAAGACAAAACCCATCACCATTAAATTTGAAGGGATTTATGGCCGTAATATTTGTGATGTGCTTTCAATTGGCGGATTTGCAGTTGTTGAAAATACAAATGCTGAAAAAAGTATTTTGACCTATTCTCCAACAAATACAATGTCGGTGTGGACAGATATTCATACAAATGGTACAAAAATGCAGTTTGGGGTATTTGCCGGGTTAACTAAAAATATGGGAACCAATGAGACCCTCATTAGTGGGCCTATTTATGGCTTGGGCACAAACATAGACCAATTGTACAGAGTGGCTCCACGGATTATTCTGAATGCTGGAAAAGTACGATTTGCATTGGAATTGGAGTACACAGCTGCCGGTTATGGCACCAACGATCTAAAAGATCATGGACGTGTAATCGATCCTGTTGAAGTGAGCAATATGCGCGTGCTGTTTGGCTCGTATTACTTCTTCTAGAAATTCCTAAATAGAAATAGTTGTAAAGGCCGGTTGATAAAGTTTCAACCGGCCTTTTTCCTTCTCCATTGTTCAAACTAAATTTATTTGCTAATTTTGATATTTAATAAAATAATTGAGCAAATTGCCATTTAACCTGATATGAGAATCGCCATAGTCACCGACATACACGAAGACATTGTAAGCCTTCGCCTTGCTTTCCGAAAAATTGAAAAGTTGAGGGCCGATAAAATAGTCTGCCTCGGCGACATTTCCGGGTTTAGTGTGCCCCATTACCAACATCACAATACCCGCTCGGCGCACGAAAGCCTGAAAATGATCCGTGAACATTGCGACACCATAATACTTGGCAACCACGACCTGAATGCCATTAAGCGGGTGCCGGAATTTTCACCGGAATTTGAATACCCGAAAAACTGGTTCGACCTCGATTATTTCGAAAAAAGAGATTCTTCCCGGGGTCAGGTCTGGCTCTACGAAGAAAACGAATTGCCCCCCAGGTATTCGAAAGATGATATTGCATTTCTTTCCTCGAAAAAGGAAATGGAGATTTTTGAAACAAATAGTTTGAGTATCCTTTTCAGCCATTTTGCCTACCCCAATCTCACGGGTTCGGGGCAGGAATTTTATTTCGACCCCATCGACTTTGAAGGCCATTTCAACTTTATGCAGGAAAAAAACTGTCAGGTAGCCATTACGGGACATGCCCATCCCAATGGCTTGCTGTTTTTTACGCGCGATACAATGATCAACAATGGTTTCAGGAAACGAAAACTGCCAGATGAGGCGGTTTGTGTGATTGCCCCCTCCATTTCAAAAAATGGATTTCAAAATGGATTCCTTATTTTTGATACTGATAAGTTTGAAGTTGAAGCGGTAAGAATTTAATCTATAAGCCATGCTAACCGGTAATCTAAAAAAATTCTACATCAGCATAGTCGTCCCGAGCTTTCTGACCATTGTCCTGTTTATTGTTTCGATATATGCCCTGGTCATTCCCTCCTTCGAACGAAATATGATGGAGCGAAAAAAGGAGATGATCCGGGAGCTTACCAACATTGCCTGGAGCCTGGCCAATGAATATCACACAGAGGCAAGCGACAGCCTCCTTTCTATGGAAAAAGCCAAAATATTGGCTGCCGAAAAAATAGGAAATATGCACTACGGCTCCGATCAGAAAGATTATTTATGGATTACCGACATGCAACCGGTAATGGTGATGCACCCCTACCGAAAAGACCTTATAGGCAAAGGGCTATCGGATTATCAGGATCCCAATGGCAAAAAGCTTTTTTTGGAAGCCGTAGATACTGTGGCACAAAGCGGGCACGGGTACATCGACTATTTCTGGCAATGGAAAGACGATTCCACGCGCATAGTACCAAAGCTCTCGTATGTAAAAGCCTTCAAGCCCTGGGGGTGGATTATAGGAACCGGAATTTACCTCGAAGATGTAAAGGTGGAAATACTTGGGCTTGAAAAACAACTGTTGCGCATGTCCTCATTCATCGCTTTAGTAATTTGTTTTTTGCTGTATTACATCATCAGGCAAAGCCTTAAAATTGAGAGGAAAAGGAAAGAGGCCGAAAATGAACTTCTCCTTTCGAGGCAAAAATACAAATCGCTGGTTGAGGCTTCAACCGAAGGGACCCTGATGATGCTTGAAGAACAAATTATTTTCGCCAACCTGAAAATGGCCGACAAACTGGAATGTAATCCTGAAGAAATATTGGTGCGGGAATTTGGCGATTTGTTTGAGCTTTCATGGGAAAAAGCAAGCTCGCAAGTAAGCAGGCCCAACAAGTCGATAAATTACGAAACCCGCATTAAATATGGAATCAACGTTGGCAAAGAAGTGATCCTTTCAATTTCAAAAATCGATTTCAACAACCAAAACGCCTTCATCATTATCCTGAAGGATGTGACCCGGCAGAAGCAATTCGAAAAGGAAACAGATCAATTGAGCTACAAGTTGCAGTCCTCGCTTTTGTTGATGAACCAACCCATTAAGAATTTTGCCAGGGAAATCTTGTATTGCTCATCCGAAAGCACCATCCTCGAAGCGGCTCAATTGATGGTCAGGAAAAACCGCAAAGAGCTATTTATCCGGCAAAACGACCAGCTTATTGGTACACTTAGCGGACAGGATTTGGCCGAGCGTGTCCTGGCAAAAGGCATGTCGCCCGACAAACCTGTCATTTCTGTAATGTCAGCTCCGGTTGAGGTTATCCCCGAAAAAGCATTATTGTTTGAGGCCGTTTTGCTTTGCCGCCAAAAAGGGCTATCGCACCTTGCCCTTGCCGATATCCAGGGACAAATTACCGGACTGGCCCGACTGGATGAAATGACCAACCTCGAACATAATTCCACCGGGTTTATGATACACGAGGTAGAGGATTCTGAAACTACCGGACAGGTACGTGCCGTTTACCAGCGATTGCCGGTTTTAATTAAGGCACTGATCGACAGTGGGGCCAATGCGTATTCGATTACCAGGGTGACCACTTCCCTTGCCGATGCCATTACCAAAAAGATAATCGAACTTTCGATCGAAGAAATCGGATTGCCACCCTGCCGGTTTGCTTTCCTGGTGTTGGGCAGCGAAGGGCGGATGGAACAAAGCCTTGTCACCGATCAGGACAATGCCATTGTGTTTGAAGACGAGGACCTGGCAAGTAGTTTTGAGGCGAAAAGCTACTTTCAGAAACTGGCCAACAAAGTAAACCACTATCTCGACTATGTGGGCTACGATTTTTGCAAAGGAAACATCATGGCACGCAATCCGGAATGGACACAAAACCTTGCCACATGGAAAACTTATTTTACCAACTGGCTTAAAAACAGCGATCCGCAAAGTATTCTTGATGCAACCATATTCTTCGATTTTCGCTGCCTTTATGGGGAACAAGAATTCGTTGACGAACTCAATAAGCATATCCAAAACGAGATGAAAGGCAAAGCCGTTTTCTTTCACCACCTTTCGCAATCGGTCATGAAATTTAAACCGCCCATAAACCTGTTTGGGAATATAGTAGGCGATTCGGAATCCGGCGAAAAGCCTCATATCGACCTGAAGAAACTCATCTTTCCCATTGTTGGCTTTGCCCGGATTTATTCCCTGAAAAACAATCTCGCGGAACGAAACACCCCTGAACGCTACGAAAAATTGCTGGCCCAAAAATACATCAACAGAGACCTCTTTGTCGAGTTGAGACAGTCTTATGATTTTCTTATGCTGAAAAGGTTCAAGGCACAAGTGGATTTGATTATGAAAAATAAAAAGCCCGACAACATGTTAAACACAGCCGATTTAACCGAAATTGAAAAAGGCATGCTCAAGAAGATTATGTCGGATATATCCCTCCTTCAAACCCAGTTGAATTTTGATTTTAAGGGAACCGCTTAGAAGGCAGTAGGCAGTAGGCAGTCCACAGTAGGCAGTCCACATTGAAGACTGGAGATTGGAGACTGAGGACTGAAGACTGAAGACTGAGGACTGAGGACTTAGGACAGAGGACTGAATTAGGACTAAGGAAAAAAGTTGAAAATTGAAAAAAACTGATCATGAAAAATGAAGCAAACACCTCCAAATGGCTGCGGATTTTTATCACCCTCATAGCCATCCATTCGTTTTGTGTGGGATTAAGTTTAATGCTCCTGCAATCCGATTGGTTTGCCCTGTTTGGCTTTGCCGAACTCAACAACCGATTTTTCCCGGTACAAGGTGGGGTGTTTCATGTTGTGATGGCTGCCTTGTACATCCTGTCCCTACGTTCGAAAACTTGTCTGGCCGTGTTGCTCCCATTTATAATTGGAGTAAAACTTTTTGCGTTTGTTTTCCTGATAAGCTATTATGTTTTTTTCGAACAACTTATCGTAGTACTGCTATCCGGGATTGGGGATGGTTTTATGGGAGTGATCCTTCTTGTCCTTTACAAGAGAAAAAAAAAATCTTAGCACTTCCTTAATTTAGCCATAGTGTCGGTGTGGCTCCAAGCCACGCCGACACTTGTGTACAGACCTTGAGATATGTGAAAAATTATTATTCATTTTACTGCCGTATCACCACAAACTTCTCCACCCAAACTTCTTCTTTTCCTATTGCCCGTAAAAAATAAGTACCAGGCAAAAATTGCGATACATCGATGCTTTGTTGCTGGTTGCTGTTGCTTACTGTTTGCATAAGTTGCCCTTGCAAATTATAGATTTCGAGTTCTTCGATGTTTTTAAATGACTTAATATTAATTTTATCCCTTACTGGATTGGGGTAAATCATCAACCCTTGTTCTTCCTCTTGTTCCTCAACCCCAACATGGTTATGCGGGTTTAAGCGGATAATTGGCTCAACCATTTTCCCATTGTATCGAGAGAAATGCCCTGCAATATAGTATTTGTCGTTTTGGGCTGGGATGATGCGGTTGATCTGTGTGTACCAATTAACAGTGCTTCCGAGACAGGTGTCGATACCTGTACCTGTGAAAACTGTTGTGTCGAGAAAACCATTTTCATCGGCAAGGGCAATCCTGCCACGATAATGGCCCTGGTAATAGGTAAAATTGCCACCAATCAGGAATTTATTATCGGAGGTTTGCAAAACATCTAATACATAATAATCATTGTCATAAGATATTGAATCAGCAACCAATAAGCCTGTTTCACTTTGGACATTATCGAAATTATTGAAGGTAGGGTCGAGGTCGCCATTTGGCATAATGCGCACAATTGCTACTTGTTCGGCAACACCCGGTAATTTAAAACGCCCGATCACCAGACATTTGCCATCGTTCAGAACAATTACTTTTCTGATCCACATATCGTAATAGTCTGTAAAAATGCTGTGGAAGCTTGTGTCGAGGGTCCCGTCGTTGAAGATACGTGCAACTCGCCTGATAGGTATCCCATCATAATGTGAGAAAACCCCATTTATCATAATCCTGCCGTTGTCGTACTTACAAAAGCGGTTGACATTATAATTAGCATCATGCAGGAAAGTGGTATCATATATCCCATTTTCTTTTATACGGGCAATGTAGCTAAATCTAAAATCTGGCAATTGGCTATGGTAAAATATGCCACTACACACTAACATGTCCCCGTTGTCGAAGAAAAAAATGTCGCTACTGCCGCCACTCCAATTGCTGGAATCCCGATTGTTGCTAAAAATAGTATCTTTCTCCAAAGTTTGGTAATTGCGTTTAATGAACCCCAAAGAAGACATCGTATAAAAGTAAGGTAAATGTAAAAACGCAACTATGCCTTCGCCAGATGTCCCTACGCCAAAATTAGGATCGAATTGTCCGACCTGGTTTAGTTTAATCAGGTTGCCAATAAAAGTATTGTCAAAAGGGTCCTGGAACCCGCCTCCAACCCTAATGGACCCATCGTCCATTTCAATCACACTTGCAATACCTCCAACCCTTTCGGGAGAATAGAAATCCCTAAAAGTATAGGAAGATTGAAAGGTAGTGTCGTGCGAGAAGGGCTGCCCATATAACGATAGATCGATAAACTGGGATAAGAGAAAAATGGCAAGGAGCCCGAAGAATGTTTTCATAGTGGTAAATTTTAATGCCCCCGCCATGCTGACGGGGGCTGTTTATACATCGAAAATAAATAATATTTACTTTTTAAGCACAGTAATTTTTCCGCTTTTAAGGATTGATCCGCTACCCCTTAACGAATAAATATAGACCCCAGGGATTGTATTCCGTGTGTCCCAGGCCCATTTCCCCTGTGGCTCGTTTATCACATATATAGCAACCACTTTTCCGTCCATGTCAACTATCTCAAGCAAGGCTCCGTTTTCCAGGTTGAGAATCTCCCAACTAAACTCAGCAAAAATTGTAGCCGGGTTGGGCGTCACATTTAGTGTTGTATAAGCCTGGTCGATTATTTGCTGGGGTGGCATTAAAATGTGTGTTGATTTATTTTGTGAAGTATCGGAAGGGTTTCCAGGATATTCTTCGCACAAGCCAAAAGCAAAACAAAGGATATTCCTTGATTTGATTCCGGATTTGCCTGTCTTGTCGTTGGCTATTTGGTCCAATAAGGCAATCTCGGTGGTATCGAGATCGAATATTGAACGGTTGCTGTCGTTCAACGATTGCAAAAGGTCGTGATATAGATAATAGTTATCATACTCGTCGATAGTAGCATCGTCCAAATCGAAATCCAGTAGTATTTGGTCTAAAACAATAACAGAAGAATCGAACTTGGCTTCTGCAATGTAGCTGTCGGCTATGCTGTAGCGGTCGCCCAGGTTGTCGCGTTGGTAATGGTAGTTTCTCAACATGTTATTGTCCGGTTCATGTTTTAACTTTTCGTTGGTCAGGAGGATGCTTAGGTTGTAGTCCATTTTTGATGCCGCACCAGCCATGTTTCGTTTTAAGATTGATAGAGGGGTTTCCAAATCCCAGTTTTCCTGAATCAGGCTAATCATGTAATTAGGCAGGGGGTTGGGTATGCCGTTAGCCAGAAAATCTAAAAATTCCTGGTCGCGCGTGGCATCCGGGTTGGCCAGGCAAATTTCAAATAACATGGCATCGGGCAATATATCCATCAGTGCGGCTTCTTCCAACGCTTCACGTGAAACATAAGGTGCCATTGCCATCAGGTCGTTCCGTAAATCCCAAGCTTCCTGTGGCCATGTGTTTTGGATCTGTTGTAATACCAAAGGTGTATTGCCACCGTCAATTAGTTGGAGGTAGGTATAGTATAAATTCCAATAAGCCGTTTTTCCGACCAAGAATTTGGAATATACATCACTACTTTTTGCAGGTTCGAGTTCGAAGATGACCCCCGTACTGATATGTGAAGGGCAATTATTGGCAAGTACATTGGATCCGGTAAAGGGTTGAACCCAGTTGCCATTAACTATTGCCGGATTAAAGGTTGGGTCGTTGGGGTCGTCGTAATAGTAATAGTCGATAGGGGCATTGCCTTCGTTGTTATAATTCGCAACAAACGAAGGAGGGGGGTTGTAAGTAAACCTATTGCCTGCCGATATGTAATTTGATCCTACGCCAGTGCCCTGTAACTCACGGATACCTGTATTTGAGCTAGATATGAGTGGGTCCTCTTTAACATCAATATCAAAACTATAGGAATTATAAAAATTATTACATAACAATTGCAATCCCGTTTCGTAATCTGATGTTGTATTTACACCAACCGGATGAATCCCCGTAGCCAAATCTGTAAAATCGTTGTTATAGATTTGGTTGTTGTCCTGCAACTCAGGCCCCAGGTTGGTATGCCTGGGCATAATGCCTATGGAGGGCAATATATAGTTTTCCATCCCATCCAGTTCATTTTCTTCAACCATGAACCCTTCACATTCAATAAGCTTAATGCCATAGAAATTTTCATCGTCACTTGGCAAACCAGTAATCTCACAGTCACCTACCTCAAAATAATTGCGGGTAATAACTACGTTGTCGATACCATCAATCTGGATGGCCCGGGCATTATTATCGAACGAACATTGAGTGATATGGGCTGTATTGGTGGTTGAGCTTCCAAAAACACGTATGGCAATATCAAAACCCTCAAAAGTAGAATAATCCAGGTACCCTGGAGGGCATTGTTCGCCGGGATTGGTGCCCACAGTACAATTTCCTGTTACAATAAACTTAGAATTTAATGAAT
>JAIOYV010000089.1 GCA_021740905.1 Bacteroidales bacterium
AACCAAATAAACCAAAAAGGAGGCAACATGTAAACCAAACATAAACGAATCTTGACAGTAGCGTAAGCCACTGAATAGGGAATTTATGCGCTTATCCCAAATGGGTTTCTAATATTACTCAGATTAGGAATAGCTGATAAAAATACATTTTTTCTCATTTTAGGAAAGGTTTGGTTAATAAAATATTCATTTCAAAGATAAACAATTTTTATAGGTATAACACATTTTTATATCACCTAAAAAAAAAAAATCTCAAACTATTGAATCCTCTGCTTTTTATACTCTTTCATTTGTTTGGTGGGTTCGATTATTGAAAAACCTTTCCATAATTCATCGTCGAATTGATCGACATAAATGACTTCCATGTCGTCCTTTTGGATGATGGAGGTAAACTGCTCATGGGTGAGTTCGGTTTCATCAAGTATCAATACCTCAATGGATTGCTCTGACTGAGCGGCAATTTCAAGCCCTACTTTCACTTCATTGACCTTTTTGTCGAGCAAGCGCCTTTTCCTTTTCTTTACAATGGATAGTGGCCGGTCCACATGAAAGAGATAGCCCTTTTTCTTCGAGAAATATTTCAAGGCATAATAATCCTCTTTTTTCTCAAAATAGATCGATGCTTTAAATGCGTTTTCGGTGTATCCAATTCCAAGGAGGTGAATATCGGTGCCAATACGTTCGGGGGCATATTCGAAATCTGCCCTGATCAAGGCATACGTATTTGTGGTGATGTACATCCTGCCCGTATATTCCCCTCTCCGTTTAGGTGCGAAGTCAATAATATATACATCCTCCCCATTTACCCGTGTCCCGCCATCGAGGGTGTATTTATATCTTCCGGTTTCGTACAAAAACTCCCAATCCTGCTTATTGATTAATTGCGAAAACCTGAACTTTAGCTTCATCCTTTGGCTGTAATATTTGAGCCTCTGGTTCTTTTTAGGCAGTGAGTCCCGAATTGTTACAAGGCTATCTTCCACCTCCCCACTGACTTCGCCCTCTTCATCCATATCCATTTTAAAGCTAAAAACCCCACTCTTTATTTTCCAATATTCACCTTCTTTCGTGTTGTTGGAAATGTCAGTAAAAACAGCATTCATTCTGTCCATTTCAACAATGTCCTTCTCTTTGAGGGATACGGCTTTTGTAGGCTCCATTTTAAACCTAATGGAGTCCTTGATATCTTTAGACACATAAATGGTCCCTAAAAAATCGGTGAACGAAGTGGTTTGTTTGGGAATGTTTTGTTCCATCATGGCTATCATTTCCTTGTCCAATCCTTCGATTGAGCTTTTTTTATAGTCGAGTTTGATATCGGTAATATCCGTAATATCCCTCTCGCGGATGAAAGCTTGTTTCTTGTAGTAGATTCTATTGCTCCTGTAATTCACTGCTTTATTTAACAGAACCTGCTTTACGATTTCTTCAGGGTCAGGATCATTTCCAAAAACCAATATCTCGCTCAAATTGATTATTTCTTCTTCCAGATACACAACAGGACGGGAAATCAACTCACCCACAGTCATTTTACCGGTTTTGTAGCCGAGGTACTGGAAATATAAAGTGTCCTCTTTTTTCAGGGTCGACACATCGATTGAAAACATGCCTTTCTCATTGCTGATTACGCCTATCCTCTTGGTTGCTTCATAGATATTGGTGTATGGAAGGGGATGCCCATTTGCTTTGTCGGCTACTAAACCCTTGAGAATCCCATCAGAATAATAGGTATTCTTGGGTTCATTTTCATTTGGTGTCTGAGCAAATTGTGAAATGCAGATTAGTGTAAATGCTGCGGTAATAAATGCTGATAGATAAAATCTAAATGCCATGTATACTGTAGGTTAGTATTGATGTTGGTTTATCTCATACTACATGCTGAAACATTTAAAAAAAATCAAAAACGTAGTATCTTGGTTTTTATTTCAATTATCGTCTTCACTAATCCGCAAAACCTTACATTCGTGCGAAGCCACCTCCAATTTTATTGTTCCCGAAAAAACACCTAAATCCTTGTGTTTCCATAAGTTTCGCGCTAACACTGGCTTTTCAAAACCCAGCATTTTAATATCAAGTGAAATCTCCCGACTTTTCTCGTCATCCCGGTTAAGGAAGCCAACAGCAAACGATCCATCTGAAAGTTCCTTTGCCCAGATTTCACTTACTCCTTCTTTCCAAATCCTACCGGCTTGTTTGCCCAGTTTATCCTGATTTACTTGAAGCAATTCGGTGTTGGTGAGGATTCGTTTGGTGTCCTCGTCCATATTTCGGATGTCGCAGGTTACAAGCAAAGGGGCGGCAAGCAAGCACCAAAGTCCCATCTGGGCTTCATATTCCGTAACTGTGCATCCGGCAGCGCCATCGTTCGAGGCCGATTTTCCTTTTCCGTGAAGTCCGATCACCAACATGTCGGGATCGTTCCAATGTCCCGGGCCTGCAAAACGTTCAAGCCCCACTTGACGGTCTAAACCTTCCATGATCCCGTTGTGACCGCTGTCGTATTTGTGGTGTTCCCAGGTATCGCGCATATCCCAGGTGGTGCGCCAGAGGTTGCCGCCCACTTCTTTGCCCCACAGCCAAGGTGCACGCTGGCCCCATTCGCAAATTGCAAAAACCATATCGGGTTTCACTTCCCTGATGGCTTTGATGAATTTTGTGTAGCGGTCGATGGCTGTCCATAAATCCTGGGGGGCATGGCAATAATCGCACTTGATATAATCGACGCCCCATTCAGCATAAGTCCTCGCATCCTGTTCTTCGTAACCAAAACTGCCGGGCATTCCTGCACAAGTATATTCGGCTATGTCGGTATAAATTCCAAATTTGAGCCCTTTGCTGTGCACATAGTCTGCAAGGGCTTTCATGCCTGAAGGAAATTTTTCGCGATCGGGATAAACATTACCGTTCTCGTCGCGGCCACCGTGCCAAAGATCATCCAGGATGAGGTATTCATAACCAGCCTCTTTCATACCTGTACTAACCAGCGCATCGGCAATTTCTTTTACCAGCTTTTCGTTGATGTTCCCTTCGAACAAATTCCAGCTAATCCATCCCATGGGCGGGGTGGATAAAACTTCTGGGCTGGTTTGGGAGTTGGCGATCAATGCAATAAAACAGAGGGTGGGAATCAATAAAAGACCTTTCATAATAATTTGTTTTATCAAATTTGGTCAATGATACTATTCATAGCTGTCTCGTTCTTTTCTATTTCTGATAAGAGCCTGAACTGTGTCCTGCACCTGTCGAGGTTATGATTTGGCCGTGCGGTTTTGTAATACACATCTCCTTCGAGAAAATCAGTCAGAAAACGCAGGCCGATCATGTAGGTCATTATTTTTCCACCGAAGACTAAGTGATCCCTTTCAGTATATGTAATCAAATGTTGCAATTCTAATAAATAGCCTTTTGCCAGGGATTCAAAAATATCCAATCGTAAAACTACTTTCGACAGATCTGTTTCATCTTCCTCAGCCGGGCTGATAAAGGTGCGCACCATATCGCCAAAATCGAACAAAACCGTGCCGGGCATGATGGTGTCGAGGTCGATCACTGCAATTCCTTTCAACGTATCTTTATCGAGAAGCACATTGTTTATTTTGGTGTCGTTGTGGGTGACCCTGATTGGGATCCTTCCACTTTTCAATAAGAGGCTAAGCTTCTTGCTTAGGTGTTCACGGGACAGGACAAATTCAATTTCATTTTCTGCAAACTGGTTCCGGCTTTCTGAATTGGTTTCAAGCACTTTGTGAAACCAGCTCATCCGCATTTCAAGATTATGGAAATCCGGGATCACCGGATAGAAATCATCCGGGTCCACGTCGATCAGGTTTCTCCGAAAATAGCCAAAAGCCTTTGCCGCTTCGTAGGCCATTTCGGGCTTTTTGGCCACATCGAAGGAAACACTGCCGGAAACGAAATTCATCATGCGCCAATAATTCCCATCCTCATCCTTAAAATGGTTGTGGCCATTTTTTGACAGAATAATTTTCAGTTCACGAAACCTGATGTCCTTAGATATTTTCTGTTTCTCGTTAAAATGTTCTAATGCCTTGATGATATTTTGGTTCATCTTCTCAACCTCTTTGAAAATGTGGTGGTTGATCCTTTGCAGGATGTATTTCTCGGCACTTGTCGTGATCAAATAGGTATCGTTGATATGGCCACTACCGAAGGGATTGGCAGAGATGAAATTTCCTTTGATTAAGAATTTTTCTGATATGGTCTGGAGTTTATGTTGCATTATATCGACCTTTTCAATTTCAATTGTAATACTGAATCCTTTTCTCTGTGTACCTCTGTGGTCCTCTGTGTAACTCCCCCGACTTGAGTCGGGGCAAGTCGTGAAATAGCTATACCACAGAGTTTCACAGAGAAGGCACAAAGTTACACAGAGGGCAAAACAAAATAAATCAATTCCTCAATAACTTATTTCCTCAATTCCCAAATTACCCAATTACTTTCTTACCCATTTAAGACCACGATTTCAATTTATACCATCGGGTGGCAAAAAGGAAAATAACCACATAGCATGGGATCAATACCCAATAGGCCATCTGAGAGTTGAACATATCAGAAAGTTGTCCCCATGCCAACGGGAGTATTGCCCCACCGGCAATGGCCATGATCAGCAAGGCGGAACCCGATTTGATAAACTTGCCCAGGTTGTGCAAAGCCAGGGGCCAGATTGCAGGCCAAACGAGTGCATTCGCCAGCCCCAAAAGGGCTATCAATGTAACAGAAACTTTAGGTGGAGTATAAATGGCAGCTATGGAAAAAACAATCCCAAGTATAGCCGAAATCTTCAAGGCTGTTCGCTGGTTCAGAAATCTAGGTATTAAAAAGATGCCCAGCACATACCCCACAATCATGGCGGCCAGGGTCAACGAAGTAAATACCTTTGCTGAACTGATAGGAATCCCCAGGGAAATTCCGTACCGGATTATTGTGTCGCCGGCTATTACCTCAGCCCCCACATAGAGAAATAAAGCCAGTACGCCTAACATTAAATGAGGAAACTGGACAATATACTTCTTTGAAGAAACAATAATATCAATATTTTCTTCGGGTTCGTCTTCGATTTCAGGAAGGGGCGAAAACCGCACTGCCAAACCAAGGATCACCAGAATC
The DNA here is from genome assembly GCA_021740905.1 of Bacteroidales bacterium. Classification (GTDB taxonomy): domain Bacteria; phylum Bacteroidota; class Bacteroidia; order Bacteroidales; family M50B96; genus JAIOYV01. The sequence goes on from JAIOYV010000089.1 coordinate 5,128, forward strand.
ACCGACATGACGATATACGGGGCAATAACTCTTGTTGCCAATCCGTCGAGGGCGACAATCTTAGCCGTTTCATCCATTGTTTTCAGGCTTTCAACAAAAGCATCGCCATCGTTCAGGATAAAATAGGCGAGAATCAAAGGCGCAACTGCACCGGCCACCTTATTGCAAATCCCCATAATGCTGATCCTTTTAGCGGCAGATTCCATCGGGCCGATAATGGTAATGTAGGGGTTGGACGCAGTTTGAAGAACAGCCAACCCAGTTCCCATGATGAATAATCCCAGTAAAAAGAGAGGATAGGTGCGAATCATTGCGGCAGGAACGAACAAAAGAGTACCGACTGCCATCACAAGCAATCCTACCATCATTCCGTTTTTAAACCCGGTTTTCTTCAACACCCACGACGAGGGTAAAGCCATCACCGTATACGAAATGTAAAACGCAAAGGCCACAAACAAAGCCTGAAAAGTGGTCAACTCGCAGGCAATTTGCAAATAGGGGATCAAAATTCCATTCAGCCAGGTTACGAACCCGAAGATAAAAAACAAGGCTCCAATAATGGTGATGGACAATATGTAATCCTTACGGGATAAAGGGTTTCTGCTTTGTTCTGTGTTTGTCATAATGTGCCAAAAATTGATTAATATTTATTTGGGGTAAAGATAAATTTTATTTCTGGGTTGATATATGCGAAAAATCTGAATAGAACACAGATGACAGAATGGAACGCGGATGACGCGGATTAGGCGGATCAACGCGGATTTTTTATTCCTTTTATTTTTTTATCCACCGAAAACTTCGGGGCAAGCTGCGAACCTCCATGTCATCCGTGTTCTATTGTCACCCTTGTTCTATTTTACCACGATCTCATCTACAAACAACCACGAATCACTCCCAGCACTCTGGTGCCATTCAGGTAGGGGACCATAGTTTTTGGCGATTACTTTGATGAATCTCGTTTCGACAGTTTTAAATTTTGAATCAAACTCATGGACAAATTCTTCGGTAAGGGCAGCCGGGACTTCATGATCCAAAGCGGCAACCTTCGTAAATTTCTCGCCATCATCCGGAATATAAACTTCAACCTGTTTTGGCAGGACAATCCATGAGTCAACTACCTGAAGACAATTTAGCTTTACCTCCTCTATATTCATTGGTTTTCCTAGATCGATCACAACCTCCATATCTTTTCCGAAAAAGCCCTGCCAGTTTCCATCCTTAAAATTGGTGCTGCCAAACAGACTGTTTACTAATGCAAACTCTCCTCCTGCGGTGTATTGTTCGTGGTACTTATTTTTGTAGCTAATCTTTTTTCCGGTGGCCAGGTGTTTTTCAATTTTGGCATCCGACGTTAAAATCGAAGGCTCTCCATCGACAAAAACCTTTGCCTTAATGGTTGCATCACCAGCAATGGTAATAGGTTTGAAATACTTCTCTGACAAGTTTGTCGGTTCTTTTCCATCCAGAGTATATCGAATTTCCCACCCCGGTTTTTCTTCAACCTTTACCAAGAATTTTTCAATGACTGAGTTGTACTCACTTGAAATCATAGCTGTTTCGGTGCTGATTTTCCAGTTGTCGGTCCTAAACGTTGAAGCTGGCAGTCCTTCACGATTAAACAAATTGGGTTCATCGCCATTGTTGAACGCAAAACGCACTGCAATTGGATTTTTGACTTCTTTAGATGAAACCAGGATTGTGTTCTTTTCAATAAATGCCTCGGCCGGATGGAAAATCCTGTCGTTGCCTGCAATGGTGAAATGGCTTAGTTTTTCGCCTTTACAAACCAAACCACCTCCAATATGATCAAAATAAATCCTGATCTTTTTTCCTTCTACTTTCATCGATTTATAGAGTGGGCCGCTATAAACTAAGCCATCTTTTCTGTATGTGTTTGCCAAAGCCCATAGCGACAATCTATGCCCTACATCCTTCTTGTTTGTTGGGTGGATGTCTTTTGGATTGCCAATATCCATAATCACGGCCATTCCAGTATTGGGTATATCCAAAGCCCTTCGCTGGGCATCCCTTAAAGCTGCACCAATAATTTCCTTATCATAATTGAAGGGAGCCAGTTGAACATAATAAAAAGGAAAATCGCCTTGCCCCCATTCATCCCGCCAATTGTCAATCATGGTTTCCATCAGGTTCTTGTACATCTGGTGTTCGTTGGTGTTCGCTTCACCCTGATACCAAATTGCCCCTGCAATGCCATAAGGAATAAGCGGTTTCAACATTCCGTTGTAAAGGCTGGCCGGTGATTGATGGTCGCGGGGTAGAATTCCTGGAGATGTTTTGTCAATTTTCTCTTTGTAGTGTTCAATATAGAATTTCCCTTCCGGTGTTGATTGGAGGATATTGTAATTAATCCATGCCTGGGCACTTGATCCTCCCCAGCTTACATGGATCAACCCAACCGGGACATTCAATTCATTGTTGATTTCCTTGCCAAAATAATATGCCACTGCGCTAAATGTTTCGGCACTTTCAGGCGTACATTCGACCCACTTTCCATAACAATCCCTGTTGGGTTCGTCAGAATTATCGCGGGCCACATAAAACAAGCGCAAGTTTGGATTGGCTACATTCTGGATTTCTGTTTTTGATCCTTCGGATTGACTCAATGGCATTTGCATATTCGATTGTCCAGAACAAATCCAGACTTCCCCAATCATCACATTCCTGAGAATTATATCATTGATGTATACCTCGAAAGGACCTCCAGCCGAAAATGTTTTCAATTTCAGCATCCATTTTCCATCCTCATCAGCAATGGTTGATTGAGCAGGCATCCGGCTCCAATTCCCTGAAACAGATATTTCGGTACCCGGCTTAGCCCATCCCCAAATGGGGGCTTCAAAATTTTGCTGAAGCACCATGTTGTCTGCAAAAATGGATGGCAAGGTTATCTGTGAATGTGCCATTGCAAACGATACACAGGATAGGATCCCTATCAATATTAAAAGATGTAGTTTTTTCCTTTTCATAGTTTCTTTAATATTAATTCATTAGCTGGCCTCCAAAATAGGTATAATATTAGAAATACGGGTTTCCAATCTTCTGTCTATTTTCTCGAACAATTATCTTGTTTTTAAACGGCATGACTCCACCTCCTTACCGACAATAAATAACAAAAGGCTACCGTTTTTTGAGAATGCTGAAACATATACGAGGATTGAAGGAGACATTTCAAATACTTAGAAACAAAAATCAAATTGTCGTTTACGATTTGTTCCTCCCGGGATTTTCACCTCCGGGGTTGGGCATGCCGCTTTACTACAACAATAATCAATAATCAATAATCATTTTTCAATATAGAATATATAACTTTACGACCTTATTAGCTTGAACTGTGGAAATCAATTTTTTTCAACATAAAATACACCTTGGATTTACTGTTTTATTGTTCATCCTCATGCCTTTGGCCCTCGATGCGCAATTTTACAACGGACATCAAATGAGCTTTGGTAAGAACCGGGTTCAATACAGAGAGTTTCTTTGGCAGTTTTACCGATTCGAAAAATTCGACACCTATTATTATGTGAATGGAAAAGAACTGGCCGAATTCGCCGGCGAAATTGCACAGGAAGAGATCCCTCACTTCGAGACCTATTTTCAACATGCCCTGCAAAAACGCATCATCTTTTTAATCTATAACAAGCTGTCCGATTTCAAACAAAGCAACATAGGCCTGATTTCTGATGGCGACGATGCCAACATTGGCGGACGAACCCGCATTGTGAACAACAAAGTATTCCTGTATTTCGAGGGCGACCGGAAGAAATTTGAGGAACAGGTGAAGGCAGCTATAGTGGAAGTAATCATGACCGAAATGATTTATGGTACCGATTTCACTGCGAATGTAGCCAATTCAACCTTACTGGCTCTACCCGAATGGTATCAAAAAGGGTTGATTTCCTATCTGTCGCGAGGATGGGACTTCGAGATTGAAAACCATGTTAAAGATGCTATCCTGAATGGACGGTATGACAAATTCAACCGAATTTCGGGCAAAGAAGCCGAATATGCCGGACACTCTATCTGGAACTATATTGCTGATCAATATGGGAAAGGGATCATCCCCAATATAGTATATCTCACACGCATCCATAAAAATGCCAGCGATGGGATATTGTATGTGTTGGGGATTTCATTCGAGAATCTTACTACCGAGTGGATGGACTATTATCAGCAAAGATTTGCAAAAGAAATAGAAGGGACTACAATGCCCGATCCTGAAAAACAAATAAACAAAGCCCGTGAGCGATATAGGATCAGTCAACCAAAAATAAGCCCCGATGGGAATTCGATTGCTTATGTGACCAACGAAATGGGGCAGTACAAAATTTTTATTTACGACAAAAGCACTCAAAAGAAAAAACGGATTTTCAAGAAGGAATATAAGTTGGATCAGGAAACCGATTATTCATTTCCTTTACTGGCCTGGCATCCAAGTGGCAAATTATTAAGTTTTATTATAGAACGCAAAGGCAAGATGCTGTTGAATTTATACAACATTGAAACCAAGAAAATTGAAGTCGTTCAGTTGTTCTATCTTCAGAAGATTCTGGATTATGCCTATTCCGATGATGGTTTTAAGCTTGTGATTTCGGCTACCATAAAAGGGCAAAGCGATATTTATGTGCACAACCTACTGGCCCACACCAACGAGCAACTTACCCAGGATTTTGCCGACGACCTGCATCCCCGTTTTATCAACCAATCGTCGCAGATTATTTTTAGTTCGAATAGGGCCAATCCTGTATTACAAGGCCCTGGAGGACCAGATGTGGAAACCACTTTCGCACACGATATTTTCATCCTCGATTACGACAAAAAGGACTACAGTCTCCGGAGGGTAACCAATACCCCAACCACTGACGAAGTGAAACCTTTTGGCCTGGGGAAAAAATATTATAGCTACCTAAGCAACGAAAATGGCGTTTATAACCGCTACGTTGCTTATATCGACAGTACTATCAGCTTTATCGACACAACTACCCACTACCGCTATTTTACGGTAGATTATGCTGCGACCAATTACAGCTATAACCTGCTCGATTTCGACGTAAACAAAAACCATGAAGCTGTTGATTTGATGATCTATGATGGGGCCGACCGTCTTTTCCCTGTTACGGTTAGCACATCGAAGAAAGATAAAGTCGAACTTACACCCACTAAATTCAGAAAAGAATATACTCGTGAGGTAATCCGTGTAGATAGTTTGAAAGAAGCCCGGATGGCGCAACTGGAAAGAGAAATTGCCGAGCTGAACGAATTACCCGAGGAATTGCCTAAAGACACCATCATTGATATAACCAATTATACATTCGAGCAAGAGAAACCTGGCTCACCGCTTAGGAAGAAATTACTGATCAACCAAAAAAAGGCCGAAGAGTTTGTGTTGCCGCCCAGCCAAATGTATTTTACTTCGTTCTATCCAAATTATATGGTCAGTCAAATCGATTTTAGCTTCCTCAATGCTTCCTACCAATCATTTACGGGGGGACCGGTTTATTACAACCCCGGATTGAACTTCTTCTTTAAACTGGGTGTGAACGATTTATTCGAGGATTACAGGATTACAGGTGGGCTGCGTCTTTCAGGCGATTTCGAAAGCAACGAATACCTGGTGAGTTTCGAAAACCTGAAAGACAGGATGGACAAACAAATCCTATTTCACCGCCAGACTTTTAGGGAGATATATGCCGATTTTGCTGTCAAAAATTACACCCATGAACTGATGTTCATCCGAAAATATCCATTTAGTCAAGTGTCGGCAATTAAAGGGACAGTTAGCATGCGGTACGATAAAAATGTTTTGCTTTCGACCGATAATTTCTCGCTGATGGAAGACAATTACAACAAAACCCGGGGCGGCTTAAAATTCGAATACATTTTTGACAATACCATAAACAAAGGGTTGAATCTCTATAATGGGGTGCGCCTAAAAGTGTTTGGAGAGGCATATTGGGAAATCGAAAAAAATACTGCCGATTTATATGTAGTGGGTGCGGATGTCCGCTGGTACCAAAAAATACACCGTGACATTATCTGGGCAAACCGCTTCGCTGCCAGCACATCGTTTGGGCGAAACAGGTTGCTCTATTACATGGGCAGCGTGGACAACTGGTTTAGCTTTTTGTCGTCGGAACAGGTGTTCGACCAATCGGTGGCCATCGACCAAAATCAAAACTGGGTATACCAAACCCTGGCCACCAATATGCGTGGCTTCTCGCAAAACGTGCGAAACGGGAATAGCTTTGCATTGATCAATTCCGAAATCCGGGTGCCCATCGTAAAATACTTTGCTCCCCGGCCTATCTCGAACGACTTTTTCAGGAACTTGCAAATCATTGGTTTTTATGACGTAGGTACTGCCTGGTCGGGACCATCGCCTTATTCGCGCGACAATGCCTACAATTTCACGGTGGTTGAAAATGGCCCCATTACCATTGTGCTGAACAAGGACATCGAACCAATTGTGTATGGCTATGGCTTTGGGGTACGCAGCCGATTGTTGGGTTATTTTATCCGTGCCGATTGGGCCTGGGGCGTGGAAGACCGGATTATCCAGCCGCGCATTTTTTATTTATCGCTTAGCACTGATTTTTAATGAAGATGACACAAATACTTCTCCTTTTATTGATTGGATTGGCCGCCGGGTTTGTAAGCGGTAGTTTCGGCGTTGGTGGCGGGATTATCCTTGTCCCTGCCTTGGTTTTCTTCCTTGGGTTTTCGCAACACACGGCACAGGGCACCAGCCTGGCCCTGATGGTTGCCCCAATTGGTCTGATCTCGGCCTGGAACTATTACAAACAGGATTATGTCAATATCAAAGTTGCCTTTATTGTGTTGGTGGCCTTCTTCATCGGCAGCTACTTTGGTTCGTTGATGGCCGTAAAAATATCGGGCAAAGTACTTCATAAACTCTTCGGGGTTTTGCTGTTGGCCGCAGCTTTGAAGATGATTTTTGGGAAGTGAGTTGGAAAGTTGAGAAGTTCTGAGTTGAAAGTTTCGGAGTTGAGAAGTTCAAAGTTCTGAGTTAATAGAGTCGAAGGGTTGGCCTACATGTATCAACTTCAAAAGGTAAAAAACAAAAAAAAATACCACTAAGACACTTAGAACACATAGAAACACTATGAAAATCTTAGTGCAGCTTAGTGCAGCTTAGTGGGCTTAGTGGTTTCTGAGTTCAGAGAGTTGGTAAATATTGTATGGGCTTCGCTCGAAGCGAAATCTTCGCTGTTTGCTTGGCTGAAAAATCACAAATCAGTGTATTGGACCCTTATCCTTTGATTACAAGATTATACAAAAATTCGGGTGAAAAATCTGCCTCGTTGTTCCAGCCAATTGTCCATGAGTCGAGCGTGAAATTTTTAAACGTTTCAATATTTCTTATCGGCTCAAATACTTCCCCATCGAGGTGGTTTTTTAAATCAACAATACCGGAAGTTCCATCATCAAATTCTAAAAACACTTTAAAATCGCCCTTATATTCTGCCTTTATTACTGATATGAGTTTCATATTTATTTAGTTTAGAGGATCAATTTTACGCAACGGTTTTTTCGATTCTATGTTCTTCCAATTTTCTAATAATTCGCTTTTGTGCAGATCAAGCCATTCTGAGATTAATTTCAGAGCTGTCTTGGGCATTTTCCCTTCCACAATTTCTTAAACAATTTCGATCCCGGCAGATTTGACAAGACTTATCAAGGGTGATGAACTATCATTATTGAATTTTTTAAAGCCAATTAAAAGAGGTTCTATTTTAGTGCTTACTTTTTTTGTTAATTTCCATACCTTGCCTATAATCAAATCATCGGTTTCGTCATATTTATCTGAAATAATCATTACATCAATATCACTTGTATCCGATGCTGTATTGGTCGAGTAACTTCCAAATAGGAAAGCCTTTCTTACTGGGATCCCTTCCAATTTCAATAGAGCAATATACTTTTGCAACATCTCTATAACTTCTCTTTGAGCCATTTCAATATTTTTTCTGTTTGGTTCAAATATTCATTTACTTTCGATTTATCAGGAAGTATAGGATTATAATCAGGATACCTACCCTGTAGCTGATATTTCATCAAAATTCCAAAAAATATTTCTGTTTCCTCTTCTAACTAGAGTTCAGCTTTTTCTGATAAGTAAATAAGGTTGTGTGACCGTGGGGCAACTTCTCTACTTCGTCTTACCACATGCGCCTTAATGGCTTTCTCAATAACAAGGTGACAGAAAAACAAACCGTGCAAAAATCGATTCTTTTCAACAAGTACCCTCGCTGAAAGCAAATCGTCTTCTGCCCCTGAAATCCAATACTCAATCTGTCCTTCAATATTAATCATGTTCCGAATGACTTTACCACAAAGATAATGAATTAATCAATTGTCATTTGACAATAATCATTTATGTATAGACTATCCAATGAGTTCAGCCAACTTCCCGCTTTTATCCACCCTCACACCTTTTGGGGTTTCCTGTAAGGTACATGCCTCGTTGTATAAATCATGTTCAAAGAAAAGCACGTAATCATTTTTCACTGCTTCGGCAAAAAACCTTTCTTTATCTTTCAATGTATCGAGTGGCCTGGTATCATAAGCCATCAACCAAGGCATTGGGATATGTGCAACCGATGGGAGCAAATCGGCCATGAAGACTACGGTTTTGTTTCCATGTCGGATATGGGGAATTACTTGTCCTTCGGTATGGCCATTATACAATTTGAATGTAATATTTGGGATATGCTCCCCCTCCCGTTTAATTAATTTAAGTCGTCCGCTTTCCTGAATAGGAAGAATATTCTCCTTTAAAAAAGAGGCACCTTCCCTTCGGTTTGGATTTGTCGCCCAGTCGTATTGCTGTTTGCTTGTCCAGTAAGTTGCATTCGGAAAAGTAAGTAAATAACCTGAATTATCTTCATTCCATCTCACCGAGCCTCCACAATGATCGAAGTGCATGTGTGTAAGGATAACATCGGTAATATCGCTCAATTGAAAACCTATCTCATTCAAAGAACTTTCAAGGGAAAAATCGCCATTCAAATAATAATGTTTCAACCATTTCTCATCTTGTTTGTCGCCAATTCCATTGTCGATTAGAACGACACGGTTATCATCAACCACCAACAGGCAACGCATGGCCCAATTGCATAAATTGTTTTCATCGGCAGGATATTGTTTTTGCCATAAGCTTTTGGGTACTACGCCAAACATAGCGCCCCCATCTAATTTTAAGTTTCCGGTTTCAATAGGGTATAATTTCATCTATTTATATTTAAATATTAGGTCCACAAAGGTAATGGAGAATCGTTCAAACCAAAAAAACAGAAACGTCTCTCATCCACTTAGCTTTAATTGTTGGCAAAGATCGGGCGGTGACAGGGTGACTTCGAAGTCATCTTGTCACTTGAAACTATTTTTGGGCCTGAGTAGAGACGCGATTAATCGCGTCTCTACGATTTGCTGCAACCAATATATGAAATGGTATAACAGCGAAGGCTTCGCTTTGAGCGAAACCTTCGCTATTCGATGCCGCTTGAAAGTCATCGGATGAATCATTCTCCTATTAAAAAGGGAGTTTGATTATTCGGTGAATGCTTGCAAAATAAGTCATCCAATGACTGCCCTTCACGAAAGAACACGATTATCCAATCTTATGCATTCACCCGTCCGCCTTAATTCCATACTCACCTTAATTACCGACTTACCTCCCTCAACTCTTCCCCCCTTTCGCTTTTTCGATGCTTTTTTCAAAGGCTTCGGTGTCGGCGGCTCGTTTATAGATTTCTTCGAGAATAGGGTTGTAGTTCTGATAGAGGTATTTTCGCTTCAGTTTTAGTGTAGGGGACAATTCACCTGTGGCAGGTGTCCATTCCTTGCAAACCATCCTGAAACGCTTGATTTGTTCCACCTGGCTAAGTTGTTTGTTTACCTCGTCCACTTCCTTTTGGATACAGGCTATTACTTCTGGAATTTGGACAAGGTCTTCGTTGTCGCGATAATGGATTTTTCGTTTGGCACACCAGTCGTGCAGATATGGAAAATTAGGGGATATTAGCGCACTGACAAATTTTTCGTTTTCGCCAACTACCATCGCTTGCTCGATGAAGAAGGATTCTTTCAGTTTGTTTTCGATCAGCTGAGGGGCAATGTATTTGCCCGCCGAGGTCTTGAAAATCTCTTTTTTTCGGTCGGTTATTTTCAGGAAACGTCCATCTTCAAAAACGCCTATATCGCCAGTGTGGAACCAACCTTCGCTGTCGATAACCTCCTTGGTGTAGCTGGGATCTTTGTAATAGCCTTTCATCAGGTTAGGACCTTTTGTAAGGATTTCACCATCATCGGCAATTTTCACATCCACCCCTTCGAGCACAAGACCAACAGTGCCAAAACGGATGTCGGGGTAGTTGGCATGGTTGACTGAAATAACAGGCCCAGTTTCGGTGAGGCCATAGCCTTCCATGATCCTCATGCCGATGGCATAAAAGATTCTCGCCAGCCTGGGTTGTAGGGCCGATCCCCCGGACACAATCAATTGCACATTTCCACCCAGGGCCTCGCGCCATTTATCGAAAACCAATTTACGGGCAATTTTAAGTTTAAACTCATAAAACCATCCGTTGGCATGGTTCAGCTCGAAGCGCAGGCCAATGTTTACAGCCCAAAAGAAAATCACTTTTTGTATGCCACTCAGATCTTTTCCTTTGGCAATAATCCGGTCGAAGACTTTTTCGAGCAATCGGGGCACTGAATTGAACCCATCGGCCTTTATCTCTTTCAGGTTATCGACTATGGTGCCCATGTTTTCGGCGTAATAAATACGGATACCAAGGTATTGGAAATGGTAGTTCACCATGCGCTCGTAGACATGCGACAAAGGCAGAAAACTGAGGATCTTGTGCGAATGGTCGAGAGGTTGAATGCTGGCCGTTGCTACAAAATTCGACACAAAATTTCGGTGTGTCAACATTACCCCTTTCGAGTTGCCGGTAGTTCCTGAGGTGTATATGATCGAAACCACTTCATCGGGGTCAATTTCATTTTTTATTTTCTGAAGGATGGGATCGAACTTTTCCTTTTGCCTGTTTCCCTCATCCACAATGCTTTGCCAGTTAGGAACGCCTTCTACTTCATTAAAAGTGTAGAGGGTCTCAATTTTATCTATTTTTTCGCATATCCATTTTATTCTTTTGAAAATTGTGCTATCTGAAACGATCACGGCTTTTGCATCACAGTGCCGCAGGATGTAGGCAAATTCATCATCGTTAATGGTTGTATACACCGGCACATGGATCAAGCCAGCCATTGCCAGGCCCATGTCCACAAAATTCCACTCGGGCCGGTTGTTGGTGATGGTGGCAATTTTGTCCCCTTTTTGGTAGCCCATAGCCAACACGCCCCGTGCAAAGGCATGGGATATTTCGATGTAATTGTCCGTTGAGAAAAGTTCCCATTGCCGGTTGCGTTTCACTGCCAGGGCATCAGCAATCCTAAACATTTCTTTGTACCTATCAAGCAAATCAAATGTGCGAGTGACTTCCATCTATTCTGTTTTAATTATTTTGATAATCAAAAGTAGGGAAAAAAGTTGAAGGAACTAAGGAGTTCTGAGTTGGGGAGTTCTGAGTTCAAAAGTTGAGGAGTTTTGGGTTGGAAAGTTGAGAGAGTTGAGAAATTTAAAAAAGCTCTGAACTATAAGAGTTCTGTGTTCAAAGTTATACTACAATTGGTATATAGGAGTAAGATTCATTCTCATGCGCATAGAAATTGCCAATTCCTTTAGGTAGCAATTTTTTATTCTTTCCTAGCAACTTTCAACTAATCAACTTTGAACTCTCTCAACTCTCTCCCCATTTTTATTTTCTTTGCAGGGAAATAAACAAGGCTAAACTAAGTTAAAAAAGAAACCATACTAAACACACAAATGAAACGTAAGTCATATATTTTTATCGGGGTATTGATTGTTATTGTCATCTCCCTATTTTTCATCAACCCAAAATCGACTGATGACCAGGTAATCATAAAAGTTCCAGTAAAAAAGGGTCCATTCGAGATTTCGGTAAGTACAACCGGCGAACTCCGGGCCGAGAACTCGGAAAGGATCAAGGGGCCATTCCTTCGGGAAGTTGGGATTTACAGGATGAAAATTGCCGATCTCGTGGCAGAGGGAAGCATTGTTGATTCTGGAGATTTTGTGGCCGAACTCGATAGGACCGAGATTACCTCGAAGCTGGATGAGGTTAAGGAGCAACTGACCAAGGTACAATCACAATATGATAAAACACAACTCGACACAGCTTTAGAACTAAGAGGGTTGCGCGATAACTTGATCAATTTAAAATATTCGCTGGAAGAAGCCGAGATTACCCTGGAACAGTCGATATTTGAATCTCCTTCAACCATCCGTCAGGCAAAAATCAACCTAGAAAAAGCAGAGAGGGCCTATAACCAGACCTTGGAAAGCTATGATTTGAAGGTAGAACAAAAAGTTGCTCAAATGATAGAAGTCTCTATTAATTTAAGTAGACAAAAACGTAAGTTACAGGACATAATTGAAGTTATGGACCAGTTCACTATTTATGCCCCTAAATCGGGGATGGTGATATACCAGAAAGAATGGGGTGGATCGAAACGAAAGGTGGGATCGGAATTTAACACCTGGGACCCAACGGTGGCAACCCTGCCCGATATGTCGGTGATGATCTCAAAAACGTATGTGAATGAGATCGACATAAGCAAAGTAGAGGTTGGCCAAGAAGTTCAGCTAGGCGTAGATGCTTTTCCTGATAAGAAATTTAACGGGAAAGTAATTGAAGTGGCCAATGTGGGCGAAGACATGCCCGGAAGCGATGCCAAGGTGTTTGAAGTGGTTATCCGTGTAGAAGGCTCCGATACCATTCTCCGGCCTAATATGACCACCAGCAATACGATTTTGGCCGAACATTTCGACAATGTATTATATGTCCCGTTGGAAGCCATCCACAACAATGACAGTCTGACTTTTGTGTATGCTGAAAATTCCGATCTGGCAAAGCAGATTGTAAAGGTTGGCGAATCGAACGAAAACGAGATCATCATCCTCGAAGGGCTTGACGAAAATAACATTGTGTACCTTACTATCCCTGACGATGCAGAAAACTTAAAGTACGAAGGGCTTGAAATTTACGAAAAGATAAAGCAGGAACGTGCTGAACAAAAGAAGAAAGCAAAGGCGGAAAAATTGCTTCGCGATCAGGAAGAAAAGAAAGCGAAGGCAAAAAAGGATACCAATGCAGAAGCCAAATACGGGAATATGATTTTTAAGATAAGAAAGGGCAACTAAAATGATTTCCCAATATTTTGAATGATGAAGAGATATTTGCACGATATAAATATAGCTATTGAGGCAATCCTGGCCAACAAACTAAAATCAATACTTACCGCACTGGGAATCATATTCGGGGTGGCTGCCGTGATAAGTATGTTGGCGATAGGCAATGGTGCACAACAAGAAATACTCGATCAGATGAAAATGGTGGGGGTAAACAATATTGTGATCTCGCCCATTGTTGAAAAACCATCTGAAGATCAAGGAGAAGAAGAAAGCCAACAGAAGAAAAAATTCTCGCGTGGCCTTACATTGGCCGATGCAGAGGGGATTGCCGAACTGATCCCCACCGTAAATAAAATCAGCCCCCATATTTTTATCGACTCATACATCCTTCTCAGTGGCAAACGGAAAGATGCAAAACTGGAAGCTGTGACCAACCATTTTTTCCAGCTGTTCGACTATCAATTGGAGGAAGGAAAATATTTCAACGATTATCAGGAAGAACATGGCCTGCCTGTTTGTGTAATTGGGTCGGAAGTAAAAAGTCGTTTTTTCGAATCATCCAACCCAATTGGACAATACCTAAAATGTGGCAACGAATGGTTGAGAGTGGTAGGTGTGCTCGAAAAACGAAATATTACTACATCGGGAATAGGAAAAGTTGATGCGGGAAATTCGAACGAAAAAATATATCTGCCCATCAAAACCATGCTTATGCGCTACAAAAATCGAGCATTGATAACAACGAAAAAGCTCCGTGGCGAAATGTACGAAGGCGATGGCTGGTCAACTTATACTTCGGCTCAGGGCATGGGAGCCAATTACAATCAACTTGACAAAATAATTGTTCAGGTAAAAGAAACCGAACAACTTACACCCACCACAGAAGTGCTTGAACGCTTCCTTCTACGCCGTCATTCTGGGCTGCCCGATTTTGAAATCACGGTGCCGGAATTACTATTGAAGCAACAACAACGCACCAAAGACATTTTCAACATTGTGCTGGGGGCCATTGCCAGTATATCGCTTATTGTAGGCGGCATTGGAATCATGAATATTATGTTGGCCTCGGTGATGGAGCGGATCCGAGAAATTGGTACCCGCCAGGCAATTGGCGCAACCCGCAAAGATATTGTGGTGCAATTCTTATCCGAGTCGATTTTGATTTGCCTGGTAGGTGGGATTATCGGAGTGATTCTTGGTTTTTTGTTTTCGGAGCTGATTACCCGCTTTGCAGATATAAAGACCATCGTTTCGCCATTTTCGGTGCTGATAGCCTTTGGCGTATCTGCCGGGATTGGTGTACTGTTTGGCTATATGCCCGCCAAACGCGCCAGTGAAAGGGACCCGGTGGAATCGTTGAGGTACGAATAGTTTAGTTGATTAGGTAAGTAGGTAAAAAAGGAATTAAGGAATTTGGTACATGAAAATATTCGCAAAGATAGCAGCTTTAACACTTTTTGTTCTGCCGGTGCAAATTTGGTCACAGGAAAGTGAACTTACCCTCAATTTAGATGATGTCCTAAGGATTGCCTCCGAGCAAAGTTACGATGCTTTGATTGCCAAAAACACTTACCTCGGCAGCTATTGGCAGTACCGGACATATAAGGCTGATTACCTGCCTTCTCTTACCTTGAGTAGTTCTGTACTTGGATTTGATAGATCAATTGGGATTGTTCAAACACTTGATGGAGACAAGTTCGTTGCGAATAATATGAATAATTCATCGGCCAATCTTTCGCTTCGTCAGAATATTGGACCTACAGGGGGTAATATCTATATGCGTTCTGGTCTTCGCCGTATCGATCAGTTTACCGATTCAATCACCAACTATTCTTCAACTCCTGTAATTATTGGTTTTTCACAGCCCTTATTCGGATTCAACAGCTTAAAATGGAACCGAAAAATTGAACCCATCAGATACAAGGAAGCCCAGAAAAACTACATTGAATCTCAGGAACAGATTTCGATCAAAGCCATAAATTCTTTTTTCGACCTGGCGCTTGCGCAGATCAACCTTGAGATTGCCAAAATGAATTTCAACAACACAGATACGCTCTACCGTATCTCACAGGGGAGATATAACATTGGGACCATTGCACAGAACGATCTTTTGCAAATGGAATTGAGTTTCCTGAAATCAAAATCTAATCTTGAATCGGCTAAACTTGATTTGGAAGTAAAGAAATTTAAGTTGCGGTCGTTTCTGGGTTACAACGAAACAGTCGACATCAATTTAATTATCCCTGAAACTATCCCAGCCGTTGAAGTACCTTATACCGTTGCTCTCCAGCAAGCCCTTGCAAATAATCCCACGGTTCTATCTTACGAGCGGCAATTAATACAGGCCGAGCGCGATGTTGCACGAGCAAAAGCCGACCGTGGATTTCGTGCCGATTTATTTACCGAATATGGATTGAACCAAAGCGCGGCCGAACTTAGTAATGCGTATAAAAATCCCGACAATAGTTTACAGGTGAACGTGGGTTTGTCGGTGCCCATCCTCGATTGGGGCAAGGGACGGGGTGGAGTAAAAATGGCTGAATCGAACCGGGAAGTAATTTTCACCTCCGTACGCCAAAACCGCATCGACTTTGAACAAGATGTCTATTTGAAAGTGATGCAGTTCAACATGCAAAATGACCAATTTACCATTGCTGCAAAATCTGATACAATTGCACAATTGCGCTACGAGGTTACCAAACAACGCTTCCTTATTGGAAAAATTGATGTGCTGGAATTGAACGATGCACTGGCTGAAAAAGACCAAAACCGCCGGCAGTATATTTCTTCGCTGCGGAATTATTATTCGTTCTATTACAACCTTCGGATGTTAAGCCTTTACGATTTCATCGAAAATAAGCCCTTGTTGGAAGACTTTTCGAAGTTGGAAGAGTAAAAAATGAATATCTTTTAGAGATTATTTTGGCATTTTTCATTTCTCATAATTGAAAACAGTTATTTGCAATAATCTATCGATTTTGCTCTTGTTAACAAAAATCGTATTTGAATCTGCATTGCCTCAAGCTATCGCTTCCTATTGTTCTTATTAAACTCTTCAATATACATATCCAAAGCCATTGTCATTGAGGGGGCTTCGGGGGTCGGTGCTACTATATCGAGCCGCAGGCCAGCCTCCAGGGCAGCTTGTTTTGTTGCCATACCAAAAACCGCCAACAAGGTATCGTTCTGTTTAAAATCTGGAAAATTCTCGAAAAGCGATTTAATGCCAGCGGGGGTAAAGAAAACCAACATATCGTAGGTAGCCTCTCTTAACTCAATCTTTTCGCATAAATCACAGCTTACCGTGTGATACAAGACCAGCTGCGAAAACGAGACTTTTGCTTTCTCCAACTGCTCGGTAATTTGTTCGATAGGGGTATCCGACATGGTCAGAAGCAATTTCCCGGAGGTATGTTTTACCTTGATTATGTCTATCAAATCGCCAAACGCACGCTGTCCATAAAAGATTTTTCGCTTCCGGTAAATAATGTATTTCTGAAGGTAGAGAGCAATATTCTCGCTTGTGCAAAAATACTTCATATCATCGGGCACATTAATCCTGGACTCCTCGCAAATGCGGAAAAAGTGGTCTACTGCAATTTTGCTAAGGAAAATGACCCCTGAGTGATCGAGTATTTTCACTTTTGCCTCCCGGTATTCTTTCGAGCTTACGCCTTCCACTTTGATAAACTGGTAAAAATCGAGCTTCAAATTATATCTCTCCGCTAAATCAGAATAGGGCGACCGTTCTGTTTGGGGTTCCGGCTGAGAAATCAGTATTTTTTTAATTTTTTCCAATTTCATAATAATTTATGGGTGAATATTAGTTTTTTCTGAATCATATTTATGCTGGATCTCTGTCGAAATCCCATAGAACAATTCCACCGATGATGCAATAATTTCATCGGGGAAATCATAATCGGGATTGTGCAATTGTGGATGTTCGATCCCTGCTCCTACACCAAACAGGCAGCCATTGAATTTTGAGGTGAACCATGAAAAATCCTCCGACCAACGAAAAGCTGATTGAGGTTCAATCACCTCTAAGCCAAGTTTGACAGATACATTCCGAACAAAACCATTGCTAGCCGGGTCATTTTCAACAACAAAGAATTCTTCGTGATAGGAAATCTCCGCTTTCAATCCCTCCTTTTCGGCGTGGGTATAAACAGCTTCTTCTGCTTGCCTTATCAACTCTCTAAAAGATTCGTTGTCCGCGCTTCTCAATGTGGCACGGATAATAGAATGACCGGCGCTGGTACCAAAAGCTTTTTCGCCCAAAGCTACTTGTACAAGAGTAATAAAAGTGCCCGTGCCGTAGAATTCTTTGGCCAATGAAATGGAATTGAACGATAAGATGATTTCTGCGGTAGCCATGCCAGGATTGACCCCATTCTCGGGATAACCAGCATGACTGGTTTTTCCTGAGAGTTGGATGGACATCCCAACGGATGCCGATGAAAATGCCCGATCGCGAACAATCACCTGGCCCGTATGAAACCCGGGGAGATTGTGCAAAGCAAAAGCATGGTCGATTTGAAAGGTATCGAAAAAGGGATCTTCAATGGCTAATTTTGCTCCTTCACCGGTTTCTTCAGCCGATTGGAAAAACAAGATTACTTTGCCAGATTTGGGTTTGTTTTCAGAAAGTCTTTCTGCCATACCCAACAAAATGGCAATATGCCCGTCGTGACCACACAAATGGCCAACGCCGGGATTCTTCGACACATATTCAAAACTATTAATTTCCTCAATAGGCAAGGCATCCAACTCTGCCCTGAAAAGGATTGATGGGCCTGGTTTTTTGGAATCAAAAACAAAAGCAAGGCTTTGGCCCCCAATATTTCGGTGTACCGAGGTAGCATTGTATTTTTCAAAAAAAGACAAGATACGGGCAGCAGTATTTTCCTCCTTATGCGACAGCTCGGGATGAGCATGTAACTCTTTACGGTATGAAATTAGAACTGACCTCTTGTACATATCCTCCTTTGTGGTTCTTGATGAATACTACTTTTACCTTTGTTGAAACACGCAATTATTTATTGCCTTCCTTGAAAACAGACGAAATAATATTGGGCAACAGATCGAACAAGGCATACCTTCTGATTGTTTGAAAGCTTTGTATCACGTAATGTGTAGCCCTATTGTATGCCAATGAATGGTTGTATTTACGCTCAATCATATACCTTGCCCTTTTGGGCGGCAAAAATAACAATAATAATTACGACAGCAAACTATTCAATATGACGATTTCAAGAATCTTAAAATCATAAAAATCGAGAACAAAAATGAAGTATAAAACTCAAATTTCATCCTCCACAAGTAACAAAGACAACTTTGATGAAGGTCAGGTTTCAGCTGATCCGCTCGAACTTTTTGCACTTTGGATCAATGATGCCCACCAAGCAGAAATCCCCGAGCATAATGCTATTGCCCTCAGTACAGTGGATACGGGAGGGAAACCACACGTAAGGATGGTTTTGCTGAAAAAATTCGATTCGGAAGGTTTTGTGTTTTTCACCAATTACAATAGTCCGAAAGCAAAGCAGCTAAGCGAAAATCCTAAAGCCGCTTTTGTGCTGTTCTGGTCACTTCTCGAAAAACAAATCAGGGTGGAAGGGAGTATCCAAATCCTGTCGGCAAACGCTTCGGATGAGTACTTCGACAGCCGCCCTGAAGGTAGCAAAATAGGGGCATGGGCCTCCCCTCAGAGCCAGCCCATTCCCAATCGCCAGTATTTGGAAAACCTAAAATCTGACTTTGAAGAAGCCTTTCAGGACAAACCCATTAAACGCCCCGATTTTTGGGGTGGCTATCTTCTTAAACCCGACAAAATAGAATTCTGGCAAGGACAACCCGACCGCCTCCACAACAGGATTGAATATTCGTTGGTGGAAGGGGAATGGAGAATCCAGCGGCTGGCTCCCTGAAAGCTCGAACAACCCAAGCCCTCGCACGGAGCGAGGGCTTGGGTCAATGAAGTTCAGCATTAAAACTTCAAACTCAAACCGGCCATGAAATTCCTTCCAGCTTGTGGGAAATAGCCATCCATGGCATATTCCTCGCCTGCTGAGATGTAGCGGTATACCCAGGCCCAGGTTTCATATTCCTCGTTAAACAGGTTGTTTATCATCAGATGAAAAGATATTTCGCTGAACAGTTTTTCTTTGATTGAATAATTCAATCGAAGGTTGTGTACCATGTATGGATCGAGTGCCCGGTCGTTGTTCGAGGTATTGTCGATGTATTGCATGCCCACATATTTGCTCACCAGTGCAATTTTAAAATTGTCGAAAGGGGCTAAGGAAAACATATTCGAAAAAATAATATCGGGGGAAAAGGCTATATCAGTTTCACCCAGTTTGCTGCTAAGTTGAGCGCCAGCATCCCAATTATCCACATACTCGGTAAAATCGGCAATTTTATTTTGGCTGAAAGTAAAATTCGCCGACCAATTGAAAGAAGGCGATAATTGCAAACCCGCCATTAGTTCAATCCCTGCACGGTAGCTTTCGGCTACATTCGTAAGGATGGCATCGCCCACGTTGTTTATTTTTCCGGTTAACACCAATTGGTCTCTGTAATCCATAAAATAGAGGTTTGCCCCCAATTGGGCATATAAAAATTTCAACTTGCCTCCTATCTCATAGTCTGTAAGTTTTTCGGGGGTTGGCACTTTGCCTTCGGTATCATCCACATAATTCCTGCGGCTGGGTTCGCGGTGAGCCACTGCTACCGAGGCAAAAAGCTCAGATCGCTTTGTTGGTTCGAAAAACAAGCCAAATTTTGGATTGAAAAAAGTGTACGTTTTTTCCATCGAAATATCCCGCAAATCGTCGTGGAGGCCATCTACAGAATAATCTATATGGCGTATCTGGATGTCTTCAAACAGGCTCAGGTTTGGCAAAATCTGATAAGTCAACTTGGCAAACAAATTTCCATCTGTTTTTTTCCCTTTGTTGAAATACCATTGGTGGTCTTTTTCGCCCGACCCGGAAAATTCCGACCAGATTACTTTCCCAAAATGTTCGCCTATATACTGACTGGCCGCACCACCGATAATAATATTTGACTTCCCCTTGCTGTATTGCGTCGAAAAAGTAAGGCCGTAAAAATCATTGTCCAACCACTTTTGCTGGATTAGGTCGGTGCTCCTGATCGTGTCGCCCGCTATTATCGGATTGTCGAGTTGGTAATCGGCAAAGTGCCTGTCCTTTTTATAGTTCTCGTAATAGCCCTTCCCTTTGGTATAATGAAAGGCAAGGTTGGCCTGCCAATTACTGTTGAATTTATGGTCGACAAAAAGATGGACGTGGTTTTGCTCGTAGTTGTCTACCTCATTTTTGTAAGTGTAAAAATTATAGGTCCGGCTGTCGGAAGCGATCATGTTGTCGTACTCTTCCTGGTCGTATAACCAATGGTCTAAGTATCGTTGCATCCCGGCAGTGTCGTTTTCGAGTCTTACTTTTGGCACACCGTTCCATGCCTGGTAGGTTTTTTCTTTTCCTGAATACAGCGATGCCTTAATGGAAGTTTTCTGTCCCTCGTAAGCCCCGCTCACATAAAAGGATTTCAAATCGCTGGTAGCCCTATCAACAAAACCATCGGATGAAATTTGAGACAAACGTGTTTCGACCAGAAATTTATCGCTTATCTGGCCGGTACCGACCTCGATATTATTCCGCAAACTGTTGAACGATCCAAAACTCACATCGCTTTTTGCGTAAGGCTTGTCGCCCTGCGATTGGGTTTGAAAGTCCATGGTAGCTCCAAAAGCTGCCGCTCCATTGGTCGATGTGCCCACCCCCCGTTGAATCTGGATATTATTGATAGAGGAAGCCAGGTCGGGCAAATTCACCCAATATACCGAGTGCGACTCAGGATCGTTGAGAGGTATCCCGTCGATGGTCACATTGATGCGCTTGGAATCGCTGCCCCGCACCGAGATGGATGTATAGCCAATCCCTGCCCCGGCATCCGACGAAGTAACAACCGAAGGGGTATGGCTCAACAAGTAAGGAATATCCTGCCCCAGGTTTTGCTCCTCGATTTCTTCTTTCGAAATGCTACTGTGGGCAACAGGTGTCTTCTCCCCTGCCCGTGTGGCCATAATCACAATGTCGTCGGTGGTTAATTGTTCGGGAACCAGGACAATATCCTGCCATACATTTTGCTTCACCTCAACTTCCGATTGATAGGGTTTGTAGCCCACAAAACTTGCCATCAAGCGATAGCTGCCCGGTTTAATGTCGGTGATTTCAAACTTTCCATCGCTGCCCGATGAAGTACCTTTTTTACTCTTTTCGAGAAAGATGTTTGCCGATTGCAGGGCCCTTCCATCCGCTGTGCGGACAGTCCCCTCAATTTTAAACTGCGCAAACGAAAGCGCAACTATAAATTGCAATACAAACACCAAGAGAATTTTTTTCATCTTAAAAAAATTACATGTTAATATTGCAATGGAGCGATCAAAATACATTCCCTGCGCCGGTATTATCCGTATCAGGTTCTAAGGGTATGATCTCAGCCCGTTCAGTAAGGCACCCCATTGTGTGGGGCAAAGGTAAGGAAATGTTTATTGATTATTGATAAATGTTTATTGAGAGATGATTTTGGGGTTTGACAAATTGAGGAATTGGGGATTTTAAGCTACCTACTTATACTCCGCACGGGATAAATTTACGCATTTTGTTAAATCCATCTAACTATACTGTCGCCTCCACGAGGCTTGGTAAACTTTCTCCTTTTTATTGCTACCATACTGCCGTTCCTGACGGAACTCTACTCAATTAATAAATATTCGATAAGCCTCGTAGAGGCGATAGTATGGTAGAAACAATCAAGAGAAAGAATGCGTAGC
>JAIOYV010000090.1 GCA_021740905.1 Bacteroidales bacterium
GGAGAGGCGACAGTATGGTAGAAAAGTAGCAAGAATTTTCAAGCACCTAAAACTTTCAGACGGTTTTGATTATTACCACCTTTTTATCAACCGATTGAATTTTGTCCTATTGCAGAAATTTATCCCGTTTTCAGTATAAACAAATACGATAAGCCATCAAAAAATAGAAACAATATTGGGGTGAATAAATTCCCCAATTTTCACCCTACGAAGCTTTAGCGTAGTTGGGCCTTAATTCCCTCAACCTTCCGAAAGGCAAACTCCAACATCATATCCATCGAAATCAGTTCGAGAGCTTCCTCGTTAGTGGCTTCCAACACTAATTGTGGTGCCATGCCCGAATAATAGGCCTCCATCCACCGGAGGGCACACAAACACCAGTGGTCGCCGGGTTTCAGACCGGGGAAATTGTATTGTGGCATCGGAGTGCTGAGATCGTTTCCTCGTATTTTCGAGAACTCTAAAAATTCCTTGGTCAGTACCACACAAACTGTATGCTGGCCGGTATCCTCTTTGCCTGTGTTGCAACTGCCATCGCGATAGAATCCGGTAACCGGGTTTTCACTGCAAGGTTCAATTTCGAGCCCAAAAACGTTTTTCTGCATCATAATCTCATTTTCATATATAACAGAAGGCATAAGATATTGTTGAATGAGATAATGATATTATTGATGAAAAAATCTGTATGGGAAACCAACCATTAGAGGAAAGCGCATTAGGGTATATACGATTCTTGAATTTCTTGGAGCTGGAGACTCCGTTGAAGAAATTCTTGACCAGTACCCAAGCCTTGAAAAAGAGGATATTTCTGCCTGTATTCAGTTTGCCGCAGGCTGAAATCCCTAAGTCCCCGAATTTTTCTCAACCTCCATCGTATCTAAAATTTCCAATGATCCAGTATCTGCTTTTACAGGAATGGTTTTCTTTTTAAACCAAATCAATGAGAAAGCCATTATAGCACTTGAAATAAGAATAATGAACATTAGGATACCGGGCCGGAATTCGGCCACCTTATAATCTTCGGGGATGGCAAAAAATAAAAGGATCGTGATCAAACCACGTGGTGCAATTAGGGCCATCGGGAAAATTTCCTTTCCGATTATGATACGCATGAGAAGTATCCTGAAAAGAAAGATGACGAGCAAAATAACCATTGCAACCACAATAACTTGGAGGTTTACGAAAGAGCTTAGCATTATGGTCATTCCAAAAATGACGAAGAAATAGGTCCGCACAACAAAAGAGGACTCAACTGTAATGGTATGGAAGTCTTTGTATATCCCTTTTATGGCTTCGCTGTTCACATATTTCGCTAGCTTTCCCCTAAAAAACATCTCGTAGTTATTGAGGATCAGTCCAAAAACTAGAATGATAACCAGTGATGAAAAGTGCATCATTTTTCCCAACGAATACAGAAATATGAGTACGGCAATGAGCAAAAACAATTTTACCTCGCTGCGAAGTCGCTGGAATAAATAAATCAACAAGTAGCTTAATACAATGGATACAACAATTGTAAAAACAATATTGAAGACAATGGAAACCCCTATTTCTGTTGCCCCATCGGCATGGACACTTTCAATGAGGAAAAAGAAAAACATGATTCCCAAGATATCGGACAAAGTGCTTTCGTAGACCATGAATTCTTTTTTCTCTTTTGGCAGGTGGATCACACTGGGAATTACAATGGCACTGCTCATAATCGACAAGGGGATGGCATAAATAAGAGCAACAAAAAAGTCGGTTTGGAAAAACTGCTGAATAATCGCAGCAATCGCAAAAGCTTTTATTAACAGACCAAGTAGGGCCATTACAAAAGATTGGATGATAATTTTTCGCTTTTCTTTTTTCAATTCCAGCTCAAGCGAAGCTTCCAGCACAATCATGATCAATCCGATAATTCCCAACACTTCGAGGATGGGAAACAATTCGATAACCTCGATCCCAAGAAAACTTGCCCCAAGTTTTATAAATATGCCGAGGAAAATCAGTAAAAGTACACTGGGTAAACTAGTCTTCCTGGCAATAACACTGAAAAAGAAAGAAATAATCAGTACTGAGGAAGCTGCAATGATAAAGCCGTAGGAGTCGAGTTCCATAATGGTGGGTTAGAAATTAAAGCCAATCCGAATGACAGGGTTTGAATAAGGCGAAAACAATTCGTCCGTAAGGTTATACAGCACTAATAGATGGATGCCGGCTCGTGGCCCAATTGGTTGATAAATCCCGCCACCCACAAGGGTACTTGTGATCCAGGTACGGCCATCGTCTGAATAGAAGCCCAATGGATCAATTTTGTAAGCATTTACATTCAACTCCTCTATTTCGGTGTAAAGAACAATGTTGCCAATATTAATCCCAATACTTTCGTTTAAATCCTCAAACAATGTATATTGACCATAAATACTACCTCCGTACACCTTGCTTTCGTACTTATAGTTGTACCACGTACCGCCAATATTATAATCTGTGTTTTCATGATAATAGATATACTTCAAGCCGATGCCTGCAACAAAGCGGGGCTTTACCTTATAGCCAATCTTGGGAGATAATTCAACGTATGTGATACTTCCAAGGGATAACCCAAAATTACCACCAATCACTATGCGATCGCTCAGTTTGGCTTTGGGTTTGCCGGGTTCATCTTCCGTCAAGAACTGAGCTGAAGAGGTAAATGATGTACAAAGCCATCCAACCAGAAATATAAGATATACAAGCTTTTTCATTGTCTCAAAGTTTATCATTCATCATTAACCAATCAATGCGAAAAATATTATAATTAAACAGAATAACAAAATATAAGTTGATGGATGGCTATTAAAAATCTTTCTCCCATTTTTGGAAACAGTCCATTTTTCATTTCACTCTTTGTTGGATTCAAATTATATATATATTTACATGTCAATATTAAACCATTAAATAAAGTGTAAAACATTGTTTAGGATAGAAAGTAAAATCGACACTCGTTCGGACGCATTCATTCAGCAAAAAGAACAGTATAAGGCTATTATTGAAGAATTTAAAACCCGCTTGGCCAATGTAAAAAACGGGGCATCTCCATCCGCTATCACGAAACACAAAGAAAGGGGGAAGTTGCTCGCCCGCGAACGGATCGACCTTTTGATCGACCCCAACACACCTTTTCTCGAACTTTCAACGATGGCTGCTTATGGGCATTACGACAATCAGTTTCCATCGGCAGGGATAATTACCGGCATAGGGGTGGTGAAAGGCAAAGAAACCCTGATCATCGCCAACGATGCCACGGTTAAGGGCGGAACTTACGTGAAGGAGACCATCAAGAAGCACATCCGGGCGCAGGAAGTGGCCATGGAAAACCACCTGCCCTGTGTGTATATGGTCGATTCTGGTGGCGTTTTCCTACCCGAACAAGCCAATGTGTTCCCCGACCGATTCGACTTTGGCCGTTTCTTTTACAACCAGGCCAGATTGTCGGCCGAGGGCATCCCGCAAATCTCCATCGTGATGGGATCGTGTACGGCAGGCGGGGCTTATGTCCCGGCAATGAGCGATGAAACTATAATCGTAAGAAACCAGGGCACCATATTTATTGGGGGCCCACCATTGGTAAAAGCTGCAACGGGTGAGGAGGTTTCAGCCGAGGAATTGGGCGGTGCCGATGTCCACACTTCCATTTCGGGCGTGGCCGACCACATGGCCGAAAACGATCACCATGCCATTCAGATTTGTCGCAACATTTTCGAGACCCTCGAATTCAAAGAAAAACAACTACTCGAAATAATAGAACCTGAAGAACCTTTTTACGACCCCGAAGAACTTTACGGCATTGCCCCTGTCGACCTAAAAAAACCAGTTGATTCGCGCGAGATAATAGCCCGCATCGTAGATGGTAGCAAATTTCAGGAATTCAAAGCCCGCTACGCCCCTACCCTGGTCACCGGATTTGCCCGGATAATGGGCTACCCGGTAGGGATACTTGCCAACAATGGGGTTTTCTTCAGTGAATCATCCTTGAAAGGAGCCCATTTTATCGAGCTTTGTTCGCACAGAAAAATCCCTATTCTTTTTCTCCAAAATATTACGGGCTTTATCGTAGGCCGCGAATACGAACGGGGAGGGATTGCCTGTGATGGGGCCAAACTGGTCCATGCCGTGGCCAACGCCAATGTACCCAAGTTCACAGTCGTTTTTGGCGGTTCGTTTGGTGCAGGTAACTATGCAATGGCAGGTCGGGCTTACGATCCAAGGCTGTTGCTGATGTGGCCCAACGCAAAAATTTCAGTGATGGGAGGAGAACAAGCTGCCAATGTGCTAATCACGGTAAAGAGCGACCAGTTGCAAGCCAAAGGAAAAGAGCTTAGCAAAGAAGATTCGGATGCAATGATGAAAGAAATCCTCGACAAATACGAAACCGAAGGATCAGCCTATTATAGCACCGGAAGGCTTTGGGACGATGGCATTATCGACCCCCTCGATACCCGAAAAGTCCTTGCGATGGGCATCGCCATGTCGCTGAATAAGAAATTCCCGGAGCCTAAGTTTGGGGTGTTTAGGATGTAAGTTGAAAAGTTCTGAGTTGAAAAGTTCTGAGTTCAAAGTTAAAAGTTATAAACCAAATTTCAATATCTAAATACTTGACACTAAACACTTAACACTAAATACCTGACACTGAATACTTGATACTTGATACTAAATACTTGATACTAAATACTTGATACTAAATACTTGATACTAAATACTTGATACTAAATACTAAATGAAAAAATACAAAACCATATTATTTGAAAAACAAGATGACATTGGGACAGTTTGGCTGAACAGGCCGGAAATCCACAATGCTTTTAACGAGGTGATGATAGCCGAATTGCTGGACGTTTTCACATGGATCAACACCCAGGATGATATCCGGATTGTGAAATTGCAAGGTAAGGGAAAAAGCTTTTGTGCGGGTGCCGACCTAAACTGGATGCGCGGCGTGGCAAGCTATGGCTATGAGCAAAATTATGCTGAAAGCCTCAATTTATCGAAGTGCATGTATGCCATATATACCTGTAAAAAGCCAACTATTGCAGTTGTGCATGGAGCGGCAATTGGTGGCGCAAATGGCTTGTTGGCAGCCTGCGATTTTGCTTATGCTGACGACCATACAACTTTTTCGTTAAGCGAAGTTAAAATTGGGATTGTTCCCGCTTGCATCTCACCTTATGTAACCAAACGGGTTGGTGAATACGGAGCGAAAGAACTAATGATCACAGGGAAACGCATTAAAGGCCCGGAGGCAGCTTTTCATAAGCTTGTGAATAAGTCAATGCCAGCTGATGAATTAGAAAACCATGTTCAATCAGTTATTGATCTTCTTCGGACTAGCGGACCCAAAGCCATGAGCCAGTGCAAGGATTTGATTTTCAATATTTCCAATGTATGGGATTTGGACACAGCCCTCGTAAAAACAGCCGAAATGATTGCCGAAATACGCGCCTCGGAAGAAGGCCAGGAAGGGATGGCTGCCTTTCTGGAAAAAAGAAAACCGAACTGGGTTGTGAAATGATTATTGATGAATGAGTATTGATGAATGAATAGTGATTAATGATTAGTGATTAATGATTAATAAGGAAATGGGATACTACCAAATTTCGCAATACTCTTTACTGAATACTTGATACTTGATACTTGATACTGAATACTTGATACTGAATACTTGATACTGAATACTTGATACTAATTAAATGAAACTATTCGACAAAATACTAATTGCCAACAGGGGAGAAATTGCTGTTCGGGTTATCCGCTCGGCGAAGAAATTAGGCATAAAAACGGTGGCGGTCTATTCCGATGCCGATGAAGATGCTCTCCACGTATACATGGCCGACGAAGCCTACCACCTCGGCAGCAATGAATTGCACGACAGCTACCTGAACATGGACAAAATCATCCGTACAGCTTTGCTATCGAAGGCCGAGGCGATTCACCCGGGTTATGGCTTCATGTCGGAGAGGGCAGAGTTTGCTAGAAAGTGCAAGGAGGCCGGCTTGGTTTTTATTGGCCCCGACCCGGAAAGCATCCACCTAATGGGCAACAAAATTGAAGCTCGGAAGTTTGCAAAATCTTTAAATGTCCCTATGACAGAAGGATTCACCGGCACACATAAGGATCTAAAAAAGGCTGCTCAAAATATGGATTTCCCTGTATTGCTGAAAGCTGCTGCTGGAGGTGGCGGAAAAGGAATGAGGATAGTCCGCTCGATAGAAGAATTGGACATGGCCATAGAAACAACCAGTCGCGAGGCTTTGAATTACTTTGGAGATGGGTCTATTTTTATTGAAAAATTCATTGAGAACCCGCGTCATATCGAGTTCCAGATTATTGGTGACCATTTTGGAAATGTGGTCCATTTGTTTGAGCGGGAATGTTCCATTCAACGGCGCTATCAGAAGATAATAGAAGAGTCGCCCTCTCCCACCCTAACTGAAGAAGTCCGTGCAAAGATGGGTGAAGTAGCAGTACGTATCGGAAAAGGCATCAATTATAAAAATGCGGGCACCATCGAATTTCTTGTAGATGAAAGACTGAACTTTTATTTCCTCGAAATGAATACCCGCGTACAAGTGGAACATCCTGTGACCGAAGAAGTCACGGGCATCGACATTGTAGAGGAACAAATCATTATTGCAGCAGGAAACCCCATGCGTTTCAAGCAGAGCGATATCAAACAAAAAGGTCATGCCATTGAGTGCCGGATATATGCCGAAGACCCTGAGAGAAATTTCATGCCCTCGCCAGGAACCATGAATGCCTACCACGAGCCATCGGGAAATGGGATCCGCATCGACACCGGTATCGCGAAAGCCACTACCATACACAGTTTTTTCGACCCCATGGTAAGCAAGCTGATTGTGTTTGGCAGCGACCGTGAGATTGCTCGCAAACGATCTGTAGCCGCGTTGAAGGAATATGTGATACATGGCATCAAAACAAACATCCCTTACCTGATTGCCTTGCTCGAAGACAAGCATTTCATCAACAATAAAATATCGACCAACTATTGCGACACCCAAAGCCAGGGTTTGATCGACAAAATTGAGGCTGATAAAAAAGATGTACCCGAGCATATTGTAATTTTCACTTTTTTAATGTTTAGCCTCAACAATAAAAATGGAAAGGTAGGGCCATCGGTTTGGGAAAGAATCGGGTACTGGCGGCATAACATGGAAATTGTGGTTGTATTAGAGGAGAAAGAACACACAATCAGCATAAAGAAAATTACCGGCAAACAATACAAGTTCGAATTGAATGGCACGAGCTATTTTGCATTGCTGAAAAATATTGAATGTCAATCCATCGAAATCATCCTCAACGACTTTCATTATAAAGCTCACATTTTCTACGAAAAAACAGGAGATACATGGCTCAACCTCAATGGAAATATTTTCTCGCTGAAAAGAAAAGACATTCTGACAGAGGAAAAAATACTTGGATCGGGCACTGATGGCGAATTTGGCGGGACCATTTCGTCACCCATGCCGGGCAAAGTTATCAAGCTCTCGAAGGAGGAAGACAGCAATTTCAAAAAAGGTGAAGTTTTGCTGATTGTAGAATCGATGAAAATGGAAAACAACATCCTCGCGCCATTCAACGGAAAACTAATAGCTTATAAAGTAAAAGTTGGCGATATGGTGGATGGCAGCAGCCAATTGGTGGACTTCGAAATAGCAGAAGAAAAAGTTGAGGCATAGATATGTAGAATTTGATATATATTTATACATTTGGGCACAAGCTTATTGAATAATTAAACCAAGAGTGCTAACACAAAAAATACACGAGCATGGAAATTTATTGCAACGATGAACACCGGCTGATCAGGAGCACGGTACGCGAATTTGCCGAAAAAGAAATTAAACCAATAGCCGCAGAGTTGGACGAAAGCGAAGAGTTTTCGATTGAATTGACCCGTAAAATGGGAGAAATTGGTTTGTTTGGGATGGTTGTAGACCCCGAGTTTGGCGGACATGGCTTTGATGTGTTGAGTTATATCATTGCGGTGGAAGAATTGGCCCGTGTAGATAGTTCGCAAGCCGCCACAGTAGCTGCACACAATTCGCTGGGCATTGGCCCAATAAACGAATATGGCACCGAGGAACAAAAAAAGAAATACCTGCCTGATTTATGTACTGGCGAAGCACTTTGGGGATTTGGCCTGACCGAACCCGATGCCGGTTCCGACTCCCGGGGCACTAAAACAAAAGCCGTTCTCGACAAAGGAGAATGGGTCATCAACGGATCGAAAATATTCATTACCAATGCTGCCACCGAAATAACACTTGGCTCCACAGTACAAGCCATAACTGGAGATAAGGATGGTAAAAAAGAGTATTCCACCATCTTGCTTGAACAAAATGTGTCAGGGTTTAAGGCCATCCCGATGCACCGCAAAATGATGTGGCGCAGCTCGAACACCGCCGAATTGTTTTTCGACGATTGCCGGGTGCCCGAGTCCAACTTGTTGGGCAAGCTTGGCGAAGGTTCGAAAATTATGCTCAGCACACTCGACAGTGGCCGCTTGTCGATTGCTGCAATGGGACTTGGCTTGGCACAAGGTGCTTTCGAAATGGCCTTGCAATATGCCAACGAGCGGAAACAGTTTGGCAAACCCATCGCAAAATTCCAGGCCATTGCTTTTAAATTGGTCGATATGGCCACAAAAATTGAACTGGCCCGCAACCTTCTATACAAAGCCTGCTGGCTGAAAGAAACCAAACAACCCTACGCCAAGGAAGCTGCCATGTCGAAATTGTATTGCTCCGAAATTGCCAAAGAAGTGGCCGACGAAGCAGTGCAAATCCACGGTGGATACGGTTTGATGAAAGATTATGACATTGAGCGTTTCTATCGCGACCAACGCTTGCTCCAAATTGGTGAAGGGACTTCTGAGATTCAGAGGTTGGTTATATCGAGATATATTGGGTGTTAATAAGTATTGATGGAGTTTACGGGTTGATCTCAAGCACTGCCACTAAAAAAACCACTAAGACACTTAGAACACATAGAAACACTAAGAAAACCTAAGTGAACCTTAGTGCACTTAGTGCCTTAGTGGTAAAAAAAACTATTACACTCGTACGTACGGGATTGCTTACATCAAAACCAAAAGCCTCCTGACCTCCGCATCATCATTCACAATATGCACAAAATAAACCCCTTTGGCATGCCCGGCCAGGGTAAAACGGACTTCTGAACGGTCTTTGATCGCTACTTCTCTTACCAACTCTCCGGTTAGGGTTTTAACCTGGATGGATTGCAAATTTGTTCCTGTCAAAATAAAATTGCCTGTTCCCGGATTGGGATATAGTTTTACTTTGTTGCTTTCCAGTTCGTCAATGCCAATGGGGTCATACACTTTTATCAATGTTGAATCCTGGTTGGAACAGCCGGTGATGGTATCGGTATAGGTGTACAATATCCAATGTTCGCCAAGCCCTGCCATTAATGGATAGAATGCATTTGTAACGATTCCGTTTCCCGAATAATATCCACCTGCAGGAGTTGCGCTGGGTAAAGCCTGCAAACCGGTATCAATGCTCACCGAATCGGGAATAAATGCGGCGATACTTACAGCAGGTACAGGAACAACAACCAACGGCAGCTCAATAATACTGTCGCAGCCGTACATAGATTGGAAAGTTTCAAAATATACCCCGGTGGTATCAAGTATTTGTGCGTTGAAATTGTAGGTCTCGCCCTCGCAAATCTCCATCGTATCAACAGTGAAATACGTTTGATAGTTTTCCAACCTTACGATAATAACGCTATCGCCCCCCTGGGCATTGGTAAGAGTATCGGTGTAATCGCCAGGTTGGGTCACCCAGGATCCGAAAATAAAAGTGCTATCATCCGCACATATAACAATGGTGTCGATTAAGTTGTTGAGGGTATTTTCAAGCCACTGTACAGTATGGTTATGGTTAAGTGCCAATACCAGGTCATTATCCCCATCATTGTCCAGATCACTGGCATGAATATCCATAATGTCCTCCATACCAAAATCAATGATTACGGGAGGAGCAAAATTGGCAGATCCGAGGTTCTCGTACCAGGCAAGATTGTAATCAAAGTTTGGCGTAGTAGATAGCCCCGTAAAAATATCAATATCCCCGTCGTTGTCAATATCAATTGCCTCAATATCATATCTCATTTCACCAACGCATGGAATAAAAATGAGCGTATCGAAATTCCCAAATCCATCGTTCGGGTACCACCCCAGATAACTTTCGTCGTTACCAATCGATATCCACCAATGAATCTGGAAAATTATATCAATATCATCATCATTATCCAGGTCGGCAAATGTGAAAGCATGTGCTCCTAATGTATCATTTAGTGTGTCTAATGTAAGAAAGTTCCCCCCTCCTCCATTGATGCCAACAAACATAAAATGTTCTTGCGATAATACCAGGTCAGGAAGTGTATCACGATTCAGATCCATGGCTCCAAGGCAATCGATATCCCAAATATAATAGGGGCCTTGAGGATTTCCAAAGTTTCCGCCCCCAAGGCTTTTCGACCACATCAAGCTACCCCCATTATTCCAAATAACATCGGTCAGGTTGTCGTTGTCTAAATCTTCTGTCACCACTTTCATGTGGAATGCACTACTATAGCTATTGGGAATGGAACCGCTCGAACAAAATACTTCTGTTTGATAACCATTAAAGAAGACAACATCGTTGCCCCCTCCTGCGACAACAATATCTTCATATCCATCCAGATCGAAATCGGCTGTACTAATTGCAGCTGCATGGTTGACTGAGGTAGATATTTCTTTTTGCAAGGAGAATTGCTGATTGCCCAGATTTTTATACCAGGCAACTTTATCATCACCAGGCGAGGCTGAAAGGATATCCGGTAAACCATCATTGTTCATATCAGCCACATGAACATCCGTAACGGAGGATGCCGCATAACTAATTCGTTGAAAGTGATCAAAGGTATTAGTTCCTGTATTTTTAAATACCTCTAAGGTAGAATGGATGGATGTGCTGGTTATAATATCAATATCGCCATCGTTGTCGATATCCCCAATACACGAGGTAATGGGACTGGGCAATGAGTCGCAAATCATCTGGGAAGGGCCAAAAGTACCGCCCCCTAAATTCTCCTGCCAAGTCAATACGTCTAATGAGATATCGGTAATGATCATATCCAGGTCGTTGTCGCCATCCATATCTACCAACTCAAAGCTGGCCGCTTCAACCGATCCATTAATAGTTATTGAAGATGAAAAATTTCCTCCCCCCAGGTTTTTCTTCCATGCAAGGATGTAAGAACGTGCGCTTATGATATCCGGAAGACTGTCGTTGTCGAGATCGACAGTTTTTATACGAGTATAATAGCTACCGATAGAATCGATGTATTGTTCGGGTCCAAAACTTCCACTTCCCAATTTCTTATACCACGTGTTTATTGTATAAATAAAACCGCTTGATTGAAACCAATTGGAGCAAAACAGATCCTCTTCTCCATCCTGGTCCATGTCAACAGGAATAATTGAACAATAGCGTGCAGCAACTGAAGCTATAATTTGTTGGGGGCCAAAGTTCCCATTCCCAAGGTTTTTGTGCCAGGCAAGGATACTATCGGATGATGATGAAAAAAGGATGTCTTTTAAACTATCGTTATCCAGATCGGTTGTGATGGATGAGGCATATTTCTCAAAAGTGTTGTTGTTGAAGGTGATAACCTGTGGGTTGCCAAAATTTCCAAAGCCATCGTTCGGGTACCAGCAAAGCCGCCCGACTTCGCAGCACAGCAAATCTATGTCCCCATCCTGGTCCAAATCGGCAGGATGGGCAGTACGCACAAGATTAGTTTCTGAGTTGATCACACTTACACTATCAAAATAGCCATTGCCCGCATTCCGGTACCAGGCAACCCGATGGTCATCAGGAGACATCACCAGGATATCCAGATCGCTATCGCCGTCTATATCCCATAGACTTGCTCCACTTGGGTATCCTCCGGAGGTTACATTATGAGGGATGAAGTTTTGTTGAGAAAAAGAAAAACTACTTATCAGAAGAAAACTGATTATAAGTGTAAAAATTGGTTTCATGGCTTCCAAGTTTAGGTTAAAATTCAGTGTATCCAAAGGTAATACTATTAATTTCCAACTACAAAAAAAGGCTGGCCAAACCTGACCAACCTTTTTCCATTTCTTAAAAAATTCAGAGCAAAACTTAATCTCTAATTATCCCTTCAAATCTTAATCTCTCCCTCCGTTATCAACAGTAACCCCGGTTGCCTGTGGCCCTTTTTCGCCTTCGGTAATTTCGAAAACCACCGGCTGGCCTTCTTTTAATACTTTAAAGCCATCGCTATTAATTCCTGAAAAATGGACAAATACGTCGCGTGCTTCATCTTCATCAACTGTTTGAATGAACCCAAATCCTTTGGACTGGTCAAACCACTTTACTTTACCTTTAATCATAATCAGCCTTAATTAATTAAATAAAGTGTAAATTTTGAAAAAATTATGCTGAATAAAAAATTTTTGGTTACTTTTTTATGTAGCGAAATAAATAACTCACTGAGCCATTGATCTTTTCCACTCAAAAGAATGAGCACATCGACTACTTTCGTGTTTTCCTCAAGGTTAGTTTTGAGCCTTCTTTTGGCTGTGTTCCCTCTGGCATAAGATTCAACTGATATAGCTTGCTCAACTTTATGGCGTACTTCTGCGAAATGTCGTACATGGATTCTCCGGCTTCGACTTTGTGAAAATCGTTGCCAACTTCGGCTTTATTCCTTTTAGGCTGAAGATATAGTACCTGTCCTTCAACAAGGTCTGCATCATCTGGCATCTCATTGTATTTGGGCAACTGCCAGGCCATTAAATCAAACTCCTCCTTTAGTGATTTAAAAGTATCACCAGCCTTTATCTCAATGTATTTCACCCGGTTGTTCAATTTTACTTCATGCTGTTTAGGACCAATAGTAAATTCTGGCTCTTGGGCTTGGGGCTTAGATTCGGGCTTTTCAATTTTGGTTTCCGGCTTTGATGATTCAGCTTCCTTCTCCTCCTTGTAACAAAGGTCCAACTCGTATAATTTATTATCATCTATAAGCTTGATAAGCAATGTAGGATATTTAGGATTGGTGGCATATCCGGCTTTCTTAAGCCCTCGTGCCCATTCCTTATAATCTGAAGAAGAAAGCTTAAACAATTCAGCATAGCGGTCTTTTTGCAAAAATGCCGAATGATCCTTATACGAATCTTCAACTTCCCTATACTTTCTAAAACATTCATGTTTGGCATCATCGTCTTGATGAAAAGTCTTGCCGTCCCAGTTTCCCCCACACTTTATCCCAAAGTGGTTGTTTGCACGGCGGGCCAGTTTGCTGTTGCCATTATCGGATTCTAATAGAGCTTGGGCCATGGTTATACTGGCAGGAATACCGGTACGCCTCATTTCGCGGACAGCGAAATTTTTATATTGCTGAATGTATTCCTCGCGGGTGGTTTGTGCAAAAACAATAGATGGAAACAAAAGTCCCATCGTCAATACACATAAGAATGTCCTTGTTTGTTTTGTCATTTTCAATTTTGATAAAATCTGTCGAAAGAAATTAAAAAAGCTTCATATTATCAAGTACAACCATTGTTTCTTTCACGGCTAAGGCCGATTGTTGGACAAGCGAAAGTTCCTCTTCATCGAGCTGCAATTCCACAATCTTCTCAATTCCGTTTCGGCCAAGCACAACAGGTGTGCCCAAAAATACATCGTGCAAATCGTACTGTCCATTCAATTTCACACACACAGGAAAAACCCTGCGTTGGTTGCGTACCACTGCCTCAACCATTTGTGCTGCAGCCGCACCCGGGGCATACCAGGCTGAGGTCCCCATCAACGAAACAAGTTCTCCCCCGCCCTTTTTGGTGCGGTCAATTATCGCATCCAATTTATCTTTTTGCATCAACTCTGTAATGGGTATACCCGAAACGGTTGTATAGCGCGGTAATGGAACCATTGTATCGCCATGCCCGCCCATCAAAATAGCATGGATGCTTTTGGGCGAAATATTCAGTTCCGACGCAAGGAACGATTTATAGCGGGCCGTATCAAGTATGCCAGCCATGCCAAAAACTTTCTGCTCGCTTATTTTGGCTGTCAAATAGGCCGCATAAGTCATTACATCCAAGGGATTGGACACCACAATTATGATACTTTTGGGTGAATATTTAACAATGTTTTCGGTCACTGACTTTACAATTTTTGCATTGGTGCCAATCAGGTCGTCGCGGCTCATACCGGGTTTGCGGGGCAATCCGGCAGTTATGACTACCACCTCCGAATCTTTGCTCATCTCGTAATCCCCGCTGGAGCCGATTATCCGGGTATCGAAAAGGCTAATGGGTGAAGTCTGCCACAAATCCATAGCTTTCCCTTTCGTAAACCCCTCTTCTAAATCTATCAAAACTAATTCGTCGGACAGGCTTTTTGTGGCAATCGAATTGGCACATGTGGCTCCTACATTCCCTGCCCCTACTACTGTTATTTTCATATTGTTTTCTTTTGATTCAAATGAAAGCTAAATCGAATCCACAATTTTCATGTTCTGTTTAATGGCTTCGGCAGCTTTATACACTTCCTTATACTCTTCCGGGTTCAAATCCAATTCAATCACTCGTTTTACACCGCTCCGATCCAATATAGCAGGGACCCCGAAATGAATATCCCGCAAAGAATAATGCCCTTTCAAATGAGCTATAGTATGGAATATCCGGTGTTGGTTTTTCACAATACCTTCAACCATTTGAGCTGCGGCAGCACCCGGTGCATACAAGGCAGGAGTTCCCATCAATTGCATAAGTTCAATACTGGCTATCCGGGTTTTCGCGATAAGTTCATCTAATTTCTCCTGTGTCATCCATTCTAAAATCGGGATGCCCGAAACGGTCACATAGCGAGTTAAGGCCACAAGGTTATCGCCATGCCCGCCCATAAAAATAGCGTGGATACTTTTGGGTGAAATATTCAATTCGTGTGCAACAAAAGCCTTAAATCTTGCCGTATCCAAAATCCCGGAAACTCCGATTACCCTAGCTGGATCCACCTTTTTGCATTTCGATACTGCATAAGTCATCACATTGTGAAAATTCGAGACTACCACAAAAAGTGCATTGGGTGAATATTCGACCACTTTCTTGGCTACATCCATAAAAGTTGTAGCATTTAGCTTGATGGATTCCTCCTTGCTCATGCCGCTTGCCTGGGGTATCCCCGAAGCAAAAACTACAATTTCCGACCCGGCCGTTTCCTCATAGCTACCCGATGCCCCAATTATGCGTGTGTCGAAATGATTGATGGGCGAGGTTTGCCAAATATCGAGTGCCTTACCACGGGTCATGCCATCATCGATATCTAACATCACCAGTTCATCGGTAATATCGCGGTTGGCTATTTCGCTGGCACAGGTGGCGCCTACGTTCCCGGCACCGATTATGGATATTTTCATGTATCAGTATTTCTTTACTTTTTCTATAAGCCAATATGCAAACGCAAACCTACCATTAAAATTTTGCTCAATCCAATTGCCATTCGACAAGTTATTAACAATAAACCCGAAAATTTTTTTGCTCTTTTTTGACGGATGTTCAAAGCTTCAAATCAATTTGAACCGAAAATCGGATCATGAAATAAATTATCAAAAAAGCGGATACTTCTCAAAATAACTTTATTTTTGCATCCCTTAAAACTATTATATTTTATTGCTAAAAGCCTTCACGACAAGAAGGTCGACTCCAAGTCGCGATCCCTCGAAGCAATAAATGATTACTCTAATTTTACGAATAGAATGATTATTAAAAGGAAATTAAAGTACAAGTTACTTTCCGGTTTTGTTTTGCTAATCTTGATGTTGGTAGTTGCGGGGGTAATTTCGATTATCGAATTTACCAAACTAAGCAATTCCGTTAATGCCCTGATAGAGGATAATTACAAGACGATAGAAGCCTCTAAATCCATGATCGAGGCATTGGAGCGAGAGGATAGTGGGGTTTTGTTGCTCTTGCTGGGCGAGTGGGATCAGGGGAGGGAAATTATCTCTGCTGCCGATAGTAGTTTTAATAAGGCATTTGAGGCTGCCTTGCAAAACCTGACCGAACCCCACGAAGATGAATATGTGCAAAAGATTGGAGATAGTTACGCCGCTTTTAAACAGGCTTGGCAAAAGCCCATTGTGGATACCGACAAACAGGGAAATATTACCTGGTACCGCAATACAATACACCAAAGTTTCTTGACAACCAAGAAAAATGTAAATGCCCTGATGTCGCTTAATCAGGAAAGCATGCACGCCGAAGCTTCACGATTGAAAGATAAATCGCATCGTGCCATTATGCCAGGCATTGTTACAATTATTGCAGCATTGTTATTTTCAGTGATGCTTAATTTTTTTATTTCGAGGTATCTAGTCACCCCTATCCTCGAATTGACCGAGGCCGTGAAAAATTACAAGTTTGTGAATAGCTCCCTTCAATTGAATATTAAATCGGAAGATGAAATAAAAACCCTTGAGATGGAAATCAATAAGTTGATCAATAAAACATCGGTTTAATCTAATCAAATGTAGGTTATGCGCTACGAAATAGTATTAAAGTACCTGGGGATAATTTTGTTATTCAATGCCTTTTTCTTGTTCATTGCTTTTATCATTTCCATTTTTATGGTCGAAAGTTCGGCAATCCCCTTGCTATTTAGCTCTTTCCTTTGTCTTGTAATAGGTTTTTTTCCCATGTTGTTTGTCGAACCGATTAGCGACATTACTTTTAGCGAAGGGATCTATATTGTTGTCATTGGCTGGTTGTCGACCTGTCTTGTTGGGATGTTGCCATATATCATGTGGGGAGGGGAATTTACCCTTGTAAATGCCTGGTTCGAAAGTGTTTCAGGGTTTACAACCACAGGATCTACCATCCTCTCTGATATTGAGACGTTGCCGAAAGGGCTGTTGTTTTGGCGTTCGGCAACACACTGGATGGGTGGTATTGGGGTTATCATGTTCGTTCTTTTTATTTTGCCCAATTCACAGAACCCGAGATTGAAGCTGCTCAATACAGAAATTTCAGAATTATCCAAAACAAGTTACAAATACAGGGCAAAACAGATAATTTCAATACTTGCCTTTGTGTACATAGGATTGACATTGGTAGAAACCCTACTTTTGTGGGCCGCCGGCATGTCCTTTTTCGATGCCATAAACCATGCTTTTGCCACCATCGCCACAGGGGGGTTTTCCACCAAAAATATGAGCATCGCTTACTTCAACAATTTCAATATCGAATTGATTATTGTTGTTTTTATGATCCTTTCGGGAATACATTTCGGATTACTTTTCAATACCTTGACAGGGCGTCCTAATAATATTTTTCAATCGAAAATAGTGCGGGCCTACCTCGTAATTTTGATGATTGGGGTAATGTTGGTTGCCTTAAAACTATTCTTAAATGGAAACTACGATCTTGCCACCTCGTTTCGAAGTGCATTGTTTCAGGTAGTTTCGCTTGGCACAACAACCGGCTTTGCCACCGAAGACACTGCCATTTGGCCGGTATTTACGCAAATTATACTGATCTATTTTACCATTCAGTGCGCCATGGCGGGATCTACCTCGGGGGGATTGAAATTCGACCGTGTTTTTATTTTCATTAAATCGGTAAAAAAACAAATCAACCTCATCCAGCATCCCAGGGCTGTGATTGCATTGAAAATAGACAAAAGGATTATCAACGAGACGCTCGAAAACCAGGTACTTGGATTTATTGTTCTTTATATTTTCACCCTGTTTATTTCAACTGTTTTACTTACTTTTTTTGATGTAGGCCTTTACACCGCATTTTCGGCTTCCGTTGCTACCCTCGGGAATGTAGGCCCTGGTTTCGAGAATGTTAGTTCCTTGGGGAATTTTGCAAGCCTTCCCGATATGGCGAAAATTATCTTAAGTGCTGATATGTTATTGGGCCGCCTCGAAATTTTCAGTATTATCATTTTTCTGTCGATACGAAGAAACCGTATTTAATCGGGAAGTCTTTTTTGTCCAACTAAAGGGGACTTATTTCAGATTGAATATTTTTTTCTTAGAAACCACTTTTATTTCCAGCACATAGATTGTTCAAGCTCAAACGATATGAATCAATAATCTCCTTCATGATTCCATCTACCGGTTGAAGCTTATCAATTATACCCGATACTTGACCAATCTCCATTTCACCGTCATCCACATCGCCCTCGAACATGCCCTTTTTTGCCCGGGCATGGCCAAGTAATTCTTTCAATTCCTCTGAAGTTGCCCCTCGCTGTTCAGCAGCTTCAACCTCGTTCAAGAATTTGTTGCGGATCAGGCGGACCGGGATCAATTGCTTCAGGGTCAACTTAGTGCTACCCTCGACAGCCTCCACAATCTTATCTTTAAAATTCTGATGGGCAGATGATTCATTTGAAGCCGCAAAACGACTTCCGATCTGGACTCCATCGGCCCCTAAGGCCATTGCAGCAAGCATGGCACTTCCCGAGCCAATCCCCCCGGCAGCAATCAAGGGGGTGTCGGTTGCTTTCCTCGCCGAAGGGATCAACACCATTGTGGTGGTTTCCTCTCTCCCATTGTGGCCACCAGCCTCGAAACCTTCTGCCACAATAGCATCAACCCCGGCCTCATCACATTTCGCTGCAAAGCGGCTATTGGCTATCACATGGGCCACTTTTATGCCATGAGACTGCAACTGTTTTGTCCAGGCTTTTGGGTTTCCCGCCGAAGTAAAAACGATCTTTACCCCTTCCTCAATGATGATCTGCATGATCTCTTCGATGTTAGGATAGATCAACGGAACGTTTACCCCAAAAGGCTTATCGGTATTTTGTTTTGTTTTATGGATGTGTGTCCTCAAAACATCAGGGTACATCGACCCGGAACCAATCAAGCCCAATCCACCGGCATTACTTACAGCAGAGGCCAATTCCCAACCACTGCACCATATCATCCCACCCTGAACGATGGGATATTGTATTTCGAAAAGTTCACATATCCTGTTCATACCATACTGTTTTATTGATTCAACAAAACTAATGGAAAATCAGTATATGCGAAATGATACGAGATAAGCCCACTTAAAATAATGGATGCGTCCTGTCTAAATAGTCATCGGATGACTCTTATTGAAAATAATCCCAAAACAGCAAGGTTGTCTCTCAATCAATCAGAAAGTCATCCGATGGCTATTTCAGCCCGATTGTGTTTATTGACGAAGCTATTGATACTTAACTCTTTTGTTTTATGCTTCAAACGGGATAAATTTCCGCATTTTATCAAACTATTAAACCATACTGTCGCCTCAACGAGGCTTGGTAAACTTGCTCCTTTTTAATTGCTACCATACTGCCGTTCCTGACGGAACTCTACTCAATTATTAAATATTCGATAAGCCTCGGAGAGGCGACAGTATGGTAGAAACAATAAAGATAATGATCACATAGCCTCGGAAAGGCGACAGTATGGTAGAAAAGTACCAAGAATTTTCATCCACCTAAAACTTTCAGATGTTTTTGATTATTACCACCTTTTTATCAACCGATTGAATTTTGTCCTATTGCTGAAATTTATTCCATTTTCAGTTTAGCAATTCTCAAAGTATTTACAATCTGTCCTTTTCTGATAATCGTCAGTACATATATGCCAGACTGAAAATTCGCTAAAGAAATTCTATTGGACAGTAACCCGTTTTTAATTAATGTTCCATCAATAGATGATATTCTATAGCTTAGATTTTCATTTTCACCATTACTTATAAATAGAATGTCAGAGCATGGATTTGGGAAAATTGAAATTTCATCATTCCTGGGACTTTCCTCTATTTTTGTGACATATTCGAACGAAATATCATCCACCCATAGCGTAGTTGGATCGCTGCCCATCGAAGAAGATGCAAAAATAACCACCACCGAATCGGGGATTGCGCTGTTGTAATAATCAATTATAAGTTCAAATGGAGACCAAACCATTGTGGGGTTCAATTCTATAGTGCTTTCTGCATAACCCACTGTATCAATAGTATTTGTCAGTGAATCATATTTTTTCAACAAAACAATGGCCTTTCCATATTCATCTATCATTGACAGGGAATCCTCAAATTTGTACATCCCTTTCATAGAATATGGGCGATAGGGAAACGGACTGCCCCCTTTTCGAAAATCCATCCATCCATTGTTATCGGTATAGAAATGATTTCCATTTGCAAGAAATCCCCTAAATTTCTCCCCATCTGGATATACGAGGTCAGGTCGGGTAAAAATTTTCACCGAGTTCATTGCATGGATCGAATCGTCATCATAATTAATTGCAGCCGTATTAAAGACCATGTGAACATCCATCATCCCTCCCCCATAAAAGGTATTTGGTGTATGAGGCTGGGCCGTATCATTAATAAAATAGTAAGTATCAGAGCTAACCCAGTCCCAAATCCGGTCGATGGCACAAATGCAAAGACTATCGAAATTGGCATTTTCGATGTTTTGGGAATAGGCCTTCATCGGCAGGAATAAAAAGGAGGAACAACCAAGTAATAAAATCAATTTTCTCATAATCGAATGTATTAAAACCAATTTTCAAATTTACGTTCAATAATCCAAAATAAAAACAAACTCAAAACGACCAACTCCATACAAACTTCAACCTGCTTAACTTGCTCAACTTTTCAACATAATCAACAATTCAACTTATTCAACTTACTAAACAAATTTATGTTGAAAAACAGCTATTTTAGGCAAAACAAACTATAGTTCGTTTCAAATCTTAATTACTTTTGCGGCATGAAGGCAAACAAATTATTGCGGCAATTTTTGATATGGAGAGTCCGTCATATTTCGCACAAACAGTTCATAATGATACTGGCTATTGTTATTGGTCTGAGTGTTGGTTTTGCAGCAATTATTATCAAAAATTCGGTTCACCTGATCCAAAGCATGCTCACCAATCGGTTCTCCATCAACTATCATAACTACCTGTATTTTGTGTATCCCGGAATCGGTATCTTAATCACCGTAATTTTTACCAATTACATCCTGAAGCAGCGTGTAGGGCACGGTATCCCGAGTGTGCTCTATGCCATTTCCAAAAACAGTGGCATCATCAAAGCCCACAACATGTTTTCCTCGGTGGTAAGCAGTGCGCTTACAGTAGGTTTTGGCGGATCTGTCGGGTTGGAAGGTCCAACTGTGGCCACAGGCGCAGCCATAGGTTCCAACTTCGGACGGCTGTTCCATCTCAACCACAAGCAGATTATCCTGTTGCTGGGTTGTGCCTGTGCCGGGGCTATGGCTTCCATATTCAAAGCCCCCATTGCCGCCATCGTTTTTGCCCTCGAAGTCA
The DNA here is from genome assembly GCA_021740905.1 of Bacteroidales bacterium. Taxonomy (GTDB): domain Bacteria; phylum Bacteroidota; class Bacteroidia; order Bacteroidales; family M50B96; genus JAIOYV01. The sequence goes on from JAIOYV010000090.1 coordinate 21,397, forward strand.
TTATGTTGGACCTTACCATGGCCTCGCTTGTCCCGCTTTTGCTTGCTTCTGCCTCTGCAGCCCTTACCTCCTATTTTTTTCTGGGGCAGGATGTGTTGTACAGTGTCGATGTGATTGGCAAGTTCAATATCAACAATGTCCCCTATTATATTCTGTTAGCCCTGCTTACTGGTTTGGTATCGGTTTATTTCACCCGCATGTATATGAAAGTGGGTGAATTATTCGCAAAAGTAAAGACCTGGCAAGGGAAACTTGTACTTGGCGGGCTGACACTGGGGGTATTGATTTTCCTGTTTCCTTCGCTTTATGGAGAAGGCTATGCCGATATTAACTCAGCCTTGCGGGGCGATTACAGCTATTTATTCAACTCCACACTTTATTATGATTACAAAGACAGCATCTGGGTAACCCTGGCCCTGTTTCTCATGATCATCATTTTTAAGGTGATTGCCACTTCGGCCACATTTGGTGCTGGTGGCATTGGCGGGATTTTCGCCCCCAGCCTCTTCCTCGGTGTAAATACCGGATTATTCTTTGTAAAGATAGCAAGGCTTACAGGCGTTTCCCTCAACGAAACCAACTTTGCCCTCGTAGGCATGGCCGGGCTTATTGCAGGGGTAATCCATGCCCCACTCACGGCCATATTCCTCATTGCTGAAATTACCGGTGGTTACCAACTTTTTATGCCCCTCATGCTTGTAGCTACAATTTCCTATGCCACTACCAAAATATTCGAGAAGAACTCGGTTTACACCATCCAGCTTGCCAAACGGGGCGAACTGATGACCCACGACAAGGACAAAGCCATCCTTTCATGGATGAAGATTGACACCATGATCGAACGTAACTTTCATCCAGTCCATATCGACGGCACCCTCCAAGATCTTGTTGATACGGTCACGAAGTCGACACGAAATGTATTTCCTGTGGTCGATGACGAGAATATTTTTCATGGCCTGGTCGTCATGGACGACATTCGGCATATCATGTTTAAACCGGAACTATACAAAACCACATCCATCGAGAACCTGATGTTTATGCCTTCCACTTTTGTCGACCGGCACGATACTATGGAAGAAGTGGCCCGCAAATTCCAGGAAAGCGGCAAGTACGTGCTCCCCGTTTTGGATGATACCAAATACGTGGGCTTTGTATCACGCGCCAACGTATTCTCGAAATACAGGAGAATGTTGAAGCATTTTAGCGATGATTAGCGAATTGTCACAACTCTTGTTTATTAATCCATCCCAACCCTTCCTTTGGGAAAGGAAGGGCTTGGCTCTGTAGCAAAAGTAAGTGAGAATCTATCCTGCCCTCAGTTATGAACCACCGATTGTCCCCCTTTATTTTCACCTGCCCCGCTTTATCAGCGTAGAAAGGATGAGACTGAATAAGCTATGAACCTGTGACTCGGGATGGGGCCTGCCTCGTCTTTTGGCGATGGATGAACAACATAACACAAAAACCACAAACAGACTTTACTCAGCGATGGTTAATTCAATACTCAGTTTACAGAACATATAGGCCGTATTTTTTGTAATTGGATATCAATAGTATTACCTTTGGATACTCGAAATTTCGATTTCAATGAAAGCAATAATAGATATTGGGTTCATGCGGGTTGCGGTTTTAACCATAGCAAGGCTTCTTGCCTTGGACTTTTTCCTTTTGCCGGGACCTCTGTTTTGTTGCTATTATAGCAAGGTTTGGGTATATTGCCCCCCCCCCCCCCCATTTACATTAATATTTCTTTCAAAATCGATTTTCGAATTAGGGAAGAATAAGTTCACATTATTTTACCCCTCTATGCAGGCGGAGGGGGGCTGAGCAATAGCTTGGTTTTAAATCCTGAAAATCAATATAAACAATAAAATAATTTAACAAAATATTATTATGATACTTAGAAAATTTTCTTTAGTAATAGCACTGCTTCTAAGCATGTGTTTTGTATATGCCCAAGGAACTCAGATTGATGTAATAATAAATAATGAATGTCCTGACGCATGTGGATATCATATTGATATAACCCTGCATCAACCAAATGCTACACCCTCACAGGGATATTTGAGTTATGATATACCAGCAAGCGGTACCCCAAATACTATGCACCTTGAGTTTGATGGTGTGGATATCTGTATTGATGAGATTGAATGTACTTATCTTGATACTTGCTCGAACTGTGAAACATCAGCCACATTAGATGTTAAATGTTATAATTTTAACAATATTTCTGATGCAATTGCCCCCTATAGTGGAGGTCCTCATGGTAAATGTTATACTTTTGAATATGATGACTTTGACGATCCGAATTATTGCAAATATCTTTACTATTACTTTAGCATTCATCTTTAATAACATCTAGCATGATATTCTATATGAGATATTTATTCTTGAAAATTTGTTGATGCAAATTATGGGATGACTCTGTGAAGTGTGATTACAGCAAGGATTCAGTTTAAGAAATACTCGCTTCGTTATTAAGATTTCTCACCGGGTGAATTTGGAATCACCCGGTGAATTGTTTCGATATATTCATATACAAAATAAATAATACTTAACTTGCAATATTTAGATTTAAATATAAAAATCATGAAACACTTTAATATACTTTTGATTAGTTTCCTTTTAACTAGCAGCATTGCTATTTCCCAGCAACCTTTTATAAAACATAGGGTAACATTTGGAATAAGACCATGGCAAATAGCACTTGCCGATATTGATGAAGACAATGACCTGGATATTGTCGCTGCTTTTTTCGAGGATGGTGTTTTAGGCTATTTTACCAATGATGGAACAGGGTACTTTGATAATTACAAGGCCATCAACAGCCCTGACGAATCAAACTCGGGATATATTGTAGTTACAGATTTGGATAATGATGGAAAAATTGATGTACTGTCATCAGACCTGGAATCAATTTTTTGGTACAAAAACTTGGGAAATGGGAATTTCAGCTCGGCGTTTATAATTGATGATTCAACATACCTCTGGCCAGCCATATATGCTTCTGATTTGGACAATGACAGCCTGGTTGATATATTGTTTGCATCCTGGGATGATGATATAGTTGCCTGGTATAAAAACCTCGGAAATGGGTCCTTTGGCCCACAGCAAATCCTGAACAACAATGCAGACGGAGCAACAAGTGTATGGGCCGATGATTTGGATAGTGATGGTTTAATCGATGTATTGTCTTCGTCGCAAAGTGATGATAAAGTTGCCTGGTATGAAAATTTGGGCAACGGGAGTTTTGGCACCGAGCAAATAATAGACAGCAATGCCACCTGGACAAATCTTTCTTTAGCAGCCGATCTGGATAACGATAGTTTAATGGATGTGTTATATTGTAAATACTCAACAATTCGCTGGAAGAAAAACTTAGGGAATGGCAGCTTCTCTTCACCATCCATAATTATCGACTCTTATTCCTTCCCAAGCTATGTGATTCCAATTGATATGGATAATGACAACGATTCGGATTTGATTGTACCTTCAACTTTAAATGATACCCTGTTTTGGCAGGAAAACCTGGGGTCGGGGATTTTTGGGCCAAAACAACTGATCAGCAACACAATTGACGGCCCCAGAGGCGTATGTGCAGGGGATATAGATGGAGATGGCTTTATTGATGTTATCGTCGGGGGAGAAAATGAAAATTCAATTTCAGTTTTCCATAACAGGGGCGACAATACATTCGACCTGATTCAAACCATATCGAATGTTACAACAAAAGTCCGTTATGTGTATGCCGATGACCTCGACAACGACGGCCTGACAGATATTCTTTCTGCATCGGAAACTGATGATAAAATTGGCTGGTTTAAAAACCTGGGCAACCAAAATTTTTCTCCGCAAAAAGTAATAACTGATTCGCTGGATGAAGCTTCCTGTGTTATTACAGCCGATTTGGATAATGATGGTTTTCCGGATGTAATTTCAAGTGCCTATAATGATACAATGATCTGGCAAAAAAACTTAGGTAATGGTAGTTTTGGCTCCCCACATACCATTTCCAATTATACAGATATTTCTTTCCTGAAAGCAATGGACCTTAATAATGATGGATGGATTGACATTATTGCAAGGATTGGTATGGGAGGATGGCCATATCTTTATTGGTTTGAGAATCTGGGCAATGGGGTTTTCGGAACCGGGAATTTTATTCCACTATCATCTACTTTAAGTAATTTTAATATCGCAGATTTGAACAACGACGGCTATGAGGATATGGTTGTCTATGCTGGTGCTCAGATTGGGTACGGTTTTAACGATAGCACAGGTAATTTTACTGCTTTCCAATACACACCTAATTTTTATGGAGGAAAAGCCATTGATGTAAAGGACATGAATCAGGATGGTTTTATAGATATTGTGGCAATTGGAAAGATTACAGCAGGTATTTCTGACTATTATATAAAATGGTTACCCAATGATGGAACAGGCAATTTCAATACAGATATTATTATTGATACACTTCCTGATATTGGTTATACCATTTTTGCGACAGATATAAACAATGATGGACGGAATGATATTCTTGCTGCAAGTCACAATGAGGTACACTGGATTGAGAATTTGGGCAACGGGAATTTTGGCACCTTGCAGGATATAGATTCTCTTGGTGGTACAATTTTAAGTATTTATCCCGCCGAATTGGATAATGATGATGACATGGATGTAATTGTAAGCAATCATATTCAATCCTCAGTCACCTGGTATGAAAATACCCTCAACAACCTGGTGGATACGAATTTTATCTGTAGCGATGACAGTGCTATGATCTTTGGAAATTGGGTCAGTCAGCCAGGCCTCTATTTCGATACCCTGCAAAACATACAAGGAACGGATAGCATTATTATTGTCAAGCTGGAGCATTACCAAACCTATTTTCCTGTTGATACGGTTGAGATTTGTGAGGGTGATATTTATAATTTCAATGGTCAATTACTTGATTCAAGTGGAGTTTATTATTCAACCTTCCAATCCATTTACGGTTGCGACAGTATTGCAGAGCTGCCTCTGCAGGTGATTCCTTTACCCATTGTAAGCATTTCGCCTTTCACACCCGATTCGGTAAGCATCGGTG
>JAIOYV010000091.1 GCA_021740905.1 Bacteroidales bacterium
ATGAATAGCCATGTACGCAGTGCATGGTTACTGGACAATACGATGATAGAACCCGGAAAGGGTTCAACTATTGTTTTTCATTAGTGATTCCCAATAATACTATCAACCAGCCCCTTACAAAACACTGTCATTGGTAACGTAGTGAGGAATCTATTCGATATATATTGCACATAATTTCAGCTTATTACGAAAAGATGTCATTGGTAGCCTTTTATTTTTCAGTCAGGAAATCCGAAATAAGCCAATTATTAAAATCTTCAACAGTCTTGAAAAGGTGGTCGGGATTGGCATTTATCAGTGCTTCGGGATTTTCGCTTCCCCACAAAGCGGCAAGACTCAGTACCTTGTATTTCGACTGACGGGCAGCAAGTATGTCTGTTTTGGCATCACCCAGGTAAAAATGATTGCCTCCTTGTGCCCCTTCTAATTCGATGGCCAGGTTGATGCTGTCAGGAGCTGGCTTGCGGTTTTCAACCCTGTCGCCGCCAATAACAAAATCAATCATTCCGCCCCAGGGGAGACTATAGGCGAGTTCTGCCCGTGGTTGGGGACGTGTGGTCACAATGCCAATGAGGTAATCTGAATTTTTAAGTACCTGAAATATCTTTTCAAAGCCTTCAAAACAGGTCGCCATGCTTGCATGATTTTCAATATACCATTTTTCAAAATCGGCATACATCTCCTTGGCCAGGCTTAAAAACCCGGGGCCTTTTTGGGTCGTGAATCGTTCAAACCATTTCAGGACATCATATCCCCACAAATCCATGTTTTCTTCCATGCTGATTTCCATGTCCAGCCATTTCTTTGTGATATAAGGGATGCCATTAAAATATAATTGACGACTATCAATCAGGGTACCATCCATATCGAACAATGCAAGGTGTTTCATAAGTAATTCTTTGTTTTTTTTTGATTTGATATTTTGTGCTACTAAATGTTTTCTTGCAAAGACTACTTAGGTTTCCCTTTTTTTCCTTTGCCCATTTCGTTGCCTTGCCCGGCATTGATTGACTTCCCGTGCTGGTGTTCATTTTTGGTTTGCTTGTCTTTTGATAGATCATCACGATAGCCCTGAAGGTAATCGTTTATCCCGTCACCGTTTAAGTCGACATAATTGGACTGCCCAAACCGTTTTTTCTTCCCCTTTTTATAATCGGGGTCCAGGCCGTTGGGGATTCCGTCGCCATCGTCATCGGGGGCATTGTCGTTGTAGCCATCACCATCTTTGTCGACAAAGCTTTGTTTATGTTGCTGTTTAGGTTGAACTTTTGAAGTGTCGGTTTGTGCATGCAAAAAATAGGATCCTGTCGAAACCATAAGGATCACAAATAATATTCGGTATAGTGTAGTTTTCATCGTATTCTGATTTAAGGTCGTTTATCATTAATAATTCCTAATTTCTGCATCTTCGAACGCAAATGTCGTTCGGTAATCCCTAGTATTTTTGCTGCCTGGCTTTGGTTCCCGGCTTTTAGTTCGAGGGCTTTTTTAATCATTTCCTCTTCGAAGCCGGCCACCTTGTCGCTAAAGTTCATGCTGAAATCATAAGGGTTGAATGTTTCCCGTTCGGTCATATCGTACATGGTTTTGGGCAAATCAGTCGTGGTGATGGTCGATCCTCTGGCCATGATCACGGCCCGTTCGATTATATTCTCCAACTCACGAATATTTCCCGGAAAGGGGTACTGCATCAAGGTATCCAACCCTTCCTTGCTGATGCCCTCCATCTTCCTGGCATTTTCTTCAGCATATTTTTTTATGAAATGATCAACCAACAGAGGAATATCGGTTTTTCGATCGCGCAGAGGTGGTAATAAAATGGTCACCACATTGATCCTATAAAACAAATCCTCCCTGAAAATTCCTTGCTGGATCAACTCTTCGAGGTTTCGGTTAGTGGCAGTAATTACCCGTACATCCACCTTTATGGTTTTCGATCCGCCAACCCGCTCGAATTCCCCGAACTGCAAAACCCGGAGCAACTTTACCTGGGTCTGGGGCGAAATATCACCAATTTCGTCGATGAACAGGGTAGCCCCATCCGCTTGCTCGAAGCGACCAATCCGCTGTGCCGAAGCCCCTGTAAATGATCCCTTCTCATGCCCAAACAGTTCGCTTTCCAGAAGGCTTTCGGAAAGGGCGGCACAGTTTACAGTAATCAGGGGTTTATGGTTACGCGGGCTGGCCTGATGGACCACTTTTGCAATCAACTCCTTCCCTGTCCCGCTTTCGCCCCGGATCAAAACAGTGGCCTTGCTGTTGGCCACACGTCCCGCCGTGTTGATCACTTCCTCCATTTCCTTGCTTTGCGAGATTATGGTATTGAATTTATACTTTTCCTGAAGTTGTTCCTTTAACAGTTCGTTTTCAGATTTTAAATAGGTCCACTCCTGAACCCTTTTAATAAGCAATTCCAACTCGTCGAGGTCGACAGGTTTGGAAAGGTAATCGTAAGCGCCATCCTTCATCACTGCCACCGCATCTTTTGTATCGCTAAAGGCCGTAATGATGACAACCGGAATATTGGGGTTTATTTTTTTGATGGAAGAAAGCACTTCTTTCCCACTTAGGTCGGGCATCCTGAAATCGGAAAATACCAGGTCGATGTGTTTTGTTCGGACTATATCGAGGCCCGCTTCGCCCGACAAGGCAGAATACACCGTAAAGTTCCTCCGTTTCAAAAAGGCTTTTATCGAAGTTATCTGGGCCGGTTCGTCATCAATAAGCAATATGCTGAAATCGCTGGTATTCATACTATTATTCTTTGTAATATCTTAATTTTCTAAAAATTCAACTGAAGGCCAAAAGTTACAATGTTATAGTTATAATTGTACCAATAACTATTTGATTTATTAGCTACTAAATTGTAATTAGAGTAAATTCTGAGGGCATTGTACCATTTGTCTTTGGCATTAAACGTTTTCTCTAATTTCACATAAAAACTATTTTTTGTGTCTTCTCGTATTCCTCCAACTCCCAGGGTATCCGTGCTGCTCTCATACGCCTGTTCGCTCAAATATTTTTTATTGCTGAATATTCCACCGGTCTGTAAACTTACCTGTTTAGGCAAGATGACCGTCAAACGGGTAGAAAACTCCGAGTTTTCGTAACTAAAGGGATCGTCGAAAAGTTCTTCGTCCTGATAAAAAACATCAGAGTTAATGTAGCTTCCTTTGTCGATGAGGCTGATTTGCCTTTTGTACTGGACATATATCCCAACCCGGTCGTGCAGCGATTGGGCAACCCGACCAATCATAATAAGGTGGCTCATGTTGATGTTATCTCCTTCAACGGTCACAGTGTGAGGATTTCCATTCATGCCTTTTCCCGAAACTTCCACATAATAATCTTCTCCTTTAAATGTCTTTAGGCCCAAATTGGATTCAACAATGAAAGTGGTCCTTGTCTCAAACGACCGGTTCATGTTAAAAAACAAATAGTTCTGAAAATTATTTAGTTCGGGCATGTAGCTGAAATTTCGATACCTGAAATTATACCCCGTTTTTAGTTGTACCTTTTTAATCTTGAATTGCAGGTTTGTATAACCGTTGAATTGGTCGTAATTGTAATAGTTGAATTCTTGTTTGTTCAACCGGTTTAGCCAACTCCCACCGAGAAAAAGAAAATTGCTTTTACTGGTATCCAACGCTTTGTAATAGCTGAATCCCAGTTTGTTCATGAATAAGTTTCGGTCGGAATTATCGAGATAGGCAAAATAATTACTATTGGCATAATAGCTTATTGCACTGTCCTTTGGATGGACAAGGAGGGTAATTTCGGCATCGGTTATAAAATCGGGTTGAGGGCTGGTAGACAGAAACACATTGTCGTCGTACGAAGTGGAAATATCAACCGATGCTTCAACCTGCGCGTAAATCCTTTCTTTCCAGGGAAGTGCCACAAGCAATAAAATTGCCATCCCTAATTTTAAGCTATTTGTGTTTTGTTTGAGTATCATCGCTTCAACAAATTTACAATAAAAAGTAATGCCTGCAACTTTCCAATAAACCGGCCAATAGTTTTAATTATCTATTATATTGATATTTGAATATACAAATGTACAATTTTTAAACCTATTTTATCGACCGGATGGTCGAACTACCAACCTTTTGGGCGAATTGTATAGGGATAATAATAGAAGTAAATTTCTAAGTCTTTGGCCTGCTGCAGTAGGAATAATTTAAATGCAAAGCACAAAAAAAGGGAAGAGCCATTTCAGGCAAATCCCTTTTAAATCCAATGAAATAATCATTCCTTCTTCCAATATCTTGTTTTCTATTTTGGGTTTGAACGAAAATCAGGATGGTCGTTCAATTTGTCACATCCCGGCTTTAAAATCCAAATTGTCCTACGTGGATAGTCCCGGTTATTGTAAACATGTCGGTAAAATAATCTCCACCATATAGGGTAGCATCAATTTCATACTCTTCGTTCGAAGTCCGTGTTATTGTACCTGCTCCACCTATCAAAGCGATGTACCCTGCAATTGGGCCGTCTGCCAACATTAACGTGGGTTCGTTTTCCACGAGGGCAAGCGATAAGGTGGTGGTTACCCCCTCGTCCATTACAGGTGCAATAGCAATCTGAAACTCGCCCCCATTATTGTCTTCCAAATAAAAAGTCACGCCCTCTGGTACTTGATAAATTTCGGTAGTCAATTTGTCGTAAACCACGCCATCGATTATCAGGCTGACACTTCCCTTAAATGTTGAGACAGGTGTGCTGTCTTCGTCTTTTTTGCAGCTTGTGGCTGTCAAACCAAGTGCTAAAATAAGCACCATAAATAATTTAAAATTTCTCATCGTTTGATTGCTTTTTAAGTTTTGTTATTTAATTGTGTATAATGCTTTTGCGCCAATGTGCAGGTAATTGAAACCGCCGATGGTATATTTTAGCTCTGGTGCTACAGTGATTTTTTCGGTTACAGGGATATCAATTCCAACGCCAAGGTTAATGCCCATCTCAGACCCTGTTACAGAATTATCCAATCCTGGTAATCCGCTATAAATATCGTCGTATTTAATTTTGAAAAAGGTCATGTTGATACCCCCAATGGCGTATAAGCCACCAATGTTTTCAATTTCCATGATTTGATAATTGGCATCCAGATCCAATGCCGACCAGTTTACATAGTCTTTTTTCAGGAAGATGGTGAACGATGGGGCGGCGCTCCATTTCTCGTTGAACTCGTATTTGCCGTTCAGGGTGAACCCAATGTTGCTGATGTCGGTTCCATAAACGAGACCTGCACCAACACTGATTTGTGCATCTGTTTTCGAGAAAGTGAAAACCAGGATTGTTACTGCAAAGAGTTTGAATAAATTTTTCATGTTGAATTCTTTTAAATGTTTAATAAATTTTGAATTTCTTGTTGTATGACTGTCAAAAAAACCTACCCATTTCGGGTGCAGGCTGTCTCCTGATAACTTCCTAAGCATCTTAGAGATGCTAAGGAAGTGGGACTGATTTTCCCTAAATTCAGAGGTAGCTATTATCAATGGTTCACTTATTGAATTTCCTGTAACTCATAAATATTATACTTCCCAAAATCACCTGGTGTGTCTTCAATAATTTTAGCATAAATCCCTGGTTTGTCGGTAATCATCCAGAGTTTTTTTCTTGTATCGTAGTTTTCTATGGCCTCCACTACCGTACAATCGAAAGTACCTGCTGAAGTGGTTATTTGTTCTTGGCCCACAATTCTAAAGAGGTTGGTACTTACAGGGAAAAGTTTGGTGCGAAACTCCGAATTGGGAGGTAATTCAGTGTCGTCGGGCAGGTTGTAGTTGTCGTAGCCATAAAAAATAAAATCGATGCTCAGGCTTTCTTCTTCCAGGTTTGCATGTACATCGGCGGTCAATGTTTTGCTCGTAAATGCTTCGGTGTCTTCAATCAAGGTCGAGAAAGTATAAACCAAATGTTTCACGTTAACCAGGCTGTTGATCATTTCGTACGGATCGGTCCAGGGTAAATTTTGCTCGTCGGCTTCATATTTATAAGCACCATCCTCGGTATAAAAATCATCTTCAGAAAAAGTGAGCCTTTCGATTTTGGTGGTATTTTGGATCTTGCGTTTTGCCTTGAAAACCATACCGTCGTTTTCTAACTCAATGGCCTCTTCATCAATTTTAACTACTTTGTTTTCGCCTTTAAAAGTATCTTCTCCACGCAAGCCAATCATAATTAGCGACATTTTCTGCTTATCGAAAATCCAGGTTCCATTTAAGCGGGCCTCCAAGCCTTCTTCCTTTTGAATGATATTGAATTCATCGGGTTCCTTAAATGTAACCAGCATGTTTGCCCCCGGATAGGGAACATCATTAAATTCCCACATTCCCATAAGCCCTGATTTCTGGTTATTTTCCACAATTTTATCCTGATCTATTTTCATGTAGAATAATTTGGCTCCGTCTTTCGAAACCACTAATTTGGTTTCAGAAATTTCAAGGATTTTGCCTTCACCGTTAAAGTCTTTGTCGAATTCTGATTTCAATACAAGAGTGTTGCCGGCCTTGTTATATTCCCAGGTTCCTGCATCCATGCCCATCACTATCATTTTCCCATCATCGGTATATTCTGTAACGAAATAGGGTTTTTGAACTTCGCCGGCCACTTCGGCTTTTATCATCAGCCAGCTCCCAATGAGCTTGGATTGTTGCGCATTACTACTGAACGCAAATGCAACAAAAAGAATAAGTATTGCTGTTTTTTTCATGTTAATTTCCCCTTTGGGCTTTTATCATTTTCTGCATCATGTCGAAAGATTGGCGTAACTCTGCATCGCTCATGGTTTTCATTTCGGTGTTCTCCTCTTCGGCCAATACGAGCTTCTTCCACTCTTCGAACGACATCTTGCTGAGTTTGTCCATATCCTCATTGGTGGGCCCACTGTCCTGGTCGTAGTTCTCGTTATCCATAAAACTTTCTTGTTTTTGGATAGGAAAATCAGGAAGCTTGAAACGAGAGTCGGGAACTGTGACATCAAATTTTGCTGATTTTGCAACGGTTGTGGTTTTGATGCCCATTACCGTCATGTCGAGTTTTAGCATCACTCCTTTATAGATCCATTGCTTGCCACCGGCCAATTCCCAAATTTCACAGGAATAACCCAGGAAATTCTCGGTGCCTGTTTTTTTGCCCCCCATACTTTCCAGCATACTTTTTCCGGTTGCGCCTGCATCGGCATTGGGTTGAAAAGCTGTTATCATATCCATTGCCATGTCGCGGCCTGCCGTAATCTGCCTTTTATCGAAATCGACAAAGTAGGTTTCGCCATTGTCCAGTTTGTTCATCGTATGCACATCGGATGTTTCCGTTTTACTTTTGCCTAACATATTAGTAGTAGTGGTTTTGCTCGACTTTTCAACCTTCACTTCTACGGCACCCCAATCTTTAAAATACAGATTTTCGATGCCTGTTCCTTCTACTGTACTACCCATTACTTTACCAGAAGTCGTGGTGATGTATTCCACCATGCCTGATTTTACTTCGTAGCGTTTTAGTTGATTCTGACTGATTCCTACGAAGCTAATTAATGCTAATGCGATGGAAAGTAAAATATTTATTTCTTTCATAGCATTTAGTTTATTGAATTTGTATTTCCGTTGGTCCCTTTTCTGCACGACCAGGTACCGGATAAGGCGGGTGTAAAATTCGCTTCAATGGCCATTACTTTTTCTTGATCAATAATTAATAGATTTCCTTCCGAAGTAATCTTGCAGTCGACCAAAGAAGTTACCATCATACCCAAATAATCTGCACTGGATGTGTTTATCAATTCACCGTTCAAATCATACACTTGCAAGGTTGGTTCATCATTTAATAAGCGGTTGAAAACTAGGATTGAATTATCGCCAGTCAACAGCACTTGCGAATCATTTAAAATGACATCGTCGTTTTGCTTAATGATATTTCCTGTTGAAGCATCCAATGTGACAATACTGTTTACGATGGCCCATGACTCATCCGATTTGTAGCTGGCGGTAATTATACCGTTTCCATAAAGGATGACAGGCTCGGGCAATCCAAAATTGCATAATTTGGTTTCCCAGTTTTCCTGGCCATCAGAAACATTGTACGAGTGGATATAGGTGGTGTCTGTAACATCTTCTTCAAAATAAATGTGGCCCAACCCATCGAATGTAGCCCGTCGGGGTTTCGCATACGATTCGTTGCTATCATACGGTTTGAAGTGGCTCCATACCTCGGTGGCCGAGGTCCCATTGTCGGATAAAATGGTCAATGCAATTTCAAATGGCCAGGGCAACTGATAATCCGACACCACACAAATCTGGTTTTCATGTACACTAATTTTAGTCCCAATATGTTTATCCATGTAATAATCCCAATTAATGGTTCCTGTGCTTGCATCTATGGCTGATATTTGCGATTCGGTGTTAAAGGTGGTGGTTTGTGCCACGTAAACAATCCCTTCAGTATATGCCATATCGCTATAGCTGACAGTTAATGTAGTAGACCAGATTTGGCTACCATCATCTAAACTATAGGCCGCCACAACATCATACTGGTACGAAAGGATGAGTTTATCGCCGGCAAGCATAATTCCAGAATTCAGATAACTTCCAAAAGGGATTGTGCTGCTCCATCTTAGTGTTCCTTCCTTGTCGAGCGAATACAGAACATACTCTTCGTTTGCCTTTGCAAAAAAGTAGGAGTTGTCGTTGTCGTCAACCACAAGATCGGTCAAAAGTACATCGATTTGGTCGAATTCGTACTCCCAAATAGCCGTTGGGTTTTCTGTTGTCAGGGTGTCGTTTGGATCTGTTACAACAGATGTTATGTCATCCTTACTACAGGATGCAAAGGCTAAAGCAATAGCCAGTAAAATAATTGTTGTGTTTTTCATTGTTTGAAATTTATAAGTGAATAATTAAATTGTATTTTGAATTTTACCTGTTTATATTTTTTGGTATTGAAACTGTTTTTATAGCGGTTGTATCTCTGTTTTTATTCGATTAATAACCTCCTTTCGTTTTCTGGTCGAAATGGGGATTCTCACCTGATTAGTAAGAAAAAGGCTACATGGTTGGGTTTTATCTACATGGGAAATATGAATCCTGTTTACCAAATAGGATTGGTGTGGGCGGATAAAGTCATTCCCTTCCAGAAGTACTTCTACTTCCTTAATTCCTTTCGAAATAACAACTGGGTCGCCATTTGCCAAATAAAAAGTAGTGGATGAATTATTGCTCCTACAATACAAAATGTCTTCAGTAGCAATAAAGAAAATACTGTTTTTTGTTGAAAGTGATATCCGCTTTTTCATACCTTAAATTTTTTCAAAGGCAAAAATAGATACTGATATTGGTTGATTTTGGACTAACTTGAATCCGTACACTTGTAACTTGAATCCGTAGAAAAATTTAGTTTAAATGGAGTGTTAGGAATGTAAAGTATGTTTCTGGGGGCATGTCGAAAGGTTTTGAATCGCGTAGGCCGGAGTTTGTGAGAAAAGTATTTGATCTTTTTCCTGATGGTGGTTGACTCGCCAACAGATTTCTCCACTTTGGTTTTGCGAAGCAAAAGCAAAGCTCCGAAATGACAGGACCTCGGCGTTTATGTGGAGAAGAAGGGCGAGCTTCGCTCGCCCTTCTTCTCCACCCCCATTATAAATGACCTTGTCATTTCGACCGACAGGGAGAAATCTGTAAACCCTACACCACACATTTTATTAGATGAATTCCTAAGAATGAAGAAATCTATTTGCGTTTCAGTCACACATTTTAAAGATGAATTCTTATAAAAGGCAGGAACCTTTTGGCATTTTTCTTTTTATTCTGAAAGATTAAAATGAGTAGCTATTTTGAAAACCTTACTATGAGAATGAGGAAAAAAATGGACTATTCATCAATAATCATTTACCATTCATCCTTTACAAATTCTCCAACAGTTGGATCAAACTCTTTTTCCTTCTGGATGATATTGGGATTTCATCGCCGGAATCTAATATTACATAGCCCCCATCGGCTTTGTCCAGTCTTTTTACATGCCGCAAATTTACAAGGTACGATTGGTGTGGCCTGAAAAAACCTGATTCAGTAAGGATTTCCTCGTAAAACACAATCCCTTTCGAAACCATTATTTTTTCATCGGAGCTGAGATGAAAAGTAGTGTAGCTATTGTCGTTCTTGCAAAACAAGATATCGGATATTTTCACCAGATGCAGGGCGTCGATAGTGCGAAGAACAATTTTTGAAGGGCCAACATTTGCACTGAAGTTTTGCAAAAATTGTTCGTTTTGATCGTGTGTCGAAAAATCTTTCTCGATTAAATCAATGGTGCTTTGAACGGCTTCGCGGAATTCTGTCGCGTTTACAGGTTTTAGAATATAGTCGATGGCATGGAACTTTATCGCTTTCAGGGCATATTGGTTATACCCGGTGATGAAAATAACCTTAAAAGAATAGGGTGTTAACTTCTGAAGTAATTGAAACCCAGTCCCGTCTTTCAGCTCAATATCGAGCAACACCAAATGGGGTAAGGTTTGGGAAATCAGATTGTATGCAGCTTCGACAGAATCAGCTTCGCCTACTACTTCAACTTCAATAAAATACTCCGCCAATAAGTGCTTGTTTGTAACCCGTATGTCCGGGTTGTCGTCTACGATTACTGCTTTAATCATGGTTCAAAATGGGCAGGTGCAAAAACACCCTGACCCCTTTTTTTGTGTTGTCTATTGTATTCAAATTCTGAAACTCAAAAGTAATTTCTTTTTTGAACTTACGTTCTATTCCCTTTTTGCGTTGGTGAAAAATTTCCAATGCTTTGGAATTATGGTCTTTGTCTTTGCTTACCGGAAGACCTTTGCCATTATCCACAATTTCAACAGCCACATAACCCTGAATTTCCCTAAAGCAAAAGCTTAATTTACCTGAGTAATTTAAGTTTTGCAAACCATGTTTTATGGCATTTTCTACGAAAGGCTGTAAAAGCATGGGCGGGATTTCGATAAAATCGGTTTCCATTCCTGAATCAATATTGTATTCAACTTCAAAAGGAGAACTCATTCTGGCTCTTTCCAATTCAATATAATTCTGGAGCATCTCTATTTCTTTGCTGAGGCTAATACTTTCCTGTGCCGAGAATTCGAGCACCGACCTGCTTAACGAAGCAAACTTACTTAGATAATCGGCGGCTTTAACGGCTTCATGATTGTATAAATAACCTTGAATCGACCCCATCACATTGTAAATAAAATGGGGGTTCATTTGCGACCGTAGCAATTGCTGCTGCAATTCGCTTTGCTTGAAAGCCGCCTGTTTGCGACGGAAGAACAACAAAATGAGACCCATCACCAGCAACACAAAAAGGAAAGCAATAAATAGCCACGACAATTTGATCCTTTGGTTGTTTATTTCATTTTCTGCGGTCAGCAAGTAAATCTGCTGTTCTTTTTTTTCAGTTTGATATTTGGTTTCGAGGGCGGCCATTTCTTTGCGTACATCCACATCACGAAGCCTGTTTTCAAGCACCCTAAGTGAATCGTTCCAACTGAAAGCATCCTGGTACTTGGCAAGCTGAAGATTGGTTTCGTAAAGCAAACGAAAAGTCCTTAGTTTTTCGGAAGCATAGTTTGGCAATGCTTTGTTTTCAATATTTTGAGTTAATAGAGCCAAGACATCCTTATGTTTGCCCAGCCGCTGCAAAAGTTCTACTTTGGTATTGTTGTGACTAATATGATAAAAGGGGTTATCGGTCAAAAATGCCTCTGATTTATTGGTAAGCTCCAGTGCTTTTTTATAATTGCCCAAATCTTTATTAATAAGTGCAAGGTTGTCAAGGGCTGTTTTTTGTCCATTTTGATAGGCGATTTCAGTACTAATAATCAACAGGGTATCGAAATATTGGATGGCGGGCTGCAATTGATTTTTATGCTTGGCAATTCCGCCGAGTTCGCCATAAAGGGTTGCTTTTTCCATGGGAGAAGTGCAATCCTCGCAATCTTTTATCTGATAGGCTTTTAAAATGTACTCTTCCCATTTTTCAAAATTTCGGGCATGATAGTAAACCTCTGCCGTTTGTTGATAATAGTAACTCAAATTCGATTTATCTTCAAGCGATTCCTTTATTTTAAGGGCTTTAAGATGAATCTGTATCCCGGTCTTAAAATCGCCTTCATCAATATAATTTCCCGCAATGTTTAAATACGCCCCTGCCATTCGGTTGCTGTCGTTTATTGCAATAGCCGCCTCTAAGGATTGCCGGTACATTTTAGTCGATAAATCTCTTTGTCCGGCATCCCAATATTCGCCAGCCAGGTCGTTGGCAATAGTCGCAACCGCTGCATAGTTTTTAATCCCGTTTGCAAAATTCAGTGCTCTCAAAAAATATTGTAAAGCCTGGTCGCGGTTTGCTTCTCGGGTAAGCAAAAGCCCATACCGATAATACAATCGGGTCAGGCCCAAACTATCCGTTGCTTTGGGCAGCAAATCAGCCACTTTGTCGAGGTATCTTTGGTTCTCCTGTTGGTTTGTAAATGGTTGCAGGTTTCTCCACTTCAAATGGAAATCAATAGCCTCCCTGAATAGATTTAATGCTTCGGATACCATACATAGTCGATGATATATTTCGGCACGATAAAAGGTGTCGGAGATGGATTGCGGGCTATTTAATTCATTCTGATAAAAGTCGAAAGCTTCCGAATGACGTTGAATCAAACTAAGTGAATCGCCCAAAAATAAGGATGGATATTTCGTGTTAGTAGTTTGCCCGACGAGGGGATTCACTAAAAAAATGAAGGATATGAAGATAAGGTGAAATTTCATAGAAATTAAAAAGTTTCCCGTTGGCTAGTGTTTATTCTAATTAAAAATTTGGAGTGCCCCACTTTGCAAAAGTAGCAAATAATCAGGAGCATTGTCTTTGTATTTCCGAATATAAATGGATACCCAGGAAGTCTATCCCTTATAATAGATAGGCAAACAAAAAAAACAGGCACCAATGGTGCCTGCTATCGGGTTAATAAACTTTGGGTTGTACTATTTCCTACCCCCCATTTTCTTCCCTTTTGGACCAGTTCCGTCGCAGTTGCCGGTGCCTGTAGCAATTCCACTACCTGTTCCTGTTCCATCGCAAACACCTGTTCCGCTTCCTGATCCTGAACCATTGCCACCGCCCTGACCATTTCCATAACCATGTCCTGCACCAGAGCCATCCAATGGTTTTACAAAGTCGGGGTCTTGTCCATTCGGAATACCATCACCGTCGGCATCCAGGGCATTGTCGTTGATACCATCGCCATCGAGGTCAACAAACCCTTTGGCTCCATGTCCTTTTCTTGCCTTTGCGCCCGTGTAATCGGCATCCTGTCCGTTTGGAATACCATCCCCGTCGGCATCTAAGGCATTGTCATTAAAACCATCGCCGTTCAAATCAATAAAGCCCGATTTGGTTGTTGCCTGACCTGCGGCCATTGACTGTTTTTGATACTGAAACTTGTTTTGTTTCTTGATTTGTAAAGAATCTTGTGCAACCAGGTTGCCCGACAATAAGATTGCCACTACTGTTAGAATTTTCACTACGTTTTTCATGTCTTTCAATTTTAAGTTATTAAATCAAATTCGGGAGTCCTTTTTCAAGGCTTGTGCCAGAAGGTATAACACTCTGTTTGTTTACAACTTACCAAAATATTGATAGGTTTCAGGATAAGTATTTACGACCGGGTGGGCGACAAATAAAACCGGAAGGTCGAAATTGATAAACGAACTATATTGATGCCACAAAGAAAACTTTTCTCCTCGTTCGCCGGGGTTGAATATCTGGGGTTTTCTCGAATTTACCTCACCCCGCGATTAAATTTAGTTGACGCTATACCTCCAGTGGTAGGATAATCGAAAATACCGAGCCTTTGCCTTCTTCACTTTCCACCGACACAAATCCCCCGTGCTCATAAACAATGCGCTGCACAATGCTGAGGCCAATTCCAGTCCCTTTAGGTTTTGTGGTATAATAGAGGTTGAATAAATTTTTGCGGGTCTTTTCGCTCATTCCCGGACCATTGTCGGCCACAAGGATTTTTAATTCGTTGTTCCCGGCTTTCGTGATTTCAATATTTATTGTTCCTGTGTTGCCGAGGGCATCTATCGAATTTTGAATAAGGTTGATAAACACTTGTTTCATTTGATTTACATCCCAATTTACCTCGCCCTGCCACTGATAATTCACGGTAAGTTGGATATTGTTTTCATCGAGGACCGATTTGTACTGTTTATGCAATTGTTCAAAGAGGGAGGCAATTTCGAAACGATCGGGTTTCACCGGTTCGGGGCGGGCAAATCGCAGAAAATCCTTCACCGTGCTGTTTATCCGGTTTACCTCAGAATAAACAATTTCCGTAAACTCGTAGTAATCTTCCTTGTGTTCAACAGGCTCAAAATCTTTGCTAAGTTGCTGAACAATTGTACTTATTGTATTTAAGGGGTTCCTTATTTCGTGGGCTACACCGGCAGCTAATTCGCCCATTGCCGTGAGGCGCTCTTCGCGTTCGAGTTTCTCCTGAAGCCGGATTTGCTCGGTCAAATCTTTGGCCACCAGAATATATAAAGGGGCGGAGTTATTGTCCAGAAAACTACTTTTCGATATCAGCAGAGTTTTTCTTAACCCTGAAATCAAACAGCTAACTTGCGAATTTAAGGCATCTTCCTGCATCAATTCTGGACAAGAATTATCCGGCAGGATGTCCTGAATATTTACCTTTTCCCTTTCGACGATCTTTTTATCGAACAGCAATGATGCGGCCCTATTGAAAACCCTGATCTCGCCTTCGGGATTATACACCACAATGGCATCGCTCACATTATCAATTATTTTTGATGAATAGGATTCAATTACCTTATAGTCCTTTTGCAACGATGAAAATTGTTTCTGGGTGAAAAGGTAAATGAAAATCATAAAGCCCAAGGCAAGTAAGGCAATCCCGATTATAATCAACCTTCGGTAAATCCTGGCATTGATTTCTTTCATAGGGGCTGTTGATAGTCCCATCCTAAGAAGGCCGTGGGTTTGTCCGTAAAGTGTGAAGGGGTGGACAGTTTCAAAAACATCGCTCGAATGAAATATTACTTTCCGGCTCATAAAAGAAGAGTCGCGGATGGATGATGATAAAAAGGCAGATTCGCCAATCGATTCAAGTTCGGTAATATTTCCGGTTGCTGCCAGAATATTGAAACTATCCTGATAAGCAATATAGATGATCTGGCTGTTTTCGGCGGCCACATTACGCAAAAGTGGCCCAAATCCTGTTTTTCTTTTAAAATCGAAGTAGCGGGCAGCATCCACTTCAATAAAAATAGCCCCATTTTCCACCGTCGAAACAGCATACTGGTATTTTATGGAATTGTCCGAATTGACTTTTACGACCCCAAAATCGAGTGTATCGGCCCGATCGATATAAAGAGGGAAAAGTCGGTTGCTGACATCGCTCAAATAATCAATTGTAAATACCTGGTTATCCGTTCCATAAAAGGACGGGAGACCTTCCGGTGTGAAAACAATCAGCTTATCAATCTTATTCTCCCTGCAAAGCTCATTTAAAATTACATTGCTTACTTGACCTTTTTCGTACAGCTTTTTCAAAATATTGACATTGTTTAAAATTCGTTTCTCCGAAATATCATCCAAAATTTCGATGGCTTTTAAAGAATTCTCCGATGCCGCCATAATAGACTCAAGCAAGGTGTGCGACTGGGTTTCCATTAAATGATACAGATCCTTTTTGTTCTGGTACAGTTCAAAAAGAGTATTGCTTATCATCAGAAGTGATAACAAGAAGAATATAAGTAATAGAAATTTCTTTGCCGCTATGGTCTTTAATTGAAACATCTGTGGTTTTGTCGCCTTTTGTACGACACAAATATAGTATTATCGCTTTTCTTTTAACAGCTTATAATGATGCTGTCGTAAAGCTTTCTATTGATCTCATTATGTTTCTTTAGAACCAGTTCAATTACATGGGTTTCATTCATACAGAATATTTATACACCCGAATCGAAAGAGTTTTATAATTTTGTTGCTTCAAACTGAAATACTAATCCTAAAAATAAGATTATGCTGAAAACGAAAATTGAAGACATCCTAAACCGTCAAATCGAACGGGAACTCTATTCATCAAACCTATACCTGGCAATGGCATCATGGGCCGAGACTTCCGGTTTTGCTGGTGCTGCCGAGTGGCTCTATTTCCAGGCCGACGAAGAGCATATACACATGCTCAAGTTTATCAAGTATGTAAACGACCGTGGCGGAAAAGCCCTCATCCCTGCCACCTCAGAACCTCCCCGCGATTTTGGCGATGTGCACACCATGTTTAAAAAAGTATTTGAACATGAGCAATTCATCTCCAATTCAATAAACGAAATCGTGGGCCTTTGCCACGAAGAAAAAGATTTCACCACCCACAACTGGGTACAATGGTTTGTGACCGAACAGATCGAAGAAGAAGCCACCGTACGTGGCATCCTCGACAAATTAAAACTACTCGACGGCAAGGACATGTATATGTTCGACAGGGATTTGCAAGGAAGCAGGACAAAGCCTGTTGCAGTGTAGTGAATAGGGATATAGGGAATTAAGTAATTTTGGTGAGTGGGGTAACAAAGGCCCTTTTCACCTTTTTTTTTATTCATTTCCATTTTTGCCAACTCACCCCAATTCCTTACTCAACTCAATTCCCACATTCAACATAATTCCTATATTTGCTCTCCTAAAATTTTAATCATGAAAAAGTATATTTTACTAAGTTTAACGATTGCATTTATGGCATGCGGAACTTCGTCCGAGAAGGGCAAACAGGAGCAAAAATTCAACTATCCCGAAACGGCAAAAGTCGACACAGTGGACACCTATTTTGGTACTACTGTGGCCGATCCCTATCGCTGGCTCGAAGACGACAATTCAGAAGAAACCAAGGCATGGGTAAAAGCGGAAAACGCTGTCACCTTTGGGTATTTAGAGAAAATCCCATTCAGGGAAAAAATCAAAGAACGCCTGACCAAGGTTTGGGACTACGAAAAGATCTCGGCCCCGTTTAAAAAAGGCGAACGATGGTTTGTATCAAAAAATGATGGTCTCCAGAACCAGAGCGTTATTTATCTATTGGATGAGTTAGGTGGAAAAGAAACCCTATTTCTCGACCCCAATACTTTATCGGAAGATGGGACTGTTTCTTTGAGCCATTTTTCCGTGTCGAAAGACGGGAAATATGCCGGATACGGAATTTCTCGCGGCGGTTCCGACTGGAACGAGTTTTTTGTCCGCGACGTTGAAACCGGAAAAGATTTGGAAGACCACATTCAATGGGTGAAATTTTCGGGCATGGCCTGGTATAAGGATGGTTTTTTCTATTCGCGCTACCCCGAGCCTAAAGAAGGCGATGCCTTAAAAGGAATGAACACAAACAGCATGGTCTATTACCACAAAGTAGGCACACCGCAATCAGAAGATCAATTATTTTACCAGGATCCGGCACATCCAAACTGGGGTTTCTCGGCCGGCATTACCGAAGACGATAAATTCATGATCATCAGCGTAAGTGAATCAACATCAGGAAATGCGTTTTACATCAAAGACATGTCAAACCCCAAATCGGAAATTGTGAAAGTGGTAGAAGATTTTGAAAGCGACTTTTCGGTGGTCGACCATGACAATGGCAGGTTGCTGGTAATGACCAATTTCAATGCTCCGAAATATAAGATCATCGTGATCGACCCCAAAAACCCGGCACGCGAGAACTGGACCGACCTTGTGGCCGAAAAAGAAGAAGTACTTACTTCTGTATCGATTGTGGGTGAACGAATGATTACCCAATTTATGAAAGATGCCCACGACATTGCCCTTGTATTCGACATGAATGGGACATTCCTGCATACTATCGATTTTCCTGTGTTGGGTTCGGTAAGTGGTTTTGGGGGCAAAAAAGAAGACACCTTTACCTTTTACACATTAACTTCGTTCACAACCCCATCGGAAGTTTACAAATATGATGTAGCAAGCAATACTTCAGAGTTTTATCAGAAATCAAAAATCGACTTCGACCCGACCCCTTACGAAACCAAACAGGTTTTCTTTACCAGCAAGGATGGGACAAAAGTGCCCATGTTTATTGTTCATAAAAAAGACATGAAATTAGATGGGAGCAACCCCACCATGTTATATGGTTATGGTGGATTCAACATTAGCCTTACGCCAAGCTTCAGCATGAGGTGGCTGATCTGGCTCGAAAACGGGGGTGTGTTCGTAATGGCTAACCTCCGTGGGGGTGGCGAATATGGCGAGGAATGGCATAAGGCCGGAACCCTGATGCAAAAGCAAAATGTGTTCGACGATTTCATTGGAGCTGCCGAATATTTGATCGACAACAAATACACCTCGCCTGAGAAATTGGCTATCATGGGTGGATCGAATGGTGGGCTACTTGTGGGTGCAGTCGTGAATCAACGACCTGATTTATTCAAGGTAGCTTTCCCTGCCGTGGGTGTGATGGATATGTTGCGTTACCATAAATTTACCATAGGTCGCTACTGGGCCACTGACTATGGTACTAGCGAAGACAGTCCCGAAATGTTTAACTATCTGTATAATTATTCACCGGTTCATACCGTAAAAGCCGCAGCCTATCCTTCCATAATGGTCACTACGGGCGACCACGACGACCGTGTAGTACCTGCTCACTCCTTTAAATATATTGCCGAACTTCAGAAAAATCAAACCGGCAATAATCCTGTGATGATCCGCATAGAAACCGATGCAGGGCATGGCGCAGGAACTCCCACTACAAAAACTATTGAGGAGTACACCGATATTATGGCTTTTGCATTTTATAATATGGGGGTTGTCCCGAAATATTAGGTGAGTAAGGAAATGAGGAATTAAGGGATTAAGGCGTTTGAGAAATTAGGGAATTAAGGTGTGTGGCGAGAAGACATTAATATTTTCAATACCTCAATTCCCTAATTACTCAATTCCTTAATTTCGTAGTAAACTTATCAACTTAAAATAATTGGCAGACAAAAGTTTCATAGTAATTGAAGGCAACATCGGGGCGGGCAAGACCAGCCTTGTGAACATGATTGCAGAAAAGTACCATGCAAAAATGGTATTGGAACAATATGCCGACAACCCTTTTTTACCCAAGTTTTACGAAAACCCCGAACGATATTCATTTCCTCTGGAATTGTCATTTTTGGCTGGGCGTTACAATCAGTTGAAAAAAGATCTCAGCACACGCGATTTGTTCAGCCCTTTTATAATTGCTGATTATTATTTTATGAAATCGCTGATATTCGCCAAATCTACTTTAAGCGAAGATGAGTACAACTTGTATCGGCAACTGTTCAACATTATTTACCAACAATTGCCAAAGCCTGACCTCTATGTGTATTTACATGTCAACACCGATAGGCTTCTTGACAATATAAAAAAACGCGGAAGAAGCTATGAAACAACCATCACGCCAGAATATCTAAACTCAATTCAGAAGAATTATTTCGATTTTTTCAAACAGCAACCACAACAAACTTTCCTGATATTGGATATAAATGAAATCGATTTTGTATCCAATGCAACCCATTTTGATAAATTGACAGAGTTAATTATCCAAAAACATTTCCCTCCGGGTATACATAGAATGATCCTTTAATTGACCTTTTGATTATACCCAAACGCATTAAACATCAAACATTTAAACATCAATATATCAAGCTGTTTTGATATTAAAATTTAGGAGATTGCAAATTGTTTGACACTTTGAGTTTGTTTTCTTTAAGTTTTCTTGCCTGTATTAATTATAAACAACGAGTTACATTTAGACCTGATCGGCTGTCCACATTAAAAAACGATTAAAATGTAACAATTATCTTTCATTTTATTAAAAACATTCCTTAGTTTTGCACTCAAATTAAACATTGGTTAAGTAAACTAATATTAAACAACTATGAGAAAAAAGAATATTCTTTATTTTGCTTCGATTGCCTTGGCAATGTTGATCCTGACAAGTTGCGGTGGCATCAAAAAGATGGCGAAAAATCAGAATTTAATGGATTTTAAAGTTCAACCAGAAATCCTTGAAATGCACGCCGATCAGGTAGAAGTAAATATTTCAGGTTCTTTTCCCGCAAAATTCTTTGCCAAAAAAGCAATTATCACAATTACACCTACTTTGGTTTGGGAAGGGGGCGAAAAAGCATATAAACCAGTTATCCTCCAAGGTGAAAAAGCCCAGGCAAACAACAAAGCCATTTCATTCGAAAAAGGCGGGGATGTCTCATATACCGATATTCTTCCTTATCAGGATGAAATGAAAAAATCAGAATTGATCCTTAAAATCAATGCTGGCCAAGGATCGAAATCGATCAATCTAATAGACAAAAAAGTGGCTGATGGTGTAATTGCTACACCGCGTTTATTGCAAGCTGACGCCAAACCAATTTTAGGCTCCACCAAAAAGGTAAATGTCACACCTCCTGTGTATGACCCAACCCAAAGTGTTTTCCAACAGAAAGTGATGGATTCTGTCGATGCCGATATTCTTTACTTAATCCAGCAATCACAAATCCGGGGTTCGGAATTAAAGGCTGATGATATTAAAAAACTGCAAGAGTACTTGAATGAAGTAAAAGTAAACGAACGCCTTGCACTTAAGGAAATCAATGTTTCATCGTATGCTTCCCCCGATGGTGCTTACGAATTAAACGAGAAACTTTCGGGCAATCGTGGGTCAGCAGCCAGTAAATTTTTAAACAAAGAATTGAAGAATAAAAAATTGGCTGATGCCAAATTAAACGAAAAAACAACAGCCGAAGATTGGGAAGGTTTTAAAGAAAAAGTACAAGCTTCGAGCATAGGCGACAAAGACCTGATCTTGCGCGTTCTTTCAATGTACTCGGATCCAGCAGTCCGTGAGGAGCAAATCAAAAATATGGCAGCTGCCTATAAAACATTGGCCGATGATGTATTGCCTCAGTTGCGCCGGTCAAAAATGACTGTTAATGCTGAGAAAATTGGCTGGTACGATGAAGAGATCAAAGATTTGGTAGAAAATAAGCCCGACACTTTGAACCAGGCCGAATTGCTTTATGCTGCTACTTTAACCAATGATTTGGATAAAAAACTGGAGATTTATAATTTCTTCACCAAGAAATACAAAAGCGATTGGCGTGGAGCTAACAACGCCGGTGTTGTTTTACTCAAACAAAACAAAATCAGCGATGCCAAAAAATCGTTTGAAGATGCCAAGAAAATTGAGGACAACTCAATTGTTTTAAACAACTTGGGTGTTTGCGAAATCATGAATGGCAATTATGTTGATGCTGAAAATTTATTTAACGCAGCCCTTTCTGCCGGCAAAGAAGTTTCCTACAACGTGGGTATTTGTGACATTAAAAAAGGAAGTTATAGCGAAGCAGTTTCAAATATGGGAAGTTTCACCACTTTCAACACTGCTTTGGCCCAATTGCTGAATGGCGACAGTAACTCAGCTTTAAAAACCCTTGAAGGGATTAGCGATAAAACAGCCATGGATTTTTACCTGAAAGCTGTTGTTGGCGCACGCACACAAAACGATGAGTTGGTATTTAGCAGCTTAAAAACCGCTATCACCAAAGATGGAACATTGGCAGGAAAAGCAAAAACCGATCTCGAATTTTTCAAATATTTCGAAATGGGTGCTTTCCAGACTATTGTAAAATAAGGATGTTTTTTTGAAGATATTAAAGGGTGGCCGGTTGGCTGCCCTTTTTTGTTGCTGGGTGCTGGGTGCTGGGTGCTGGTTTGCTGGTTTGCTGGTCTCGCATTGTGGACAGCCGACTGAGAACTGCCTACTCCGTCCTCAAGTACTCCACTTTTACAGTGTCAATTTCTTCAAACTTACCAGTCAGCCGTTCGCTTTCACTTTGGCGGATACTTAGGGTTATGCTGCATTTCAGGTCGAACTGCTGATCGATTTGCAGGGGCTGGTCTTCTTTCATGATCTTCATTACATCGTTCATGGCCAGGTAATCGAAATCAACACGAAGAATATCATTCACTGTTTTTTCGACAAATTCAGCATTTGACAGGGCATCGGCAGCGGCAGTTCGATAGGCATTTATTAAGCCCGGGACACCCAATTTAGTACCCCCAAAATAGCGGATTACTACAATTAGGATATTGCTCAGGCCATTCGATTGGATTTGTCCCAGGATGGGTTTCCCGGCAGTGCTCGAAGGCTCCCCATCGTCGTTGGTGCGGTAGTGCTCCATGTCGGCCCCTAAGCGCCAGGCGTAGCAATGGTGGCGGGCATCGTAGTATTTCTTGCGCAAGTCCTGCAAAATCTCTTTGATCTCCTCCTCGGAATAAACCGGAAAAGCAAAGCTGGGAAACTTGCTGCCCCGGTCTTTAAAATTCCCCTCGGATGGGGCTGCAATGGTTTTGTATGTGTCGGTTGGCATAGTTTGTTAATTTTCAATTTGCGGGATAAGGTCGCTGAATTCTTCTAAAAGCCTTTGATTGTTTTTAATCACCCATATTTTGAAAGCGGAAAATGCAGAATCAAAACCCAATTTTCGTCTAATTTTAATTCTGGTTATTTCCTTCTCACTGCCAGACAATCCTTCCTCGAAGAAATACTTTTGAAGTAATTCGTTAAAGGCAATAATTTCTTGAAGTATTTTATTTTTAATGTTTAGCCCTTCGGTGATCTTCAACTTGGTTGTACCGTTGTAAATCTCATTGAGCAATCGAGCGGTTTCAACTACCACATGGTCTTCATTTAATGGCGAAATCCTGGCTGTCTCAAAAGGGAAAGGGTTCATTTCAAATTTTAGCAAATCGAGTACATTTATTGAATTAATAGTACAATCAATTACATTTTCATATTTCCCTAATTTTGTATTGTTGCAATGTCCACACGACCAAAACAAATTGTTCCAATCAAACTTTAATTCAATACTTCCTTTGTGAGGTATTCTGTGTTCCACATTAATGGTCGATGGTGCTTTTTCTTCGCACAAATAGCATTTGTTATAAAAATCGCGATGAAGCCTTTCAATTACATCTCCGCATTTGTAATCCCCGTTTTTCTTTTTCTTTTCTTTTGATAAACATTCGGGGGCAGGTTGCGAACGGTTTATGTTTATCATACCTAAAGTTTTTGAAGTTGTAGCTGTTGGAGTTTCAATTGGAGTTCGGGCGCCATAAATTTAGACAAATCATTGAAATGTTTCGTAAGGTAGTCAACCCGGTCTTCCTCCACAATATCTCTCTTTTCATTCTTTAATAAAGATTCATACTCAGCTACCTGTTTCTTTAGTTCGATCGAATATTTATCAGCATTAAAGTAGCCTTCGATTATCCCATCCACCGAATAGCCCGATAAATCCTCAACGAGGAGGTGGTTCTCCAAATCATAAATCACCGCATTGGGAAGCGAGCTTAGTACAAAAGGCGAATGGGTTGTAACAATGAATTGTATTTTAGGAAACACTGTAGTTAGGAAGGGCAATATTTTTTTCTGAAGTTCGATATGGAGGTGGGTTTCAATTTCGTCAATGAGGACTATGCCTTGCACATCATAATTTTTCGTTTTAGTTTTTTCCATTCGGAGAATTAACTCTGTGATAATATTCATAATGGCTGAGTATCCATCTGCAAGGGAATTGAGGTCGAATTCCTCTCTCTCTTTTTGTATTATTTTGAATTCATATTTTTCATTATTAAACTCTAATTTCAAATCATTATCATCAAAAATATATTGAAGAAAGTTTTCAAGCATGTTAAAATAATTATCAATTGAGTGAACCTTCTCGATCTTATTATCGTCACGCGCAAAGGAGCGCTGGGCTTTGAGATTTACCAAATACTGAATAAATTCGTGATTGACTTTATCTTCAATAGTGTAACTGCTTTTAAATTCAATTTTATTGATCCCAACAGGTACGGAAAAAATTGTTCCTCTTTTTGACTCAAAATACGAAGTGATAAAATTACCTTCCTTGAACAGGAGCACTATGTCGGCTAAATTTTGAAAGTTGATTGCAATACATAGGAAATGATCAACTTTTGATTTGTAAGCATTTATATCACGAGACAAAATGTCTTGTTCTCTTCTTAGTTTTACCCTTTCCGAATCAGAATCCAGTCCTAATAATCTATCTTCAATTTCGTTAAATCTATTCGTATAATCGTCAAGATTGGTCTTCCAATTCTGAATTTCAAAAATGTCTCTGTTAGGGATTAATGTCAGATAATTTCTTAATGCCTCCAACAACGAGGTTTTTCCACTCCCATTTCTACCAGTCAATATTAGGTGCTTTCTTTCAGTATCAGAAATAGGGATTGTAAAGTCCTTCAAATGCCTGACTTTGTTTACCGTAATGCTTTTTATAAATATCTCTTTTGTTGTCATATTTGAATCCTATAATTATTCCATCCAAAGTTAATGCTTCAAATTGGAATAATGGCAAAGCTATGTTGCAAAATATATTTTCAGATTTCGATTAAACAATTAAAAGAGATACTTTTGGCCTCAGAAAAAAACAACCCAAAAAATAGTATTGAAATGAAAAGAGATAATCTGGTTTTTGAAATTATTGAAAAGGAATACCAACGACAGAAAAATGGTATCGAATTGATTGCTTCTGAGAATTTTGTCAGCGAGCAGGTAATGGAAGCAATGGGTTCGTGCATGACCAACAAGTATGCTGAGGGATATCCGGGAGCTCGCTATTATGGCGGCTGCCAGCATGTGGATGAAACAGAGCAACTGGCCATCGATCGCATCAAGGAATTATACAATGCCGAATATGCCAACGTGCAACCTCATTCTGGCGCACAAGCCAATGCAGCAGTATTTGCGATGGTACTGCAACCAGGCGATACTTTTATGGGCCTTGATCTTTCGCATGGTGGCCACTTGTCGCATGGTTCGCCCGTAAACTTTTCGGGGTTGTGGTATAAGGCTGTGGCTTATGGAGTAAAAGAAGAAACCGGCATGGTCGACTATGACATGATGGAAGAGGTCGCTTTGCGCGAAAAACCAAAAATGATTGTCGGCGGGGCATCGGCCTACTCGCGCGAATGGGACTACAAACGGATGCGCGAAATTGCCGACAAAATTGGGGCTATCCTGATGATCGACATGGCTCACCCTGCAGGTCTTATCGCTGCCGGTCTGCTCGACAATCCTGTAAAATATGCCCATATTGTTACATCGACGACTCATAAAACTTTGCGTGGCCCTCGTGGTGGGATTATTTTAATGGGCGAAGACTACGATAATCCCTGGGGAAAAACGACCCCAAAAGGAGCTGTCCGAAAAATGTCGAGTCTTTTAAACTCAGCTGTGTTCCCAGGTATGCAAGGAGGTCCATTGGAGCATGTTATTGCATCGAAAGCAGTGGCCTTTGGCGAGGCACTCGACCCCGGTTTTAAAGTGTACCAGGCACAAGTTATTAAGAATGCAGCGGTTATGGCCCAGGCATTTGTAGACAAAGGGTACAAGGTAATTTCAGGCGGTACCGACAACCACAGCATGTTGATTGACCTTCGTACCAAGTTCCCTGATATTACCGGGCGCAAAGTGGAAGACACACTGGTAAAAGCCGACATTACTGTCAACAAAAACATGGTTCCATTCGACAGCCGTTCGCCCTTCCAGGCATCGGGATTGCGTGTTGGGACACCTGCCATCACAACCCGTGGACTGAAAGAAGAGCACATGGCACCAATAGTAGGGATGATTGATGATGTAATTTCGGATTTGGAGAACGAAGCACTTATATCGAAAGTTTGTGGACAGGTGAACCAAATGATGAAAGACCTGCCCATGTTTGCTTGGTAATATTTCATTATCTTTACATTTTAATTTTTACTTACTCACAGTTTACGTATGGGGGGCAGCGTTGCCCCTCTTTTCAATGAGACCCACTTTTCAGAAGCGTCAGCGCACTGAAAAGTGATGGTCGAATTGATCCCGATAGAGAAGCGTATCGGGATTGGTGGCAAGTTTTCACCCTGTGTCTTTAATGTTCCTTATTTTGCAATTACTCAAGAAGCGTCAGCGCACTGAAAA
>JAIOYV010000092.1 GCA_021740905.1 Bacteroidales bacterium
AAACAGTTGGCTATGAATTTTAATTCGTCTTAATTTTATCAAAGCATGATATTTCGTTTTTTTTGAAATATTACGCCTGCAAATCAGTACTTTAACTCATGGAAATCAAGATTTTCAAAAACTACCGGACAGCTATGGTAGGGAGTGGACTTGGCGGGATGATATCTGCCAGCATCCTTTCCAAGGAGGGGTATAAGGTCTGCCTCCTTGAAAAACATCACCAGTTGGGTGGTTCCATTCAAAATTTCAGGCGCGATGGAGTTGTATTCGATACAGGTGCTCATTACATTGGAGGCATGGATGAGGGGCAGAACCTATATCAATATTTTAAATACCTTGACCTGACAGACAAGCTGAACCTCCGCAAAATGGACTCGAAGGGCTTCGACCAGGTTAGTTTTGGCGATAACGGAAAAACATATAAGTATGCCTTTGGTTATGAACGCTTCAAAGAAACCTTGCTAACCCACTTTCCCGACGAAGAAAAAGCACTGGCCCGATACATCGGCAATCTGGTCGAAATCAGCAATGCCTTTCCACTTTATAAACTGAAAAACAACAGCCAATCCATTCTCGAATCGGAGTACTATAAAATCAGTACGGTTTCATTTCTCGATCAGCTCACCAAAAACGAGCGTTTAAAGAATGTGCTGGCCGGCACCAATTTGCTGTATGCCGGAGAAGGGAACAAAACCCCGGTCTATATCCATTCGCTTATCAACAATTCTTACATCGAAAGTGCCTACCGTTTGGTGGATGGAAGTTCGCAGATTGCCGAACACTTGGCGGAATCCATCATCGGAAATGGAGGCACAATCTTGAAACAGGCCGAAGTGGAGAAGTTTATCTTCAAGGATAAGTCGATTGAATACGTGCAGCTCACCAATGGGGAAAAGGTGTTTGCCGATAAATTTATTTCGAATATACATCCATCGCGTACCTTCGAGATGATCGACAAGGAAAAAATGAGAAAAGTGTACCGAGAGAGAATCAATAATCTAGCAAATACCATTTCAGTTTTCACACTTTATATCACCCTGAAAAAGAATTCGTTCAAATACCTGAACCACAACATTTACTATTACAAAAACAACAATGTGTGGACTGCCTCCACCTACGATCCCAACAACTGGCCCGAAAGCTATATGTTGCTCACCCAATGTACATCGGGAAGTGGAGAATATGCTGAGGGCATTACGGTGATGGCTTACATGACGTATGATGAAGTAAAGAAATGGGCCAATACTACGATCGGGCAACGGGGTGCCGAATATGAGGATTTCAAAGAACAAAAAGCAGATATGCTCCTTGACTTTGTGGAGGAAAAATTTCCCAATATCAGACAGCACATCCACAAAGTGTACAGCTCGACCCCACTCACATACCAGGATTACACAGCCACCAAGGAAGGTTCGTTGTATGGGGTAATGCACGATAGCAACGATCCATTAAAGTCGCTCATACTCCCTAAAACAAAAATCCCAAACCTTTTTCTTACGGGCCAAAACATCAGTCTGCATGGGGTATTGGGAGTAACAATAGGGGCTGTATTGACTTGTTCGGAGATTCTGGGACCAAACTATTTATTGTCAAAAATAAGGGAAGCACAATAACATTGGTATGGAAAAAAAGAATTGAAGTAGGGACAGAATAAATACATTCAAATTATGATGTTGATAGAAAAAATCGGATTTAATTTATACGATAGCTTGCTACGAAGCACTGTCTCCCCTTGGGGGGAGAATAAGAGGGGGGATTTCTCGCATTCAATTCCACCCCCTTGCCCCCGCCGTCCCGACTGCATCGGGATGGACTGGGGGACATCCTCCGAATCCGCTTCCTTTATTGTCTTTGAACACAAACAATCAGATTATTATCCATGTACCTAATGGAAGAAAAGAAACACGACATAATA
The DNA here is from genome assembly GCA_021740905.1 of Bacteroidales bacterium. Classification (GTDB taxonomy): domain Bacteria; phylum Bacteroidota; class Bacteroidia; order Bacteroidales; family M50B96; genus JAIOYV01. Next base: position 1,916 of record JAIOYV010000092.1, read on the forward strand.
ATCATCGGCACCGGATTGGGCGGCCTGATCTGTGGCAACATCCTAAGCAGGGAAGGCCATTCTGTGCTGGTACTTGAAAAAAACGCTCAAATAGGAGGCACCTTACAATGCTTCAAAAGGGATGGTTGCCTGTTTGATACCGGGATGCACTATATCGGGAGCATGGACGAAGGGCAGATTTTGCACCGCTTCTTTAGGTATTTTGGTTTATTGGATAAGATCAAAATAAAAAAAATGGATGCTGATGCTTTTGATGTCTTCAATATCAATGGGAAGGAGTATAAATATGCGATGGGGTATGAGAATTTCACCCGCACCCTAATTGAATACTTTCCTGATGAAGAACAGGCAATCCATAGCTATGTGGCCAAAATTAGAGAAGTTGCCGATTCGCTCGACCTATACAATTTACGGGAATCCGATCCCAATGACCTGTTGAATGTTGACTATGTAAAGGTAAATGCTTGGGAGTTTATCAAATCATTGACAACGAATACGGAGCTTCAGAATGTGCTGGCCGGACTGAATTCGCTATATGCCGGTACACCTGCCAATACACCAATTTATGTCCACGCCCTGATCAACAACTATTACATCGAAAGCGCCTACCGTCTGGTCGATGGCAGTGGGCAAATCGCCGACCTATTGGCTGAGGGAATTATTTCGCAGGGTGGAAGTGTTTTGAAAAGGAAGGAAGTCGAGAAATTTATTTTTGAAGAGAACAATCTGGTTGCCGTTGAAACAAGCAAGGGCGAAGTTTTTTATGCTGATAACTTCATTTCCAATATCCATCCTTCTATCACCCTCGATATGATAGAAGCGGGAAAGATTAGGAAAGCTTACAGAAACAGGATCAACGGTTTGAAAAATACAATCTCGACTTTCGGATTGTACATTACCTTGAAAGAAGATAGTTTCCCCTACCTGAACTACAACTACCATTTCTACGACAGCGATAATGTGTGGGGCGTAGATTATTACAGCAATGATAACTGGCCCCAGGGCTATATGATGTTTACCCCTGCCAGCTCGAAAACTGAGACTTATGCCGATTGCATCAGCGTGATAACCTACATGGATTACGAAGAAGTTCGAAAATGGGAAAATACCACAATCGAAAAAAGGGGCGATGATTACCTGAAAATGAAGGAAGAAAAGGCCAAGCGATTGCTCGACCTTATGGAGAAGAAGTTTCCCGATATCCGGTCGCATATCAAATCGTACTATACCTCTACCCCACTTACTTACCGCGATTATATCGGTACCAAAGAAGGCTCGATGTATGGTATTGTGCGCGATTGCAACAATCCTATGCAATCCTATATTTTCCCCCGGACCAAAATCCCAAACTTGTTTTTTACGGGTCAGAACATCAACCTGCATGGCATGTTGGGGGTCGCTATTGGTGCGGTGTTGACCTGTGGGGAATTAATCGGTTTAAACAAATTGATCAAAAAAATAAACAATGCCTGAAAAAAAGAAAAGGACAATCTGGAAAATCCTGCGAAGCATACTCCTTGTGCTACTTGCAGCTCTGGTCGTGTTTGTAATTTGGTTTGTGATCGACACACGAATTTCGCCCCCAAAACCTGAGGATATGTCAGTTGTAGATGTGGTGAGGGAAAACCCATCTGATAATTTCTATACAATTGGTAATAACTGGCTGCGCAAAAGCGAATCGGGCCTTTGGGAGCTTTATGTGGAAGGCTTACCCTTCGAGTTGGGCGTAATCAACGGAAAGCTTTCGAAAGAACTGATCAGGAAACAGGAAGAGGCTTTTGTGGACCAGATCAATGAATTGATCCCTTCCAGCTCCTACCTTCAGTTCCTGAAATATTTCATTGCCTGGTTTAACCGCGATATCGACGAGCATGTTAGCCCTGAATATCTTCTGGAAATATACGGGGTGTCATTATCGGCATCGAAAGAATATGAATACATCATCGACAATTACCAGCGAATGTTGAATTACCATGCCGCCCACGATATTGGCCATGCGCTCCAGAACCTTGCCCTGGTCGGCTGTACCTCTTTTTCGGAATGGAACGACTGCGATTTGATTGTGGGCAGAAATTTCGATTTTTACATAAACGATGAATTTGCTGAAAACAAACTGGTTGCATTTTTCCATCCTGAAAAAGGCTATCGCTTTATGAGTGTTACCTGGGCCAGCATGATTGGTGTGGTTTCGGGCATGAACGAAAAGGGCCTTACTGTTACAATCAATGCGGCGAAGTCGGAAATCCCAACCAGTGCAGCAACTCCAATTTCAATACTGGCAAGGGAAATATTGCAATATGCCCAAAATATTGAAGAGGCTATTGCTCTTGCCAATAAGCGCAAAACCTTTGTCTCGGAATCGATTATGATCGGCTCGGCTGCCGATAATGAAACCATCATTATTGAAAAATCCCCATCTAAAACCGAAATCGTAAGAAGTTCGACAAACAGGATAGTCTGTACCAATCATTTCCAATCTGAAGCATTTCAGGATGAAGAATCGAGGCTTACGAATATCGATGGGAGTGCATCCATTTACAGAATGAAAAGGTGCAACCAACTTATCGACACCAAAAGCCCCATAGACGTGCAAGATGCTGCTGATATTTTAAGGGATAGGTATGGCCTGAATGGTGAAGATATTGGCATTGGCAATGAAAAAGTAATGAACCAAATGATCTCGCACCATAGCGTGATTTTCCTTCCAAAGAAAAAAACGGTATGGGTTTCTACCCCACCCTATCAATTGGGAAAATACGTGGTTTACGATCTGAACAAAATATTTGCGCTTACTCCCGGCATGAAAACCGATCATGAAATCTATGAAGATAGCCTTACCATCCCGGCAGACACATTTCTGACATCAGTTGCTTTTGAGGATTATGAGCAATATGTGGATATGCGAAAGCAACTGAAGAATTGCATTAAAAACAACACAAAGCTTGCGGATGAGAAAGACTTCGTTACATTGTTTATCAGCTTAAACCCTGAATACTTCGTCAGTTATTCAACAGTGGCCAACTATTATTACGATGCCAATGAATTCGAAAAAGCAAGCAGATACTTCAAGCTTGCTTTAACAAAGGAGATTAATTCGTCCGAAGCCAAAAAGGACTTGGAGACCAAACTCGAAAAATCCCTACACCCAGCGACAAAGGCCAATAATGATTAAACTGTTGGACAAATACCGGATTGCTATCCTAACTTTTGTAATTTTCACAACAACAGGTGCAATAGTATGGCTGATTAGGGATTACAGGTACTTTATTCTTTTTGTGATGATCGGGCTAGCCGATGGTTTTGCCCGGCTTATGGTAAAAGAATATCCAGGTTTACGGCAGGTCTTCCGAAAGGTATTGATTTGTGCCCTGGGTGGGTTTATGTTTATCTGGCTTAGCCTTGTGATTGGTGTAAATTTCCAGTTCCCTCAATTATTCTTCGATGCTTTCGAAGGGATTATGGCCGGTGCCTTGATCCAATTAGTCATAGCAAGGATTGTCCTACCCTTTTTTGCAGGCAATGCCTTTTGTTCCAGGGCATGTTGGAATGGTGCCGTATTTGAATTCACCAATGAAAAAAGCAGGAGCAAGCGTGTTCCCATCCCCCGATCGAACCTACTTGCATGGGGATATGTACTCGCGATTGCAGTTTTGGCCATTTATATTGCCATCAACCATAACCCCGCAACGGATATTGCTTTGCGCAGGCAATGGATTATCTGGGAAAATGTATTTATAACTGCCACAGGTATTGTGCTAACCTGGTTTGCAGGAAGCAGGGCTTATTGTAGATTGATATGCCCTTTTCTTACTATTTCCGGCTTGATCTCTCCATGGTCAGTCCTTAAAATTACGCCGATCAAAGCAGAAAAATGCACGGCTTGCAACCGTTGCAGCAAAGCCTGCCCCATGCTGATCGATGTATTAAGATATGTACACGACAATAAGCGAGTTAACGACCGGACCTGCATCTTATGTGAAAAATGTGTAAGCAGTTGCCCGGAAAATGTGCTTGAGGTCGCAACGGGGGGAAAAGGAAATGATGAGGAAGTAATTGGGTAATTATGGTGAGCTCCACCTACACTATCCCGGGTGAAGAGAGACGGTGTACAAAAAGGAAAGTGGAGTGAATGGTAGAAAAAATGACTGAAAGTACTTTTGGGATTTTTGTATCTTGCAGCAGAATAATGTTTATGATTAAATTCCAGATGATCAAATGTATATACCAGAAATAGAAACGAAAACAAGAAGTGAGATCAAGCTCTTTCAGGAAGGACGGCTCCATGAGATGCTCACCTACCTCGAAGGACATTCGAAATTCTATCGACAATTATTCCAAGACAACAAAATCCATGTTGCCGATATTAAAACACTCGAAGATCTAAACAAGATACCCGTAACAACAAAAGACGACCTGCAAAGGCGGAACGATGATTTTCTTTGTGTCCCAAAAAACAAGATAGTGGATTTTATCACTACATCGGGGACAATGGGCAACCCGGTTACTTTTGCTGCCACCGATGCCGATCTCGACCGCCTCGCCTACAATGAATATATTTCGTACACCTGCGCCGACACCACCCCCGACGACATTTTCCAACTCATGGTGACCATGGACAAACGTTTTATGGCAGGCATGGCCTATTTCCTCGGATTGCGCAAACTTGGGGCAGGCATAGTAAGGGTTGGTCCGGGCAATCCAGAATTGCAATTCGATACCCTGAAAAGGATTTCACCCACAGGTTTCATTACGGTACCTTCTTTCATTTTAAAGCTGATTGAATACGCCGAAGCCAAAGGGATCGATTATAAAAATTCAAGCATTAAAAAAGCTGTGTGTATTGGAGAATCCTTGCGAAATTCCGATTTCACCTTAAATCCTTTGGCCAAGAAAATAAAGGAAAAATGGGATATCCAACTGTATTCCACCTACGCTTCAACCGAAATGGGGACAGCATTTACCGAGTGTTTCGCTGGGAAAGGGGGGCACCACCACCCGGAAATGATAATTGTTGAATTCCTGGATGAAAACAATAACCCCGTTGGTGAAAACGAGCCAGGCGAAGTTACCATCACCACGCTGGGCGTTGAGGCCATGCCCTTGCTCCGATTCAAAACCGGTGATATTTGCTACCATTACAACCAGCCTTGCGAATGTGGTAGGAACACCATGCGCCTCGGCCCCGTGATTGGCAGGAAACAGCAGATGATCAAATACAAAGGGACAACCCTTTACCCGCTTGCCCTTTACGATATTTTAAATGATATCGACTTTATCGAAAACTATATCGTGGAAGTGTATACCAACCAAATCGATACAGACGAAATCCTGATCCACATCGGGGTCAAATCCCTGCCGATCAATTATGAGAAGATCATCAAAGATCATTTTCGGGCAAAACTCAGGGTAGCCCCCGAAATTAAAATCAGTCAACCGGCGGCGATCCATAAACTCCAGTTTCCGGATGCCGCCCGGAAGCCAATCACTTTTATTGATAAAAGGAAAAAATAATTCTTATTTTTGAATTCACACTAAATTTTCAGGCAATGGACTTTAATGAAATAAGGCCTTATACAGATAAGGAAATAAAAGAAGCCACCCAAAGACTCTTGCAAGAACCTCTTTTTTTTAGGGCTGTTAGGTGGCTTTTACCTGAATTGACCGATACCGATATCGTTGATAATTTGAATTGTGTTTCGGGTTATTACGATTTTCAGAAAATATTTATGTATACAGCCATCAAACGGATCGTGAAAAACAGTTCGGATGGATTAAGTTATTCGGGATTAGAGAATATCAGCAAAGACAAAAGCTATTTGTACATTGCCAACCACAGGGACATTTTCCTTGATTCAGGGCTACTGGAAATAATTCTTTTCGAAAATGGTTATGATACCACACAAATCACTTTTGGGAGCAACCTGATGTCCTCGCAGTTGTTGGTCGATGTGGGCAAGATCAACAAAATGTTTAAGGTGGAACGAGGAGGCGACAAGGTCGAAATGTACAACAATTCCATGTTGCTGTCGCATTATATCCGAAATACCGTTGAGTCCGGGACCGATTCGGTTTGGATTGCCCAGCGCAACGGCAGGACAAAAGATGGCCACGACCTCACCCAGCCCGGCCTTCTGAAAATGTTGAACATGAGTGGCTCCGGCAATTTCGCCGAAGACTTTAGAAAATTGAATATCGTACCACTTACCATTTCGTATGAGTACGAACCCTGCGATATCCTGAAAGTAAAGGAGATGTTTGCCTCCCGTGATGGAGCCTATACCAAAAAACCGGGCGAAGACCTGCAAAGCATTATTTCGGGTGTAATCGAAAACAAAGGAAGGATCCATCTGACTTGTGGAAAACCAATCGATTCGGAATTGAATGAAATTGCAAGGCTTAAAACCAACAACGAAAAAATAAAAGCTCTTGCTAATGAAATAGACAAACAGATTTACGGCAATTATAAACTATGGAAAACTAACTACATAGCTTTTGATCTTCTGAATGAAAGCCAAACTTTTTCGAGTGAATATTCGCAAGCTGAACGAGAAGATTTTTTAAAATACCTGGATAGTAACCTTGATAACACTCTGGAACATAAAGAAGAATTCAAAGAAATGCTTTTAGAGTTATATGCCGGGCCGGTGGTCAATTCTAAATTATGACATCGAATTTTGAGGATTAATCATAAAGGCTTTTTAAAATATTTTCAATTGGGTTTGTCAATATCAGTAGAAATCGGCTATATTTGATGCCTAAAACCTAATGTAAAAAAAAATATTATGAAAAACGTATTAGTTATTTTAGCGATCATCCTTAGTTTCACTACCTATTCTTCTGCTGGGAATCCATCAAAGTATTACATTGATGACAATGCAGTTGACCAACTTTTCTCGAACAGTACCGAAACTGTCTTTAGTGGTTTGCAGCTAAATTCAATCTCAGGCAACTTCAACCATAGCGAAATTGCTGACGATAACGAGGCAGTTGTTGCCTGGATAATTTGTTGGTTTGTCGGAGAGCTTGGAATTCATCGACATTATCTTGGAACAAAAAGTAATATGTGGGCAATCTATACTTTTACTTGTTGTGGTATATTTGGAATTGTACCTGCAATCGACTGGTGGGTTTTGCTCATCGATGGGGTAATTAACAAGAACATTGGCCCTTACAGAAACAATGATAAATTCTTTATGTGGGCCAACTAGAAAAAATGATTTAATAATTTTGAACCCCGGTTTTTTGTCGGGGTTTTTTGTTTGGAATTACTCCAAACTCAGAATAAATCCCTTAGCCTTTTTGTTGAATTTTTTCGATTCCCGGAAATTCCATTTCTCAATCAGATATTCAGTACGTCTCCTACCTCCAAAATAAAACTTTTCCAATAATACAGAACCCGTAAAATAACCGGTCAGATAATATCCGGTATAAATCTGCCAGGTGCCAAAAGCCAAAGCGGAAGAACTCAGCAGGAAATTTAATATGCCTTCAGGGAAACTTCCGGCGTACACCAGGCCTGCTCCAGGCAGAAAACTTAAAACAAATGCTGTTTTTTCCTTTTTGAGTTTAGGTAAATTTTCACCCACGTAGATTTGTGACAGCAGAGACAACAGACTGTCGGCCTCTTGCCCTGAATATCTTTTTACTATATAACCCTCCATGATATTTCCAGACTCTTCAAATTTACCCATCTCATTATAGAGCAGTGCTTTCAATAGTTCATGATCTTTTTGAAAAGACTTTTTGCTGAGTTGAAATTCGAATTGAATTATGGCTGACTCGGCCATTTTAAAATCGCCTTTCAGATACAAGCAAAAGGCTTGCTCGTAAAGAACATTCATTAAAATACTGTCTGTCAAACCAGGCAATCGTACCCGCTGGATCACCTGCGCTGCTTCGGCATACATGCCAGACCGTTTTCTGCATTGTGCTTTCTTGAGCAGCAACAAGGCTTTCTGATCTTGATTGTTAGATTCAAAGGCCAGCCTCTCAAATTCGATCCCGGCCCAATAATAGCTCCCGGCATCGAATAAACTATCGGCCTTGCTTTGTCCGCTAGTTGAAAAAATTACGCAAAGGAATGTGCATATTAAAAAGCACAGCCTTGGATATGTGTTGCTCAAATTCATCGCGATACGCTTTAACACTGTAAACACTACCAAAAATATTTCCTGCATAGGTCATGGCGAATGCACTACCATATATCCATGTTTTAGGATTATTCGTGCCAGCTTTATGATAATTTTCCCAGGTAATGGCACCAAGTGCAGTAATTACTAAAAATGCAGAAACACCCCCACCAACATGCCCCGAATATATTTTACCCAGACCAGGAACAATTGCCGAAAGAATTCCCGCTACAACAGGAGATTTCGGATTAAAATCTCCAATCCTTTTTCTCAATTCCAATAATTTCTCTTCCTCATTGGCAAATTGATAATATTGCTGATGAAAGTGAGAAGCCCGTTTATCAAAATCTGCCAGGTCTCTTTTTAATAGCGATGAACCTGCCAATTCGAAATTCCGGAGCGTTTTCTCAAGCTCGTCATTCAGGATAATAGAAGAAAGGATACTATCGCCAATACAAATATACCCGATATGGTAATTATTATAGGCTGAAAAAAATATCGATTTTGTATGAAATCGCGAATTGACGCTGATCTTTTGAAGGAAAACAGCCGATTCTTTCAATTGCTTGTCATTATACAAAGCCCATCCTTTTAGATAATTAAGACTATCAGTTTGATCTGAATTTGTCGGTTGAATTTTGTCAAGAACAAATATTGCTTCCTGAAATTCATTCTGTAAAATCAGGTAATTTGAAAACGAAAACTCTTTTTGAAAACTGTAATGGTTTTGCTGTGCAAACAATGAATTTGTCCACACAACAAATAGGATCATGGAAATGATTAGTCTGAAATATTTTCTTTTCCTCTGATTTGTCATGAATCAATCGTCATTAATCATTTTTAAACTTTCTGATTTTTCCATAAAAATCGACCCCCTCATGCTTTTTGTGAGTAGAGGGATTAATAACAGATATGTGTAAATCGGTGGCCGAGATACGGTCGCAACGCATCAGGCGATCGATTGTACCAAGAAAAGCTTTACCTGGATTATATGTCTTGAACAATAGTTTGCTGTACCCGGAGCAGGATGGAGAATACAGACAACTTGCCGAGATTTGTCTCGAAACAAATTTCTGATATACATACATCAAACTTCCAAAACTATAATCGAGCACCTTGTTGCCATTGCCAAAACCATATTTCACATTCCTTTCGGCAAAGGCCGGATTATCAAAATCCTGACCAGCCAGCATATCTTTTTCTTCCGTAGAGAAGGTTTGTTGACAAAAAGCTGTCAGAAAGAACAATCCAAAAAGAAGGGTCAAAAACAATAACTTAGTCATCTTTTTCATGGGTCATTTTTATCAATTGAGCATCATCGGGTATTTTAAAATCGAAATATTCGGGGCTGACATTAGAGCCTGTCAATATATCCGAATAATCGAGCCGGTTGACTATGGAATCATTTTCACCTACGTATATTATCTCGGTAATCCGAAGAGGGACCCTATTGCTTCCCACATTTTCATATTTGCTAAAATATAGCTTGTTGATTGGTTTATCTTCCTTGCTCAAAAATTCGAGATATACCGGCAAATAATTGTCTAGTACCAATTCAACTTGGCTTATGTTTTCATTCATAATTACAGGTGCTGTCCACTTTGTGATCATCAATTGGCCTTCAAAATGGGTATTGGTCAATTGAAAACCTTGATCGGCCAGGCCCATATCAGAAGCATTTCCTGTCAAGAAAAAATAAAGCATATCGGAATCGGCGCTATACATATCTTTTTGTTCAACCAACACCTGGTTCTTCGTGGGAAAGTAAATTTTCGCCTCCCCTTTGTCGTTGGTAATCATAATAAATTCCTGAGGGTAAGTGTTGTGCATTACTATCTTTCCTTCGCTGATATGATAATATACCTCAGCTTTCACCTTCATCAGCTGGCCATTCGCCGCCTTGTTATTTTCACGTTTAGCCCTCACTTTTTCCTGAGCGAAGATCATCGAAAACAAAGCAGAACAGAAAAATACAAGTAGTAATAATTTACGCATCACTCATTTTTTTAAAAAGGTAAAAATAGATGCTTAAATCGAAACGAAGAAACAGAAAGTTGACTATGTGATGTTTGTTTTAGTTTCGACCAGCAAACTTTCAATTATCAAAATCTTGCCATGACTCAAATTAGGGGTACTTATCATTCGGGTGAAAATATTGCCGGTCGATCATTTTCTTCTATTTTTATCTATATTTGAAAGCAACAAGAAAAAGGATTAACCCAAAATTAAAACGATGAAAAACGTAAAATTTCTTTTTGTTCTATCTCTTTTATCGGTAAGTAGCCATGTATTTGCACAACAAACCATTGGTTTGTTCTTAAATACCGAGGAGTCGTATAATGGCTATACTTTATTTGCCCCTATGCGAAATACAAGTACTTTTCTGATCGACAATTGTGGCGAACTCGTGCATAGCTGGGCATCGACCCGTCGACCGACCTTTACTGCCTATCTTCGCGAAGATGGCACATTGATAAGGGCAGGGAGGACCATAAACCTCAACTTCAGTGAAGCAGGAGGTGCCGGTGGGATGGTTGAAATGATCGACTGGAACGGTGCTCTGATTTGGAATTACACAATCTCCACACCCACCGAATGTCAGCATCACGATATTGAATATTTGCCCAATGGAAATGTGCTGATTCTATCATGGGATTCGAAAACAGCAGCCCAGGCGGCACAAGCAGGCAGGGCAGTATCGGATAGCGTGCTGTGGTCGGAAAAAATTATTGAAGTTGAACCCGATTTTGTCAATGGCGGTGGTACCATTGTATGGGAATGGAAAGCATGGGATCATTTAGTGCAGGATTTTGACAGCCTAAGAAGCAATTATGGGAATGTTGCGGCCTCGCCCCAGTTGATCAATATCAATTTCTATAACAACGACCCGCTAAACATAGACTGGCTTCATATCAACTCGGTGGAATATAACGAAAAGTTCGATCAAATTATGCTTTGTGTCCATGCCTTCAGCGAAATATGGATCATCGACCATTCGACAACTTATGAAGAATCTGCCACTCATTCGGGCGGGAACTACAATAAAGGCGGCGACCTTCTGTATCGGTGGGGAAACCCACAAGCTTACGACCAGGGTAGTGCTAGCGACCAGCTTTTATTCCTGCCCCATAATTCGTACTGGATCGAAGATTCGTTGACCGATGGGGGGATGATCATGGTATTTAACAACAAGGCCAGTGATCCAATTGAAGCTTCGGCGGTAAACATCATCGATCCACCGGTCGATATAAATGGAAACTACAGTTATTCGGGAACGGCATATGCCCCATCAACCTTCCATTGGACATATCAGGCTCCGGTACCAACCGATTTCTATTCGGCAAATCTTTCAAGTGCCCAGCGCCTGGCAAACGGTAATACCCTGATTTGCGAGGGGCGCATTGGTCATTTCTTTGAAATTGATCCCAATGGGGATATGGTGTGGGAGTATGTCAACCCTGTCAATGGACAGGGACCGATGACACAGGGCGATTCCGTGGCTCAAACACAGACCTATAAGTGTCACCGGTATTCGCCCGATTACCCGGCACTTTCCGGACAAACACTTACACCTCAAGGGTATATTGAAACAGGATCGACTTTTCCGTGCATTATCTACACAGGAATAAATGAGGAAGGGTCTGATATGGATATTACTCTTTATCCGAACCCCGCAAGCGAAGTCCTCACTATTCGATTCGATGGTTTATATGAGAATATCCCTATTGAAATTTACAGCATAACCGGACAATTGGTGTATACCGAACAAATGGACACATATAAAAATATCGAGTTGGATATAAGCACTTTAAATGAAGGTATTTACATTATATATTTCAGAACCGAAAACCGGGTTTATGTCCGAAAATTGGTAATTCAATAATCGAAATATGTGCATCCTAAAAATTTGGAGCAATGTGAAAATATTAACGAGAAATCTTTGAACGATGAGCACAATTCATAAAATACCAGAAGTAGACCTTCTCGATTTTATATCTGGAAACCCTGAAAGGAAAAGGCAATTTGTTCAGGAAATAGGTACTGCGTACGAAGAAATTGGCTTTGTTGCCTTAAAGGGCCATTTTCTCGATGACAATTTGGTGACCGCACTTTATCGGGATATTGAGCTTTTTTTCAATCTTCCGACAAAAACAAAATTGAACTATGAGATACCCGGAATTGGGGGGCAAAGAGGATATACTTCCTTTGGTAAAGAACATGCCAAAGGAAGGACCGAAGGCGACCTAAAAGAGTTTTGGCATTTTGGTCAATATCTTGAAAAAGGATCCAAATATGCCGGTGTGTACCCTGAGAATATTGAAGTAAAAGAACTTCCCTCTTTCAATCGGGTTGGCGAGAAAGCTTTCAAAATGCTGGAACAAACCGGCCTATATGTGTTGCGGGCATTGGCTTTATTTATTGGTTTGGATGAGTTTTACTTCGACAATTATGTGTTGGAAGGAAACAGTATTTTACGCCCCATTTATTATCCACCCATACTTGAAGAACCGAAAAATGCAGTCCGTGCAGCGGCACACACCGACATAAATTTAATTACCCTGTTGATGGGCGCCCAAGGCCGGGGCCTACAGGTTCAAAATCGTGAAGGAGAATGGATTGAGGCAATTGCCGAGAAGGATGAGCTAATGATCAATGTGGGTGACATGTTATCGAGGCTAACAAACAACAAGTTAAAGTCAACAGTTCACCGGGTGGTGAATCCTCCAAAAGAATTGTTGCATACACCCCGTTATTCCATTCCATTTTTCATGCACCCTGTCAGCAACATGAATTTGGACTGCATTGAAAATTGCATCGATGACAATAATCCAAAACTTTTCGATGATATCACGGCTGGTGACTACCTGGATGAACGCTTGAGAGAAATTGGATTGACGTAATCGACTACTGCCATTAATAATATCACTTGGTTTGTACGACGGTTTGCAGTTTGCTTTCTTTGTCTTTCAATTTCAATCATAAACCTTTAAAAGAATATCAATATGAAAAGTGAGAACCCTCTACAGATTTTCGTCGACGAAAGCCCGGAAGTGCAAAAAGCGTATGCCGGTTTTATTCAATCCCTAATTGAATTGAAAGGATTGGATGCGAAAACAAAACAGCTAATTTATATCGGGATGAAAATGGTGACAGACGATGAACGGGCTGTGAGAATGCACGTTCCGATGGCAAAAAACGCCGGCGCTACCCGCGATGAAGTAAAAGCCACCGTTCTTTTGGGCCTGTCGGTAATCGGGTTGAAAGCAGCATCGAAGTTCCTGCCAATTGTTTTAGAATGTTACGACAGATAATGGGCACAATGTGAATAGGAAGTCTGGTTCTGCCAAAAGTTTGTAGATTTGTAAAAATTAAACTTGATCAAAATGATTAATTATAGGGACCATATACAATCCGATTTCCAAATTATGCTTGGAAAACCGATAATAAAAGGCACACGCATCACTGTCGAATTGATAATAAGGAAATTATCTGAAGGAGCAACGCCCAGCGATATTTTGGATATGTATCCATTGCTTAAGTTAGATGATATACGTGCTTGCTTAATCTATGCTGCCGACGTAATTGCAAAAGAGGAAGTGGTTGAATTAGTTAAAGCGTCGTGATCCTCGCTGACGAAAATATTGATATTAGAATCATTCACGCCCTTCGCAAAAGTGGTTTTGATACGTATTCAATATTTGAAGAAAACCGAGGCATCTCTGATGTGGAAGTTATTGGGCTGGCAATTGAAATGAACAGAATATTGTTAACCGAAGACAAAGATTTTGGCGAATGGGTATTCGCTCATAAGGCAAAAGGTTTTAGTGTAGTAATGCTACGTTACCATTTTAAAGATACAAGCCAAATCATTGAAATTCTTAAAAGGTTATTTGGCGAAAAATTAAATCAGCTATTTGGTACTTTTACTACTGTGACGATGAATAAAATACGGATCAGAAATCTGTAAAACTTTATTTACTTCTATTTACTCCCCCTCCTTCAACAAAAACCTATCGTACAAAAACAAACAAAGTGCTGCAAATATTCCAAAAGCCACTACTACATACCAGAAATTGGAAGGGTTTTGGTTTGTCCAAAAAAACCTGACCAGCTCCTGGGTTTCCATACCCGATTGCCGGGCCACTTCGGCAAAGTATTCGTTTTGGGTGAGTGTATCGGATATTTGATAGGCCTGTTCAACAGCATACGTTTCGGTCATGATCCGTCGGTCGCTCATGGCCTGGTAAATGGGGCCGGACAAAACTCCGGCAAGAATTCCTCCCAAAAACAGTGGAACAAAGGAAAATCCCATATACAATGCCTTTTTACCGGCAGGGGCAATCCGGCCAATATACTCGGTTACTTTGGGCGATGCAGCCATTTCGCCGATCCCAAAAAGGAATAGGGAGAAGATAACGAAGAAAACATTCTGGGTCATAAAACTAAGGCCCAAGCCAATAGCATTGATCAGGATTCCGGTCATCATAGCGTTCAAAGGCTTCATCCGCATCACTATCGATGATACAATAATTTGGAAAAGGATAATAAACATCGCATCGAAATTAGTGATAAACTCAGGGTCCATCTGGTTTCCAACGGTATAATTCTCCATAATAAAAGCTGAGTTGGAAAAGAAATGGTACAGTGCCGACGAATCGATCCATTGCCCGATAAATACAGGTAGAGTGTAAAACAACTGAAAATACATGGCCCAGAAAATGGCGATGATGCTCAAAAACAACATGAATTTCCGGTCCATGAAAACTGTAACAATGTTCTTGAAAACTGTCGACAAGGCCTCCGAAAGACTGCCAGTCTTCTCAACCCTGTCGGGTTCTTTGTAAAACAGGATCAGGATAAAATTACAGGCAATCAACGCTGCAGCCACATAAAACACAAAATCGGACGATTGCTTCCTGGCGATCAGGGTGGTCAAGGGCCCCAGGAAGGAACCGATATTCACCATCATGTAAAAAATCCCAAACCCGATGGATGCCGTGCTATCGCTGGTGGTTTTTGCTACAGTCGCACTTATAATGGGCTTGAACATGGCTCCCCCAATGGCAAGATAAATAAACATTGCAAACACCGACTGAAAAGTATTGAAGAGCGGAAACAGCAAGAGGGCAGAGATGTACATGAAAAAAGACAGGATCAGGATTTTTTTGTACCCAAAATAATCGGCAATGGCACCTGTTATTACCGGGAGAAAATACAGTATCCCCGTGCCCACGCTCATGATCAGGCTTTTCTGGTTTTGATCGAATTCAAGCCCACCTTCATCGAGTGATCCCGTAAGGTAATTGGCAAACAACATATAAAAGCCATACCATGCCCACCGTTCAAAGAGTTCGATGCTATTGGCCACCCAAAAGGTGCGCGGATACTGCCTGAAAGTTGTCACTATTTTGCCCATGTTTTTTGAATTTAGCCCGCCAAAGTTAGCAAATTAGGTGAATTGGGTAATTGGGGTGAGTCCCTCCTACGCCAAAGCTTCCGAGGATAAAAGGGTGAGTAGGCAAAAGAAATTATAAATTGGAAATTTCGCCGGTGGCATGCGAGGGTTTTGCTTTTGGACAACGCACAACTTTTCAACTTTTACCCTACAAAGCTTTAGTGTAGTAGGGCACAACTTGTTAACTTTGAACTCAGAACTTTGAACTTTTAAACTTTTCAACTTTTATCCCACGTAGCTTTAGCGTAATAGGGCAGAACTTGTTAACTTTGAACTCAGAACTTTGAACTTTTAAACTTTTAACCCATGTAGCTTTAGCGTAATAGGGCAGATCTTGTTAACTTTGAACTCAGAACTTTGAACTTTTAAACTTTTATCCCACGTAGCTTTAGCGTAATAGGGCAGAACTTGTTAACTTTGAACTCAGAACTTTAAACTTTTAAACTTTTAACCAGCAATATGGAAATACCAGCAAAGGAGAAATTCTCATTCCGAAAAAGGGGCTTGAGTTTTAAGTATGCCTTTCGGGGAATCGGCCAATTTTTTATCCATACCCACAATGCCTGGATACACCTGGCAGCCACTGTGGCTGTGGTGATTGCAGGATTGTTCTTCGATCTTTCGACACCTGAGTGGTTGTTCCTGATTGTAGCCATGGGCATGGTTTGGACAACCGAAGCAATGAACACGGCCATCGAATTTCTGGTCAACCTGGTTTCGCCCGGGTACAACAAGCTGGCCGGGACAATTAAAGACATTGCTGCCGGGGCTGTTTTATTGGCTGCCATTTGTGCCGTCCTTATCGGCTTATTTATTTTCATCCCCCATATTTCAAAATTATTCTGATGCTGACCCGACAAATCATTACCACCAGTGATGGTTCCCAAACACTTTATGTACCCGGGTTAAACGAACATTACCACTCGGTGCACGGTGCCATCCAGGAATCAGAGCATGTTTATATCAGCGCGGCTTTAAGCAAAATCGACAAAGCTGAGATTACTGTTTTTGAGATGGGTTTTGGGACTGGCCTCGATGCGTTGCTGGCTTACCGGTACGCTTTTCAGCATAAAAAGAAGATCCACTATATCGGCATCGAAAAATATCCATTATCAGAAAATGAATTTCTGCTATTGAACTATGAAGACAGCTTGGATTTGCCCGAAAGCAATATTCTATTCCGGATGCACAGTTCTCCCTCAGAAGAAGATGTTGAAATTTCAGATTTCTTTCTTCTGAAAAAAATCCACGCTGACATCACCGACTTTGATTTTACATTTCCCGTGGATGTTTGTTTTTACGATGCTTTCGCCCCCGATATTCAACCTGATTTATGGAGCATCGAAATCTTCTCGAAAATTTATCAAGCCATGAACCCTGGTGGTATCTTAAGCACATACAGTGCAAAGGGTCTCGTGAGGCGTAGCCTTCTGGAGGTAGGGTTTAGCGTGGAAAAACTCCCTGGGCCACCACACAAACACCATATCTTGAGGGCAGTGAAAAGGGTATTGTGACAGGGTTTCTACATTCCTTAGTTCTCATTTCTTTCGAAAAAACTTTATTTAATATCTTCGTCCTCTTATATATAAATCGTGATAAATTACCACAATGATTACGTAAAGGAATTATGATTTCGCCCCTTTGGGGCTAGGGCTATCTGATATCTTATATCTCCCAGTGCTATTTCTGACTTCGTCAAAAAATACACCCTGGGCTAGTGATTACGCCCCTTTGGGGCTAAATTAAATTCGATATGGAAAAATGTAAACCAAAATCATAGATTCATTGATCAATGAAATTTTTAGCACCAGGTGTTTTGCATTTTTCACCTGTTAGCCCCAAGGGGGTGTTATCACTAGCCCAGGGTGTGTCCGCTGCCTATCTTTGGCGGTGGCAGCCCTGGGTAAGGAATGACATGTATTAATAAGCCCCAAGGGGGCGCAATCAACCCCCGGAATAAAACTATCAACAGAATTTGCAAAATTGAAAATTGAGGGTATTCCTGTGTGCACGGAGTTTAGGTTAAATTTGGGATTGAAAATACCTCTTTGTAGCTTTACGTTAAGGATTCTTCATTTACCTTTGGGAATTGTTAAAGATCTGAATTTGTGAATGATTTTGCAAATAGTGCAAATATGTTGAGGCCTGCATTTCGAATCAAGGGTTGAATTTCAATTGTCACGAAGTAAGTAAATCTCAATAAGCGTCCAGAAAATTAGGGACGTAACCCGATGTTATATGAATCCGGCCACGAAGTAGCTTAACTGAATTATTAATGTTCGGTCCACTTCGGGGCTGGGTTGTGCTGTGCCATAAAAAAAACTTACCAGGCCATACTTTCATCCACAAAAAACTGTTTACTTTAAAGTTTTATTTTGAAGAAGGTCGATTTGTTTGGCTTGTTGCATAAGTAATTGAACGAGTATTGTTTGCAAACCGATACTGGTCCATGTCAGGCAAATGGCCATCATGTAATTGAAAATGAATTTTGTGAAGAATATCAACATATTTACTTTTTACAGGCTAATTGCTATCATATTGTTTTTTCTGATTTTGGATACCTCCAGCGTATTCTCGCAGGAAGATTTTGGTTGCCCCGAAATCACCAATAAGAAAGTGCTGAAAAAGTATGAAAAAGCACTATCGCCAACTACAAAATCGCGCGAATCGTACGATCTTTTAGTGGAGGTAGTGAAAGAAGAACCCGATTTTGCCGAAGCACTTTACAATCTTGCCGAAATAAACAAGGACAAAGCACTTAGGTCGGCAGGGATGGCGCAAAATCAAAACACGTATGAAACAAGGGCCAAAAACTATTACGAGAAAGTGATTGAAGCCTGTGCAGCCTTTGATCATTATTACAGCTACTACTACATTGGCTGGTTTTACTATCAAAGGGATGAGTACGAACAATCGTCGAAAAACCTGAATTTGTTTCTGGCCAATAATGCCATCGACCAGCCATTGATACAAGATGCCCTGAAAATGAAAGAAAAAATGAAAAACTATATGGATTTGATTTCAAATCCTGTCCCTTTCGAACCAAAAATCATTGAAGGTGTGTCGACTAACTCTGACGAATACCTGCCCCTGATAAGCCCCGACGGAGAGTTCATCTTCTTCACCCATCGTTTCCTCGATACCGATAAATTCACGACCATCCAAAAGCAAGTCGAGCAATTCGCCATCAGCCAAAGGCTACTGGATTCCTCGGGCACCGAATCGTACACAAAAGGGGAAAGTATGCCCATCCCTTTCAACCAGGGACAGAACCAGGGAGCTGCCGCCATTACCATCGACAACAATCATATTTATATGACAATATGCCGTTTCACTGAAATTTCGGGACAGCCTTACAATAACTGCGATATTTATAGCTCCGATTTTGAAAATGGGAAATGGACCGATTTCATGAACCTCGGACCCAATGTGAACCGTGAAAATACCTGGGAGAGCCAGCCTTCCATTTCTGCCGATGGAAAAACGCTGTTCTTTGCAAGCATAAGGGAAGATAACATAGGTTTTAAGGAGGGGAATTACACATCAGATATTTACATGACCGAGCTTGATGCCGACGGGAACTGGCAAAAGGCCCAGAACCTTGGTCCTACGATAAATACCGATGGGAACGACAAATCACCTTTTTTACATTCCGACAGCAAAACCCTCTATTTTGCATCGGATGGGCGCATTGGGGTTGGTGGTTACGATATTTATTTTTCCAAGCAGTTGAACGGAGAAGGCTGGAGCGAGCCGATAAATATTGGTTACCCTATAAATACCGATGAGGACGACCTGGGCTTTATTGTCAGCACCGATGGCCGGAAAGCCTATTTTTCGTCGAACAAACTGAATGGCTCCGGCGGATGGGACATCTATTCTTTCGACCTGTACGAAAAGGCACGTCCCGAAAAAGTCCTTTTTGTGAAAGGCCGTCTCGTCAATGAGGAAGGGAGCGAACTGACCGATGCCAAAGTTGAAATGCGCTCGGCCAATTCCAACCGCGTCACGGAGGGAATGGTGGATAAATTGACGGGGAAATATGCAGTAGCCGTATCCTATCAACCCGACGAGGAGTTTATTATGACCGTGAAAAAGAAAGACTATGCCTTTACATCGCGCTACTTTTCGCCTGGCGAAGATTTCGATTTTGAAGTTGAAGATGAACTTGAAATAGAGGTAAAACAAATTGAAGTGGGGGTAACTGTTAAACTGCACAATATTTTATTTGACACAAATTCAGATCAGTTCGACGATGCCAGCCGCGTGGTATTGGATAATTTTATTGAATTCCTGAAAGAAAACCCGACCATAAAAATTGAAATCCAGGGGCATACCGATAATGTGGGCTCTCCTGCATTGAACCTCAATTTGTCGGAGAGGCGGGCAAAAGCCATCGAAAAGTATTTATTCCTGAATGGAATTTCGCAAAGCAGGATGCGCTCGAAAGGATTTGGGGAAGCACGGCCCGAGGCCACCAACGACACCGAAGAAGGCAGGGCTTTGAACCGCAGGACTCAATTTGTGATTACTGAAAAATAGGGGATCAATACTTCATCCATTATTACACTTTTATAAAGTGCCAAATCTACAGCGTCAATCCATTCTCAGAAGGAATCGCAAATAATCATGTCAATATGTCGCTCCTAGTGGAGCTTTTAGTTTGTTTCGCAATCAATTACTACAAATATTTCGTTCCTAACGGAACTGATTGAAGTGCATATATCTACAGACTCAACTCCGCTAGGAGTGGCATATTTATAGAATAATGACCATCGAAAGCCCAGAAGCTCCGCTAGGAGCGACATATTTTTTCGATACTCTCTGATATTCCTAACACATCAATTCAAGAATGAATATTATGGAAGTGTAAAAGTTAGAGGTTCGGATAAATCAAAAGATTATTTGCGATTTGCTTTAGGAAAATTTGCTCAAATGATGAGTTCTGATCCTATCGCTATTCCACCTCTACCGAGGTGTTGATTGCCGATTCATCAGAATCCTCATCGTATGAAAATATAGCCCCTCAGCAAACCGAGGGTTTCGATTCGGGCAATGCCATTGGTGGAATCAATCGGCACTCTGAGGGTTTCGCTTTGAGCGAAGCCCTCGGTGACATCAGCCAACAAAACGAAGGCTTTTATTCTTCCAAAATATATCGTACATTGTCGTGACAATAAACAATGACAACATTGTAAAAAAAAAGCATAGCATAAATAGTAAAGCGATGTGTACAATTGGAGCCACAGTTCACACCTTTCATAAGCACACAATTGTAAAATCAGAGCAATCCTATTTTTAACAAAGCATTGATTTACATGAGAACTTGAAAATAATTAGCATCAATAAAAAAATTGAAGACATAAACCCTCTGAGGCCATGGAAACGAACAAAAAAACAATAGCCAATAATCCTGATGCCAAAAAGCTACTGAAAGAAACATCTCAAAAAAAGTCGACAGAGGTAAAAAACGACAGTTTTCCCATTGTTGGCATTGGTGCTTCGGCGGGCGGGCTTGAGGCATTGGAGCAGTTTTTCCAGAACATGCCCAATGGCAATGAGATAGCCTTTGTGGTTATCCAACACCTCGACCCCAATCATGTTGGCATTATGCCCGAACTCTTGCAGCGGATTACCGATATGAAAGTGCAACAAGCAAGCGATAGGCTTAAAGTGAAACCCAACTGCGTGTATGTGATCCCCCCGAACAAGAGCATGTCGATTTTAAATGGTGCCTTGTACTTGTTCGATCCTGTCGAATCGCGGGGCTTGCGTTTGCCCATCGACATTTTCTTTCGCTCGTTGGCCGACGACAGGCAGGAAAAAAGCATCGGGATTATCCTTTCGGGCATGGGCAGCGATGGCAGCCTGGGCCTGAAAGCCATAAAAGAGAAAAATGGCATCGTGCTGGTACAAGATCCGGCTACGGCCAAATTCGATGGGATGCCCCTGAGCGCTACCGAAGCAGTAATTGCAGATATAGTGGCCCCTGCCGAAGATTTGCCCGGCAAACTGATTGATTTCTTAAAGTACCTGCCGGTCGCTAAAATCGATAAAGAGAGCGACCACAAAAATACAAGCAATCTCGAAAAAATTATCATCCTGCTGCGCGAACACACCGGACACGACTTTTCGCTGTACAAGAAAAACACACTGTTCCGTCGGATCGAGAGGCGCAAGGGGATCCACCAAATCGATAAGATACAACACTATGTGCGCTTTTTACAGGAAAACCCAAAAGAGATAGAAATACTTTTCAAGGAATTGCTGATCGGGGTGACCAGTTTTTTCCGCGACACCGCCGTGTGGGAAAGACTTTCGGAAACTTTCCTTCCGGCACTTATCGACAAGCTGCCCAACGGGTATGTGATCCGGGCATGGATTCCGGCTTGCTCGACCGGAGAGGAAGCCTACTCCCTGGCCATTGTCCTTAAAGAGGCTACAGAAAAAATCAAAGGTCCTAAAAATCTTAGTTTTCAGATTTTTGCCACCGACCTCGACCAGGATGCCATCGACAAAGCCCGGAAAGGGTTTTTCCCTTCAAACATTACAGCCGATGTTTCGCCCGGGCGCATAAACCGTTTTTTTACTTTGGAAGGCGAAGGCTACCGCATCAACACAAGTATACGCGAGATGGTGGTATTTGCCCCCCAGAATGTGATAAAAGACCCGCCCTTTACCAAGCTCGACATGCTGACCTGCCGCAACATGCTTATCTATATGGAACCCGAGTTGCAGAAAAAGCTCATCACCTTGTTCCATTACAGCCTCCGTCCGGGTGGCCTTATGGTGCTGGGCACGGCCGAAACACTGGGGGCTTACAAGGAAGGTTTTGTTGAAGGGGATACAAAACTGAAGATTTTCAAACGGGCTGAAACTGCCACAACCCGCGAACTTATTGATTTCCCAAGTTCTTTTCATTCTCAGAAAACATTTTCATCAGTAAAAAAAACACCTTTGAAAACGGTTGACAACATCCAGTCCCTTGCCGAGCAAATATTGCTTCAACACTTTGCCCCTCCCAGTGTGCTTATCAACCAGGATGGCGATATCCTTTTCATTTCGGGCCGAACGGGGAAATACCTCGAACCGGCTGCCGGCAAAGCCAACTGGAACATCCATGCCATGGCCCGCGACGGCTTGCGCCACGAATTGTCCAGAGCTTTACGGAAAGCCATAAATACGGACGAGACGGTTGTCCTACACAATATAAAAGTGGGCACCAATGGGGGCACACAGTGGGTCGATGTAACCTTTCAGCGCATCGACAACCCCATCACGATAAGGGGCACAATCCTTATTGTTTTTACAGATGTGCCATCGTTTGTTGAACCAGTAAATGCGCCCATGCAAGCCGGTAAAAAAGGCACAAGCCAACGGATCAAAGAACTGGAGACCGAATTGCAACGTAGTTTCGAAGAATTGCAGAGTGCCCGCGAAGAGATGCAAACCTCGCAGGAAGAGTTGAAATCGACCAACGAAGAATTGCAATCGACCAACGAAGAGCTGCAATCGACCAACGAGGAGCTTACCACATCGAAAGAAGAAATGCAGAGCCTGAACGAAGAGCTACAGACTGTAAATATCGAACTACAATGCAAAGTAAACGACTTTGTGAGGGCCAACGACGATATGAAAAATCTTCTTAACAGCACTGAAATTGCAACCCTTTTCCTCGATAAAGAATTGCACATTAGAAGGTTCACCGACCAGGCAACCAACATCTTTAAACTGCGTAATTCAGATATTGGTCGCCCCTTTACAGATTTAGTTTCTGCTTTAAAGTACCCTGAAATTGACACGCATGCAAAACGGGTAATGAAGACCCTTGCGTCCATTGAAACCGCCATTGAAACTAATGATGGAAGATGGTTTACGATACGGATAATGCCTTACCGGACAATAGACGACCGTATTGATGGCTTAGTGATCACATTCTCAAATATCACGACCGCGAAAAAATTGGAAATAGAACTAATGAAAGCAAACGAAGCTTTAAAACAAAGCAATGTAAAATAAAAAGGATGGCACGCGGATAAAACGGATGCAAGCAACGCGGAAAAAGGCGGATTAAAAAACAAATAAAAAATCAGCGATAATCCGCGTTTGGAAATCCGCGTCATCCGCGTTCAAAAATTAAAATGGCACGCGGATGAGACGGATGCAAGCAACGCGGATTAAAACGGATTTTAAAAATGAAATATTATGGAACTATTGCACAAGGATTTAACCGATAAGATACTGAAGGCATTTTTTGATGTACAATGAATTGGGCTATGGCTTTCTTGAAAAAGTGTATCAAAACTCCCTGTTTCTTAAATTGAGAGAAAGGGGATTTCAGGTAGAGGCACAGAAACAAATAAAAGTGTATTACAAAGGCTACCAGGTGGGTGAGTATTATGCCGATATTGTGGTTGATGATTTGGTTATTTTAGAGCTGAAAGCAGCTGAATATGTAGTTGAAGAATTTGAAGCGCAAT
>JAIOYV010000007.1 GCA_021740905.1 Bacteroidales bacterium
TAGCCATGAACACACACCCATTGGCGTCAGTCACAGTTACTGAATAAGGTCCGGCAAGCAAACTTGTAATATCTTCTGTGCTTGCGCCATTCGACCATCCAAACGAATAGCCCAAAGTCCCGCCGGTAACCGTCAGGTCGACTGCCCCGTTGGCATCCCCAAAGCAAAGGGCATCGGTGATGGTCGCCGTGGCATCCAAGACGACAGGTTCTGTAACAACAAACCCGGTAGTATATTGACACGAATGGGCATCGCTAACAGTCACGGAATAGTTGCCTGCTACAAGTCCTGAAATATCCTGGGAGGTTGCCAAGTTCGACCAAAAATAGGCATAGGCGGGTGTACCACCTGAAACCGACAAGTCAATTGACCCGTTCGAATCGCCATTACAAGACACATCTGTAACTGAACCCGCAGCCGTAAGGGCACTGATAGCTTGAACAGAAATTGATTGGCTCTTCTGGCAGCCGTTTGCATCGGTCAAGGTTATCGAATAGGTGCCAACCGACAAATTTGAAAGATCCTGTGTCGTATAGCCACCTGTCCAACTGTAGGTATAAGGTGGGGTGCCTCCAAATGGAGTGACATTGATCGAACCATTCGATCCACCAGTACAGAAAATCGGTCCAATAGTCGCCATTATCTGTAGATTGGGAGGTTGAGAAACTGTAAAAGTGTCGATCTGTGTGCAAGAATTGAAATCTGTGACTGTAACTAAATAAGTACCTGCTGCCAACTGGTTTAGGTCTTCTGTTGAAATGCCACTAGACCACAAGAAAGTATATGGTGAAACACCTCCGCTTACAGATAGGTTTATGGCTCCGGTTGAGTCACCAAAACAAAGAATCGGATTGACAACAGCAGAAAGAACAATCTCAGAGGCTTCCGAAACTGTTAATTGACCGGTTTGTGTGCAGGAAATAGAATCAGTGACAGTGACAGAATAAGATCCAGCTGCGAGCATATTCAGGTCTTCCGAAGTCATTCCTGTCGACCACAAAAACGAATAGGGAGAAACACCTCCTGAAACTGTCAAGTCAATTGAGCCTGTCGAAATTCCATTACATGCAACCGGATTGGCAATAGCCGAAAGGATAATTTCTGATCCTTGAGTTACCGTAAACGTAAAAATACTATCACAGCCTTTCAAATCGCTTAGGGTAAGGTTGTACAATCCCGCCTGAAGATTAATTAGATCCTGTGTGGAATTGCCGGTTGACCATTGATAAGAATAGGGAATTGTTCCCCCTGTTGGTGTTATATCAATTGATCCGATAGAGTCTCCATAACAGGAAACATTGGTAATTAGAAAATTCGATAAGGTAAGCAATTGGGGTTGGCCAACGTAAATGACAGAACCTGTAATGCATCCATTGAAATCGGTCACTTCAACGGTATAAGATCCCGATATCAGACCCGATATATCCTCGGTTGTAGCCCCATTTGTCCAGCTAAATGTGTAGGGCTGAGTGCCACCTGAAACAGTGATGTTGATACTGCCATCGGAAGAGCCAAAGCAACTGGGTTTTAATGGGGTCGTGTTATTCATAAAAAGCAAGTCGGGCTGGGAAAGTACGTAACTTGCTGTAAGAATGCACAAATTGGTATCTGTAATAGTCACGGAGTAATTGCCGGCCAACAGGTTATTGATATCCTCGGTTGTTTGGCCATTCGACCAGCCAAAAGAATAAGGTGAAACCCCTCCTGAAACAGTCAGGTCGATCGAGCCTGTCGAATCACCATAGCAAAGTATATTGAAAATGCTGTTTGATAAAGAAAGGACTGGTGGTTCCATGATTGTGTAGCTTGTAGTAATTGTACAAGAACTGGCATCAGTCACAGTTAAAGTATACGTTCCTGCAAGTAGTCCTGTGATATCCTCGGTGGTTTCCCCATTCGACCAGATAAATGTATAGGGAGCTGGCCCCCCGGAAACACTTATATCAATGGATCCGTTTGAATCACTAAAACACGCATTGTCAATTGGGGTAGCTGTAACCACAATAGGTGCAGGCCCGGTTATCACAAAAGAATAGTTGTATATGCAATCGTGCTCATCTGTCATAGTAACTGAATACGAGCCCGCCGGGATATTCAATAAATCCTCTGTAGTTGCCCCATTTGACCATAAAAATATATAAGGTGATTGTTCTCCTGTCATGATAAAATTAATAGAACCATCGGACACGCCGTTGCAGGAAACGGGAGTGGTGATTGTATCATCCACAACAACATTCCCATCTTCCACTTCAATCGTTCCACTTGCCACGCATCCATTGGCATCCGTTACGGTGATCAGGTAATCTCCTGCATACAGGTTTTCGATATCCTGCGTAGTTTCCCCGTTTGACCAATTATACGAATAGGGCAAAGTACCTCCGGAAGGAGTTAGGTTTATCTGTCCTGTACTATCCCCGATACAGTCAATTTCAATATTGTTGGGGTATGAAATTGAAAGCACGTCTGGCTGGTTTACAGTATAGGTAAAACTTACAGAACAGCTATTGGCATCGGTGATGGTGACTGAATAATTGCCTGCTGCAAGACTTGTGAGATCCTGTGTGCTTGCCGAATTCGACCATGCAAAAGAATAAGGAGCTGTTCCACCAGACACATTTAAAAGAATTCCTCCCGAACCATCGCCAAAGCATTGAAGATATTGGATGGTTTCAGTGGCTACAATTTCTGTGGGTTCTAAAACGGTAAACGAGTTGGTGACCTCACAGACATTCCCATCAGTGACAGTAAGGCTGTATGTTCCCCCGGAAAGTCCGGATAAATCTTCGGTGGTCGCCCCGTTCGACCAGGCAAAAGTGTAGGGTGTTGTTCCCCCAGTGAATGTAAGATTGATCGAACCGTTTCCGGCTGCATAGCAAGTCACATTTTGAATGGTCTCGTTAAAATCGAAAGCAGGTGGCTCGGTAATGATATTGTAAGAAAATGTATAGCAATTGTAATCATCAATAATAGTAACATTATAAGACCCGGCAGAAAGGTTTGAAATATCCTGTGTGTGCTCCCCATTCGACCAATTGTAAATGTAAGGAGGAACTCCGCCCGACACATTTAGGTTGATAGAACCATCATTTCCACCAGGGCAGGTAACATGGTTCAATGTGGTTGAAAGGTTTACAGCAGGTGGTTCTAAAATAGTTGTATCAAATACACCAAAACATCCGTTGACTTTTGTAATTGTAACGGAATAATTTCCAGCAGATAAACTACCAATACTTCCTATTGTACTACCATTTGACCATAAAAATGATGCATTATTGTCACTCTGATGTGTTTGAATTCCCAGACTACCATTATTATACCCATTACAGGTTATATGTTGAATATAGTTAATACCGGTAATAGGATTGAGACCCTGATTCACCGTCAACACCATATTATCGGTACTTTCGCAGGAGTTGGGATAAGTTACCGTGAGTGAATAGGTGCCTTGGTTGGCTGCAACAATATTGTTCAAAACTATTTCTGAGGCTGAGGAAGTGAAACCAGATGGTCCTGTCCAGCTATACTGGGGGTTACAGGCTATTACATCGTAAATCTCAATTTTGTAATCCTCCACTTCGCCGAACATAATATTTTCGTCACACGAACCAGGTATTGAATCCCCTTTTAAAATAATTCTCATTTTAGTTTCACCTAATGAGGAATTAAAAGGTACGAATACACTTATTGAATCTATAAAACTGGTCGATTGATTTATAGCAATAGGTTGGGTTTCATTCAAATCATCAAAATCCCCATCCCTGTTCCAGTCAAAAAAAGCATATACGTTTTCTTGTTGCCCAGGGACAACAACTTCAATTTGAGTAATTAGTGTATAGATACCCCCTCTTTGCAACAAAGCCATTGAATAGCTGGTGTAATCAGAATAAGTGCTTGAGTCATTTGTTTGTATGTTCCCATCCAGTGAAACCGAGGCAATATATTCTTCAAAATCTGGAGCACCATTATAAACGGGATCAAATACAGCATAGGATTCGCAATAGTTTTTAATGTTGCAGGTGTCACAATAATCATAGCAAAGCTGATTGTCAAGCATTGGGGCCAAAGTATAACTTTCCCCTGCACAAATCGCTGTATCTGCAGGCAAGGTAAAAGAAGGGACAGTGTCTATAAAGACTGTCTCACTGAACTTTCTCGTACAGCCGATTGCATCGGTAACTGTTACAAAATAATTCCCGGAGGGAAGATTGATAAGGTTTTGTGAGGTTTCCCCATTAGACCAGTTGAAAGTATAAGGCGGGTTGCCCACTGTAATCAGAATATCCAATACCCCCGATGATAAGGGGTTTGGTGCAGAAGCAGAACAGTCAATAGAATTATTAACTACAACCATTTCGATGGGATCGGGTTGAGTGACCATAATTATTGCAGAATCCACTGCTCCCGGAAACGATTCCCAAATTGAACCAGTGAGGGATTGAATAACAGACAATCCATTGTTCCCATAATTATTACCATCCGGGGAAAAGGTTTCAAATACCGGGGTCAATGGAATTAGCAAAGAATCACTTGCCCTCCAAAGCCTCCAATTGAAGGTTTCATTTGTATTAAAACCAAATTCAATAAACGGATTATTATCTTCTCCTCGTGCAGTAATTTGATAGCTATTTGATGGTCCTTCATAAAACAACCCTATGCCAGAAGTTAAATTTGTATTGTTAATTCCTAGTGCACCGCTTCTTAATGTTCCTAATGAATCATAATAAACGGAGATATAATCACCATTTGCAATAGGTACACCATCTAAGGTTATTGGCACTCCCAGTGGGATTAACAGGCTATGGTCCGAACCTGTTACCTCATCGTACCAATTTCTTGGTGCCGGTGCCGGCCAGCCACTTGCATCCATTACAGTTACCCCATAATTCCCGGCGTGTAGATTATTTTTTGTGACAGTAGTACTTACATTAATTATTTCGGTGCTACCATCCCACCAATCCACCTTATAGGGCGCAATACCTCCATATAAAAAGAGTTCGAGGGAACCATCGCTGCCGCCATAACAAGTTACTGGGAACCCATCGGGGAAAAGGAGCAATTGGGCTGGTTGGGTCAAAAGAAAATTTTGAACATAAGGGCAGGCATTGGCGTCGCTACCATAAATACCATAAGTCCCTGCACTTAGGTTTTGAACACTGGTACCTGATAATCCAGATTGAATCCACGTATATGAATAGGGTGGCGCACCTCCATGTACAAATACATCGATGCTTCCATCGGAACCACCATAAGTACTTATGTTATATCCATTGTAATTCGACAACGAAGCGGACACTTGTATTAAAGGTGGGGCCGTAAGCACAAAGGAAGATTGGGAGTTTTCATCAAAGGTAGCAATAAGCGAATCGATGACCATAAGGCCATTGGTTACAAAATAGCCATTGTTGCCTGGGAGAGGTGTGTAATAGGGTACTGCATTAAAAATTGTACTATCCGAAGCTCTCCATATTTTCCAATACACACTATCGTTTGCGCCAAAGCCTTCCTTCACTGTAGTTAATTGATCATCGCCCCAAATTGGAAATCCTATAGCCATTCCATTATATAAGTCGAAACCTGCACATAGAAAGATTGTTGGGGATTGCTCGTAAAATGCACCAATCATATCGCCATTGGAGACCAAAGCATTGTTTATTTTAACTACGTTCTGTATTGCGACAGACTGATTATTCCCGGTATTTTGCCACGACCAATTAAAAGCCACCCCTGTTTCAATTGTATTCGATGTAGTATTGACCATGCATCCATCTGCATCAATAACCGTGAGATTATAGGCGCCACCCGGAAGTAAAAAAACAGAATCTATAGTAGCCCCGGTGCTCCACAGAAACTGGTAGGGCGCAGTGCCTCCGTTTACATCAACACTTATCCAACCCAGTGCGTCGTTCGAACAGGGCACCCCAAATCCATTAAAATCGGAATAGCTCGGTATAAGTCCTAAACTGGGTGGTTGATTGATAATATATGATCCAATTATGATTTGGCTATTCGCGTCAACAATGAAAACTTCGTAGGAACCGGCTGCCAACCCCGAAATGTTTTGAGTAGACGCGCCATTGGACCAACTGAAAGTATAGGGTGTGGCACCCCCTGAAACGCTAAGGTTGATCGCCCCATCGGAAACCCCAAAGCAGGAAACATGTTGAAAAGTTGGGGTTAATGTAATGCTTTGCAATTGTGTAAGAATATAGGTTTCAACAATACTGCAACCGTTCACGTCGCTAACCGTAGCTGTATAGGAACCGGCAGTAAGGTTTTGCAAGATCGCCCCGAATTGACCCGTCGACCAGATAATAGTATAAGGTGTGGTGCCTCCTTCAACGGTAAGCTCGATGGATCCGTCGTTGGCCCCGGCAGTGCTTACCCCATATCCACCATAATCCGAAAGCTCGGCACTTATAAGTAGGGGCAAGGGTTCGGGCAACACAATAGAAGGGAGTGAGTTTTCATCATAATCGGCAATAAGGGAGTCGATTAAGGTCATACCATTATTATAGAACTTTCCATCGAAATTGTTTAGTGGCAAATAATAGGGCTTGGCATTGAAGATGGTGCTGTCGGATGCCCGCCAAATCTTCCAATAAATACTGTCGCTTTGCAAGAATCCATCTTTTATCATAGTAAGGTTGTCGTCGGGCCATAGGGCAACTGAGTTCACAGCACCTGTCCATTCACTATACCCCCCACACATATATACCCCGGCCGATTGTTCGAAGAAAGCCCCAACCATGTCTCCTATACTGATAACCGTGCCATCGATTTTGATTTTGTTGGCGGGTAAAAAGACCGAATGGGAATTTAAAGTTTGAACATACGACCAGATAAACGGGATGCCCGAAATATTGCCATTCGAACTGGTCATTACCTCACACGAAATACCATCGGTAATGGTAAAATCATAAATTCCCCCTGGAAGGTTCGCCAGATCTTGGGTTGTTTGACCACCGTTCCATGCGTATTGATAGGGAGGGACCCCACCCGAAACGCTTAGGTCGATCCATCCATTGGTGGAAGATGAACAACTTACCCCAGCCCCATTGTAATTGGAGTAGGACACATTGACCAGGATTTGGGGCGGTTCGTTAACTGAAAAATTTGCTATTGTCCAAGTCCCGTCCCATACACTTACCGTATAGGAGGCGGCAGTCAGGTTGTTTATATTTTGAGTTGTGGCTCCGTTCGACCAGTTGAAGCCATACGGAGTAGCTCCACCGCTTACCGTAATATTAATAGCCCCATCGGACATGCCAAAGCATGAAGCATCTGTTACCACATTGGTTATAGTAGTATTTGGGGCAGGTTTTGTGGCTTTGTTTTTTTCTTCGGAAGAGGAATCGTTTTTTGTTCCCGGCAGGAATTCGTTTGCACGATGTTCGGAAAGTTTGGGAGAGGGTGACAAAACAGGCAAATCTATATTGCCTATTGCATTAAATTCAATAGCTCCGCTAAAGCCATCCTTTACGAATAAAAAAATGACTAAAGCGATGAAAATCAATGATTTTATGTAGAATTTCTCCATAAAAGACCCGGCACTATGATTTAAACGTAAATTTCATTAAAAGGTTCAAATACCTCTACTTAAAACAAAACATAAAAGTACCCTTAATTTCCAAAAGGTAAGCAGGCATCTAAATAATTATTAATCATTTAACAGATTAGTGAAAAATATCATTTTTAAGTACTCCAATTTGGCACAAAATTAAATATTTTACCGATGAATCAACCTATTGGATCAAAAATTTATTGATTGTTTGGGATCGGAGTGGTGGTTGCCCTGATCCGTTCCTATCGGGATCTCCGCTGCGACTGGTTGCTGGTTGCTGGTTGCTGAAGAATGGACAGGACTGGAGAATGGAGACTGTGTGCTGCCAGTAAAGACGCGATTTATCGCGTCTCAATAGTAAAAATAGGCTAAGAAAAAGACGCAAGAAATTGCCTCTCTACATTACCAACTGCCAACTGGCAACTGGCAACTACTCCACATACAACACCAATCCTTTCAAATACTCACTTTCAGGATGGTAAATATTCACAGGATGATCGGCAGGTTGTGTCAACTGGTGAAGGATGCGGACAGACCTGCCGCTATTGGCCGCTGCCGCAAACACCGACTTGCGGAAATTGTCCTTGCTCACCACCTGCGAACACGAAAAAGTAAAAATAATTCCACCTGGTGCAATCTGCTCAATTGCTTTTGCATTGAGTTTTTTGTAGCCCTGGAGGGCATTGTGCAAAACATTGTTGTGCTTGGCAAAAGCCGGGGGATCTAAAATGATCAAATCATATTTACCCTCAATGTCATCGAGAAATTTAAAAGCATCGACAGCAAAAGCCTCGTGCCTCGAAGTATCTTCAAAATTAAGCGCAATATTTTGATTGGTCAGGTCGATGGCCGGTTTTGAACTGTCGACCGAATGTACCAACTTTGCCCCACCTTGCATGGCATAAACCGAAAATCCTCCGGTAAAACCAAATACATTCAGCACCTTGCGATCTTTCGAATAAAATTCGACCAGTTTCCTGTTTTCGCGCTGATCGATGAAGAAACCGGTTTTTTGCCCTCCTTCCCAATCAACCAGAAACTTATTCCCATATTCGTACAATTCAGTTTCGACAGGGCCTCCAAATACAAATCCATCTACAGGTTCGATGTCGGCTTTAAAAGGAAGAGTGGCCGAGCTTTTCTCATAAATGGCATGTAGCTTTTCGCCCAATACAATTTTAAGGGCTTCAACAATTTCATCTTTCGCCACAAACATCCCCACCGAGTGCATCTGAACAACAGCAGTGCCTGCATAATAATCGATTATTAATCCAGGCAGGTTGTCGCCCTCGGCATGTACCAGCCGGAAAATGGTATTGTAGCCCTCCTTCAGCAATCCCAATTCCTTTCGCAGCCGGAAAGCTTTCTCGATACGGTTAACCCAAAAATCAATGTCAATTTTTTCCTGTTGAAAGCTCAACACACGCACAGCAATCGACCCAATCTGATAATGGCCCACTGCCATGAAATTGTCGTGATTGTCATATAATTCCACCAAATCACCTTCGTTGGGATTGCCGTGCATTTTCTTGATGGCACCCGAAAAAATCCAGGGATGTTTGCGGTGCAAGGATATGTCTTTGCCTGATTTCAGAATAATTTTCGGAAGTTCCATTGTTTTTTCTTTTGATAATTTTTAAGCCTGCAAAAGAAACCATTCTTTGCGACATGGGCAAAGTTGGGGAATTGAGTGGGTTCAGTCATCAGTCATCAGTTCTTTTTTACTGGAGACTGCCGACTGCCAACTGCTAATTGCCTTTTGCGACTGAGGACTGAAGACTCCCGACTGAGAACGTCCTTATTTGGAACTAAAATAAAATAGACCGATTGGTCTATTTTTGAACATATCCTATTGAAGGAATATGTATTCTTGTATTGTAATTTTTAGATAGATAATATGGAATCCTATCCCGCTATTCTTTCATTGCTGATTTTTTGTGGCGGAGGTGTGTCTTTTTTGTACGCTGGGATAGTTTCTATTGTTGAAAAAGAAAGGCGGGCAACCCTACTGTTTTTTGCTTTTTCATTTCTTTTTCTTCTGATAAGTTGTTTGATCTTTCTATTTTCTGGTTCTTTCTCCGGGCCATTGGGTTATTTGATAGGGGTCGTTTTTACCTTGATTCTAATTCTGGTTGGATTTCCTATTTCAGGATTAAAAAACATCCAAAGAATATACCCGGAAAAGCGTTTCGACGAACGTGACATACAATTTGCCAGGCATCGCTTAAAGCCGGACACACCAAATTTCAATGCCTATTATAACGACAACCCCGCAAACAAAAAGATTGATGATCATCAACGAAATATGCCTGGTCTTTTAAGCCCCAAAGCCAAGAAATACCACATCGCCTCTTTCAATGCTGCAGAGGCTAATTTTGAAACGGTAAGACTTTTGAGACCTCATGCGGTTGGCAGTGTCGACGAAGATAGAAAAGAACTCAATCCAGCTCAAATAAGCAAGTTCCTGAAAACCTGGTTGAAAAAACAGGGAGCGCACAGTGTGGGCGTATGCGAACTAAAAGACTACCATATCTATAAGCGGTCGGGAAAAACTTTCGACTATGGAAAAAAGATCGACCTAAACCACAAGTATGTAATTGTCTTTACGGTTGAAATGGACAAGGAAATGATCGACCTTGCACCCGGAGGCCCAACGATGATGGAGTCGTCGCATATATACCTTACTTCAGGGGTTATGGCTGTAAATGTAGCTGCCTTTATCCGCAATTTGGGACACTCAGCCCGTGCACACATCGATGGGAATTATGAAATAATTTGCCCTCTTGCGGCCCGCGATGCCGGTTTGGGCGAAATAGGGCGCATGGGAATTTTAATGACCCCCAAACTTGGCCCCAGGGTAAGGATTGCTGCCATTTCAACCAATCTTCCTTTAATAATATCGAAAGATATTCAATCGACAGAAATGGTTGATTTTTGCCGATTGTGTAAGAAATGTGCAAAAAACTGCCCCTCCCAGGCCATCCCCTTTGGCGACAGGGATGAAGAATCGGGTAGCTTACGGTGGAAAATAAACAGTGATGCCTGCTTTTCGTTTTGGTGTAACACCGGAACCGACTGCGCACAATGTATAAAAGTTTGCCCATACTCACACCCTAATAGTGCTTTGCACAACCTGATCCGATGGGGAATTAAAAACAACCCTTTGTTTCGCCGTCTAGCCATTCATCTCGATGATCTCTTTTATGGTAGCAAAGCAACTGCCCGGCCAATGCCAGAATGGATGGAGGTGGGGGGATAGTTGGCAGTCGCTAGTCTTCAGTCAGAAGACAATGTAGAGACGCAATTTATTGCGTCTAATTGAGAAACATTTATCAGTTTAAGACGCAATAAATTGCGTCTCTACAAAAAAAAACGAAACCTTATCATTCTCCGCTTCAGCATAAACAACTCGAAGCCTGAAACCCGAAACATTTCTGTCTTTTATCATTTATTATTCTGAAAATTCCTCTTAGATTTGTAGGGAAAATAAAAGCTGATGATCTAATAGAATAACTAAATATTTATGACTATGAGAAAACATATTTTTAATGCCGGACCTTGTGTATTATCCGACCCTGCCCGCGAAAACACCGCCAAAGCAGTTCTCGATCTCGACGGGATTGGGCAATCGATAATGGAAGTTTCCCACAGAGGAAAAGAGTTTATCGCAATTTTTGATGAAACCGTTGCGCTGTTCAAAGAGGTACTTGACATCCCCGAAGGCTACTCGGTATTGTTCCTGGGTGGTGGGGCAAGCCTCCAGTTTGCCATGATCCCTTATAATTTCCTCCACACAAAAGCTTTTTATCTCGATACAGGAACCTGGTCGACCAAAGCCTACAAAGAGGCCCAACTTTACGGTGAAGCCATCATTGTAAGCTCGAAAGACAAAAATTACAGTTATATCCCAAAAGGCTATAAAGTGCCTGATGATATCGACTATTTCCATATTACGACCAACAATACCATCAAAGGAACCGAAATCCATGTTGACTACGACTGTAAAGTACCTTTGATTGCCGATATGTCGTCCGATATTTTGAGCCGCCCGGTGGATGTGGCGAAATATGATATGATTTATGGTGGTGCTCAGAAAAACCTCGGCCCGGCCGGTGTTACTTTTGTGATCATCAAGAACTCCCTTCTCGACAAAGTGGTTGACAGGATTATCCCAACCATGCTGAAGTATTCAACCCATGTGGAAAACGAGTCAATGTTCAATACACCTCCTGTATTGCCTATATTTGTTGTCCGTGAAACACTGAAATGGGTGAAGAGCCTCGGTGGTGTAACTGAAATGTATAAGTTGAACAAGGCCAAAGCCGAACTGCTTTACAAGGCCATCGATGATAGCAATATGTTTGTGGGCACTGTCGAAAAAGAAGACCGTTCGCTAATGAACATCTGCTTTGTGATGAAAGAAAAATATGCTGAACTCGAAGGTGAATTTATAAAATTTGCTTCTTCCAAAAATTGTGTAGGCATCAAGGGGCACCGTTCAGTTGGCGGATTCAGGGCAAGTACCTATAATGCAACCAGTATTGAAGATGTGCAAGCCTTGGTGGATGCAATGAAGGAGTTTGAAGCCAACAATGCATAGATAAAAGCTATAATAAATCACAAAAAGCAAATCACAAAAAACAAATAAATTCCAAATTCAAAATTTCTAACTGTTTGAATTTTGGTGCTTATGAAATTGGAATTTATTTGCGATTTGGATCTTGAAACTTGGGATTTTGTCTAACAGAATAAACGCAAGTATTGAACTTAAAAGAAAATATTATGACTAAAGTATTAGTTGCTACCGATAAACCTTTTGCCCCTGCCGCAGTCGACGGGATTCGAAAGGTTGTTGAGGGTGCCGGGTTCGAGTTGGCCCTCCTCGAAAAATATACCAGCGTGGAAGATTTGAAAAAGGCGGTGGCTGATGCCGATGCTATGATCATCCGCAGTGACAAAGCTACCCGTGAGGTTATCGAAAGTGGGAAAAAACTGAAAATTATTGTCCGTGCCGGGGCAGGTTACGATAACATAGACCTGGAAGCCGCCTCAGAAAAAGGGGTTGTGGCCATGAACACACCCGGTCAAAACTCCAATGCAGTGGCCGAACTCGCTCTTGGGATGATGGTTTTGATGGCCCGCAACAATTACAATGGCTCATCAGGCACCGAACTTAAGGGAAAAACCCTGGGTATCCATGCGTATGGGAACGTGGGCAAATTGGTGGCCGAAATCGCAAAAGGATTTGGCATGGAAATTTATGCTTTCGACCCCTTTGTCGCAAAAGCTGATATCGAAAAGGACGGCGTAAAAGTTGTGGATTCGGTGGAAGAACTGTACAAAACCTGCCAGTATATTTCGCTGCATATCCCAGCCAACGCAAAAACAAAAGGTTCGATCGACCACAGTTTGTTGATGTCGATGCCCCAGGGTGCTTGCCTGGTGAACACAGCCCGCAAAGAAGTTATTGACGAGGCTGGCTTAATGAAAGTTTTTGCCGATCGTCCCGACTTCCAGTATATTTCAGACATTGCTCCCGATTGCGCCGCTGACATAGCAACCAAATATGCCGGCCGCTTTTTCTTCACACCCAAGAAAATGGGCGCCCAAACCGAAGAGGCCAACATCAACGCCGGGATTGCAGGGGCAAACCAGATAGTGAACTTCCTTAAAAATGGTGATACTACATTTAAGGTGAACTAGGAGAAATGGTTATTATCTAATGATTAATGCGAATCAAGGGTTGAAAGCATTAACTATTATTTTATGTAAAGCCCTGAAAGGGTTTAATTTGAATAACCGTGTGCGAAGCCCACGGTAGAAGTGCATAGCACAATCCAGCCCCGAAGTGGGCTGAACATAAATAATTCAGTTCAACCACTTCGTGGCTGGAGTCTTATGGCATCCGGTTCCGTGGGCTATCGCCCACGGTTATTGAGATTTAATCACTTCGTGACAATTGAATTTCAACTCTTGATTCGCATGATTATTGATAAATAGTCTGCCCTCAATTTTTTGTTGAAAATAGAATTGAAAGCCACAAAATAATCTGTGGCTTTTTTAATTTGTTGGCTTTATTTGAATTTTTCATATTTTGCATCACCAAATCGAAAAAAAATGAAACTAAAATATTGCCACCAAATGAGAATTCAAAATCGCTGGTTGTATATTGTATTGCTGAATTTAATTGCCAATATTGTTTTTGGTCAGCATGTTTTCAATGGTGAAATTATTGATGAAGAAACCGGAGAAAAACTTCCGTTTGCAGCCCTTTCGAAAGTGGGTGCAAATATCGGTACGGTAAGTAATGCCGATGGATTTTTTTCTTTTAAAAGCCCGGAATGTTTGGTTGACATTGAAGTCACTTATCTTGGTTATCAAAATAAAACCATCCGTTTTAATTGTCAGAATGATCATTCACCAATTCAAATCCGGCTTCGTCCTTCCTCCATTGTGATTGGGGATGTGAGTGTCTTCTACAACGATTACATTGCTGAATTGATCATGAAAGCAAGAAAGGTCAATAATCGGTTTCAGCGGAAATCAAAAACCGGTAAATCCTTTTTTCGATTTTATTCTTTTGTCGAGGGCCAGCCAATTGAATTTTACGAGGGCTTTTACAACATCCAAACCTCAGTGAATGGTATTCACGATATCCAATTTAAGTCTGGCTCGCACCGGTTCGCCAGTCTGCCGGGAAATCAAAATGCCTATTTTGCAACCACATTTTTGTCACCCATACTAAAACTCATTAGCCTGTTCGGACGGGAAAACCAGGGCTTTAATTTTCCAGATATGCCTTTTCATTTCACTTCGGCACGTAAACTAAAACAAACATTCTCGTTTAGCTTTGTGCCCCCTAACCTGAATGGCAACGGAATTTCTATTATTGGATTTGAATCGAAAAAAGATGCAAACTTTTATGGTCAGTTGGTTCTCGACAGTAGTTTGCAGGTAATGAAAGTTAGTTGCACAAAAGTTTTTTTGCCTGACGAAAGGAAGCCCATCATACCCAAATCGAATGGCAGGCTGGTCGATTCATTAAAAATGACCTACGAATTATTTTTCGACCAGGTGGATGGGACTATTGTATTAAGCCACTCCCATATCGATTACTCCTACAAATTTGAAACAGCTAATCGAGATACACTGGCCATTACAACCAGCGTTTTGAATTCGAATTTCGATTATGACAATAACTTTAACCTACCCGACTATCCCCAACAATACCAGGATAAATTGCAGGATATTATGCTTTGCGAATTGTCGCCATTTTTTGAGGATATCTATGCTCACGAAAATATAATTGAGCGAACAAAAAAGGAAACCATCCTTGACAGGCACTTCGAACGAGTTTCATCAGCTTCAGGAAAGTTGTGGTTTTCGATGCTTGAGTATGAACCCTGGCAACCGGGTTTTTCAATCAATATCGAAAAGCTAAAGAAAACCCCTGTTGTGCAAATTCGAGTATATATGTCACCAGGTGTAGATGGGCCTATAATGAGTAAATATGCCATCGAGCTATTTCCTTTCTCCGATTATATCTGTTACGATAACAAACCCCGGTTTACCTCCAATGTGATAGTAGATTACGAACAATCGTATTGTTCTCTTCCCACTTCGGATAGTTTACTCAACCGGCATTTGAATAATTTTGTGGACATGGCAAAAGTGTATTCGCTAAAATCGGAAATTGAACTTACCGAAGCATACCCAGATTATTGCCCCGAACCAGAAGATGTGAGAGCAATAGAAAAAAAACATTATTCTGCCTATCTTCTCGAATGGAAATATTACTTGGGCCATACCTATAATTTTGGGAATAATCGAACAGCGGACCTTCATTTCTTGGAGGATAAAAATTACCCCGAAATGGTGGATAAGCTAATGGAGCTTGAAAGGGTAAGCCATTAATATTTATAAACCCGAAATCTTTTTATTGGGATTTACATCTCAACAAGTTTTTCCAACCCTGTAATAAAATGATTGAAACTTTTTGATTTGTTATTTTGAATATCCATGTATTTGGGAATCTCCCTTGAGGCAAATGATTTTGTGAAATTCTTTGTCATCAGTTCCAATTCATGCGATCCAGAAACATTATCAGGATTTCTGAATTTGGCCTTGTTTTCATACTTGCTGGCTTTTATTTCAGGATAAACCTTTTCGATAGACTGGAAATCTCCAAGATACCAGTTTTCCAATTCTCTGCAGGCAATTCTAATCAAATATGGAATCGTTATATTTGACTGGCATATTACATCAAACTCATTCTTTAATCGCAAACAATCGTTTGAATCCTGATCGTGAATAATTAAGACTTTGACAGGATAACCAGATCTTTGGTAAGCTCTCAATTTTCGTGGGATTGATTTTTTCAGATGGTTTTTGCCTTCGTGCGGATGGATGAAACAATTTACATCAAGTTGATAATCTTCCGGTAAAATGACAGGGAGGATTACCCGCAAGAAATTTTCCATCGAAGGTTCCTCTGCTAAAATCTCTATAAAATTAGGGTTCATGCTTACTTAGGATTGCTTCCTTTGAAATAGTTTTCTTTCCATAGATAGCCCAGTTTGTCGCCTTCCTGGAATAAATTTACAATAGATGGATGATCCGAAGCCCTTTCAATTTTGGTATATCCTTTCTCTTTTACCAACCAAAAAACCTCATCAGGGTTCGCGCCATTCAATAAATCGGGCGAGTGAGAAGAAACAAATACCTGCCCCCCTTTCCGGGCATTGAGCTTGAACTCATCCAACAATTCGTTCAACAAACTTGGGTAAAGTTGATTCTCAGGTTCCTCGACACATAAAAGAGGATGGGGATGAGGATCATTTAATAGCAACAAGTAAGCAAACATTTTAATGGTTCCATCCGATACATAGTTGGCAATAAAAGGATCTTTAAACGATCCATCCTGAAATCTCAAAACTATTCTTCCATCCACTGTTGATTCGGCTTTCACATCACTGATGCCTGGTACTCTCGCTTTCATCTTATCCAGGACTTGATCGAAAATTTGTGGGTGGTTCTCATAAATGTATTGTGCTACCAAGGGCAGATTTTCACCAGTTGGCGACAGATGTTCAGCATAACCAGCTTCTCTGCTGGGACGAGCGGCGGCAATATGAAAATCGGAAACATGCCAGTTCTCGATGAAATTTCTATATGCATTTGCTGCTTTAAACCTCTCAAACTGTCCAAGACCTTTGATAGCCAAAATGTCGGGCGAACCCAGGACCTGCTCCTCTCTCTCTAATTCCTCATCTGGCTTGTCAAAATCCTCTTCATTTGTAATGGCATAACCAGTCCCTCTTGAAAAATCCAAAAAATGAAAGGGTGAACCATAAGCACCTCTTTTGTATCTGAGGATTTCTCTTTCGATATAGGGTTTGCCGCTTTCTTCACCAATTTCCAAACGATAAGTAACCAATCTGTTTTTCTTTGCAATTACCAAGCGAAATTGTAACTCGATTACAATCAATCCACTTTGTCCCCGGCTAATTACTTCCTTAAAACCCCCTCGCTTTAATAATGCCTGCCGTATATTGTTATTTAAAGAATCGCTTAAAAAACCAAGTGCGTCGAAAAGAGTGCTTTTACCTGACCCATTTGCACCCACAAAAATGGCTAATTCAGGTAGATTGCTTATTTCCAAATCCTGAAAAGCCTTATAGTTTTTCAGCTTAATGCTTTCAATCTTCATATCCCAAAAATTAGTAATAAACCCATCTGGCTTGTACTTTCAATCAAATTGCACAGTTTCCAATTCAACGGGAAATGCAAAGATAACATATCAGTTAATTAATGTTGTTGAATATTGTAAATTAGCAAGGTCAAAATACAGTGCCTTGCTTATTGTACTGCACGGATCAAGGGGCTTTTTACTTTTTTGCCTCTGCAAAATATAAGACAGCCGTGACGGTAAACGGATTTGGGTAAATTTTCTATTTTCAAATTCTAATCTACCCCAAAAAGAAATTTGAATCCCAGTATCAATCCCCCTGGTTGAATTATGACAAGAGCTTGCTTTGCTGTCTCAGAAAGTATTACTCCAGTTGACTTTAATTCATAAGCATTATTTGTTACTGGTATTGCATAACCTGTGCTGAGTACAAACTTGCTTTTTCGTCCCAAGTGAAAATTATAGGAATAAACCAGATTTATAGTTCCTACACGATTTAAGTCAAGAGTGACTTTTTTATTTTGATCATTGGGTTCTACAGGTAATTCTGTTTCAAAGTCTTTCAAACCTGAAGCAGATGCATACCCAATTCCAAATGACGATTTATATGGAGTTTTTGATGGATAGAAACTAATTCCTGCTCCTAGTTTCCACCCCCATCCTCCTAATCCAGCATTCCCATATATACTGAGCCTATCTACAATCGGAATCTCCATGCAGCCACCCAGTCCATATTCGTTTAAACCCAGACCTAAGCCTATAAATATTTGGGGTGTATGCGTTGTTTCAGTTGTCTGTGGATCTTGTTGAGCATGTATTGACCCATTTACAAATAGTAAAAATGTGATCAACATAATAACTGTTAACAAATTGGTTAAAATTGATTTTGTCTTCATGGAATTTTTTTTAGTTGATTAATTTATTTGCTTATCCTATAAATTGAGAATGATTTTTTCATCTTGCTTTTCAATATTCACCAAAGGTAACGAATGTTTCAATACACACAACTTTTAAAATAAGGAAAATCATCGCCACGAAAACAATAAAAAATCATCGTGCAAATAAAAACTCAGACATGTTCAATAAACCAAAATTAACCTAATTCGGAGGGTACACCAGCGTATCGGCTACATTCATTTTTATCTGGTAGCCCTGGCCGGGTATCATATTCCCAATTAAGTTGAGATTGAATATGGGCCAATACACATGTCCCGCCCCATCTTTCATAAGCACTATGTTGGAATTTATTGTGGACATAGCAATTCCGGTAGCAAGATTGGAAGTACGAAGGTAACCAAACAAGCTCCAGCCCGAAGCTAAGGGTATTGGTATTTCCTCAGGGAAAAGGTAAAACCCGTAGCAGGTTAAAGTAGACGGCACATTACACCTTATCTGATAGCCTTCTTCAATTTGAAAATCGCCAATAAGGTTCAGGTTAAATGTTGGCCAAAATACATTTCCAGTTTCATCTTTTGCAATTTGGATGTTCGACAATATGGGTTGAAGCACACTGTCGGCAGAAGGCTCGTAAGGCTCTATATTAAATGAAAACATGCTCCACTGAGCGGGAAAACTCAATTGTTGTGATGAATGGATTCTGACCAATGCTTCACTTTCCACTTCACAGGCCGAGGCATCAATAAGCGTAAGCCCATATAAGTCACCATCGAGGTTGCTGAGATCTTCGGTTGTAAATCCCCCCGTCCACAAGTAGGAATATGGCGGGTTGCCTCCTGAAACAGTCAGGTCAACAGCCCCATCGCCTGCCCCGAATTGGGAAACGTGGGTGACGGTCACATCAATCAAAATTTCGGTGCCCTGGGATATTCCGAAATTGGCATTGTCTTCGCAGCCATTGCTATCGGTCAGTATTAGGCTGTAGCTCCCCGCCACTAGGTTGGTTGCTGTTGCTGAAGTCTGGCCATCGGACCATGTATATGAGTATGGAGATGTTCCCCCCGTAATAAGCGTTGTAACTTCACCGGTAGATTGTCCAAAGCAAAGCACATCCTGCGTTTGGATGCTTAACGTAGGTGCCTCATGCAAAATCACTGTCTGGCTTGCTGTGTCGCCAAAGCCATACGCATTGACCACTGTATAGTCCACAGAATATGTTCCTGGAGGTAAAACTCCAGGCTGAAAAGAGGTAGCTATGTTTCCATTGATTGTAAAAATACCCCCTTCGGGCGAACCTAGCAGGTTAATGGTTGGCGCATCTTGACAATAGGCAGTGCCAAGCCCCGAGATGGATGCAACTATGGTTTCACTTACACTCCCATCCACATAACTTATGGACATCGTATTCGTTGAGGTAAAATTGGCGATATCGCAGCTTGCAGGGAAGGTAAGGTCGCAAGCTCCGCCCAGGAAATTAAAACGCACTTCGCACAGTTGCTCCGAGGTAATTGTCACGCCAGAGAGAAAAGCGCTCCACGCCATCCCGATTTGCTGGTTGCCCATGTTATTAAACAAAAGACCAGAAAAATTACTATTGATGTTTAAGACCGTGTCGTACTCCAACACCGTATTATCGAAGGTGAGGAATAGGGTAATGGCACCCACATCGGTTAAATTAGTCAGGTTGATGGGAACCAACACCTGTGTTCCTTGATTGACATTGTAATGATCCACGCTAACACTCTGCGCCGACAGCATAAAACTACTTGAGGTCACTATTAGGAATAAGATAAGTTTTTTCATTTGGCTAAAGTTTTATAGGGTTTGTAAGTACAATTTCTTTGTTTGATGAATTATTTGTTCTGTTGTCAAGAAATCCAGCTTAAGGAAATAATAGCCAGTATTCTTAGGTTTTGTCGATATTTTGAATTCGTATAGTCCAACATGGATGTTTCCTGAAAATATGTTTTCTACTGCTTTCCCATCCAAAGTAACCAAAGACAGCGATAAATTACCCTCGCTTGTTGAGTTAACCTTAATGGAGGAAGTCTCAGGCGATTGAATTATTTCCCAATCAAAAGTAGTCTCGTCCCTTAGATCGATGCCTAGGAATACCTGGAGCAAAGCAGAATCGGAATAGGTTGTGTTGCAACCTTCGAGGTAACAACGAAAACACCGACCATTCCAGTCAAGGCCAGGATTATATAAGCTTAGGGTAGGGGAGGATGATCCGGAAACGACCACATTGTCGCTTAGATTTTGCCAAATCCCATTATCCAGCATCTGCCATGAAAAG
The DNA here is from genome assembly GCA_021740905.1 of Bacteroidales bacterium. GTDB lineage: Bacteria > Bacteroidota > Bacteroidia > Bacteroidales > M50B96 > JAIOYV01. Next base: position 20,443 of record JAIOYV010000007.1, read on the forward strand.
GAATTTACATTGACAGTATTGATTGAAAAAAGAGCAATGCCATTGTCAATAATGGTTTCAGGCTGAGGTTGGGCTAATATCTCAACGGTATCGCTATAGGATATTTGCCCACTGGAATAAGTGACAGGAAGTATGGTTGCTGATGTATCGACAATTTCGCAAGCCGATGAAAAGCCTATTTCCGCAGTGGGGCCGATAAAGCTAAAATGAAGTTTGAAAATTATATCGTTTCCCAAGTTGGCCGGATTGAACCCACTCCAGGCAAAACCTATTTTACCTATGGAAGCAGGTGGGGTTCCCCCTTGAACATCATTGTAAATCATGGCTGCAAGCATAGGATGAAGGGAAGTGAGCGTGTCAAATACAAGCCTATCGGGCATGTATTCAATAAACAGGGTGATTGCGCCAATCGTATTCAGGTTGTTTGCTGTCACGTCAATCTCGATGGCATCGCCATCACAGCCTGTGGCACTGCCTATTGACAGTCCGTAGTTCTGGGCAAAAAGATAATTTGCGATCAGCAATAAAAACAATATGAAAGTAATCCTTTTCACTATCCTGTTTTCAATGTCTCATGTATTAATAAAAGGGTAGGTGCAATTTGTACCCATCCTTTTGAAATCAAATCTAAGTATGACCATTTTCAAAACATAATTTTCTTATTAGCAAAGGAAGAAAAACAACCGGGACTATCCTCAAAATAGCCCCGGTCTGCTCCCCCTATTTATTAATCATCATCATGTTCGTTTTACTGAACATCTGAGATTCTCCATTGATCGAAATTTTGTACTGGTAAATACCCGAGGCCAGATCCCCGCCATCGAAGCGGACTTTGTGATGACCTGCCTCCTGGTGCTTGTTCACCAATATCCCGATAAACTCGCCCAGCGAATTGTACACCATCAGTTGAACATCGCCTGCTTCGGGCATCGAATAACTGATTTCGGTATAGTCGCTGAAAGGGTTCGGGTAGTTGTGGTTCAAGGCATATTCCCCTTTCTTCAGAATGTTGATTTCTGGATAGGTCAATGTAACCTTCGGATAAACTACTGCATTTCGGTCGGCAAATTCACTTTCATAAATTGCAGACAAGTAGGTAACAATAGACTCATTAGTGGATTTAGCCCTGAACTGAAGGCTCAATACATGATCGTCGTTGCTAAACATGATAGGTTCCAGCGACTCCCAGGCAATACTTAGCACCCCATTTTCTACATGGTACATTAACTCTGGAATCTCAGAACTTACATTCAGTAGGTCAAGCACATCCGCGTCGAAATCGATATGCAAGGTAATGGCCCCTGCTTCCAGTTCTTCTTTCATGCTGATATCAACCACAATTTCCGACCCCGAAACGGCTGACACTTGCCCCCAGGAGCTTAGGTCAACTTTCCCGGATGTCGATTTTGAATAAGGAATAAGTCCTGGGTTATAAGATCCATTTACATCGCCAAAGCAAATTGCAGCAATATCAACCACAGTATAGCCATCAAGCAAAAATTCAGGTTGCTCGACCAACCAATCGCCAGATGGAAATGAGCTTATGCTGCCAATGGTCCTTCGCTTGATCAACAAACCGTCGGTGGCATTGATAATAGTGTTCGCGTTTACATCGGCTGCCAACTGCCTGAAATCCGACAATGTGTAAGCACTAACTGTAAACTTGTTAATAATAAGTGCATCGGTTGCATTTCCGCCACCCCATGGTTCATTAAAGCTGGTTTCGAGTGAATAGTTATCGGGTGGTAAAGCCGAGAAGTAATAGTTTCCAATATTATCGCTAAAAGCCGTATCAACAGGGTTGCCAAGTGTATCTTTGGCTACGATCATAGCCCCTTGGATAGGTGTGTTTGCCGTATTGTCATAAGAGACAATGCCTCCTAACGAGAGGCCAGATGGATTGATAATGGTGGTTGCTTCGGCATAGTTTTTAATAGGCTCTTTGTAATTAACATTGTCCATTGCACGTGAGAAGAAGCCATAACTAGCATTGTTCAATCCGGTGAAAGAAACAGGTTCGCCCAGTTGGAAATTCTTGTGCATTATCCAGGGGCCGCCATTTTCGGAATAATATAATTCGTAGGACTGAATCCCTGATCCACCCTGGTCATCAGCAGCAATAATATCTATTGATATTGTCGTGCTATCGCTTATTTGGGGTAATGCATCCACTGTACTGGAAGGCATTCCGGCATCGATAGTATTAAATATCAGCGGAGTAAGAATTGGATCATTAATGTCGAAAACAATTTCGGCCTCGGCAAAGATAGTATCTCCAGTTTGGGTATTGGTTTTTGGCAATACTGTGTATCCAACAAATCCTTCTCCTGATCCTGTTGAATCATTAATGGCAAGAAACCCGGTTAAGGCATCAACAGGAGGTTGCCCGGTTGTTGGATCGATAGTCTGAAAAATCCAGAAGGCTTCGTTGTCGACAATATCTATTCCAGCTGTAACTTCAAGATCCCATCCCAAACTGTCGGGCATATCAAGTACTTGGAAGTAGGAGGCAGAATTCTCAGGAACATTAAATATGTATTCTCCAAAACCAAACGTAGATAATCGAATAGAAAGCGGATTCAGGGTAGGCGGAATAACTTGTTTAATTTCTACCCTTTGTGCGGCAGTAGTTGCAAATTCTGCATCATTTTCAAAACGTATTGTATAGGGTAATAGTTCATTTTGAGCCACAAACCTGCCGGCACCATATCCCCTAGGCCCTATGATATCATTGGGATCGCACGATTTGACAACTGCACTACAAATCTCTTCGAGTACACAAATTGCAAAACTCCCCGGATCCCCAAGGCATCCAATCAAGGATACACCTTTCGGTACCCCGATATCAACTCCTGTTACGTGTTTTATACAGGTCGAAAGAGCAGCAACACATCCTGCAACTCCAATAGTTCCTGTTAACCATGTAAGAGTCCCTCCTGAAGCGGCAGTTGCACCAGCCAGGAATCCAACACAACCGAGTGCTCCCCATCCACATGAAACCGCTGGTAAAATTTTATTGCAAAACTCCTGTTCCGCATCATCAGCGCTATTGCATGGGATTCCCGAATTAGAGGGGCCTGAATTTGGATTTGGGTTATCGTTGATATTCTGGTTGTTATTATTACCCGAATTATTCGAATTTGATCCCCCAGGTCCCGGACTTGGTGGACTACCAGGAGTAGTTGGATTAGTGCTTGGTGATGAGGGTGTATTTCCTCCATTAGGGCCATTTGGGCCATTACTACCCGGGGTGGTAGTATTTGGGCTACTTGGCGTACCCGCCGGACCACCAGGGCCGCCCGGGCCACCAGGGCCAGGTGGAGGAGTGATCGATGGGGGAAGCACTGGCCCGGCAGAACCACCAGGGCCACCAGGGCCGCCAACACCACCGTTTCCGTTAATACCACCACTTCCACCAGGGCCACCAGGACCACCTTGTCCACCAGCTTGTCCGTAGCCTCCATGTCCACCGGCACCACCTTGTCCTCCAGGACCTCCATCTTGACCTACATCGCCGTCACCACCTGGACCACCAGGGCCGCCATCGCCCGGTTCCAAACCTATTCCGGGCATTCCAGGCCCTCCGGCGCCACCAACGCCACCAGCGCCAGGCAATATGCCAAGGTTACTATCGCCCGGCCCGCCTTTTCCTCCTGGCGAGCCATCTTCTCCAGGAGCACCAGGAGTGCCTGGCACTCCATCTTCTCCCGGGCCGGGAACATAAGCAGTAAAACATAGTAGAATGGTATCAGTTCCTTGCAAGGCTAGACTAAATTTACCACCGTAAGTATAATTATGGTCAGTAAAACGTGTTAAATCAATCGCAAATTTGGCTGTATCAAAGTTATTTACACCACCATCTGCAATAGCAATTGGCCAGCATTTATCAACAGCGGGGTACCAGCCAGCCAAATAATCGGGTTGATTCCAATAATTTAAACTGGCAATCCGAAGCACAAATGGATTGGCGGAAGTTGAGTTTATATTTATTGAACTGGAACATCGAATAATATCCCATCCGGGGTCGGCCCCCGGAGCCCCCGCATACTTATTTATTTCCCATAAATAGTCCTCTCCAGAATTGAAATCTGCAACAGGGGTATTATATATACCAGGGCTTGTTCCAGGACTATATGTAAAGTCATTTCCATACGAATACGCACCTAAACCATACTCTGAGCCAGATGTAAGTGTGTCACAACTTAAATCAACCCCCACAGAATCAGCAGTTGTAACCAACCCCATAAGGACCATTGTATGGTAAATACTGTCTCTAAATGCCTCACAATCATTTAATGCCGCCTGCTGTTCAGGAGTTTGGGCGAAATTATAGTAACCAGGATTGGCAGCTAAATAAGCCCTTGTAAGTTCTGCCGTGTGCAGTTGATCCCAGATATAGTCGGCTGTGCTATATCCAAAAGCATATACGTTGACATTAAATACACTTTGACTAAATCCACTTACGACCATATTAACAGTCATAATTTCTCCGGCTGTTAAATCTTTCCTTACAAATGGAATAACACGTGCGCCTCCCATATCAACATATTCCTCTATTTCGAGATCAAGGAGGGAGAATAAATCGCTTCGCAGCATGATACCATTTGAAACATTTAAGGCTTCTAAATTCGTATAGGATGGAACCGCAATTCCAGCTTTTACATAAGGAATATCCACATTTCCAATATTCCTAAAATAGAATGTATAAACTCCTTGCCGCCCAACCCGCAATAGAGTTGGAGATATGTAATTAAAGTCGACCAGGAAGCCAGTTGACTCTTCAATGGTCATTCCATCCACTTGGGTAATGGTAGTATCCGGGTTTATGGCCACCACATCATAAGTTCCAAGAGGAATTGTATCAAGGTTCCAATAAACCTGTACATTCATGCTATTGATAAAGTTGGCCATAGAGCCCTGAACAACTGGATTGCTTCCGTTGTAGAGCCAGAATTGAGTATTCGTTTTAAACCCGGCACCGAAAAATTCATTGGTCACTTCACCAGCTCCTACAGTGTCAGGGTTAATCACTAAAATAGAAAATGGCAACGCCTGTGCTAAAATCTCAACCGTTTGAAGTCCATAAGAATTATAAGGTGTTTTAATCAACACATAATAGCTGCCTGCTGAAGTGCTCGGTACAAGAACCATCTGATCAGCACTTTGCGGATATTCAAACAGAAAGTCAAAGTCGTTTACAGCTGGCACCCGATCGTAAGCTACATATATTTCATTGGCACCGTATCCAAGATTACTGGTGAGTGTTACGAGAAGATCCAGATCGGCAGCCACATCAATTCTATAATAAAGCACATCACCAATATCAAGGCTCTTATTTTTCGGAATATCCAACTCAAGTACTTCAATATCAACATTAAGTTGACTTTCCGTTATTGTATCGTTGTTGGTATCGTCGCTTTCAGGAATTGATTTTAGAATATTAGTACGCCCTACGCCATGATAATCTCCGGGCAGTACATTTGGTGTTTTCCCTGAAATAGTACCACTAAGGGTTTGACCAGGTTGGATATACACCCCTCTGTCTTTAACACTTAGAAGTTTATCAATGGCCCCGTCAAAAAGAGTATCTTCCGAGAAATAAAAGGCATCGCGCAAACTCCCAACAGCCGGATTTTGGCCAATATTCTCAATGGTATAATTGATACTCACATCATCGCCAAGGGTAATGCTGTCGGGCATTGAAAGAGCGCTAAACCGCAGATCGGAAGGAGCTGGTTGGGTAATGCTTATAGTTTGATAAGCAAAGTTATTTCCATCCAACCCATTCTCAAAAACCAGGTCGTTGTAATCGCAAGCATACACTAAAAAATAATATCCATTTGCCCACGATGGGATAGTCACACCCAAGGTCCCGGTGTAGCTATCGTTTGCTGCGAGTGGAGTATATTCTGATCGTGAACCAATAACTGTTTTCCATCCTGATAAATCGGGGCTTGTGCTTAGGTACAATTTATCATGAAAAGGATAATGGATAGTTGGCCCGGTGCCCTGGTTCAGCACTTCGTAATTAACCGAGATATACTGACCGGCAATAGCATTTGCAGGACTGGTCAAACCATCGACAATTAAATCGGGAGGAGGAGAGAAGAATATTTCAATGGACTGGACACCCCGATTGTTCAAGGCATCCAGTTCGTTCGTCTCCCAGTCATAATGGTCGATCCGCATGAGCAAATAGTATGTACCTACTTTATTATGTCCAAAAGTCACCGATTTGCTTGCATTATATAAACCACCTACTTGAAGGGTTCCATAATGATATTTTTCAATTATTCGTTCATCGTCTGAACTTAGCTGATTGTCCGTTGAAAGATATATATGGTCGACCCATTGGCTTTGATTGGTAGCTTTTTCCCCGATATTGTTTACCTGCCATGAAAAGGAATACGTCTGGCCTGTCCAAGCAGTTGATGGAGCGGATACACTTACCAGGTTTAAATCACTTTGCAAGGTATCAGCAACAATAACAATTGGAGGTGGTGGTTGGGTTGTGTTTATGGTAGTATCTTCAAAATAGCCTGCATTGGCTACATTATTTCCTTCATAATTATATTCATAAACGGCATTCCCATAATCCGTATAAACATACACATAATATGATCCCGACGAAGTTTGAGGGACCACAAAGGAAGATGATTTGGTATAAGTACTACCAACAGGCAGCCCTCCCGTATGGGTTTGCGACAACAAGGTAGCTGTTCCGTTGGGGTTCCAATTAGGGTTTGATGATAAAAATACCCTGTCGTACCAGCTACCTGAGGCTGGGCCGTTGCCTTGATTTTTCACAGTCCAGGAAATAGGGACTACATCCCCTGTTCCTGTTATTTGCCCCATCGTAATATCAACGATTGTAAGGTCTGGATAAGGAGAGAGAGTTATATTAAGAGGCAAGGAACGCTTAATATTGTCATCATCAAAAAGATATTCAAATACTTCGTTAAAAGCATCGGTATGCACATAAACATAATATTGTCCTGATATGCCATTCGGGAGTGTGTAATAAATACTATCGGTATAGGTGCTGAAAGGCACCAACGCATTTCCTCCATAATGGTATTTGGTTGAAATAAGTGTCGAGACATTGATATTAAATGTATCGACTTGCGAGAGATAAATTTTATCGCGCCATATAGTTTCAACAGGTGGGTTCGCCCCCGTATTTTCTGTTTCCCATTTCACCTTAATAGTTTCACCTGATACAGCCGAGGTGGATGAAGTAACATAATTCACTTCGAGGTTGGGTGGTGGTGTTAGGATCACATCAACCGCATTACTACGGATCCAATTGTTGGTTTCAACCAATTCATTAACAAGGCTGCCACCCGAGGAAGCATTCCGGTCGGCCAAAACGTAGAAATAATAAGTTCCATAAATATTATGGGGAATGACCACACTAACATTTCTTGAATAAGAACTATCTACAGGCAAAAAATCGGAATAGCTATACCAATCCAACGAACAGGAAACCGGTATCCCTAACTCTCCTGAGCGAAGACCAATATATACCCCTGTCAACGGAATTGCAGTACTCGACGAATAAGTGCTTTCTGGCGAGATATAAATCTGATCCCTCCAATACCGCTCGTAAAAACTACAGCCGGGAATATTATAGTAATTTACCTGGCTTCCCTGAGCAGAAGCAAATCCATCGTTCTTTACACTATAGTTAACATTTACTGTATTACCCGAATAAAACGATGTAGGAACGCCTATGGATGTAGCTATTAAATCGGGTTGTGGTGGAAGTTGTATTTCCAACATTGCTCCTGATGGATCAACCAAATAGTTATTATCTTCATTCGATTCGTATAAGTTATTCGAGTTATCGGCCACCATTATTACAAAGAAATTCCCAAACAAAGAGGAAGGAATGGTAAACTCACTGGTCATCACATAACTTTCGGCTGTGTCTAAAGCGGCCAGATTTCCAACCTGACCAATTTTTATATCCCCACTTCCAAAAATCGTATCTAACGAAAGATAGCAAGCATCCACCCATTGGGTTGAGTAGGTTTCACCCAAGCCCTGGTTATTCACTGTCCAGGAAACAGTCAATGGTTGACCCGCATAGATGGTGCTTGGGGTTAAAATATTGCTAATAACCAAATCGGGGATGTAACGCATTTGGAATGTCTGAATAGGTCCCAAGGTTGATGCGCAACTATTCTTAGCGGCAACTTGCCAACTGTAGTTTTTCTCGTATTCCAAAATACCTGCATAGCTGGTATTGATGGACGTAATATTCATTTTCCGAAGACTACCAATTGGCGATTGTCCTGTCTCCCAAATATACACATCGTATTTTGTGGCATTTGCTCCCGGAAACCAAGAGAGTGTAACCGGGATTGTCAAATCTTCTGTGCCATCGGCAGGCATCATATTGCTTACCGCAGAAGGTTGAATGGCAGGATAAATATCAATAAACACCTGCCCAGTCTCAATATCAGGTCCATCGGTAACCGTAACATAATAGGTTGTGGGTACAATTGGTGCCACAGAGGGTTCTGCTTCCGTACTAGTAAAGCCAATAGGGTCCGATGTCCACTGATAAACATAATCGCCAAAACCCCATTCCGAATTAGTACTAAGTAAACTCGAATCCTGCAAACAAATTATGGAAGGCGATGCGGTAACATTTATTTCGAAGCGCGGAACAACCAACCCACTGATATAAGTAGGTGCCGGTGAAATAGCTATCCCAACCGTATCGGTTACCTCGCAATTCGACGTAAAAGAAAATGGCCATTGCTGCCCTTGATATTTAAACTTAAAGTCAAGGAGTTTCCCATCGGCAATAGTAGCACCATCTGCATTGGCCCAAGCGAGAATAATCTTTCCGGCTCCGGCATTTACCAATGGTTGATCGGCAACAAGCCCGGCGTGCCAGTTCAGGCCTCGTCCCCAAGCCGTCATCGAATTGTTGTACCCGATATACAGGGTAAACGACCCTACATCCTGAAAGCCCGAAACATATACAGGTACAACAACACTATCGCCTTGAGTTGCCGAGACAGAATCGACCCTAAAACTCAGCCCCTGGGAGTAAGAATTTACTGCCATTGCAGCTATTATCAGAAATACGCTTATAATCTTTTTCATGATTTCTGTCCTCATCTTTTATTTTATTATTTGCATAATTCGTGAAGCATTGAATTTACCAGACTCGCCGGCCACTTCAATCTTATAAATATAGATACCTGCTGATAATTTGGAACCATTGAATTCAACAATATAATTGCCGGCATCCTGATTATCATCCACAAGTATTTCCAGTTCCTGTCCAAGTACATCCTGAACGACAAGCCGCACCTGGGCATCATCAGGAATTGAGTAATCGATATGTGTGAGGTTGCTGAAAGGGTTCGGGAAGTTGTGGCCCAGGGCAAAGCCTTCGGCCTCATCCTGCGAACCTATTTCAGGCATGGTAATAATTATATCCTTGAGCACGTTCCCGTTAATATCCGCAAATTCAGTTTCCCAGGTGAGCATAAAATTACCGCCTTGTTTGTCTGATTTTCGGATCATTTTTAGGGACACGAATGCCTCTCCTGTTGACAGATACGCACCATCCACATTTTCCCACGCAAGGCGCAGTGTACCATTTTCTGCCTTGTAAAGCAGGTCTTGTAATTTGCTTTCTACCGAGATGATTTCAAAATCGGTTGAAGGATAATTTATCACCATTGTAACAGCACCTAATTGGGTAGCCGATTTTACAGCTATTGGAAGAATGAATTCTTCTCCCTGAGCGGGTTGCACAATCCCCGACTTTTCCATAGCAACAAAACTTGCCTGTTTTGTCGGGTTGCTTTGATAACTGTCGTTTACATCGCCAAAGCAAACCCCATACACATTTTGCGACGTGTCGGAATTGAGGATTATGACTTGCGGATTATCGAATACCCAAGTCCCGGCAGGGAATGAAGTGATGTATCCAACCGTTTTTCGTAGAACCAGCAAGGCATCGGCAGCTGTAATGCCTCCACTTGCATTTACATCGGCGGCAGCCAGGTTTAAGCCTCCCAGGTAAGTAAGCATTACCACGTGTCGGCGGATATTCAATGCATCGGTTGCATTGATCCCGTTCACTGGCAGGTTAGCCGTAGCCGAAAGATAATAGGTTCCGTTTGGATATTGTGTAAACTGGAAGTCTCCACTTGTGTTATTTGGGGTAAATTCGAGTGCATTATGATTGTTGTCTTCAAGATATACAATTGCAGGATTTATAGGAGTTTGTGCCTGGTTGTTGTATAGAACTGCACCGGAAATATCATACACAGTAGTTACAAAAACAGATTGTGAAGCCACATCAGAACAACCATAAGCATCGGTGTAACCGTACGAAATAGTATGTGTGCCAACACCCGCAATCATTGGATCGAAGATATTGGTCTGCATATTACCTCCAGAGAAGAAGCCTCCCGCCGGTGATCCGGTTAAGGTGTCTGCCGGATCGTCGGTAAAGTATTGGGCCTCAAGTCCGGTAAATGAAACCGTAGGGGCTGCATACACCGTTGTGCTTGCTGAGGTGCTGTTAGTACAACCATTATTATCAGTGTAAGAATAGTAGATTGTTATGCTGCCCGGGTTCACAAGAGAAGGATTAAAGCTACCCATTGAAACACCTGTGCCTGTGAAATTGCCTCCCTGGGGAGATCCTGTCAAAGGAATTACATCCCCTATATCGCAATAACTTGTATCGAGTCCGATGATACTTACGACAGGAAGCGGATGTACATATACATTAATGGAATCGCTCACCGAGCATCCGTTCAAATCGGAAACAGTGACTGAATACATGTTTTGTAGCCAAACTGTAAGGGTCTGGTTCGTACTGCCATTCGACCAGTTGTAGGTATCATAATACCCTGCAAACAAGGTTGCCTGATCTCCCTGACAAAGGTTGAGGTCGGGGCCAAGATCGAACTGAGCTATCTGGGAAGGAAGAACAGCCACATCATCCCAAGCAGTACAACCATTGCTATCGCTTACCGTAATTGAATAGACTCCTGTTTGATTCACCGTTATTGATTGGGTAGTTGCCTGGTTCGACCACAGATATGTTTCGAATTGAGTTGCATCCAATGTTACACTTCCACCAGGACACATAATCACATCCGGTCCAAGATCAACAGAAATTGGAATAACCGTGAGCACAAACTGATCGAAAGCCCCACATCCATTTGCATCGTTTACCGATACATAATATGTCCCTTGTGCACCAACCGTAAGAGTTTGATTGGTTGACTGATCGTTCCACATATAGCCACTAAAAACACCCGGGTCGAGCGTAACTGTTTCCCCTTCGCAAACGGTAGTGTCGGGGCCTAAGTCAATGGTTGGCGAAGCTACCTGGGTAACCCAAGCCGACCGGAAATTTTCACAGCCATTCTGATCGGTAACCGTAACCATGTAGGTTCCCGGACTCGAAACAAGCAAGATTTGATTTGTGGATTGATTGTTCCAGAAATAGCTGGCAAATACTCCCGGATCGAGTGTTATAAATTGTCCCGAACATAAATTAACCTGGTCGTCCCAAATGATTTCAGGAAGTGGATTCATGGTTACAATTATGCTGTCTACTGTTTCACATTGACTGTCTGGATTTGTAATTGTCAGATAATAAATCCCACCATCCGAAATAGTGATGGTTGAAGATGTATCGCCAGTCGACCATTCATAAGGAACATAAAGTACGGGAACAGATATATCGAAACTTTCGCCACTACAAATCGCAGTGTCGTTCCCCAAATCAAAATAAAGCTGACCATCGTTTACATCGAAGGTATCGGCACGTGAACAACCACTTTGGAAGGTGACCGTAAGACTATAAGTACCCATATCGGTTATCGTAATGCTATCGTTAGTAGCTCCGGTCGACCATAACCAGGATATGCCCTGATTAGTGCCTGCCGGAATAGGATTGCCACACCATGTTAAATCTGGTAGATTAAGGGCAGGAACGGAAATTTCAGCCACTTCTACACTTGTACTTCCGCTACATCCTGTCTGATCACTTACTGTAACCGAATATGTGCCAACTGAATTTACTGTAAGTGTAGCATTGGTACTTTGGTCGTTCCACAGATAGTTAGCATAGTTACCCGGATCGAGCACGATACTCCCACCTGGACAAATGCTAATTAATTGTCCTAAATTGGGGTATAAGCCAGATACAAATTGGATAAATATTGTATCATGATCTGCACATTCATTTGAATTGCTTACTGTCACTGAATAGTAACCCGTTTGGGTAACAGAGATCGTTTGTGTAGATGCTCCGGTTGACCAGAAATAATTACTTTGTTGACCGGCATCCAAAGTTAAAGTTTGCCCGGAACAGATTGTCTGATCAGGACCAAGATCAACCGAAACCAGTTCCACAATAAATTCAATTGTATCCACCGTGGTACAGCCGACTTCATCGGTTACTGTTAAATAATAGAAACCGGGTTGGGTGAAAATGGCTGTATCGGCAGTACTTCCTGTTGACCATTCAAAATATAAATAAGGGCTTCGTGGTGAATGATATACAAAATAATACTGTCCACAACTGGTTATTACATCATTCATTGGCGATAAACCCTGGTTCATGTTCACATAGATTGTATCGCTATCGGTACATCCAAAATTCAGCATTTCTACACTTACCCAATAGGTTCCATTATCGGTAATGGTTATGGTCTGGGTTGTTTCACCTGTCGACCACAGATAGGTGTCGAAAGTTCCGGCATCGAGGACATAGCTTGTATCGCCACAAAGTTGAAGGTCAGGTCCCAGGTTAACATCAACATCAATTACCTGAATGGTAACCGAAGCCGAGGCAGTATAGAATCCATCTTCCACCGTAAGTGTATACACTGTGGTGACTTCAGGGCTTACCAGTACATCGGGATTGGATGTGGCACCGGTATATGGATTTTGCATCCAGGTATAGAAATAGGTACCCAGGCCTCCCGCGACGGTGCTGTAAATAGATACATTTTGACCCTTGCAAATTAATGTTGCACTTGGGTCGAGACTTACTGTAAGTGGGGGTATTGCCGTTCCAAAGTCGATATAGGTATGATTATTATAGATGTTGAATTCTTCGGGATTCGAATTGACAATATTGGCATGGATCCGCCCGTAGGGCGATGTTACCACCCAATTGAAAGGCACATCAATGGAATCGTATGGTGCCGCCGTAAATGGAATGGTGGCTATTACCGTGGTGGTATTAAGAATTTCCAGACTGAGGACAAGTTCAGCAGAACCTGTTGCCCCTCCATTGTTCTCGATGACTGAATTGATTAAGATAGTATCGCCCATACTTGGGAAAGTATCGCTCAACCATATCCCCTGACCGGCATCCGAGAAGGTGTGGTCGGGTGCATCGCCCACAATAATGGCACGGCTGGCCATGTTGTTCATCTCATTGGTTTCAACCACATCGTTGAAGGCATCTACCTCCATTCGCAAAACGTGCGTACCTATCAGCGTCGAAGAGAACGGCGCAGTGCAAGCCACCGTGGAGTCTTCGTGGGCCGCAATTCCACTTACATAAATCGAATCACCCAACTGCACCGAATTCGCATAGAACTTAATAAAGAACGGCCCTGCCGGAACATTTCCTTCGTTGGTGAAAGAGCCGTACACATCAATTACTTCACCCGGATCGGGATTCAGTTCTGTAGGTGAAATATGCTGCGACAATACCTGCAAGTCGGGATCTTCGCCATATACATGTATATGCAGAATGGTTGTATTGTTGGTTTCGTCCAATTCGCAATAGCGGGTCGAATCGGGCCAGATCATATCGGCATAAATCAAGATGTCATAATCGCCGGTGTAGTTAAATGTGTACAAATGATTACTCGGGGCATAGCTTTGGTGGTTGATTAATGGAACACCATCGTAAGCAATAAGGGTGCTTCCATTCATAATATAGGAAACAAACACAGTATCGGCATCAAGGGTTCCGTTGTTATAAACCCTGCATTTCATGTTTACGGTTGACCCGACCAATACCGAAATATGACTACTATAATAATAAGGCCAGAGACTTGGTACGAAATCAGTCCCTATTGGCCTGTTTGTATAATTATTATATTCATTTGTTTCAGGGATTAAATTTTCCTCATCGACAGTGGCTGACACCTGATGTGGGCAATCTTCCACCTGCCAGGGATCGGAAGTGATCAGCATATTTACACCGGCCGGCAGGTAGTTCACCCAAATCGAATCGCTGAGTTGAACCCCATCTATATAATACCTCACATAGAAATCGCTTGCATCGGCTGTCCCATTGTTCCAGATTGTTGCTGTGAAGTTTATGTAACCTCCAATGGGTGGATTGTAAGCGGAGAAACTGATGTCAGAAATTTTTAAATCAGCAATTGCCTGTTCAACATAGAATGAACCTGTAAGTGTATTATTATATTCATTTAATTCTGCCACATTATTGTATGGATCAACAACCATCATTATGTAGTGCCAACCAACCTGGTTGAAGGTTTGGTTATATAGGTATTGGTTATCCCAACTGAGGCTTCCAATTGCATCGACCGGCACATTTGCCAGGAAAAATGTATCGGGTCCGTAAATGTGGTAAATATCCACCGAGCATGTATCTGTTGGTGTACATTGAGTATTGGCTGTCCTGAAGGTCATGTTTATTGGATGGCCTTGTAATGGAGAATTATCGCTGAACCATATATTCGTGGGTTGTAAGTCTGGTTCCAGCGGATATATCCATCGAGTCCGTTGCCCGTAATTATTCCATTCGGCCAATTCCCAAATATCGTCATACGGGTCAATGTCAACACTTACGCTATGATAGTCTACGGTATTGTAGGTCACCCAAAATGTAATGATCTTATTGGTCCCTGCCGGGATAGAATCGTATACCGGTGATAATATCAAGCTATTATCTTTGAAAACATGAACCAGGGCATTGTATGCCGTCATGTTCCCAATATTAGTCACAATGGCTGTCACTTCAATGGGGTCGCCAATTCGTCTGCACTCAGATGTCCAGTGAATATCCGTGCCCCACCAATAGGTAATGGCAAGGTCGGGCCCCATTATCGGATTGTTGACCACCGGAACATACACCGTAAAATATTTGGTCGGTGCATTAGCAAGTAAAGTAAAATCGGTTACCGTTGCATTGACTGTATAGGTACCAACAGTTGACGGGGCAGTAAAATAGAGACTAAAATCCCCTACTGAGTTTGTATAGATTGTGTACGTGTATCCGGTTTGAGCGATGGTAACCTGAACCTGTGCCCCGGAAACCACAGCATTCGGATCATACGAGTTTACATAGTCGGCATGTCCCCAATAATGTACGGTTCCATAAGGTGAAACAGTAGAAGGTGCAATATTTGCCGATACAACAATCGCCCCGGGGATGGAAAATTCGCCCACAACCACCGGCCTTATAGCAAAGTTGTTCAACTCGTTGTCTTCAATAATGTAGTTCTGTTCATCAATCACTACCTTCATCGGATAAAATTCATCGATGGTGAATACATGGGTGATGTACACCGTACTTGATGATTGTGGTCCGAGATAGGGTATCCACAATTCTACGAGGAATGAATCCTCCTCATAAAATTTCACGGATACATTTTGTGCAGGATAATCGGAATTGTTATGCACAGTGGCCGAAATTGTAACTACTTCTCCAACAGCGGGTGTCAGATTTGAGAAGTTAATATCATTGGCGTAGATCGAAACATCGAGGAAATCGTTGCTCACATCAGGATCTGATCTGTATTGAAGCGCTTCTCCAACAGGTGGGTTCCCAAGACTGTCGTAAGCAAAGAAGGAATAACCCAGATTGAAATTGATGGGCAACTGACGAACAAAGAAATATTCCTTCCCATCGGTATAATCCACATCGGTAGGGTCTAATTCATACATTGGGAATTCATCCTCGCCCGAATCCAGAAAATCCGTATCGCCATTCAAACCTACCCCAACAACAGGGTAACCTGTCATTGGTGGATTGTTATCGGCATCGGTATAAATTACACGGTATTCAAACCACTGATCGGTTGATCCAATTAGCGGGTCAACCCCGTGAATACCATTATATGGCATTGAATCGACATACGTCAAAATTGGAGCTTGTGACAAGAAGAAACCGCGTCCATCGAGCAAAATTTCTTTGGTGCCGATAGCATTCACAGTCCACAACAGGGTACTTTCGTAAATCGCAATAGCATCGGGATTGAAATAAACCGTAACTGTTTTGTGCCCTCCTACCGGGATGGTGAAAATAGTATCGGAAACCGAGAAGTGTGCTGTGTCCGACATCGACCAGTCGTCCATTGTGAAAGGAACATTTCCCCAGTTATAAATAGTCAGGTTCTTACTTGCCCCTACTGCGTTGTCGACCAAGCCAAAATCGTGCTGACTCCAGGAATAACCCCACACATAACTTGGCATTTCCCCAATCCCGGTAACCGGGACATTGATTACCCCAATGTTGGTGGCAATATGAATGGTTTCATTGTAAATTACCGTGTAGCTTGGCATAAATGTTACCGGCACATAGATACTTGCCCCAGCCGGAATGAATGTATTCAAGAAGAGCGGCATGGTGTAAGGCGCAACCGAATAGATACTGTCGATGGTTAAGTCAACGTTTCCATTATTTAATATTTGTAAATTCAGGGTTTCTCCAACATTTATTACAGTGTACCCAAAATTTAAAGTGGATGGTAGGGAAACCAACGTTGCATGTAAAATATCAAGATTTACAGGGATGATGTATTGTAAAAGATTTGGGTCGTTGGATGTAATATTGATAGTAGTTTGATAATTCCCATGTGGATTATTTCCATCGTACGTAACAAAAATGCTATCGTGCCCGCCTGCAGGGATGGAACCGGAATATTGGTTTAGGGAAAGCCAGTTGGCATTTTCTGTTAAGGTATAATTTAATGGGCCAAAGCCATTGTTCACAATAAAGAAAGTATCATGTTCCAGTTCCTGGTAAGTTACATATTTTGATAAGGAAGTTGTTGAGACACTCATCTCTGCCCCATAAAGTAGAAGAGAAACCGGGACGAGAAGGCTTGGATTAACCAGGTCGTTGGATGTAAGTTGCAACTGGGCCAGGTAATCACCACCGTCGTTTATACCGTTGAAAGTAAAATCTACATCGAGGTAGCTGTTGGCAGGAATAGTATCTATCGCAGGTGTGACGGTGAGCCATTGTGCAGGAATACCACCAAAGTTGAAATACAGTGGGCCATCGCCATTGTTGTTAATCCTGAATTGTTTGGTGCTGGTATTGCCCCAATAGAGGGTGTCGCCAATACTCATCTGTGTTAATGAAATTATTGGTGGGTTAAGCCCTGTGGCTGCAAGGGGTACTTCCAATATGGGGTTGCCAGAACTGTTGAAAATCCGCAAAGTATCTTCATGTGCACCGGCTGAAGTAGGTTCAAAAATTACGTTTACAAATTTGTGCGAATAAGGAAATACATACGGATATTCAAACTCCAGACTATA
Source organism: Bacteroidales bacterium (assembly GCA_021740905.1). Lineage (GTDB taxonomy): Bacteria > Bacteroidota > Bacteroidia > Bacteroidales > M50B96 > JAIOYV01. Next base: position 37,972 of record JAIOYV010000007.1, read on the forward strand.
ATCCGGATCGGACAATATCCAATCGCTTACGTTGATCAAAGCTTGTCCTGGATTGACCACATCAATCTGCAAGTTTTCAGATAAGCCAATATAAGTATCTGAAAAGGTAAGTGATGCAGGTGAAACTAATAAATTGTCAGCACCTGAAACTGTCATCATTGCCAAAACAGTTGTTTGCGGTAAATCAGGATCGTTGGAATTTACCCGGATGGGGATTTCATAATCTCCGGCAGCAAAGCCATTGGGTGTAAAATTCACGTTAATACTATTAGTGCCAGATGCAGAGATTGTCCCGGATGTGGGGCTTAGGCTGAAAAAACTATCCAGGATTTGTCCTGAACCGGTGCGGGTTGCATTTCCATAGAAAGTACCGTTGTTGCCTTGTGTACTTGCATCCTGTGCTATATTCCCACTGGCTTCGTTGAACTTGTAATACAATGCCAGGCCGGGTTCAGTTCCAAATAATCCCTGTCCCATCATAGCCTGTATTTCAGTGTCATTTTTATAGAGACCCCAGATTCGGAGTTCGTCTATTTTTCCTTTGAAGTATTCGTTGAAATAGGATCGGCCTATTCTAACATTCAGGGTATTTGCGCTAATGGTGAACGGCGCATAAGTCATCTCGGCATCAAGTACACCATTGATGAATACTTGCAAGACTTTCCCATTGGTCGAGGCCGCCACATGAGTCCATGTATTCACCGGGATTGTGGTGGTCGAACTTACTGACTTGCTGTTGTTCAACTGGAATTGAAGTTTTCCTGATGAATTTATATACAACCTGTAATTACCAACTGCCGAATATTCCTTGGCTACAATGAACTCCTGACTATTATTTTCGGGATAAATCCAGGCTTCGATAGTCAAAGCTGTATCAGGATTCAATTCCGGAGCATTGGCCACGTTCAGGTAATCGCCATTGCCATCTAGCAATAAGGCTTTTCCCGCCCGGTTATCAACCTGAAGATTATACGTGAGAGGCTGCCCCCCCGAATTATGAATATTGAAAGTTTGTATACCTGGCAGTAAATCGGATGATGAAAACTGGACAGTGTCCTTGTTCAACACAATATTCTGGGGTAAGTTACCTACTCCCTGTAAAGCAACCGGGAAAACCGGCCAGTTGACAGCATTCGAATACACCGTGAAGATACCCGAATAGCTTATTGCCATGGAGGGTGCAAACAACAAGGGGATGGTATCGCTGGTTCCGGGAAGAATATAAAAGTTTCCGGGACCGGCATAACTAAATACCGGATTGCTTATTTCAAGAGAGTCGATAAAAAGGGTGTCGCTTCCAATATTTTGAATGATGTAATTGAACAAGCCGTAAGTTCCCACATTTACAACCCCAAAATTATGGAAATTGGGAGCTGCCAAATCGGGTTGACCAGAAACAATCAAATTCATCGAATAGGTCAAGCTTGGGTCGATCAAATCATTTGAATTAATCTGGAATGTACCCGAATAAAGTCCGGCATACACGCCAACAGTTGATACGTTTATCTGAATAGCCATACTATCCAGCACACCTACTGTTCCGGCAGCCGGATTGAGCGATAGCCACGGAATTGAATTGATAAGGGTAAATTCAAGATTTGCCTGACCATAATTGTAAATGTAAAAAGTGTCGATCATAAAATCTCCCGAGTTCATACTACCAAACCAGGATAGGGATGAAACCTCAATATCAGCGGGAGTCAATCCGGTTCCTTGCAAAGTTACCAATGCAGTATCCTCGTTCGATGCATTGGAAATTATCCAGAGACTGTCGATAATTAAACCGTCAATAGTTGGTGTAAAATCTATCGAAATGGTTTCCGTATTCAAGGGGGCAATTTCAATTGGAAAAACCAATGGATTGGTAAACGAGAACGCATTGTTCAAATCAAAATACATCGTATCAATTATAAGGCTGTCGGTACCAATATTGGTAAGCACAATGCTTTGAGAGCTTGACTGACCAACTATTAGATCACCAAAATCAATTGCAATTGGATCAATTGAGATTTGAGGGTTTCCTGTCACATTCAGGGTTATGGGAAGATTGATATTGGAGTTGTTCAACGAGTTGCTTTTTACATTGAAGTAGAAGTTGTACAAACCGTCAATCAGGCCTGCCGAGAATACATTTATATCCACATTAACAGAAGTGCTTTGTGCAAGTGTGTCGATACCTGTTTGCGTTTGAATCCAATTGTAATAGGTGGGTGCACCAATGTTACTAATACTTGCTCCAGATTGTAATGTGCCATTGTTGCCGTTACCCACTAAATTATTTGCAGTACCGTCATCAAAATTGTAGTATTTCACAAGTCCTGCTTCGTTGCCTGCAAAGGTATTGTGCATATTGGAGGCAATATCGGATTCGGATCGTACATAATTCCAGAGTTTGACTTCATCGACAAGGCCTGGGAAATTATTGCCTCCACAACATGCTTCTCCACCAATCCGAACATCGCTGCCATAGCCAGTATAGTTTGTCAAAACGGGGGCTGAGGCTAAAAATACTCCATTTACATATAATCGGGCGGTAGTTCCGTCATTTGTTGCAGCCACATGTGCCCATTCTCCTATAACAGCTGCACCAGCAATTCCACCTGAAACAGTTTGGGAACAATCGGATGGTGGATCAATCCCAACACTATAGATTCCAGATGACATAGAAATCCCCCAATCCACACAAGAGGCGAATCCTCCAAATATTGTTCTTCGTCCACTTGGTGTTGAGGAAGGTTTTACCCATGCCTCAACAGTCCATTGAGTGCCTGGTGATAAACTTCCGAGTGCGACATAATCGTTGCTGCCATCAAGGGAAAGGCAAGTGCCATTTGGATTTTCACCAGGAATAAGTTCATAATATAAATCCTCCGTTCCTGCATTTTGAATATTCAAATTCAAAATTGTGGAATCAGGCTCATCTAATGCGATGAAGAAAGAAGTCGGATTAATAATAATGTCTGGTACATCAATATTTAAACTACACACCGAAAACATTCCATAACCAAAGTTTCCATTCCCAACCGTGTAGGTAGCGGTGGCATCAAACTCCGAATCGTAGGTGTTGATGCTTGTCCACACTTTATACGACATGGCGTTTCCGGGTGTAAAACCGGGAAGGCCCAACTGAACATCAGCCTGCCATGCAGTAAGCAAGATGCTTCCACTAAGGCTTTGGACGGCAGAAACCCCAACGCATAAACTTCCATCGAAGACTGCAATTTCATCGCCGATCTTCAGGTTTGAGCCCAGGTTGTGGTCTTCAATAACAATGGTGTAGGGAAGACCTGTTTCATTCACCGAAAGAAAATGACCGTCAATTCCAACACCGCTCAGGTTTACCACAGGGTTGCCTGCATTTGACTGGACTGTCAGGGTACCTGTTTTTAAGCCTTTCCCGGTAGGCGAAAATTGCACTTCAACCAACTGATTGTCGTTTGTGTTGGCAAGGGTAAAACTTGTGGGTGAGGCAACAAACTGTCCGTTCGATGACGACATACCGCTTATTGTAAGTGGGGCTGTTCCATTATTGATAACATTGAAGAAGAGGCTTTTTGTGTTGCCAACTTCAACGGTATTAAATTCGAGGTTTTGCTGCGTGAGATTAATATCCGTTTGTCCCACAGGCAAAGCGAAACCTTCGAGGGTAATAATGGTTTCCAAATGTTCTGGATCGTTGCTGAACACATGCAACTGGGTTGAATAATTTCCGGGAGTTGTAGGCGTGAAATTAACAATTACTTCAACCGTGTCGTTTGCATTTATATATCCATATTGAATGGAAGTCGAGAAGGCTGCACTGTTCTCCGCAAAACTCAGGTTGGCTGGTGCATTGCCCACATTGTAAATATAAAACGTGTCGCTGGTCGATTGATTTACCTGCACTTGACCTGCATACACACTGGAATCCGAAAAAACAAGTTCGGGGTCTAAGCCCGAGGTGGCCGATAGGTCAACCACCGTGAAGGGTACATAGCCAAAGTTCCCGTTGCCTTGTAAATAGGTGGGTGTTGCATTCAATTCAACCCACGTATCAAACACATTGGCATAAAGCTTAAACGACATTGGGTTGCCAGATGTAAAACCTACCAGACCTTGCGTTGGGTCGGCTTCCCAGGTAACTATATTGAACGCATTCGAAACCAGTTGACTTCCCCCTTGAATATTGGCGTTCCCATATAGGGTGCCATTATGTGAGTTTCCGCTATAATCAAGTGGCAGGAAATTGTCAAAACTGTAATAGACTTCCAGGTTCGGTTCGTTCCCGATTAAAGTATTATTCATTTGGGCTAGAATTTCAGTTTGTGATTTGGCATAGTTCCAAATCCTGACCTCATCGATTTGCCCGTTGAAGTAGCCTTTGTCGGCAGAATAGCCTACGTCGATTCCTGTTTGAGAGGTAAAGTCGGAATAAGATTTACTACCGGAAGCTTTCAAAATACCATCTACATAAATTTTCTGACCTCCTTGTGTGCCCCCAAAAACATGGGCTACATGATGCCAGTTTCCATCGCCATAGTTGTAGCCCGAAGTATTGATTACCTCATTGCTCCAAACCCTGGTGGTTATGTTTCCATTATTCAAATATATATGACGGTCGTGACCGCCACCTATCACGGAGAATAAGCCTCCGTTCGAGCTGTTCGTTTTAAACCACATCTCGCAAGTGTAGTTGCTTTCCGACACATTTACGGTGGCTTCGAGATAATCCCCGCTACCATCCAGTGTAAGGGAATTACCTGATGAGTAAGAGAAATTGTTGACACCCACACAAAGTGTATTGTCAAACACACCAACCTGGTCGCCAAGCTCAATGCTATTGCCATCAATCTCAGCACTGTTTACAATAATATTATAAGGAAGCCCGGTAGGTGATGCAGGATTGAAATAATACTGTCCTGCATTCGCGTAAATGGCAATATTGACATTCCCATTGTTTGAATACACCGTAAGATTTGTATAATAGGATCCTTGTGCCAATGGCTTAAACTTCAGGAAATATTGTTGATTTTGGTTTTGTGTCAAAGTAAGGCTTGCAGGCCCGGTAAGTGTCGAGTAAGGCAAGCCTGTACTTACATTGGTTATTATAAGATCACCATTTCCCACATTTTGAACAGTAAAAGGAAGCGTAAGGCTATCGCCTATATTTATATTTCCATAATTCAGATATTGGGGCATAACAGAAATGGATGGAGTAGGGGTAGGCAAACCGGTTCCATGCAATGCAACCGAAACGGTGGGTTGATTTGGATCGTCTGTATGCAAGGTCAATGTTTCAGTATAAACCACTACCTGAGTGGGTGTAAAAGTAATTACGATTGTGTCAGAATCTCCCGGGTCAATCATCATGCTTGACGGGCTTCGGCTAAAGTTAGTCGAACTTGACACTATATTATATACATCAAGGATGGCTGTTCCAGTGTTTGTTACTATCAAGGTGTCCGACAAACTTGAGTTTATCGGGAGGGCATTGAAGTTAAACAAGGATTGAGAAATGGTATATCCAGGAGTCAAGCCGGTGGTAATATTCAAACTAACAACGGAAAAAGTACCCGTGCCAAAATTTCCATTCCCCATTGTGAAAGTGGGTGTGGCTGTGAATATTTGCATTTCTGAAAACCAGGTAGTCCTTACTTTGAAGGTAATGGGATTACCCGAAGTAAAACCTGCCAAACCCTGCGAAGCATCAGCTTGCCAGGTCACCATCTGTGCATTTTGGTTATTGTTATTGAAAACAGAACCTACACAAGTGCTGCCATCGTAAGCGGCAATACTGGCATTCGTTGGCAAACTGCCGCCATCAATAGTTACTCCGGTAATAATTATGGAGTATGGCAAACCGGTTGGATCGACTGGTGAAAAGGGTGCTGCGCTCGAATTATTGGGCAGTACGGGAGCCGATGACGAGACAAAAACAGCATCGTATTGCAGCGTCCCATTATTTTCGTTTGGAGATAGGTCATAAGCTGTGGTCCCGAAGCTTTCGTTAAGGTTGAAGGCCATCAACAGTCCGAGTTCATTTCCAATTAGCTCTGTGTACATTTCAGCTACTATTTCTTCTTCCGAAGCAAAAACATAATTATAAATTCGCACTTCATCAACAGCTCCCTTCCAGTAATAGGCATTAGTTTCCATGCCAATATTTAGCATGCTGGCACCTCCAGTGAAACTAGCACTATTAACATAAATGCCATCGATGTAGAGGGTGCCTGTTGATCCCGATTTTACATACGTTAAATGATGCCAGTTGCCATCGAAGGCATCGGTACTGGTACCAAAATTCGAAATGTAGTTCCCATCCTGTATCCCGAAATAATTATTCCCGGAGTGCTTCCCAAGAAAGAAACTTCCGTCGATACTACCTATAATGGTACGATAGGAATCCCCCGAACTACCTTCAAATTTGAACCAGGTCATCATAGTAAAATTAGTCAGGTTCGACCGGTTAATGGGGGTCGTAATCCTATCCTGATTGCCGTCGAAGCTTACTGCATAATTTTGCGCATTCAGGCTAAAACTCATAGCTAGCAGCAGCAAAAGCAGGGGCATCCGTATATAGAATTTCTTATTTATTTTTCGGTTTCGTGTTTCTGCAAACATTTCTTTTTCCATGATGCAATATATTTTATATGTATGAAAGCAACATTTTATTCAAAATCAGGGAGCTCCCTGGTATATTAGTTTTCTGATAATGATTTCGTCCGCGCAATGGATTTTGACCAGGATCATTTGAGTACTGGGCCTGTCAACAATAATTTTTCCTGCCGGGATATTCATTTTTGATTTACCCTGATGAAAAATTTCCTTACTGAGTAATTTCCCTGATATGTCGAAAAACTCAATCTGATTACAAACCTTCCCTTCAAAATAGAAATGGATAAAATCTGAAAATGGATTGGGGTAAATGGAAATTTGTTTCGGTTCATCTATATTGGTCATTCCAACAATTACGGATGTAACCTGCAGACTGATTACAGAGAAACTGCCATATCCGAAATTCCCATTGCCCACCGAGAAGGTAGGAACAGCTTCCTCGACATAAACAGTTGAACCAACAACCAAACCAGCCTTAAAGCTCATCGGATGTCCCTGTGAAAAACCTTCCAGGCTTTGCGAAGGATCGCCCTGCCAGGCTACGAGTTGAATATTCCCACTATCGAGAAACAGCACCGTCCCCACGCACAAGGTATCGTCGAATACGGCAATCTCAGTTGAATCAGGCAGGCTTCCGTTGTTTAGCCCTGCCCCCGAAATGACAATGGAATAGGGTATCCCGGTTGGATCGACGGGGACAAAAGGACTATTGACCTGTGCCTGTATCAGGATCAGGTTTGCTGTGAGAAATCCTATTATCAGAATAAGTTTATTCATCTCTTTCAAATGGCTTTATTAAATAATGGAAACCTGCCAACTTACTGGTCGGGCAGGCTTCCTTTAAAGAATTATTTTATCCTGATAAGTTTTTCTGTTGTCCTTTCAGTGCCATTGTTGAATTCGATGAAATAAACTCCGGTTGAAATCTTGTTTCCTCCCGAATCAGAGCCATTCCAATTAAATGTATGGCTGCCTGCAGTCAGGGTTTTCTGGAGAATTACGTCAATTTCCCTGCCCGAAAGATCTGTTACGCGCAAGGTTACATCGCTTTCTTCTTCAAGATATATGGAAATATTGGTTGTTTCGGCAAAGGGATTTGGGTAACAACTGAAACCGGTTTGTACATCCTGAACAGGTTCAATTTCAACATGGGCAAAATTAGCTGCCTTGAAATGCTCGTTGTCGTTGTTATTCAATCCTTTCGAGGCACAGGCCAATTCACCAAACTGTGCCGAGTACAACCTGAAACTCATTTCATGGCCTTTCTCAAAGCCCGATAGTTTGGTTCGGGAATCACCTTCCCAGCCTGTGATAAGTATTCTTGAAGAACCAGTAATTACGGCTGCTCCAACACAAGCATCATTATCAAACACTGCAATTTCATCACCGGGTTGTGGTTGTTGTCCATTAACTTCGGTAACATCAGCAACAATCTGGTAAGGTAAACCTGTTTTTGCAAATTTGAAATATTGAGGTTGTGGCTGAACAGGTAGATCTACCTTATTGGTGCCATTCACTACTTGGTACACCAGATTAATATTTGATTGTGAGCTTAAAGCAATTTGATATCCCATTGCAGGCATGAAATTTCCCAAAGTGTTGATATTTAGCGATGGAATCCATGCGTTTCCATTGGAAGCCTGAATGATAGAAATTGAATCGACAATTGACGGAAGAATAGCAGATACTACTGGGGACATTACATCACCCAAATAGGCAATTGAATTCCATTTGTTGACTTCTACCAAAATAGGCCATTCAGCCGGGTCGATTGGAGTTCCTTCAAAGAAAACCGTATCATTGGAATTAGTATAAACATGGTATCCATCCTTGAAATAAATATCTCCAATAGTGTTGATATTGTAAGGTGGAATAAGTGCGTTTCCAGCATCGTTATAGGCTATTTGCAAATCACTTAAATCTCCAAACACAGTTGTGGCAGCACTATAATGTGGCAATAAGTTGAACGAAATTAGATTAAACATTCCTCCCGTAATTGGCACTTCCTGGATTTTGTACACGGTACCATTCAGGCTAAGAGCCGAAAAAGTTTTGAATCCGAAGGTGCCATCACCCACTGTGTATGTTGCATCTGAGGGAGCTTCAAGATCGGCAGAGGTATCATAAATGATGAAAGACATAATATTTCCTGAAAGGAATCCTGTTATTCCTGCAGCCGGTTCGTCTTCCCAAACGGTAATTACAAAGTTGAAATTCCCATCGAAAATTCCAGCACCCACGCATAGGCTTCCATCATATACCCCAATTTCATCGCCAACTGCAATGGTAGCTCCATCTACCATAGCATTTGTTATAATAATAGTATAGGGTATGCCGGTTGGGGTTACCGGAGTAAAATGTACCGGGGTAGAAGGCACAGTTTGTCCAAATGTCAAAGCCATTTCATATTCAATATCCTGATTCCCGAGGATATTAGAATAAATATGCTGAGTATAAAGATAGGTTCCGGTTTGTCCTGAATTAATAAAATCGAAAGGAATCGAAAGTGTGGCACTGGCTGCAATATCATAACTTTCGCCGTTCGGTAATATATAAGGTATAATATCATAAGCAATCCCGGAGGTGGTTGTTAGGTACATATTTCCACTAACATTGAAACCAATTCCATAAATAGAATGGTCGTTGTGGTCATTCTTTAGCGGCCAGTAACCCAATAGGCCAGGTTCTGAACCTGTTAAGGGAGAATACATGTGTTTTTGGATTTCTTCCTGGCTACGGGCATAGTTCCAGATCCTGGCTTCGGATAAATATCCATTGAAATCATAACTCCAATCGTTTGCACGGGCACCAATGGTAAAATAATAGGTCAGGTTTGGAATTGCATTTGGCATCACGTTATCGTTGTGGTCAACCAGATTGCCATCGGCATAAAACCACATATCTGTTCCTTCCCAGGTAATGGCCAGGTGGTGCCATTCATTTGCAGGAACCACCCAGTTGGCTGTATAATTTTCATAAAAGTCAGAGGTAAATCCTTTGTACGTCCCAAACATGTTATTGCTATTAATATACATAGAATATTGTCGGTAATGCTTACCAAAGAATTCCATGTGGCCATTAGCTTGTCGGTAAACCCATAATTCCATAGTCATTGCCGTCATGCCTTCTAAGTGGGCCGGATCGGAAGCATAATAGAAATCATCGCCACCGTCGAAATGGGTACACTTGTTATCCGATCCTTGTGGAAATTCTATATGCAATTCTTTCGATCCATTGTTTGTAACCAACAGGTTTTCATTTAGGGTATCAGTTGTTATGGTTAGGTTAAATGCTTCGGGATCGAACCCTATTCCGGGAACACCAGGGATTGCTGAAACTTTTGGGGCATATCCACTAACAGAGAAACCATACACACCCGCTACCGTGAAATTGTAAAGCGAATCGTTGGTCAGGCCAGTAACATCTGTTGATAAACCAGCCGCATTGCCAAACATGGTATAGGTGCTGGCCGAATTGAGTTTATAATAGACATTGTATGAAAGTAAGCTATCTATTTCGATGGAATCCCAACGTAAACTAATGGTCTGGTTTGAATAACCATCCACATAGATGTTGTGAGGATACCCCTGATCGAAATACAAAGCACCTAAATCGGAAGTTGTTTTATCGGGATCGAGTATTGCAGGATCGCCGGTATTAATACAGGGCGATGGAGCCGATAATTGGAGATCTAATGAATCAACAGCAAATAGGAACAAAGGATCTTCCGAAATATTCAGGTAGATGTCAGCCGAATCGTTTTGGGCATTATAGGATACAAAGTTCCACGAGTTGACCGGCAGATTTGCGGTATTGGAAACTTCACCGGTGCCGTTGGAGTATATATCGTTGTATTCAAATACCCCGACTACTTTATTCGACCGTAAACCATATTCATTGTTGTTGGCAATTATATTATTCGTAATTGTAAATGCCCCACTTGTTTGATTTACCTCAATCCCATCCCCAATATTTCCAAAGATAGTGTTGTAGCTAATTATTGCTGAACTGTAATGGTCGTCACGGTGAATCCCATCGCCATTGTTATAGGCAATCACATTGTGATGAATATATGGATCGCAATAATGGTTGTTGTCAAAATAGATACCTATACTATTGTTGTTTAAGATTCTATTGTTGTAAATACGAGCATCAATTTCGTAATACAGATACATTCCCCCGCCATTGTTTTGAATCAAGTTGCCCTTGATTTCGGAGGCGGCTGTATGATAATGTCGTAAAAATAATCCCCATGAGGTATTGTCTTCAATTATACAATCGACTATATCCGTCGAATGCCATCCGTGTCCATCATAATCAGTAGATATACCGTATCCGGTATTATCGGACACTTGACAACCTTGAATAGTTGGACTGCTAATATAGCGAATATCTATCCCCCAACTTGAGTTGTTTGTTACTTCCGTATCGTAAACCCCTGGTGAAGAATACCTGTAAATATACATCCCTCGTGAGCTATTATTACTGAAAGCGGAATTTGAAATACTTCCATACGAATAATAATCCCAATATAATCCATGATTTGAATTATGGTGGGAATTCATATAGGTAATGGTTGGACGGGCATAGTAGGAATAAATCCCATCATAACACCAGAATATTTCAGTATTGTTAATCTCATTATAAACAGTAGAACCATTAAGCTGAATTCCCTTGTCGCTGCAATAATAAATCTTACAATGATTGACTGAGGTATTTGCTTCATCAATATAAATTCCATCCACAGCATATCGGATAATGGCATAATTAACCGCACTGGTATTGTCGCTGGCATCATAGAAATCGATTCCCTGCCATTGTCCGGTTGCCCACACCTGATTGTAAGGGGCTGATGTAAAGAGCACGGAATCGCCTTCTGCCCCGTCAACCAATAAATATCCATATACATAGATGTTATAGTTGCCAAGGAAACGGATTTCGGACCCTGCATTAATAATAAGGGTATCGCCATTGGGAACCGTGATATTCCCTGAAACAGTGTACAATCCATCCCATACTCCTGTTGCATTTCCAGAGACAGTTGTCCCCATCATCATAATGGTTGATTCACCAAAGTTATAATCATCGATAATCGACAAGTTGGTTGCCCTGGTGTATGTTTGGAATGTGACTTTTTCGTATGTTACATCATATATCCCGGGAACGACAGTGGTTTCAAAATAACCAAGTGCATTGGTATATGTACTATCAAGAACCGCCGAAGGAGAAATAGGGTGAAATTTGATCTTGATGTTGGCATGGTTCGACTGTCCTTCGAGATATGCATAACCCAGCACAGTTGTATAGTTTGCATCATTTACAAGGATATGTTCTTCATGACTGGTTGCTACATTTAAACCATAATTAGCACCAACCACATAATAGTAATGATAAAAATCGCTCACTGTATTGTCCACATAGAATGTGTCGCTGGCTACTGTGGCTATTTCATAAGTAGGACCAGGAGTAAAATTTGTGGCACTGTGCCGGTACACTTTATAATTTACAAGGCTCCCTAATGTTGTTGGGGCATTCCAATTTAGCTCAACACTTCCATTATACATGTCAGTAACTGAAAAACTCGAAGGTGGATACCCATTCACCAAAAATGAATAATAACCTGTTGGTGCATCCAGTGGAGAATAATATACATCACTACCATCTGTTCCACTTATATAATAATCAACTGCTGCTCCAATCGACTGAGCTGGAATTCCTGCTGAAAAACTATACCCTCCTCCGGCTGTCATTGCCAGAGTAACCCAGGAACCAGTATTGACCCGGTAAAAAACCGAAGCACTGGTGATCGTATTTCCTTGCTCATCAATAATCAAGGCGGCAACATCATACGTGCCGGTAATATCGGGCTGGTTGGTTAATGGCAGATGGATGATCCCAAACAGATTATTTTCAAGAGCCAAGGGAACAACATTTCCTGTATTGGTATAATTTTTTGTGATGATCCTGATCCTTCCAACCGAGCCGTTTCCTCCATCGCCACCTGAGGGGGAATTAAACCCGGTTCCTCCATTAGCCACAATATTCGAGTCGTTTTGGAAACCGATGGCTTGAATAAAAATAGACCCACCGGCACCACCACCGGCTCCTCCGTCATTGCTTCCGCCACTAGCCTGGCCTGTCAGCCCGTTGGATGATAAAATACCAAAGTTCGTCAGTTGATAGGCGGCTATTATTAGGATACCACCTCCCGAACCACTGTTGGGATTGGTGGCCGCATTGCTGTCGTTGTCGCCTCCTGTACCACCTGCACCTCCCATAAAAACAGAGGTAAGTAAAGAATCTCCAAGAGTCTGGCCGCCCAAACCTGGGTTTGTGTTCGTGCCATCTCCTCCGGCAAAAGCATAGCCGCCACCACCGCCGCCGCCATAAGCATGTTGGCCGCCACCACCAGCATTCCCATTGGCCGACATGGATTGAACACCCAATCCAAATAGACCTTCTCCCTGGTAACCATGTTGGTTATCGGATTGTCTGTTGTGACCCCGATAGCCTTTTCCGTCTACATTTATTTTTCCGGTTGTTGAGATGGTTACAGAACCTGTTGCCCGGAAAAATAATACTCCACCTGTCGATCCATCCCAATTGGAACAGGTCATTTCCCCATTTACTGTTACATCAGTATAATTTGGAATTTTTACAACTTGGTGCAATTGGCCACCAGTGCTAAAAAAGTTATGTAAAAGAGCATCTTCCAGAACAAGTTGATTTTGGGCAACCGCATGAATATAATGGGTTTCGTATTGCCCTACCAGATTTACACTTGTATTTGTTTCAGGGTCGACCATGGTGATGATAATGACTTCATCTCCTTGTTGGAATACACTTCCATCTCCTACAGCAATCGAATTCGAACCTGTTGAAAAATCACCTACAATGGGCGATTTGGCCTGGTCGGTAATGAAAACATTACCAGAGGCTACTGTAAGAGCACCATCGTTTCCAGTCCCAAAATGAGTTTGGGCATTCATATACTGAATGGCAACCAAAAACAATACAATCAAAAAGAGTAATTTTTTTTGCATTTTCTTTCCTCCTAAATTAGGTATAATATTTATCGTAGTATTATGTGTTAAAACAATCATTCCATATAGTACGCTATGTGTTCAAAAGTACCTGCGCTACATTCCAATTCTGGGTTTTGGCTATGTAGCTAAACAATGTGTAATAATCCAATCCTCACTTTCGTACCCAAAATTAAGGTTTCTTGTGGAATTTTAAAATTTTTTAAGACAGTTTTTTAAGAAAAAAACAGTTTTTATTTAAATTCTTGCAAAAGAGTCTTCTTTTTTTACCGGAACTATAAATAAGGATAATTGGACTATATGTTGATAGCGAAGTGTCAAGGTGAGTTTAGTTGATCATTTTCTAAATAAGGTCTAAATAATGATTGTGAATCTTAATGCAGCCCTGGTGGCTTGCCCCGTAGAAGGCGGTAAAAGGATTAATCAATTTTAATATCTGGATATCAACACAGGCAAGCCTTTCTTTATTTTAAGGAAGGAGTGTGCATTTAATTATTTACTATTCAACTCCTCAACTCTTCAACTCTTCAACTTTTCAACTACTTATCCCATTTAGCCATAAGGAGTGCAAACACAATAGATCCGGCACTTAAAACGGCAGCTATGCGAAAAGTCTGTTCAAGCCCAAGCAGGTCGCCCATGATCCCCGTCAACAGGATGGCAAAAGCCCCCACAGCAAAACTGACTGTCATGAAAACTCCATTTAGAAAGGCGGGATGCGAAGTTTTGATCCGGTTTACAAGAGCCAACAAAACAGGACCTGTGGATAGAATAAAAAAGCCAAGTAGCATTAGTACCGGGATTTGCCAAAAATCATCGGCAAGCATAAACAAACCCATTAAGATAGGTGTGACAATGGCGATGGTAATTAATATAGTCCGTCGGCCCAATTTATCGGAAAGGGTGCCTGAGACAACTACGCCCAAAGCCCCGGTGAATTGAAATATCGAGAGTGCCCCATTCACGAACCAGAGGCTTTGTCCTTGTTCGTCGAGGTAAATAGTTAGGAAAGTGGTTAATGCCCCTTTGGCGATTCCCCTGAAAAATATAAACCCGGCAAGGATGAGAAAAAAGGGTAGTGTCTCTCGCAGTGTTTTCCCAATGCTACTATAACTTGCCGGTTTCTGTATGTCCTTGGCGATGGGGATTTTTCGTAGTTGGAGGAAAAGCACAAAGGAGGCGACCAACCCAAAGGGAATAAGTTTCCAAATCCCTTCTAGCCCCCAATAGCTGACAGCCGCTGTAATAATAAGCGGGCCGAGCGTACGCGCAAACTCCCCTCCCAGCATATAAAAGCTCATGCCTTTTCCTGGCTTGTCGCCCGACACTTTTTTAATCATCACGGGCGAAGGGGTATGGAAAAGGGTGGAGCTGATGCCCATCACGAAAAGCAGGATGCCTAAAATTACGATTCCCGGGGCTAAGCCTATCAGGCTCATCACAATGGCAGTGATAGCAGGCGATACAATCACAAAATAGCGAACAGGGAATTTATCGGCCATAATTCCAACCAGGGGGTTGAAAAGTGAAGGCAAGCGCTGCACCACCGACAAGATGCCAATATCCGAATTGCTTAGGCCAAGTTTCACTTTTAGCAATGGTAGGAGAGGGGCAAAGAAGGAGGAAAAAATATCGTGCAGCCCATGTGCCAATGAAATAGTAAGCACATGGCCCCACTGGAATTTTTTCGGGTCGGACATAATTTTCCCTAAAAGTTAAAGCCGATACTTTGGATCAAATCGGGATGAAGGCTCAACGAGGAGGGGCAGGTTTTTGCAGCATGTTCAATAAATTTTTTCTCCTTGTCGCTGTAGTTGTTTTTTGGAAAGTCGAATTCAATTTTAATTTCCTTCACCCTCCGTGGGTTGGAGGCCATAATTTTGGTAATCCTTGCCTTGGTGCCATCAATATTAAAACCATGCTCGTTGGCAGATATGCCCATAATGGTCATCATGCAGCTGCCCAACGAGGCGGCCAATAAATCGGTAGGAGAAAAAGCTTCCCCTTTGCCTTTATTGTCGAGCGGGGCATCGGTAATGATCTCGTTGCCCGATTGCAAATGCTTTGCCTGGGTGCGCAGTTGCCCGATATAGGTTGTGTGAATTGTTTCCATTGTATTTCAATTTTTAGAGTTCGCAAAAATAGTAAAAAGTAGAAGGTTTCGGGTTTCGAGTCTTGTGTTTCGTGATCCTGGTTAGTGTAATCTGGTAGAGCCGCCCAACTGTGTGTCTCTAGGGTGCCAACTGCCATCTGCCTACAGAGGACTACCGACTCGGATTCTTTACTCCTTAATCATTAATCAATCAACAATAATCAATAAATATTTCTAATTTCGCTTCACTATTGTAGAAAATGGAAAAAACGACACAGCCCATAACAATCATTTTGGACAAGAACTCCGGGCTTGACAAAATCCTGCATTACGGTATTCAGCTTTGCATCGCTTTTAAAAAGAAACTCCAGATTATTGTGCTGGAGAATTTCGAGCCGTTTGGTCCGGGTGATCTGGAAAGCAATATCCTCGAACGTGTGCAGAAGTTGTGCGATAAAAAAATCTCTTGCGTCGATATCCTTTTGGTGGAGAAGCTACGGGACATCCATACTTCGGTGGCTTGCCTAATTGCCGACAGTTACTTATTTGTCATAGCTGTAAGCAATCGATGGATTGGCCCATCCCGCGTGCGTTTCGATTTTGTCCGCACAATCATACAATTCCGAGCCCCGGTGCTGGTTATCAATAAAAACGCACCGGAGCAATTCAACCTGGAATTTGGTTTGCTACCCTTGGATCATAAAAAGGAAAGCCGCGAGAAAATCCTTTGGACGTGTGCCTTTGGCAAACATGCCGGAAGCTTTATCCAGCTTATTGTCCCCAACGAAAAAGACGATGGCCTCCGTCAGAAAATGCACAATACCCTTTTCTTGTGCAAAAAAACAATGAAGGAACTGGATGTAAATTATGAAGTACATCGCCTGCCGGGAAGTGTATTTCACAGCAACCGATTGGCCTTGGAGTATGCAAGGGATAAGCAAGCCGGGTTTTGCATTATCACGCTAAGCCGCTATCTAAACTTTTTCCATTACCTGTTTGGCTTCCCCGAAGAAAAGGCACTTTTTAACAAGCATGGAATCCCAGTTTTGTTGATCAATCCAAGGAAGGATTTATATGTGCCGTGTGTTTGAATGTTTCTGTAGAATAAGAATTAAAGTCTCTCAAACGAACTTAAGGATCGTTCTTTTATCCAAAATAGGAATTTGGAGTATTGGGTGGCAATTTGCAAACACTTCAATACTCCATCGCTCCATCGCTCCATTACTCCATTACTCCATTACTTCAATTGTTTCTTTGTAACCCCTAAGTTTTTAGTATTGTAAGAATTTATTCAAATTCCCAACAGACTTTCTATTGTCGGATAAAAAAATATATCTACTTTTGCAGCCTCTTAAGCCCAGATGGCGAAATTGGTAGACGCACCAGCTTGAGGGGCTGGCGCCGGTTACGGTGTGCAAGTTCGAGTCTTGTTCTGGGCACTAAAAAACCTGCTTGAAAGAGCGGGTTTTTTTATTTCAAGAACTTACTTTTGCCTAAAAAAGTCTATTTTTAGGATGTGGTTCTTGCGATATGGATCGGATTAGGTGAGGGCCTCTGTAATCTCAAAAAAAATGTTGACTATGAAAAAATTGACATTCCTGTTTTTTTGCTTTTCTGTGCTACATACCCTCGCGCAGAAAGACTCCCTGATCGAAACAAGGGATTATAGCTTTGTGATTCAGGATTCACCCTCGCAACTCTTTACGATGAGGCAATTCAACGAGAGCTATTTGTCGGGATATCGCCTTTTTGCCCGTGGGCTGAATAATGTGTCAAAAAACGATTACCTGTCAACGTTGATCCAACTCGGAATCCATACGCTGTTTTTTATGCCGTTGACCCACGAGGAAGGCCATCGGTCCATATTGACAGTCAACAATATCGGCTCGATCTCACAACCCTATTTCAATAAGTATGGTGCGGCTTACGTGAAAGGTGTGACCGATCAAGCGCTAGTGGATTTACGCGATAATGATTTGCCCACTTACATTCGTCTACACACAGGAGGTCTGGAATCGGATTATATGCTCACCAAACGGATGGAAGAAGTGGCCAGTTTTGGTCAGGATGAATTCAAAAATTATAGGGTGGAATATTACATGCGGAAACTGGCAATCATGCAATATTATGTGCTTGGCCTTTTGAAATATGAGATCGACCTGGATGAGGAGAAAGATGAACTCGAACGTGATATTGTCGGGTTCGACACTTACGGGGCAGCCAAGAATTTGTATCGGCCCACCCTCGGTTTTTATCGCTACACCCGCTATAAAGACCTTACCGGCGATGAAAAGAAATTTGTGCAACGGATTGGCATCCGGTCTTTCGTGAATTTACTCAACCCGCTTATGATCGGAAAAGGCAATTTCAAACGCAACGGATCGACCCGGTTTAATGTGGGGATGGGCTATACCATGTCGCCTTTCGGCGATTTTATCGACGAGAATATCTGGGTAAAATACAAGGATTTGAAAATTGGCTTTTATGCCCGGCAATTTCAAAATAAAGAAAATTGGTTTCCCGGTTTTGGCCTTAGTTTGACAGATTATCCGCTTTCCCAAAAAATGTCAACCACCCTATCGGGGCATTATTGGCAACAACCTGTCGACTTCGATTTTAACACAAGCCACTCGTTCGCCGGAGGTGCAATCAACTGGGATATCAGCTATTTCTTCCCGGTCGCTCACAAGGCCCTGAGTGCCTTTTCTGTTGACCTTGGCCTCACCTACAAAACGAAAGGCTTCCTGCCAGAAGACCTTTATCTGGATGAACATTTCGGGGCAAGGATAGGAACAACAATACGCTTATAAAGAAAAATTTGGGTGTATGGCAAAACCTTCTCCTTCTTAGGATTGTCTTCCATCTTTTACTAAACTTTTCTGGAGTACTGGACTACTGGAGTATTGGAGAGCAATTGGCAAACCACCCCCCAATGCTCCAACACTCCAATAGCCTACTTTTTCACAAAACCACAGAACTATCATTCACCGTGGAATTTGAATTGCACCCGTAAATTCTCTTGTTGTAGGGATTCGGCAAACTTCCCCAATCGAAAACCGATAAAAAACATGACCATACAGCATCCTTTCGAAATATTTACTAGTTTTAAGGAATTATTTGATTGATGTAATATAGGGCATAACAACCATGATAAGAGAAATATTCACTATGCTATTGCGTATATCGACCCTATTTGGGTATTTATTTACTATGGTAGTGATGATTTTTGAGTTGTAGCCAATTAGTGACAGCGTAAATACTAAATATATATGAAGAAAAAATTTAAATTACTGATTCTAATATTACCAATAATATTCAATTCTTGCATTACTGAGAGTGATAATCAATTAGACGAAATTGTCAATTTATATAGTGGTCAATTTGAACTTGGAAGTGGAATTGATCTTAATTCTTCGGATGGTAAAATAAATTATACAAAGCTTACGATTTCAGATAATGACTTGATGGAAAGCGGTTGGATTCAAACAGAGGCTGTTGCAAATAATTGTGCCATTTTAATTGATAAAAAGAGTCCAAATATTCTTAATAATGGAGAGCGAATTGATATAGAAATTATATTGACCAGCTCAAATATAACTGAGAAGTCTTTAACTTATGACTATACCAATGATAAACTCTCTAAAATAAAGAAAAAGTATACTCAAGTTGACAGTATCGTAAATAGATTTATTGATTATGTTAATATTAGCGAATATGATATATGCTTAGAAATGATGGATGATTTAAAAAAAGTTACTAATGAGGAATTCATTTCATTTCTTGATATGTTAAAGAAGACCATACCTGCAAGTTACATTGATTCCAAATTAATTGGATATTTAATAAAAAATGAGGATGAACTTGGAGACAATTTGATTTTTTGTAATGCAGTAATGATTTCTGATGATGAATACCAGAAAATGGTAAATATTATAATAGTAAATAAAAATGACTCATTAAAGATAAGAGAGTTTGTATTTTAACTGGCTACAACACGCGGTCATAAAAAATTGGGGGCTTGATATGGTTGCAAGCCTTTCAACTCGCATCAAACTTTGGTGTACCATGATAGGAAAGCAGCCCCGATCGCCCCAACTTTTCATACCGCCACCGTTATGGCTCATTAAAAAAAACGACACAGCAAACATTATGAATAAGAAATTAACGACATTTTTAGTGACACTTTTAATAAGTGTTTCAACTTTCGGACAGACAGAAACCAAAATTATTGTTCCAGATTTTAAGGACAAGTATTCTGACTATGTGAGACAATTAGAATCAGGAGAAACAGACATTGACTACCAAGACTTTCGGTTCAGTTTCATAGAAAGTGAACAATTTATTATTGCAAACAAGAACTCGACAAAACTTGACAGCTTAAAGAGAGAAATGTATGCTAAAATGAAGACAAAAAGTTATTCTGAAATAGTTGACATAACAAAGCAAATGCTGAGTATTGACTATACAAGTATGTTGGCTCATAAAATTTTACGACAGACTTACAACATTATTGGCGACACAACAAATTCAATAAAATACAAGACTATTCAATTTGGACTATTAAATTCAATTGTGAAAAAAGGAGACGGACAAACTTGTGCAACAGCTTGGCCAGTCATACAACTATCAGAAGAATATTTTATACTTGAAATGTTAGACGCAGAACTTCAAAAGCAAAGTATTGACAATGACGGTGGACTTTGTGACAAAATGGAAGTGAAAGTGGACGGCAAGAAAAAGACTTATTATTTTGAGACAAGTAAGATATTTGTTGGCTATAAAAAACTTGGACTTGAATAGAATGACAAGAAAAACGAGCCATAACAGCACCTACCCAAAAGTGGCGGTTCAGTGGTTAAATCAAGCTTCGTACTTCTATCAAAGTTTGTGCTTGGTTGACAGTGAATCGCTTCGAAATCGCCACCTTCGGGTAGCTGCAATACGTTGGCACTAATACTGAGAAAACCCCTACTACTATGAAAATACAGTTAATAAAAGAAGACAACATTGAAGTAAACTTAAATGGAATTAAGGATTATCTTAATTCAAAAGTGAAATTTTATGATTTTCAAGTTGGAGAATCCATTGAAATTATTGACACAGTAATTTCTTATCCAGAGACTCATAAATCTATTTTTTCGCTTATCAATAATCATGATGATTTTGATTATAACTTCATTTTCACAGACAAACCATATGATAACAACTTTTTCTTTGAGGGTTATAGCAATATTATACCTTTCTCATTTTACCAATGGGACGCATTGACGAATTTGTCAAAGAATAATGGTGTTTTACACTTTATAGCTGTTCATATTTCACTTGATTTGGATGATGAATTTAGACACGATTCGACAACAGGCTGCATCTATGATTTTTTGTGGAACAAAGCTGGAATAGACGACTGTATGAGACAAGCTAGGGTATGTCAGCCTTGTTTAGCTCGAATTAGTGAAAGTATTGATGATAGTGGAAAACAGATATTAAATGACTTGAAGGTTATTTTAAATGACCTCTCATGTGCTTCAAAATGGAATCAAGATTTATTGGAATATTTGAAAACAGAGAATGTAATAACTAAGCAAAAGGAATTTCAAAAACGTAAATCATTAAAAAGAGGAGAAATAAATGTTTTATTAGCATCACCATCTGATACAGAAATTGAAAGAAATAAACTAATTCATAATCTTGAACGAAAATTCAGAACTGAAAACTATGAAAAGTTATGCAATCATAGATTAATATTAAATATTTGGGAAGATGTAGCCTCTCAAAATGGTTATGCTCAAGATATTATAAATGATGAAATTCTACACCATGTTGATATAGTCTTAGCAGTATTTAAACATAAACTTGGAACTCCAACTACTGATACTTCTGGTGCGGAAAGAGCTCCTTCTGGTAGTGCTGAAGAGTTACTCTATGCAATAGATAATCATGATAACTCAAAGAACCCAATAGGGATGGCATACTTTTACTCAAAAGCTCCAAGCCCTTCATTTGATTTACCTGATTTTCAAAAAATATTATCAGAATGGAATAGGCTTGAAAAATTCAAAACAGATATCAGAACTAAAATTTTATATAAACCATATAGTGATTCTGAAGAACTATTAGATTTAACATGTCGTGATTTATCTAATATTATATTGAGTAAATTTGAAAAGTACTAGTGCCAACAAAAAATATAATGCATGCCGCAATTCGTATAAATATGAAAATTAATGGTCAAATACAAATTGGTTGTAGTTTGAAAATTAATCGTTTCAAAATGCGGCACGCATCATATTCAAAACGTACCGCACGAATTCACGGCTACCGCACGATTGTATCGTTTGGCTACTTTGTTTCAATATTATTCTATCTTTACAAAAGAAAGCTATTGAAAACGATATGTCAAGTACGGCACGGATTGCAAATCCGCGTTGGGAGTAGAAGATAAGCGATTTACAAACTAATCGCCAACAGAATTATAACCCACAAAAAAAGCCCCCTATCTCTTATGACAGGAGGCTTTATATTTTCAATTGCCACTAAATTATTGGCACAAACATTACTACTCTATTGTAGCAGGATTTGTGCTTCCGGGTTTAGGTAAAAATTCGCTTTAGGCACAAAAACCCTGTCGAATAAACCGTTGTTGCCGCTCATCACAGAAGTTGGGTTTTCGCTGGATACCATCACATGCCCATGTACAGCTTCTGCCGGATATGCATCGAGTGTGATCACATCCATGTTTTCGCCCTCGAAGGTAATGCTGTGCGAGGGCGTGTTCTGGCTGGGGTCGAATTCATCGACAAAAACAGTTCCGCCCAACCGGGCCATAGATGCCAGGTAGTTGGCACAGGTGATCGAATCAACCGGCAGCCCATCAACCCTCCAATGACCGGTTGTATCTTTTTGAAGAACAAACGAACTATCGCCGGGGTAGCTATAAGTAACCCGGGTCCATTGCAGTTGATCGGCGAAAATCAGCGAACGGTCGCGAAAACTTTCCCTGTCCCGGTCGAAAGTCATGCTTAAATAGCCATCCACAGCGTACACTTTATCTTTATCTGCCAGCCTTACATAACTGGCTGCTTTTTGGGTTTGTTGGTTATAATCGAATTTGCCAAAAATCAGGTCGGCCACAACATCTCCATCTACTTCCATTTTCACAAGGGTGCCAAGCGAGTCGGTCACTTCGTACTTCTCCCATTTATCTTCGGAAGAAGAGGCCAAACGCGAAGGCTTTAGTTCCTGAATCTCGCGAAGCATTGCCTTCATGGAATTATCATCGGTAGTAAACTTTCTGTCACCCGATACAAGCATCCATTCGGCTCCTACTTTTTCAAATCTAATTTCCTTTTTACCGGCTGATTTGGGATAGATTTCGATGGCGGTAATTGCTGAAGTATCCGCCTCGACCAAATCGGCCAAAAGGGTACGGTCGCCTTTTTGCTTTTCCACAAAATAATTGATCCCAAGAATCACAATCAATATCGCAAAAATTATTATCAGTGTTTTTGATTTCATTTTTCTCTTTTTTTATTAGTTCAAAGTTCTGAATTAGGGAGTTCTAAGTTAGGAAGTTCTGAGTTATTTAATTGATTGAACTTTTTCAACTCTGAACTTTTTCAACTCTGAACTCTTCAACTCAGAAATCTTCAACTCTTTTAACTAAACGTATCCTTTCTCCATCCGCTTCACGCGCAATACCCTATTGCGTTGCATCCTGAAAATTCCATAAATCAAGATCAGTATAATTGGCAACAAGAAATTCAACCACTTTAACAAAGCCTTGGTTCCGTCTTCAATCTGGTCTAGTGGCCGGGCGGTTACACCTTTCGTGCGCAACTCAATCAATCCGGTATCATCGCTCAACCAATCGATAGAATTTACAAACAGGCTTATGTTGTCGGGTTGATGTTGCTGGGCCTGCTGACCCTCGCCATTTACACAAAAACCACCATCGCCAACCAACACAATGGTCGATTCCATGTTTCCACTAATCTTTCCGCTTAAAACACCTGCCACAGTAAGGTTTGCAAGAGGAAAATCCTTTTCGGCCCATTTCCGGCTAATATCAAAATAGGTAGGACAGGGTTGAGTGCCCGACTTTTTCGATGTTTTAGCAAGGGGTGTAAACCTCAAGCTCGAATCGCCGGTAAAACTAACTGTACTGGCAAATGGCAGCATTACCATTTCAAGCCCTTTGGTAATAGGGTGTTCTTCGAAGGTATTAATAATAGGCAAATAATGAAACGGCATCGGCCTGTTCATCATAAAAAATCCCTGCTGTTGACGTACAGTAACATTGGCACAACTTTGATCGACCACAAAATTGCTTTCGACCAAAAGCCCTTTTTGTTCGAGCCAGGTTTCGAGGCCGGTTGTAATTTCAGTACCCTGGGCAGTTTGCAAATCACCATCAACCCTATCCATGCCGATAAAGAGTTTTCCGCCCCTTGACAAGAAATCGTCCAATTGTCTGAGGTGGCTGTAAGGGAATGAATCGCGTGGGGCTAAGATTGCCACCGTGGTATATTTTCCCAATGCTTCAGTTGTGTCCGTAAGTTCAACAGGCTCCACCTGATATAGGATCTGGAGCGACTGCATGGCTTGTTGCAATTCAGCCAGAGCAGGCTCGCCATGTCCCTGCAAATACCCGATAACTGGTTTGTTGGTTACGGCTAGTTTTTTAATGCTGGTCGAAAGTGCATATTCCATGGCAGACCCTTCCTGCATAAAGGGGATCACATCGGTTTCGTCGCCCAGCGAAATAACAGCGCCCATGTAGGCTTTTTGTTGTTTCATCTGGTCTTTTTCGCGAACCGAAATAATGACAGGCTGAATCCCATTTTGCATGGCTTCCTGTTCCACTTCGGCATCCTTGCTGGGGTCGATGAATTCGTACACCACGTTGCCGTGCGAAAGGTTTCCAAATTCTATCAGCATTTCCTTGAAATCGCGACGCACCTTCAAAATATTGGGTGGTAAGCCTTCTTCGGTAAAATAGGCTTTTACTGTAATTGGTTCTTCCAGGTCGTCTAAAATATTTTCGGTGGCTTTACTTAGTGTAAAACGATTGTCTTCGGTTAAATCGAGCCGGGCAAAAAAGCGGTCCGACAGGATATTTACCACTACAATAATGGCAATCACCAGAAGTATATAACTTACAATTGATTTTCTTTTTTCCATTTTTCTGATTTTTTCAATGTTAAAAGATACTTCTTTTTAGGATGAATGTTTTTTCGACAATATCCCTTCGGTAGCTACCAGGCTCACAGTAATCATCGAGAAGAAATAAATTAAATCTTTGGTGTCGATCACGCCCCGCGAAATAGAATCGAAATGCGCCTGTGTACTGAGGAAATTGAACAGTTCGCCAAATATCCCGCTGATGCCCATGGCCAACATGCCAAATACCCAGTGGAAAAATATCCCAATAAATATCGCAAGAAGGAAACCCACAATCTGGTTGTTCGAAATACTACTGGCAAAAATACCAATGGCCACGTAGGTTGCACTCATCAACAATAAGCCCAAATAGCCTGAGATTACTGCCCCGTGGTCGATTGGGCCAAGGTTTGCCACTGTAATGTAATAAGGAATCGTACAGGCCAGCGCAATGGCGATTAGGATCAATGTAGATAAAAATTTACCCACAATTACCTGGCGATCGCGCACCGGTTTGGTCAACAATAATTCAATGGTGCCCGAACGGTTCTCTTCGGCCAATTGCCCCATGGTAAGGGCAGGGATAAAGAAGAACAGGGTCCAATACGAAATGCCAAAGAATACCTGGAGGCTGGCTTCGTTCCGAAGGAAAATATCGGCTACGTACAACCAGGTAAACAAGCCTGTAAAACCCAGAAATGCAATGAGCATCACGTAGGCCATCAGGCTATCGAAAAACGAGTTAAGCTCGCGTTTACAAATTATCCATACTTGTCTCATGGTTATATTTTGTTTTAGTTTCTACAATTGATTAATTCATGGTCAGCTCGTGGAAAATATCTTCCAGCTTGGTCACGATTGGGGTCATCTCGGTGAGTACCCACCCTTTCTCGACACACAATTTATACACTGCCTTGCGCGACGAAAGTTCGGGACGGCTCTGCACTTCATACCTATTCTCAGTGCCTTTCGTGAGGTCGGCAAGGTCAACGGTATCTAAAGCTTGCAAAGCAGGGATCACCTCATTTTTATCCGCATCTTCGATAGTTAGATGAAGGATTTCTTTTCCCTGGGCATGTTTGCGCAGATCGTCTGAGGTGCCATCGGCCACAATTTTTCCTTTGCTGATAATCAAAATCCGGTCGCAGGTAGCTTCTACCTCGGCCAGGATATGCGAGCTAAGGATAACCGTTTTCTCGCGCCCGATCTTTTTGATCAGCTCCCTGATCTCTACAATCTGGTTGGGGTCGAGTCCCGAGGTTGGCTCGTCGAGGATCAATACTTCGGGGTCGTGGATCATGGCCTGCGCAAGGCCTACACGCTGTCTGTACCCTTTCGAGAGCTCGTTTATTTTTTTGTGTTTTTCGCCTTCGAGTCCACACACAGTCACCATTTCGAGGATGCGCTCGCGGATACGCGATTTATCTATCCCATGGAGTTCGGCCACAAAACGCAAATAGTCGATCACAGCCATCTCAGGATAAAGCGGATTGTGCTCTGGCAAATAGCCAATTACTTTTTTCACGGCCTCGGGGTTTTGAAACACCGAGAACTCACCCACATGTATTTCTCCTGCATCGGGAACAAGATAGGATGTAATAGCCTTCATTGTTGTCGTTTTTCCGGCACCATTAGGACCCAGGAAACCGAGCACCTCACCCGTTTTCACTCTGAATGAAATATCATCGACTGCCCTTTGGACTCCGTATTTTTTTGTTAACCGTTCAATAACAATATCCATATTTCAAAGATTTTAATTGTTGATGTGCAAAAAAAATAAAAAAAACAGAGCCGTAACAGATTAATAATCAAGATTAACTTTTTTTAACAAGAAGGGTTTTTAGGTGTAAAGAAATGTGAAAAATAGTGGTCAGTCGGCAGTCTATTCTCAGTCCTCAGTCGCCAATCAATAAATAAGATTCAGTCTAAGTTTTTGGAATTGGTTTTTCTTTACTGAAAAATTTGGAACGCGGATCATACGGATTTTCAAACGCAGATAAACCCCGATAATGAATAAAGAGATCAGTGTAAATCAGCGTTGCTTGCATCCGCTTTATCCGCGTTCCAATCCTAAACGACATTGATTCGTTAGTGGATATTTTTCAACTACCGAGTAATGTCTGGGGACTGAAGACTGCCCCACTACAATAAAGCTTCGTAGGGACCGACTGGTGAATGAGAACTGAAGACTGTCGACTAAGGACTCCTTTTTAGACCGAAAATAAATTAGCCCCAATAAAGGCTGGAACTGTGGGCAGATTTCAATAAAAACCTATTTTTACCGCCTCTATTAAAAATCATGATTAAAACGAACCTGATAATTGCCTTTTGCCTGATTCTATTTGGTGTTTTTGGACAACAAGCTGCGCCAAAAAACCTCGATGCATTACGAATCGATTCCAAGATTTCGATTGACGGTAGCTTAGATGAGGATGCCTGGAAGTCGGCTGAGTCCGCCACTGATTTCAGGATTTATGAGCCAACCCCCGGAGAACCGTCCTCGCAACGTAGCGATGTGAAAGTATTGTACGATGATAAAAACGTGTACATCGGGGCCATGCTTTTTGATGCATCAGGAAAAAATATAATGACCGAGCTTACCCCCCGCGACAACGATAACCCCAACGCCGATGTGTTTGTTTTTGAAGTAAACCCTTACCACGATGGGCAAAATGCTTTCTTTTTTAAAGTAACAGCATCGAATGTGCAGATCGATTACAAAATCAACTCAGGTGAGGTGGATTACAGTTGGAATGCGGTATGGGAAAGTGAGGTTACGATCAACAACCAGGGTTGGGTTGTGGAGATTCGCATCCCCTATTCAGCCATCCGTATCCCCAAGGAAAATGAACAAGTGTGGGGTGTAAATTTTTGGCGACAGATTCGTCTTACACGGGAAATCTCTACCTGGAATTTTGTGGACAAAAAACTGGGCGAATATACCAGCCAGGAAGGCTCACTTACCAATCTATCGAACATTAAATCGCCCCTGCGCCTGGCCTTTTATCCCTACATGTCGGCCTATATGGATTTTGACCCTGGAAGCAAGAAGCCCAATTATTCATATAACATTGGCGGGGATTTGAAATATGGGATCAACGAAAGTTTTACCTTAGACATGACCTTGATACCCGATTTTGGCCAGGTAAAATCGGACAACGAAGTACTGAACCTTTCACCTTATGAGGTTAAATATGACGAACATCGGCAATTTTTTACCGAGGGGACCGAGCTGTTCAACAAAGCCGGCTTGTTTTATTCGAGGCGCATTGGCAAAACACCTCCCGGCTCCGGTTCAATAGCGATAGAAGAGGGTGATGAAATAATTGAAAACCCTGCCGAAGCCCCCCTGATCAACGCTACTAAAATATCAGGTAGAACAAAATCAGACCTGGGCCTTGGCTTCTTCAATGCCATGACAGCAAACACTTTTGCCAGGGTGAGAAAAACAGATGGCAGCGAGTACCAAATTAAAACAGGCCCTTTTACCAACTATAATATTTTAGTTGTTGATCAAACATTCCAAAAAAATTCATTTGTCAATCTGATAAATACAAATGTTAGCGAGGCCGGACAGGGCAAAACCGCAAATGTTACGGGAACCGATTTTAGATTGATGGACAAAAACAACCGCTTTGGCCTGGAAGGAAACCTGGCCATGAGCATGATCCGTGACACAGCGGGGGCAAACTTCGATTTTGGCAAAAAAGCTGATTTCCTGGCAGGCAAACTCAATGGCAACTTTACCTGGTCGTACAATTTCTCGATGATGACCAACAACTATAACCCAAACGATATGGGTTATCTGGCTCATAATAACCAACTCGGACACACCATCGAAATTCAATATGCCGAATTTCAACCCAGATGGAACCTCCTTGAGTGGCATGTGAATACAGAAATCGCTTATGCCCAACTTTACGAACCCAGGCGATATTCAAGCTTCGATATTTATATGGGTTCTATTGCAACCTTTAAAAATTACTTAACTGTAGGGATAAACAGTACCCTTAGCCCTTCCGGCAGTCACGATTATTACGAAACACGTGTGGCCGACCGATTTGTCCGCTATCCATCTAATTTTGATTTTGGGGGATGGATATCTTCAGATTACAGAAAAAGCCTGGCCCTTGATGTCCGCAGTGGATTTTACACATCGGTTGAAGAACAATCGGGATATTACCTGACCGTCGCGCCCCGGATGCGTTTCAGCAATAAGTTTTTTATGGTGTATAGCTGGAGCTATTCGAAAAACAATGCCGACCAGGGATATGTAAAATTATTCACCAATGATTCCATCTTGTTTAGTCATCGCGACATTCGTACCCTCACCAACAGGATTACCGGGAACTATGTCTTTTCGAACAAGGCCGTGCTAAGTTTTAAACTAAACCATTACTGGTCGAGGGTGGATTATTCCGATTATTTTCTCCTTCAACCCAATGGCAGCCTTAGGATTTTTGATGATTACACCGAAAATGAGGACTTCAATTTCAATATCTTCAGCATCGACCTCGAATATTCCTGGAATTTTGCCCCCGGCAGCTATATGAATATTGTTTGGAAGAACAAAATTGCCCCTGTCGGAACAACAAATTTAGACCTGAATTATTTCCGCAATCTGCGTAATACACTGCAATCGGATCAGGCAAACAGCCTATCTATTAAATTGATTTACTATTTGGATTACCAGTATTTTAGAAAAGGGTAAATGGCAGGTGGCCGCCCACAGCCTATTGATTGAAGACAGAGGGCTGAAATTTCATTGATATAAAAGTAGTTTTACATCGCTAAAAAGTATTGAAAATGATCTGTAGATTATGCAATAGCTCGAATCTTACTCTCTATTATACCCAGGGGAATAAAAATCAGTTCAAACTGTACAAATGTGGCAATTGCGCTTTGGTCAACCTCGATTTGGATGGGATAGATATTACCCAAAACCAGGAAAAATACGAATATGACAGCGAACTGCCCGATCCTCTTAATCCAATTTTTAACAAAGGAAACATGGGCACTTATGCCTTCATCAAAAAGAAGATTAAGGATAAGGGAATTTTCCTGGATATTGGTTGCGGAAATGGCGCACTTCTTTTCTATGCCAAACAAGATGGATGGTTGGTAAAGGGCCTGGAACTATCTGAAAAACTCGCCCAAGAGGTGAAGCGAAAATATGATATTGAAGTCACACCAATCAATTTTATGGCCCTTGACAATTTTGAAGAGAAATACAACCTGGTCGCACTCCGACATGTGCTCGAACATATCCCGGATTCCAGGTTGGCCCTGTCGAAACTATATAATTTGCTAATCCCGGGTGGCCATGCTGTTTTGGAATTCCCAAACATCGAAGGGATCAGCTTTAAGATAAAACGGTTCCTTGCCAAAACCGGCCTTACCCAAAAGAAATACAAGCCCGGTTTTGTGCCCGGCCATTGCAACGAGTTTTCCAGGAAATCATTTACTTGGCTTGCTACAAAAATGGGCTTCCAAATTGTCAAATGGGAAACCTATTCGCGAAACAACCTGGCTTCTGTTTTCTACCAATTATTTCCTGTTGGCACAAAAGCGAGGGTGTTGATCCGGAAAAAAGAATAGGATCACCAGGCATTGTCTCACTCTTTAATCCGAGCCTTCTTCCAGGCCTCCGGACAATTCAATGATTTACTCAAAAGTCCTTTCCCCGATAGGTATTTTTTGAACCTTCTCAATGTTTTTCAGTATCTTATCTAAAGCCCTGATAATTTCCTTATGGGATGGTGGGTGACCAAAAAATATTTCATCCAGTGTGTTGGGTCCATAGCTTTTTATCTTCTTGATCAGTTTCAGTGATTTTTCGAGAAATTCATCTTCATCGGAACAATCATCCGAAAGCAGTCCAAATTGCAATGTCAAGTCATCGTTAAATAATTCGGATTCGGTAATTATTGCCTTATAGGCTTCAACCGACAATTCATCTGTATCCATCTATTTTCAATTTTCGTGTTGTAAACTTAATTTGCTATCCAAAAATTAATTTCATACCAAAGATAAACAATAATTGGTATTTGTTGATTATTGGGTGAACGACAAAATCTCTCATTTGACGAATAGTTTTCCACATCTTTTGATAATTCTGGGTTTCCATTTGCGTTCACCTTATTTGTTCCTTTCAATAATTTCAATACGCCACTCGCACAACTGTTTCATCCGGTTCAGCACATTGGCGGTTACCCGGTTATGGATCATTTCCCAAATTTTGTTTATGCCCAACCTCCTCTTTTGCCAGTCTTCCTTGCCATAAAAATTGAAGCCCACGGCCACAATCAACTGCGAATGTGCGGTCTCGCCCATTTCAGGGATCGAGGAACGGACATACATGGTGAATATCCCAATGGGATAGCCACCCGTACATTCGTACAGCAAATAGCGGGCATTGTCGAAATCGAAAGCATCGGGCACTTTTTTTATGCGGATGGCATTGAGTTTAAAAAGTGGTATAAGCTGCAAGCCAAGGAAACTTTTCATGAATTTGAAGGGGTACTTTTTCCAACCAAAAGGGAGTATCCGTATTCGTTCCAGATCATTCCCAATACGGTCGACCCGGGCAATATGGTTCGGCCAACAGGTTGAATCGCCACTCCAGCTTATCAGCTCGTTGAACACATAACTTACCGGGGCCTCGACCCCTATTTTGTGAAGGTTTAAAACCGAATACCTGTTGGGGTCGATACCAATGCGCTGCATCACCCGCTGGTTGTAATTATCACGCTCCTCTGCCGAGGCAAATTTGATCAACGTGGCCTGTTCGGGCTTATGTAGCAGGAAATTGAGGGTATCCGAAACCAGGCCATTGCTTCTGGAAGGCGGTTTCTTTCGGCTTATGTGATTTGAACTCTGCAACTGCTCTATTTTTCAAAGGATAAAATTACTCAGAAAAATGATGAATGAGCAGATTCTGTAAGTAAAAATTATAAAATAACTTGCCCAAAGTTGTTAATAAGGAAACAGTCATTCCTTGTCAAAAGACAAAAAAAATGCGCACAAAGAGATATGACAATGAGGAATGCAATGTCTGCAGGATCAATAGCCCCGACCTTTAGATTCGGGACTATTGAAAGAAATCGGCATTTTCCCAATAATGAAAAACAAAAAAAAAACTGTCATTGGTATCCGCCATCTGACGGAGAGGAATCTCTTATTCTTATTTGACCCAATGTTAAAACTCCAATTGTGTAAGTTATTTTGAAACTTTCACAAAGCTATTCTGGTATTGTGTCTTTCCTATTTCTGCATAAATATACAATCAGGCTGCAAAATTATGCACTGGTATTTAATATCCTGAAAATGGGATAGAATGTTTTGAATCTTTCACTAAGAAACTCAAAGCCGTCTCAAATGTGAAAATAAAAATATTCGAGGAGTTGGTTATAAGCTTATTGTGGATGGAAAGAGCCTCTGAAATTGCTTTCAAACATACCCTGATTGCAACTTCAGCAAAACGAGGGAATAAAAGTGAATTTTTCAGCACATTTTGATAAGCTATTGGTATTAATCTACATTTGCTAAAATTTTATGTAGGAGTAATTTTTATGACAAACATAGAAACCAAAAAAACAATTGTTGTTACAGGTATTGGAGTATTTACCTCCATTGGTTGCAATCGCTTTGATTTTTGGAATTCACTCATATCCGGAAAATCAGGTGTAAAGAGAATTCAAGTCTTCGATCCCGAGGGGCATAAAAGTCAGATTGCTTCGGAAGTCCTGGATTACAATCCACTTGAATATTTTGATCGGAAGGAATCTCGCAAAATGGCACGAGTGTCACAATTGGCATCGAGTGCTGCCATCGAAGCTGTTAAAGACGCAGGCCTCGATTTGGACAAAGAAGACAGAACCCGGATTGGGTGTGTTATTGGATCGGCAGCCGGAGATTACAATTATTTGGAAGAAGCACATATTCGTTTCTTATCTAAAGGACCTGGCTCGGTTAATCCGGTTACGGTACCCAGGGTAATTCCTAATATGCCGGTTTGCAATGCAGCCAATGTGCTGGGCATCCATGGACCAAACCTTGGGGTATCGGCAGCTTGTACAACCGGGACACATTCCATTGGAATAGCTTTGGGTTTATTGCGAGGTGGCACCGCCGATGTAATTTTAGCCGGAGGTGCAGAATCTACAATCACTCCTTTTGTTCTCGATGCCTATTCAAGCATGGGAGTACTTTCTGCATTTAATGATGATCCCAGCAAAGCAAGCCGACCCTTCGATTTGAATCGTGATGGATTTGTGATGGGCGAAGGATCATGCGTTATGGTTTTAGAAACACTTGAACATGCAGAAAAGAGAGGCGCCAAACCTATCGCAATTGTAAAAGGTTTTGGAATGACCGCAGATGCGTATGCCATTGCCGCTCCCGAACCTTCGGGTATGTGGGCTGCCAAAGCCATCGAAAATGCCTTACTTGACGCACAGCTTTCATCCGATGATATTGGCTATGTCAATGCCCATGGAACATCCACAAAAACAAATGACAAAACCGAATCCTTAATCATTCAAAAAGCGTTCAATAATAGAAATGTTCCGGTAAGCTCGATTAAATCAATGATTGGTCATACACTGGGTGCTGCGGGTGCCATTGAGGCGGCTGCCTGTGCTTTGGCAGTTCAAAACGGAACTCTGCCACCCACGATTAATTATGAAACTCCTGATCCGGAATGTCCAATAGATGTTGTTCCAAATTCTGCACGTAAGGTAGACATATATGCTGCTATCTCGAATTCATTCGGTTTTGGTGGCCAAAACGGAGTGTTGGTTTTCTCAAAGGTTTAACCCCAATTATTCGCAAGAATAATTGCTTGCTCCGATAGCGACTGTCTAATACCTTGGCCTAAATCGGACTTGTAAGCTGGCCCAGAAACATGTATGGTTCCGATTGCAAATCGGCGATAGCTTATGGGCAGTTGCCCAAAGTCCTATACTTGGTAAGACAAGCACACTTGTACGTCTTGCGAAACGGGGCTACACTTCTCTGTTTTCATTTTACAAAAAAGCCAGCCCGCTTTTCAATGACATTTATACTCTTTTTCCCATGTTTTAAGGAATTGCCCCCAACGCTGGCGCGGATTCCAATCCCCGCACCGGGGAATGGCTTGATTACTTGCAACTCACCGGGTAACTCCAAGTCACCCGGTGAGTGAACTCGTTTACTGAAACACAATCTTGCCATTATAACTCTTGTTGCCCTGAACCAGTTTCGCAAGGTAGATTCCTTTGGCCAGATAATCCAGTTCTATTTTTGCGGCTGGTTGGTTTTTTAGTACCGGTATTTCTTCGAGCATCCGGCCTTCGCTGTCGTAAATATAAAGCATGGCTTCTTTTAAGGGGTTTACCTCTGCCGGGAATTGTATACTGCATGTGCCATCATTTGGATTGGGGATAATAATTAGCTCGTATGCAACGGTGCTTTTGGCGGGCACTTCGATTTGTGTTATGGTGCTGTCGTGCTTGGCGATGAAGAAACTTCTGCCCCATTCTGTTGAAATAAAAGTATTATTGCCAATTGAAAGTGTATCCCGAAAGCACCCTGATACGATGAGGTTGTTGGATTGATCGGCTTTAACCCTGCATGGGTTTCTCTCTGTTTTTCCAAAATATTCTACACCGAGGCAGGTACCATTGGGCAGGAAACGTGCTATGAACTGGTCTGTGCCGGTGTTCGATTCAACCGAAAAAGTCCCGAAATCGGCATGTCCGCTAATCACACCACTGAGCAAAATATTGTTGTTATGGTCTAACGACACATTAGGGTAATAAGAGTTAAGCACAGTATCCGAAATAGCAAAGTTTTGCATCCACAACAAATTGGCTGTCGAATTCAATTTCAACAGAAAAGTTTCGGGGTTTGTACTTAATGAATGAAGTGTATCCGAATCGACAATCAGGTTGTTCGTAAAGGAACCTGCAATCACGATATTGTTATTAGCATCAACATCAAACGAATAGCTTTGAACATTCGATTCAGAGGTAATTGTCTTGTACCATTCCAGATTCCCGCTTGTATCGTATTGACAAAGTAATAAGTTGTTTTTATCGCAGACGGAAATGAGTTGGATACTATCAATGCTAATAGTGTCGCTAAAATGCCCGCAGGCAATCAATTTGTCCTGTAATTTCTTGATAAACTGATAGGTTGAACCGGTAAATGTATTCTTTGCCCATAGGATATTTCCATTGACATCGTATTTTGCCAAATATCCCCCTGCCTGCAAATGGATAGCCGTATCGTTGCTGGTACGTGTACCACCCTCTAAATTTGCAGCAAAAGGATTGCTCCCAACCAGGTAGATATTACTGTTTTCATCGCTTACAGGATTACCAATATAACTGGAGGCTTCGTCAGCTATCAACCATGAATTAATACGATTTGCCCACAAGCAATTGCCTGCCGTATCATATTTTACAATAAAGTAATTTCCGGTTTCACCTCCGGGAAGTGTATATGGAGGGAAGTGACCATCAAACACATACATACCTGTGATAATAAGGGAGTTTGAATTATTATCATGTAAAATATATCGACCATATTCCCCATAACCAACATTAATATACATTTGAGTACCTCCTAAAGTTTTGAACCAGACAAGCTCACCGTTTTGGTTTAGTTTTCCAATCATAATGTCGTTCATTCCCTGGCAATTAAATGTATTTGAGCCAAATACCAGGCTATCATTAAATCCTCCCGTAAAATAAATATTGTTTTCGGTATCTATAACATATTCATTAATACCAGAATTATCTGCAATACCTTGTTTTACCCATTGCCATTGGCCAAAAGATGAGATAGTGAAAAGAACAAGGCTAAGCTGAACTATTATATGTTTTATTGTTTTCATGATTAATCTATTTTATTGTTTAATAATTTTCGATACAACTTTTTTATCATCGGTAAACAGGATGATGAGATATACCCCCGCCTGAATATTTTTTAAATCAATGACTGATTTTTGTGTAAGATCCACGAACCGCAGTAATTCGTTACCCAGTATGTCAGTTATGACCACTGTGTATTTTGAATCACTGTTC
This sequence comes from Bacteroidales bacterium, assembly GCA_021740905.1. GTDB lineage: Bacteria > Bacteroidota > Bacteroidia > Bacteroidales > M50B96 > JAIOYV01. The sequence continues at coordinate 73,929 of JAIOYV010000007.1, forward strand.
TTACTCTCTACACTAAGATATTGCAAACACGGATTTGGATATATTGCAAAACTATTATCGCTTACCGGCTTAAATTGAAGTTGAATTTCTTTCAATTCTTGATGGTTATTATTTTGTGAACCCTGTGAAGAAGGATTTACAAGTTGGCTTTTTGCATTTGCAGGTACATTTGAGCAACCAGGGAAAGATGAACCAAGATGGACATGGATATTGCTCCCATTTTTTGCGTGAAAACCGGGTAGAAATTTTACACTTTTAAGTGCTTTGAAATCGGCCTCGCCTCCAATAGAACCGTTTCCATCAACAGTTACATCAGAAACAGTTAAGGTACGGGCCGCAGAAACCTGTTCGGTTTGGGTCAAGCCGATTGAATGGTTCGAATAAAGGGAATCAAATTGTACATATCTCTTTATATTATAAGTATGACCATTGGTAAAATTATACACTATCTTTAATTGATAGCCAAGTCCACCGATTTCAACCTTATCTAATTCCCTGTCATCATAATTTGGGTCAGGTAAGGTAATTTCAGGTGTATTGCTTGAAAAATAACCGTTTCCATTTGTAAAAATGTCCACAGGTATCCTTTTTTGCTTACCAGAAATAAATAAATGATCGTATTTCCATATAGGTTTGACCAAGGCATGTTTTACATTTTCAAGGTTATGGTCTTTAATATACCCATATATGGTATTGGTATTTGGTTGAAAAGTTTCGTAAAAGTAGGGTGGTTCGGTACAGGGTTGCTTTTCGGGTGGGGATTCTGCAAAATTGCGAAAAGCCTCGACACAGTCTTTTTCGTTTGTATCCCATGTAGGTGAGTTGTTTCCAAACCTTAAAAGACCAAAATAGTTCTGGTGGGCTGCTATTGGGTCTGATTCGCTATACCAGTGGACATTTTGGTACATCCACCACGAGTATCCCGAACCACAGTTTTGGCAATATTCAAGACTTGCCACGGCATAATCTTTTTGATGGTCTTCATCACCATACATATATGGATAGTCATACAAAGCAACCGGAAGGTTTACTACATTATCATCCGATGAATATCCTGTTTCGCCAATAATCCAGGGGATTGTACTTACCTTATTCATCCAATATAATTGATTTAATCTTGCGCTCATCATAACCTCATCATTATAAAACCGTGGTACGGGATAGAGATGAATACTATAAAAGTCTAATTTTAAACAGCCTATATCGTAATACCATAAATCTCTTTTGCCATGACCCCCAAATGTAACCAAATGATTTGGATCGTTCTGTTTTATTGCATCGCACCACATGCTTACAAAGTTACAACAATCCTCCTTAGTCCATGGTGCATTTGATACACCCTGCATATGCATACTTCCTTGTAATGGTTCGTTTATGAGATCATATCCTAGAAGGGCAGGATGATTTGCCAAAGCTGTTGCCAATAATCCCAGATATGATGCCCAATTCGCTGCAACAGTATAGTCATAAGAAGCATAATACTCTTCACCGGTTGAATCATCATATCCATCATGCACTAAATAGATGACTTTTAATCCAGCTGTTTGTGCCAGGTCTAATATATTTAGAAGTACATTGTACAATTTTTGATTATTTTGATGATAGTAGTCAGTAAAAGAGATATCATACCAGAGGTGGGAGGAGTAGTTATTTACATCTGTCGCAACTAAAGATAGGTCTAATGCACCTGTAGATGGATTTGGCTTAATGTATGGCCCTGGCTTACCAATTCTTATTGTATTAAACCCCATTTCTTTAACCTTATTTAAATGAGTGATCCAATCAGCATTACAACTGATCTCAGAGTTACATTCACAATTATTAGTTTGACCATAAGAAAATGCAGGAGTTGAGAAAAAATCGGTATTAGATACCGAGCTGTTGTATATAATTCCACTGGAAAAATTAAGTACGACAGGATAAAATGGTTCCCCTTCTATTCTGAATTCGTCTCCGTATAATTCTACAAATTGGGCCTGTAGGCATAATGGAGGATAAGCTACTATAATAAGCAAGCTTAAAAGTACTAAAAACAATCGCTTATTCATTTTTCCAAAGGATTAAGTTGTTCCTGGGCTTGTAGCCTGTGTATTTCAATTTCCTGCTCCTGAATTTTCTTGTTTAATTCAATCACATAGAGAGTCAGTTCTTCTACTTTTTGCAATAGAAGGGCATCCATTTCACCCAGGTTAAGACCGTTTTCAATTACTTCCTGCTCACTTGGTACATCAGGCAAGTGTTTGTGGTTTTTTATAAATTGTTCAACTTCTTTAAGAGGCTTTAGTTTGTAATTGTCGTTAAACACAAAATCGGAAAAACCTGTTAAAGTGACCTCCACTTCCTTGGCCGTAATTTTTCCGTTTACGGCCAACATTGACTGAGGTTCGGCTTGCCCAATTCCTACCCAACCTTGATTAGTAATCCTTAAACCTATTTCGGAATTATTGAAATACCCACTTGGGGCAATTGCAAACCCTGCATTCAGGTTCCCGGCAATACCTTCATTGTCGTTCCAAAATATCCCAAAGTCGCCATCTTCTGCAATCGGAGTTGGCCATCCATCTGACTTAGACACAAAAAACATTGATCTATTTGGTGTGGTAGTATTTTTGGAGGTTAATGTAAGGAGCTTTTGATTAGTGGCACTTTCTTTCTCTACATTCAGTAATCCGCTAATATGTTGGTTGCCGTTTACATCAAGTTTATAACCTGATGGTGTTACCCCAATCCCGAGTTTACCGCTTAAATATTGATTCCCCCTTACATCTAATGCGGATTGAGGATTGTCGGTATTTATTCCAACTTTAAACACCTGTTCATGGCAATAGGTGTAAATTATGTTGGGATCATAGCTCCAGCTTGCAAAATAATTTCCTTGCGCGTCAGGTCCAACGCAATAAACTTCGTCTTGTGTTGCTATTTCACCATCCGGTTTAACGACCAAAGATTTCGGCAGAATTGTCGATTCATCGATGTATTTCCGCATTATAATATCCCCCTCCACTATCAGGTCTTCTTTCACCCGCGAGGACATCATAATAATACTGTCGTTGAAAAGGGAGGCACTGTCCACTTCCATCGTGCCTGTAAATTTACTGCTGCCCACCACTTCGAGTTTGTGGGTCGGGTTGGTTGTGCCTATGCCCACATTGCCATTGTTGTTTAAGGCGTTGCTGTTAGCATTGGGGTTAGGTTGGTTTTGCGCAATAACATAAGTCGGGCAAGCCATTAAAATTACAATTAGTATGGCCAAACTAGTGGTAGATGTAAGTAGGTGTTTCATGTTTAGTATTTTTTTAGGTATTAATATTAAAATGATGCTACCAAATATATTTTGAAGGGGGGGGGGTAAACTATGATATTTGTCATGTTATGAAAATATATAATAATTTAGAAAGATTCTATATTGTGTATGTGAATTGAGTTTATGTCATTGTTATATTGGGTTATATGACAAATGGTTGTTTTGTGGTTGTGCACTTTAGAAATTGCATATACCTGCCGGATTCAAAAAATATTTCATCCTGAACAAAATTTGTATTTGCTAAATCTACATATCATAGTCTAAATATAAGTTAGTTATATGTGTGTCATAATTATGTAAAATAAATAAGCCGTGCTTAATCAGCAACTCATTTTCTCGATCAGAACAGGTATTGATAGTTAGGAAATTGGCTTGCAAAAACGATGTCACATACTCTTTGGGATTGCTCGAAGGCATCCCGGCAATATTCCCCTTCAGGTAGAGACGCAAGGCTTGCGTCTCAGTTTTGATGTTCCACACCGGGTTACTCAAAGTCACGCCGTGGGTTGATGGATGGCAGGAATTCCTGCAAAGTACTCATCGGATGACTCGAAGTCATCCGATGAGTTGGGGTTCAAGACTTTTGCCGGGTATACTTGTAGAGACGCACGGCCGTGCGTCTCTAATGGATCGCAGAACCCGGGTGGATATATTTCGATATCCCTGGTTGGTGCAGTTAATATTCAAGGGGTACGCTTCAAAAGTTACTGTTTCAACCGACTGGTTCAAAGTTAGAAGTCTAGCCATTATCAACCTTACTGCTTTTACTATTAACAGAGGTAAACTTTTGAAGTGATGCCAGCACACCTTACTCACCTACTCACCCACTTACCTTACTCACCCACTTACCCACTCACCTACTTAACTACTCAACTCAATTACCCAATCAACCTTTTAAAAAAATGAAGTGATGCTCAAAAAAAAACCATAACTTTACAAGGAATCAATTTTAACTACGATGAACATAATAATAACAGGGGCAAGTCGAGGTTTGGGGTACGAAATATCAAAAATACTTGCCCATGACAATCAGCATAAAATATTGGCCATTGCCAGGGACAAAGAGGCGTTGGGAACATTACAAAGTGGGGCCGTGCATGGGAATATCCTAGCTTTTCCTTTCGATCTTGAAGAACTGGCAGCTAAAAAGGAAATGTTTCTTTCTTCCATAAAAAAAGAAATGCCCCATGTCGATGTTTTGATAAACAATGCCGGATTTCTGGGCAAATGTAATTTCGATGAGGTAGGTTGCGAACTTTCTGAAAAGATTTTCCGGGTGAATTTTTTCGCCCCGGTGGCTTTAACCCGCTTGTTGCTTCCGCTTATGGGGGGCTTAAGTAATTCGCATGTGGTGAATATTGGCAGCATGGGTGGGTTTCAGGGGAGTGCTAAGTTTCCAGGCCTGGCCTATTACAGTGCCAGCAAAGCAGCTCTTGCTTGTTTTACCGAATGTCTGGCTGCCGAACTTTCCGATACTAATATCAGTTTTAATTGCCTGGCCTTGGGATCGGCCCAAACCGAAATGCTGGAGGAAGCTTTCCCCGATTTCAAAGCCCCCCTCCAAGCCCACGAAATGGCAACCTATATTGCCGATTTTGCTATCAACGGTCAGAAATATTTTAATGGCAAGATAATCCCTGTATCGATTTCAACTCCATAGGCAATTTTGCAAAGCCTAATTGGGTGGATAGTTGAATGTCTGGGGAATGTTCATTTTTATTAAATATCCCTTGCCCGGCTGCATATCGCCTATGGCATTTAAGTTGAACGCGGGCCAGAATACGCTCCCTTCGCTGGTTTTAACAATCGAAATATGCTGGACAATGGGCAAAAGCATATCGATTATAGGCCCGGGTGTATCGCGCAAATAGCCCATAATCGTCCACCCCCCGGGCAAATTAATCGGAAATGATTCAGGTACTACCTGCTGACCTGTTATGAATAAAGTGTCAGTTTGGCTTATTTTTATTTGATAGCCAAATCCCGTTTCTAAATCGCCTATGGCATTCAGGTTGAAAAAGGGCCAGAACACCAAGCCGTTTTTATCTTTTACGATAATCACATGATCAACTATATCTTGTAGAACCGAGTCCAACAAAGGGGCGGCTGGCACAACATAATTCGAGAAATATCTCCAGCCCTCTGTAAGCGTGATCGCCTGCACAACCTGCACATAATTGCTTGCACCGGGCGTTGTAGCGATGAAGAATATCCAGTTCGGGCTGGCATCGGGTGCCCTGCCAAAGGAAACATCGGAAGTTTGAGCACCAAAACTTATCGAATCACAAATGAAGAAAGATCCCGCTGAAGCTTGGGAGAGGATAATATCTTCTCCATCAATACTTAGCTTTATATTGAGATGATTGGCTCCCTGCTCCGGCTCTTTGTCGGCCCAAAATATTTTGTATTCACCAGGCGAAATTACCGTTGAACTTGTGCCGGAAGTGATTTGCCATTTACCGGGATCCACTATTTCGTCGCTGATGTACCAACCAGCCACATCTATAGTATCGGAGCCGGGGTTGTAAATTTCGATCCAGTCGTCGTGATCGCCAAAATTATCGACCGTATCGTTGGCATTGCCGGCCATAAATTCGTTGATCACCAAAGTGGTCGGGACAATAGGCACGGAAACGTAGTTGGCAACGATAAAGAGATTTCCATCCGGGCTTAACGTCAGGGTATCTTGCCCTGTAATGGTATCGCCTGTCCAGCCTTGAAATACATATCCTGGATTGGGCAATGGCCATACTTTTATGGGCACATCCCGAAAGTAGATGCCGCTCCAGGGAAATGTTTCCAGCAAAAGGCTGTTGACATTGATGTTGCCAGCCCCGGCAGTATTTGACGAAACAAGTAAAGTGAAAAGTCCATTTTGCAATTGAAATTCAGTTGTGATAAATCCGCGGATATTTGATCTCCTATATAATGCAAAAGTGCGAAGAGTCTCAACATTGTTTTCCCAAATGGTTTGATTACCACCATACTTGGCAAAATGCAAGGCCATCGTGCTTTCTATTTGTGCGGCGCACGAATCGATCAGTGCAATTACCGTATCCTTATGAAAGGTATAATTTAAACAATCGGCAAAGCGGTTGATAAACATATTCTTGAATTCATCATTTTCCACCAATTTTCTAAATAGAAAAGTCGACCAGGGTGGGTTTGGCCATTCCGGGTCGCCATTGGGGGCTAAGGCTAATGCAAGGGTATTGGAATTGTACCCGCCCCAATAGCCAAAGCCAAAATCGGTGTCGAACAAAATCCAACGGAACTTCCCATCGAAAGTCCTGGGACTCCAATATTTTACATTGTTGCCTGGCCAGTCCAGATTATCGAAATAAATGTTCGACAATTGATAGAGGGCATAATTTTCCACATCCATCCTACTTTTAATCTCCTCGTAATTGGCCTGGATGGAAAGTGAATTATTTGCGATGTATTGGATCATCTGCCTATAGCTAAGGCTGTCGCCTGCAACGGCATGTCCTTCAAGTTCGAGCAAATCAATTTCATCCTTATCGATCGATGGATGGTTGGCAGCCAGATAGTTCTCGTTTATTTTCTCTCTGATATTTGTAATTCCATAGAATTCTCCATTTAGATAAACGATAGCAGGCCGGTATGCCTGAATATCCATATCGAGTTTTCGCAGCAAACTTGTCATCATGGCATCGCGAAACATGGTATTGTTCCAGTCGTTTCCCGAATTACGAAATACGAGGTTATCAAATTTATCGATGGGTTTTGAAGGGAATACTTGATAGTTTAAATTATCTGATCCATATTTCTTCCTGAAATAAATGGCGAGCGATTTTTGAGCAAAAGCACGTGTCCATCCTCCATAAACCTGCATCCCGGCATCGAGGCTAAAAGCCAAACTGCTATCCTGTTCGAAAAAGGCGATATGCACCGGACGTTCCCAGTCTTGCCAGAAGTTTGCACCGTAATAGGGGTAAACACTACTTGCGTTGTTGCCCAAAACCAACATACCTGTGTCGGATTGCCATAGGTTGTTTGAGTCGGTACTAATGGAGACCACGGGCAAGTCAAAACTTTGACCTATAAAGTAAGTGTGACTTCCTATACTTCCCGGATATTTAATGGGGCTAAAAATTCGTGCCCGTACAATCATTACATCATCAACAACAATGGGTGTCGAATAAATATTTGAAGCAGTCGTAGGCTCGCTGCCGTCGGTTGTATAATAGATAGTTTCGGCGGCCAGATTTCCCGAAAGGGTTAAACTGAAACTACTATTGTAAAAACCACCGATGTGTGAGAATTCTACATCTGAGCATAATCCCAAACATTGGTACATTAGGGATGCAGCACCGGGGCTGGGTTGATTGGTGAAGCACCAGATTGAGCCGCCATCTATACCGCGCCCGTACGAAAGAGGGTAGGGGATATTATCGTAGCTTATCTGATCAATGATATTCCCAACAGAATCGCTAAGGGTAATGGTTTCGCCTATGGATGAAAGTTTAAAATCGGTATGTATTTGTGGGATTTGCGCTTCAATATACGATGGCACTCCCGATGGATTGGATGGTGCAGTGTCCATTCCCAGGGTGAGCATGGGGATAAGGCTTTGATCGTCTCCATTGGAGGAACTATTTTGTCCCTGGATGGCTATAACATTGGTCCCTTCAACCAGATAGTTGTTTGTTTTTTTTATATAATACACCCACGGCAATTCCCCATTGATTAGCCGGGCTTCTGTTTCGTATTGCGCTGGCTGATTATGCGGGACAAAACTGCTTGGGGCATACAGATTCTCGCGGGCAATTTCAACCCCATTCAAATAGGCTACGAAAGCATCATCCGCGTCAATATGTAAAATCAGGGTTTCGATATTTGAAAGGCTGCTTATGTTGAATTCTTTTCGGATATAAATAGAGACCAGGCCCGGGAGTATGGTGCTGTCGTCGCCATCACCAGAACCAAATCCACTGTTTCCGGTGCTCCATGTAGTATCGACATACCCCGGCTGGTTCCAATTCGAATCAGGTTCGGACGTGCCCGTGAAATATCGCCACTCGTCACCCCAGTCAATAATGGTTTCCCAGTGCTTTGCATACAAGCCCCGGTCCTTTCCCGATGCAAAAATAAGCAGGTGCCCCTGAGCCGGAATCGTGGCATTGGGAAAGGCCCATTTTTGCAGATTGCTTGGATTATCTGATAGGTAGTAGCCTTTCAGGTCAAGAGCAGAGGAATTGCCGTTATACAATTCGATCCAATCGCTTGCTTTACCATATTCATCCAATACCACACCTGTATTGGAACACATAATTTCATTTATATATAAATTTTGGCCTAAAAGCCCGGCAGAACTGCAAAGCAATAAGACGAAGAAGCCAAAGACAGAAAATAAAGATAATCTCATCTCTCATCAATAATAAATGTTGGATTCCCCTCTACTCAAACACCAAATGAGCTTGGCGCTAAAACTAGCAAATTATCCAACAAAGGTTCAGGGTTTCTATACGCAGATTTCAAAAGTGGGTTACTTCGGAGTTTTCTCAGTCTCCGGTCTCCACTCTCCAGTTCGGCGGTAGTTCACAGTCTCCAATCTCCTCATTTCTCTGTTTTGCAGTTTCCAGGATTCAATATATGGGACTTTCGAAATATCGCCCCCAATTTCAGGCTTTGCAATTTCTTAGTTTGCACTTCAGTGTAAAAAAATAAGAAATAGGGTTTTTAAAATGTAAATATAAAGAGTAAACTACTTTGCAGCAAATAGGGAAAATGCCCAATTTTAAGTATTGAAATCCGGTCGTCTCTAACTATGGGCGATCCCTGCCTGTCAAAACTGCCAACTGAAAACTGCCTACTGCAACCGGCCCAGAGCAATTTTCATCCTGGATAAAGCCTCAACAAGTTCTTCCTCTGAGCAAGCATACGACAGACGAATGCAATTTTCGTTTCCAAAGGCATTGCCGGGTACCACTGCAACATGGGCTTCTTCAAGCAGGTACATCGATAGGTCGCTGTCGTTTTTAATAGTCCGTTTACCATCCGATTTTCCATAGAAGGAACTGATATTTGGAAAAATATAGAAAGCCCCATGGGGTTCGTTTCTTACTATGCCAGGAATTTCATCCAACAACTGCATCACCAGGTTGCGGCGTTTCAGGAAAGCCGACTTCATTTCTTCGATGGAGCTATTGTCCGAAAGCAAGGCGGCCAGTGCTGCTTTTTGCGAAATTGAGCCAGCCCCCGAAGTGGTTTGTCCTTGTAATTTATTGGTGGCTTTGGCCAACCATAATGGGCCTGCCAGATATCCAATGCGCCAGCCAGTCATGGCATAGCCTTTCGATACCCCATTCACTAAAGCTACCCGATCGAACACACTTTCAAATTCAGCAATGCTATGGTGTTTGCCGTTAAAATTGATATGCTCGTATATTTCGTCCGAGATTATGAGGATGTTTTCTTTATCAGCAAAAACTTCGGCCAATGCAGCCAATTCTTCGTACGAATAAATGCTTCCAGTTGGATTCGAAGGCGAATTGAACAAAAAGGCTTTGGTTTTATCCGTAATGGCTTCCTGCACCTGACGGGGAGTCACTTTAAAATCACTTTCTATGAAACCATTAATAACCACTGGCACCCCTTCGGCAAGTTTCACCAAGTCGATGTAACTGACCCAATATGGGGCAGGGATGATCACCTCATCGCCTTTGTCGATAACACTTAGGAGCACGTTGGCCAGCGATTGTTTTGCCCCGTTCGACACCACAATCTGCTCTTTTTTATAAGTAAGATTATTCTCCTTCCTGAACTTTTCTACTATTGCAGATCTTAAATCATCGAAGCCTGGAACCGGCGAATAATATGAAAAATTATCATCTATGGCTTTCTTAGCGGCTGCTTTAATAAGATCGGGAGTATTGAAATCGGGTTCCCCAATGCTCAAATTTTTAATATCAATGCCTTGTGCTTTTAGATCACGGCTTTTTTGAGCCATTTCAAGTGTCTGAGAGTCCGATAGATTCAGTATCCTTTGTGCCAATTTCATCATAACTAAAATTCTTTTATCAGTTGAAAAATAAGCCAATAAAAATAGTCATTACTTTGACAATTGTTGCATTATTTTTGAAATCTGCCGAAAAAGTCACTTATCCTTATTTTTGAATCATTACAGACTACTTTTATTGGTGAAACTCAAATTTAATAAACTGGGTGAATTGATCACAGATGTCCGGGAATAATTTGAACCAACAAAGTGGGGCGATCAGTTTTAACCTGAATATTTCATGAATTGATCTATTCCGAAGCCAAACTACTTTGAACAAAGACAATGCTCACTTCTTGTTTCGTCCCACCGATGGCGGGATGAAACTCAAATCTGCGCAAATCCGTATCATCCGCGTCATCCGCATTCAAATTTTTGTTTGCAGCATTAGCTGCGGTAGGAATTATTCAAGTTAAGTATCAGCAAATATGTTAAAAATTGCATTCTTGAAATTTAACATGTTTTTCAGTTTTAGAATATTTAAGTATAAGCCACTGAAAATGAATTTTATTTTATTCTCCTTTTGATTGAATCCTTAAAATAGTATCAAAACAGGAACAATGAAATTTGGTTTTAGTGCCTGATTTTCTTATATTTGCAATAATTAGAGAGAGACACAAACTCCCTCATTCTCAGACCAAAACAAACGGGGTTTTTAAAATTGATTTCTATTCTAAGTTGAATTGAAAAAAAACAACAACAGATGAAGTACGCAGCTTATACATTGTACAATTACAGGAACATTGCTCAGATTGATCGATTGTCGGAGCAGGAGAAGTTTGACATTGAGGTAGTTGGACATGTATTACCATTCAAAACAAATAATTATGTAGTGGACGAACTCATTGATTGGGAAAATTATCAGGACGACCCTCTCTACATTTTAAATTTCCCACAGCGAGGCATGTTGTCCGACAAGCACTTTAATCTCATGGCTGAGGCTATACAAAATGGTGCTTCAAAAGATGAATTAAGAAATGTTGCCAACGCTATCCGAATTGAGCTTAATCCTCACCCTGCCGGACAGCTAGAACATAATGTGCCCGAATTAAATGGCGAAACATTAAATGGCATTCAGCATAAGTACGACGAAACCATTTTATTTTTCCCTTCTCAGGGACAGACCTGTCATGCTTACTGTACCTTTTGCTTTCGCTGGCCGCAGTTTGTAGGCATGGATGACCTGAAATTTGCCATGAAACAAGGCGACCTTTTGGTTGACTACCTGAAAGCGCACCCCGAAGTTACCGATGTTCTTTTTACAGGGGGTGACCCGATGGTAATGAAGGCATCCATTTTTAACACCTATATTGATACTTTACTCGAAGCCGAACTGCCTAACTTAAAAACCATCCGCGTTGGCACTAAGTCTCTTGGATTTTGGCCTTACCGCTATTTGACCGACCCTGATGCGGATGAGATGATCGCTGTATTTGAAAAGATTGTCCAGGCCGGGAAACACCTGGCGATAATGGCGCACTTTAATCACTATTCCGAACTAAAAACCAAAGCCGTAAAAAAAGCGGTAAAGCGAATCAGGGCAACCGGTGCAGTTATCCGTACCCAATCGCCGATTTTGAGACATATAAATGCCAAAGCCAGGATTTGGAGAAAAATGTGGAACAAACAGGTGGAAATGGGCATGATCCCCTACTATATGTTTATGACCCGCGACACGGGTGCGCGCGACTACTTTGCTGTTCCTTGCGTAAAAGCCTGGGAAATTTTCCGCGATGCTTATTCCAGTGTGAGCGGGATTTGCCGCACAGCACGAGGGCCAAGCATGTCGGCCGATCCTGGCAAGGTGCTGATTTCCGGAGTAGCTGAAGTTCATGGTCAGAAAGTGCTTATGCTTACCTTTATCCAGGGGCGAAACTCCGACTGGGTGCGCAAACCTTTCTTTGCCAAATACGACGAGAAAGCACTATGGCTCGATGAATTAAAACCCGCTTTTGGAAAAGATGAATTCTTCTTCAACCGGAAAAAGAAAGCATTGGCCTTACATCCCCGCAAGAAAGTTGTGTTCGACGATGCAAAGATAATCCGGGATTTGGATATGGGGTGAGAGACATAATAGTTGAATTTTATTTTTAATTTGATTCTTCCCCAACCACAAACCTCGCCGTCAACCTGTTTTTTTGTTCCACCAGTATATTTTTCTTCGCTGTCATTTTTTCAATTGACTTTTCAGTATGGTGACGGATGGTAATGAGCTTTAGGCCGGTGTTGTAATATACCTTGAAATCCTGGTTTAGCTCTTCTATCAGCCATTTGAATTTACGGTCGTCGTAATCGACACAGGCAGAAAAACTAATAGCCGAGTTTTCCGACAAATTCACTTTTACCCGGTGATTGGCAAAAATTGCGAATATTTTGCTTAGGTTATCCTCAGCTATAAAGGAAAAGTCCTTGGGAGAGATAGAGATAAGAACCTGTTTTTCTTTAACGATATAAACCGGGGGAAACTCTACTCGTTCGTTGAAAGCTGAGATAGTTGTTCCCTCTTCATCAGGAAATTCAAAGGATTTTACTTTGAGTGGGATGTTTTTATTTTGAAGGGGTTTGATGGTCTTCGGGTGGATCACCTTCGCCCCAAAATAGGCCAGCTCGATGGCTTCCTGATAGGAAATTTTGTCCAATTTTTCTACTTCCCTGAATTGATTTGGGTCGGCATTATAAATTCCAGCCACATCTTTCCAGATCACAATTTCATTGGCATTGAGCAGAAAAGTGAGGATAGCAGCTGTAAAATCCGATCCTTCGCGCCCCAATGTAGTTGTCAGATTATTCGAGGTTGATCCAATAAATCCTTGGGTGACATACAATTTCGATTGCCCGAAATCAATTTTCTCTTGCACCAATTTTTCCGAAATTTCCCAATTAATTTTGGCATCACGGAATTCGTTCCCTGTTTTTAAACAGGTCCGGATGTCGAGCCAGGTGTTGGAAATACCAATTTCATTTAAATAAGCTGAAATAATGTTGGTCGATATCAATTCGCCATACGAAACTATCTGGTCGTATTCGATATCAAAATCCAGAGATGAATCCTTCGCAGTGTAATCTCTAAGTTCATCAATAAGTCGATTGAAAGTGTCATAAACAGGATGATCTTCATCTGGAAACAAGTCTTGTAGAATCGTTTGATGGTTCAGTACAAGTTGCCCGATTATTTCAACTACTTCTTGTTGTTTCGAAAAAAAAGCGGAACATAAAGCCTCCAATAAATTGGTTGTTTTGTCCATGGCCGAAATTACTACCACAAGTTCATCTCTTTCATTTTTGATTATTGCGGCCAGGTTTTGCACCGATCGCGCCGATTTTACTGATGCCCCACCAAACTTAAATACCTTCATTGCTAAATATTTTGAAGCTTTAAAAATAGGTATTTTCATCAAAGCTTTTTGAATGAAATGCAAAACCGAAGCGTATCAATTAAAGAAAAAATAGTGTTTAAAAAGGAATCCTCGATTGAAAGCGTTTGTTCCACCGAAAATAATTAACTTTATCACCTGATTTCAGTCGGCAGTTCTCAGTCTGCAGTTGGCAGTCTGCAGTCTACAATAAGCAGCAGGCAGTTTGGAGTAAGGAGTAGACAACCAACAGTTTGCAGTAGGCAAGATAGATTTAGAGAAAAAGAATGATACTAAATACTGGCAACTTGCAAATGAACACTGGAAACTGTAGACTGCCCACTGTGGACTGAGAACTGTGGACTGAGAACCGGATACTGAAAATAACAAACTATAGTTTAATAAGAGATTGGGAAAATGAAGGGATACAGGATAAAAACACTCAATGAATTTATTATTGAAAAGCAGGCAGAATTTCCATTTGCAAAAGGTGAACTGACACGTTTGCTCCATCATGTGGGCATAGCCGCCAAGATCGTTAACAAGAAGGTGAACAAGGCCGGGTTGGTTGATATTATTGGCGAAGCCGGGGCTGTGAATGTGCAGGGCGAAGACCAGAAAAAGCTGGATGTGTTTGCCGATGCCCAATTTATTTCTGCCTTGCAGGCCAGTGGCGAATGTTGCGGGATTGGGTCGGAAGAAAACGAAGAAACCATGGCTTTCGATGACGATTTCTCGAAAGAAGGCAATTATATTTTCCTGATGGATCCCCTCGATGGATCGTCGAACATTGATGTGAATGTGTCGATTGGGACCATCTTTTCGATTTATCGCCGGGTATCTCCTCGCGGTACTGTACCTGGTGATGTGGATTTTCTTCAACCAGGGAATAAGCAGGTGGCAGCAGGATACATCATCTATGGCTCTTCTACTATGTTGGTTTACACTACAGGCAGGGGTGTAAATGGCTTTACGCTGGATACCTCGATTGGTGAGTTTTGTCTTTCGCACGAACGGATACAAACTCCCGAAGATGGCACTCTATACTCGTTGAACGAGGGCAATTATGTGCATTTCCCCGATGGTGTGAAGAAATATATCAAGTATTGCCAGCAAATGGACACAGCTACCAACCGACCCTATTCATCGCGCTATATTGGTTCGCTTGTGGCTGATTTTCACCGAAACCTTTTAAAAGGTGGGATTTTTATTTATCCTGAGACGGCCAAAGCACCCAATGGCAAACTCCGCCTTTTGTACGAATGTAACCCAATCGCTTTCCTTGCCGAGCGGGCCGGAGGAAAAGCATCCGATGGATTTAGGCGCATTTTAGATATACAACCTACCTCTTTGCATCAACGTGTCCCATTTTACACCGGTTCGAAAAACATGGTCGAAAAGGCAGAGGAATTTTTACGTGCGAGTTCGGATGAGGCGTAATGGGTTTTGGGTTCCGGGTTTCGGGTCAGAAGATACACACGGCTGTTCGTCTTTACGATAAAAGCTGTCTAATTTCAATTTTCTAATTTCGATTTCAAAAAAATGAAAGCAGATTTAATCGACGACAAAACTCGTTGCGCATGGCCATCCAACAATCCATTGATGATTGAATACCACGATACAGAATGGGGTGTCCCGGTGCACGACGATCGGAAATTATTCGAGTTTATCACACTCGATGCCTTTCAGGCCGGGCTTAGCTGGTCAACCATCCTAAATAAAAGGGAGAATTTTCGTGAGGCATTTGATAATTTCGAACCGGAAGTGATAGTTGAATACAGCCCCGACAAAATTGAATCATTGCTCAATAACGCCGGCATCATCCGCAATAAACTGAAAATCCATGCTACCATTGGCAATGCGAAAGCTTTCCTCGAAGTGCAAAAAGAGTTCGGTAGCTTTGATAATTATATTTGGCAGTTCACCAATTACAAAACTATTCAGAATAAGCTAAAGTCTCTTTCCGATATTCCGGTATCGACCAAAGAATCGGATGCCATGAGCAAAGACCTGAAAAAGCGGGGGTTCAAATTTGTGGGCACTACCATCTGTTATGCTTTTATGCAGGCTGCCGGAATGGTGAATGATCATACCAAGGATTGTTTTCGGAACCAGGAAATTGTTTTCGCAAAATAGATTTTAAGAGATTAGAAGAGAACTGATTTAGGAATTTGGTATAATCTAAAATGATGTAAATCAAGACGCTTTTTTCTATTCGCCCATTTATCCAATTAATAGACCTACCTTTGCCAGCTTTAACAATAATACATGATATTTAAAGAATTAGGAATTATCGAACCTATCCTGAAAGCCCTCAGTGCCGAAGGATACACACAACCCACCCCCATCCAGGAAAAATCCATTCCCATATTGATGCGCAGAAAAGATCTGATTGGTTGTGCCCAGACAGGAACAGGGAAAACAGCAGCTTTTGCCATCCCCATCCTGCAACATTTATATCTCGACCCCGAAAGGAACAAGGGACAACGCAAGATAAAAGCACTGATTGTCACCCCAACACGGGAATTGGCAATACAGATTTCAGAAAGTTTTACGACTTACGGAAAGTTTACCGGGATAAAAAATACCGTGATCTTTGGTGGTGTGAAACAAGGCGGACAAACCGATGCACTTCGAAGAGGTGTCGATGTACTTGTAGCCACTCCCGGACGTTTACTTGATCTAATGAACCAGGGCTTCATTACCTTGAAGGATGTAGAATACTTCGTATTGGACGAGGCCGACCACATGCTTGACATGGGTTTTATCCACGACATCCGCAAGATAATCGAAAAGTTGCCGGTAAAAAGGCAGTCCTTGTTTTTCTCGGCTACTATGCCTGGTGAAATCATTGACCTATCGCGCAAGATAGTAGGTAATGCGGAAAAAGTGACCATTGCACCTGAGCAAACTACCGCTGAGAAAGTGGAGCAGTCGGTGTATTTTGTGAGCAAATCGGGAAAGCCAAAATTGCTGGTATACCTGCTTCAGATGAAACCTGCCGAGTCTACGCTGGTTTTTTCGCGCACAAAGCATGGTGCTGATAAGATTGTGAAGTTTCTGGCGAAGGCGGGCATCCCTGCCAATGCTATTCATGGAAATAAATCGCAAAATATTAGGCAAAAAGCATTGGGCGAATTTAAAAGCGGTCAAACTACTATTCTCGTGGCCACCGACATTGCTGCCCGTGGCATCGATGTAGAAGAATTATCTTATGTGATCAATTACGATCTGCCAAATATCCCCGAAACCTACATCCACCGCATTGGGCGGACAGGCCGGGCGAGTGCCAGTGGCATTGCCATGTCGTTTTGCGACACAGAGGAAAGACCCTATTTGCGAGACATCCAAAAGCTGATCGATCAGAAAATACCTATCGTTGCAGAACATCCTTTTGTGGACGATGGCACCGAAGTAATTACGAAAGCACCACCACGCCCTCAAAGGCCTAGATCACAAGCGCGCTCGGCAACCTCGGGAGCTAAGACCGGAGCTAATGGTAAAAAGGCGTGGAGCAATGCTTATTCGCGAGGCAGAAGGTAGCAGAATAAAGACACAAACTCAATACATTGTAAGCTGTTTTAAACAGTGGAAGATATAAAATAGCCCCGTCCAAAGCGGGGCTATTTTCGTTTATCTTACTATCGAAAAAAAAGGCCCGCCATTGCTGACGGACCTTTTTCCATGAAACATTAACCTATCTACTATTTAACTTCTTCGAAATCTACGTCGGTTACTTCGTCGTCTTTTTTAGCTCCCTGGCCGTTTCCACCTGGATCGGCTTGTGGACCGGGTTGTCCATCGGTTTGACCCTGGGCTTGTTGCTGGGCATTGTACATTTCCTGCGAGGCCGCCTGGAAAACCTTGTTCAACTCTTCCATGGCAGTATCAATAGCTGGTATGTCTTCTTTCTTATGAGCTTCTTTTAAATCGTTCAAAGCTTTCTCGATAGGGCCTTTTTTGTCAGCTGGCAATTTGTCACCAAACTCGGCCATTTGCTTTTCTGTATTGAAGATGGTGCTGTCGGCAAGGTTCAATTTGTCGATCCTTTCTTTGGCAGCCTTGTCGGCTTCTTCATTTGCTTTGGCTTCTTCACGCATCCTTTGGATTTCATCGTCCGAAAGTCCCGACGAGGCTTCGATGTGGATACTCTGCGATTTTCCTGTTGCCTTATCTTTTGCCGATACATTCAGGATACCATTGGCATCGATATCGAAAGTAACTTCAATTTGAGGGATTCCACGACGTGAGGGTGGAATTCCATCTAAATGGAAACGACCGATGGTTTTGTTGTGCTGTGCCATTGGGCGCTCGCCTTGCAATACATGTATTTCTACTGATGGCTGATTGTCGGCAGCCGTAGTGAAAGTCTCAGTCTTACGGGTTGGGATAGTTGTGTTCGACTCAATCAATTTGGTCATTACACGGCCCATTGTTTCGATGCCCAAAGAAAGTGGGGTCACGTCGAGCAAGAGCACATCTTTTACTTCACCGGTCAAAACACCACCTTGGATAGCGGCACCTACTGCAACCACTTCGTCGGGATTTACACCTTTCGATGGAGCTTTCCCAAAGAATTTCTGAACAATTTCCTGGATGGCAGGGATACGGGTCGATCCACCTACCAAAATAACTTCGTCCACATCGCTGGCACTCATGCCTGCATCAGACAATGCCAAACGGCAAGGTTCAATAGTGGCCTGGATAAGGCTGTCGGTCAACTGTTCAAATTTTGAACGGCTAAGGGTCTTAACAAGGTGTTTTGGAATACCATCAACTGGCATAATGTATGGCAGGTTGATTTCTGTGCTGGTCGAACTCGACAATTCAATCTTTGCTTTTTCGGCAGCTTCTTTTAAACGCTGTAAAGCCATCGGATCTCTGCGTAAGTCAATGCCTTCGTCCTTTTTGAATTCGTCGGCCAGCCACTCGATGATCAGTTGGTCGAAATCATCACCACCGAGGTGAGTATCGCCATTGGTCGATTTTACTTCAAAAACGCCATCGCCCAATTCGAGGATCGAAATATCGAAGGTACCACCACCCAAGTCGAACACGGCGATTTTCATATCCTTGTTTTTCTTGTCGAGGCCATAAGCCAAAGCTGCTGCGGTGGGTTCGTTGATAATCCTTTTTACGTTCAACCCGGCAATTTCACCGGCTTCTTTTGTAGCCTGGCGCTGTGAGTCGTCGAAATAAGCAGGTACCGTAATTACCGCATCAGTTACTTCGGTACCGAGGTAATCTTCGGCAGTCTTCTTCATTTTCTGAAGCACCATGGCAGAAATTTCCTGTGGCGAATAATGACGGTCGTCAATTTTTACACGTGGGGTATTGTTATCACCTTTTTCAACGATGAAGGGAACACGTTTTATTTCTTTGGTCACCTTGTCGAAGGTTTCGCCCATAAAGCGTTTGATGGATGATATAGTTTTAGTAGGGTTGGTAATAGCCTGACGTTTTGCAGGATCGCCAACTTTCCTTTCCCCTTTTTCAATAAATGCAACCACAGAGGGTGTCGTGCGTTTTCCTTCGCTGTTCGGAATTACAACAGGTTCGTTGCCTTCCATTACGGCCACGCAAGAGTTTGTTGTACCTAAGTCGATTCCTATAATTTTGCCCATTATCTATTTGTTTAAATTATTAATTCATTTTAATTTGACGGATCGCTAGTTTTCAATGATTATGCCATAGCGGAATTCTGCCAGTTTTGTGTAATTATGGCACACAATAGATCGGTACTGGTTTTTAGATGTCAGGTGCGGTGACAAAATTGCAGGGGTTTCTCAGTCTCCAGTCTCCAGTCGGCAGTTCGCAGTTCGCAGACTGCAATGAGTAGAGACGCACGGCAGTGCATCTCTGTCCAAAACGAGTTCGGTTAACAGAAAAAAAACAAATATCCAACACACAATATCCAATGAGAAGACAATCAATTAACCATGATTTAAAGCTTCTTATTCTATATTCATTATTCAATAATCGACATTTAATATTCTAATAGTTTGGCCCTGGCGGTAAAAGTCCAGCCATCTCTTTGCAGTAGCGAATGTCATTTCTGCTTAATGGAATATCAGCATAGCTTCCCGATAACCGGATTTGGTTGTACGTATCATAAATTTCTTCTTCAGATAGAGTTAAAATTATATTTACCGATTCAATTCCTCCTTCAATCATCATCCTCGCAAAGATGGGGCCTACCCCATTTATCCGCAGTAAATCGCATAGTTTCAACATATATTCAATCACTGTCTCGTCTATTTTGAGTTTTGATGATAAAGCTTCTCGCTGCCTGGCATTGTAGCAATTTTCGTAGAATTGCCTCGAATTTTTTATTCCCGCTGATGCCAATGTGTCCAATAGTTTTTGATCTTCTGGCAAAATAGCTTTCATCGGTTCTGGTTTGGTTTTGTAGCTCGATGCCTCTCTTTTTAGGATGGTCAGATAGTCAATGGGAATCCCTGTCTTCTGAGCCATTGCATCAATCAATTTTGATGATTTCAACGTATCTATTAATCCTTTTACGCTTCTTATTCTCACCTCCTCAAGAGTAGAAAATCGCTCATCAATAGTCTCAAGCAAAATTGTTCTACTGGGTAAAATTCTTTTTGTTTGAAGGATGGATTTAAACTTATGGAGGCTTATCTTATCAAGAGGTATTTCGTAGTTATTCATTTTGAAAAGTTTTAAGTCAAAATTACAAATATTTTTTTTTCGGCTTTATGGAAAATCCACCCTCTCATCATCTAAGCTTTGTATTTAAATTTTAACCCAAAAGAAAAGAAAGATGAAACAGATCGGATTATTGCTCGCAGTATTTCTCCTGGTGCTGGGAATTGGCCTGGCAGAAACAGGGACATTGAAAGGAAAAGTGACAGATGCTTCAAACCAGGAAGCCATCCCTTTTGCTTACCTAAAACTTATGCAGAATGGGGTTCTGGTAGCAGGAACCAGTTCGGATGTAAATGGTGGATATACATTCAAAGAAGTTAAACCTGGAAAATACGACATCGAAACCAGCTATATTGGTTATGAAAAACACCAAGTAAAAGGCATTGAGGTCAGGGCTGGTAAAATTACCCTTCTGGATATTAAATTGAAAAGCTCGACGATATTGATTGAGGAAGTACAGGTTGTGGAAGACCATGTCCAACTTCTTGAGATTGAATCAGCAGATATGGTTTATCAAGCACCGGCAACCAACTCTTCCAAAAGTATTTTTGTGAATGGAGTGGCACCGGCTTACCACAAAAAGAGAGAGGACATTTATTTTCAACAGGACTTTAACACGGAATCGTACGACATCATCAACGAAAATAAATTCCTTGATGTGATACAAAATCCGCTATCCACTTTTTCGGTGGATGTGGACAAGGCCAGTTATGCCAACCTGCGCCGCTACCTGAACAACAACCAAAAACCCCCTGTCGATGCAGTCCGTATCGAGGAGATGATCAACTATTTTGATTACGATTATCCCCAGCCCAAAAACGAACACCCTTTTTCGATAAACCTGGAATTGGGCAACTGTCCTTGGAATATAGAGCACGAGCTTTTGATGATCGGCCTCCAGGGCAAAGAAATGTCGACGGAAGAAATCCCAGCTTCCAACCTGGTTTTTTTGATCGATGTTTCAGGTTCGATGAACTCGCCCAACAAATTGCCATTGCTCAAGCAGTCATTTAAGATTTTGGTTGATAAGCTGAGGCCGGAAGACCGGGTGGCCATTGTGGTGTATGCCGGGGCTGCGGGTTTGGTGCTTAATTCTACCACAGGCCGCAACAAAGCGAAAATTGTCGAAGCCCTTGACAAATTACAGGCAGGTGGCTCAACGGCAGGTGGGGCTGGCATCAAGCTCGCCTACAGCGTGGCCAAAGAGAATTTTATTGAAGGGGGCAACAACCGGGTAATACTGGCCACCGATGGCGATTTCAACATTGGCGAAAGTAGCGATGCTGCAATGGAGCGGCTGATCGAAGACAAGCGAGACGACGGTATCTTCCTGACTGTGCTAGGTTTTGGAATGGGAAATTACAAGGACTCGAAAATGGAAAAAATATCCAATGCCGGGAATGGAAACTATGCCTATATCGACAATATCCTGGAGGCCAAAAAAATGTTTGGTTTCGAGCTTTGGGGCACACTTTTTACCATTGCAAAAGATGTGAAATTCCAGATCGAATTTAACCCGGCTGTAGTAAAAGCCTACCGCTTGATTGGGTACGAAAACAGGATGTTGAACAAAGAAGATTTCAATGATGATAAAAAGGATGCGGGTGAAATTGGTTCAGGCCACCGTGTTACCGCATTTTATGAAATAATCCCGGCAGGCAGCGAAGAGTTTGTGGCGAGCGTTGATCCACTGGAATACCAGGTGCCAATATCAAAAGTGAAAAGCGAAAATTTGATGACCGTGAAACTGCGCTACAAAAAGCCCGATGAAGATACCAGCCGATTGATCAAGCAACCTATAAAGGCAAAGCAAATCCGTAAAAGTGAGGTATCGGAGAATTTTATGTTTGCCTCATCAGTGGCCAGTTTTGGGATGTTGCTCCGCGATTCGGAATACAAGGGCAGTCTTACGTACGAAGGCGTTGAACGCATGGCCCGTCACTCGAAAGGGAAGGATGTGAATGGCTACCGTTCGGAGTTTATCAAGTTGGTTGAAACGGCGGCCTTTTTAAAATAGAAAATCCTCTGTTGCACACATTCTGATCAGAGCCGGATATTTACGGCAAAAATCAGGTTCCGGTATGAGCCATCCTTTCGGGTGGCTCATTTTATTACAATTAATAAAAATGAAGTGGAAGTTGGATTATGTATTTAATATGGTAGATTGGATATTGAAGTAATTAAGTTTATTTCTTCTTTCTTGCATGGAAGTTCAAAATCATTAAGATCGAAACTTGCGAAATGCTTTATTTCATGTATTTTTATGTTGGCAAGAATTATAGCATCATTCGGCAGTAAATTATACTTCTTCATATAGCTATAGCTCAATCTGGTTATCTGTTCATCAATTTCAATCACCTTAAATAATTCCAAGAACTTAATAGGATCGAAAATTTCAAGAGTTTCATTAATCTTATTGTTTTCTTTAATTGCCAAAGGAGATTTCTTTCCGGTAATAGCAATGTAATGAAACAAAAACTCGCTGTAAACAATAGCATTAATAAGGCAATTGTATTCTCCTTCAATCAAACTTTCTATTAAGTCTGTTTTTTTTTCTTTGATATATTCTACCAAAAGCGAGCTATCGACGAAAATGCTTATTGCTTGTACCATTCATCTTCCTTAAGTTCAAAGGTATTGTCCTTTGCAATACCCCTATATTTATGCAACGTTTTGATCCTCATTTTTGCAGGTTCTGATTTTATCCTGCCAGGTATGACATCCTGCAAAATTTTTTGCATGAGCATCAGCCTCTCCGACATGGGAAGAGGTCTAATAAGATCGCTGTATATTACATCAATGTTGTGAATCATAGTTTTTTTCTTTCAAAAATAGCATTTTATTTTCAATTTTCTAAGCCAATTATTAATGAAACATCAATTGAAGAACCAACACCCAATTTATGTTGATGTATTTGAAAACATGCTCATAGAAACCTCAAGTATTGTAAATATGGCTATTCTAATTCCTAAATATTTATCGAGTGAGCGATCCGTTCATTCGATCATCGTTTTTCAGTTCGCTTCGCTTTTGGTGGGTTTTCAAGAATGCTGGTTCTCTGTGATCTGTCTGGTGAACGCTACCAATCCCGATACGCTTCGCTATCGGGATTAATTCGACCATCCCTTTTCAGTACGCTCCGCTTCTGAAAAGTGGGTCTCATTAAAAAGGAACTGCCCCGCTCTTTTAGGAAGTGCGAGGCAGTTAAATGCATATAAAGAAAGGAGTAACTATGAAATGATTATTTACATAAGGACACAACAAAATTTCCATTTACAGAAGAATTATCGTCCACAGTGGCATCAATTCTCCCATTAATGATATTAGAAACCGTATCAATACTGATAATTTCGATAGCACCACGCCAAGCTGTAAGGTTGGTAATACCTCTATAGAAATTAACCGATTGGGGAGAATCCCAATCTCCCGACAATTGATACAAACCTTCGAAGAAGGGGACAAAAAAAGTCAGGCCCTCTTCACTTATTGCGTAGGAGCAATCCTTTTCTAGCTTGGCGTTGTACAAGCCAATTAGCACGGTATCGTTACTTACTGTTGATACTCGGGCCACACCATCTACAAAATCCCATTCCTGATTTACAATTTTCCCACGAAGGTCTTGATCTACAAACTGATAGGGTGGGTCTACTTTCCTGTTGCAGGAAAATAAGAATATAGCAATAACAGCTATAAAATAAAATATGTGTTTACCCCCCGGTTTGAACATCATTTTAATTTTTGGCTAAAATAAGACCGATCAGTCTATTTTTCGCATTAAAAGTGATTTATTTCACATTTTTGTTGAAATTTATAATAAAACTAAATAAGCATAATGCTTCATCCATACGTGAAATGTAGGCGGGTAAAGGGATTGAAGCTTTTAACATAGTCAAGATGATGGAATCGTATAACATTTTTGAAATTCAGGTAGTTGATTACCCATTTATAATCGCTATACATTCTCGCTAACCGAACTATTAGAGCCTTGCAAATTCCTCAACTCCTAAACAGGATTTTTTCAGGATTGCTCCACGCTCAAATGTGGGACACAATGTCAATCTATCTAAAAATAGTGAGCAGTAGTAATCCTTACAACAAAAAGCTCAACAAAATACCTGCAGCCACAGCCGATCCAATTACGCCTGCCACATTGGGTGCCATCGCATGCATCAACAAATGGTTTGTGGGGTCTTCTTTTAAACCTTCGGTTTGCACAACCCTGGCACTATCGGGAACAGCTGAGACCCCGGCTGCACCAATCAACGGATTAATTTTGTTTTCTTCTTTTAGAAAGAGGTTCATTACCTTGGCGAATACAACCCCTCCGGCGGTGGCGATAATAAACGAGATCGCACCCAAAAGGAATATCAGCATCGAGTCTGGGGTAAGAAACACATCGGCCTGGGTAGATGCCCCCACGGTAATCCCCAGTAATATTGTAACTATATCAATGAGCGAGGTCCGGGCTGTGTCGGCCAAACGTTTGGTAACACCCGATTCTTTCAACAGATTTCCAAAGAAAAGCATACCCAGCAAAGGGAGTGAGCTTGGCGAAATAAAAGCGGTAAGGATCAATCCTACTAGAGGAAACAAAATTTTCTCCAGGCGCGATACCGACCGGGGAGGTTTCATGCGGATGAGGCGCTCTCTTTTGCTGGTCAGCAATTTCATGATAGGCGGCTGGATTACCGGAACAAGTGCCATGTAGGAGTATGCAGCAATGGCAATGGGGCCAATCAGGTTTTTAACAGTTTCTCCATTGGGCAAAATGTTGATTCCGTTGGCCAGTTTGGATGAGAGGAAAATAGCGGTAGGTCCATCGGCCCCGCCAATAATGCCAATTGCACCTGCCTCTTGTGGGGCAAACCCCAAAGCAAGTGCGCCCAGAAAAGTCATAAAAATACCTATTTGAGCCGCAGCACCAAGCAACATAAGGCGGGGATTGGAAATTAGCGATGAGAAATCGGTCATGGCACCGATGCCCAGAAAAATAAGAGGCGGGTAAATTCCCTTCAATACTCCATAATAGAGATAATTCATCACACTGCCTTCCTGGTAAATACCAAGCTGAAGGTTGAATCCCTCGGCCTGGAAAAATGGAATATTCCCGATCAATATCCCAACACCGATTGGGATAAGCAACAGTGGTTCATAATCGTAGCGGATGGCGAGGAAGATAAAAAACAAGCCCACTAAAAGCATTATGAGGTGTCCTTTGGTTGCGTTTGCAAAGCCTGTATATTGGAAAAATCGCTCGACCCCTTTGAACGCTTTTTCATCTTCTGAGCCAGAATCCAGGTCAGGGGATTGTTGGCCAACCTTATCAGTCTGTTCTGTTGTGCTTTGCTTGGAATGGTCGCTTGTTTCAATTTGATCGGCCCTGATAAAGAACCACCAAATAATACTCAATAGGGTAACTATGCCTATTACTGTTATAAATCTTCTCATGATTGCCTTATTGTTCAATTTCCATCAAAATGTCACTCTGGAGCACATTATCGCCCGGGGCAATTTTTATGCTCTTGATCACACCTTCTTTTTCGGTGTTGATATTGTTTTCCATTTTCATGGCTTCCATGGTAAGGACTTTTTGGCCTTTTTCCACTTTGTCGCCCTCCTTCACCAGGATTTGAATGATTGTCCCGGGCAATGGCGATCTCACTAGATATATGCTGCCATCTTGTTTTTGAATAGTCCCACCACCATTCCGTGCCAATGGTTGCCGGACCAAAGTGGGAGTTTTTGTGGTTGGGGTTTTCTTGTGAACCTCCACTTTGTAGGGCGTGCCGTTCACTTCAATTTTGGCTATGTTGTCCTCGAAGCGTTTAATTTCGACCTCGTATTTATTGCCACTTATGGTAAATTCAAACTTTTTCATTTTTCAGATATTAAAATTTGGAAGGGTTAAAATTCCGTAATCCGTAAATTTTCGAGCTCCATGGCGAGTAGGTTTTCGATACCTTTCGGATGGTGATGATGTTGCTTTCCTCATCGTGCATCTCGTTAAAATAAAGGAACAAAGCGGTTGATATGGCCGCATTTACTTCTCCAGTAACGCTGAAATCGTCCTCTTCAGCAAATTCTTTTCCTTCTTTTCGCAACCTACTGCGGATTTTTATGTTGATTATACGGGGCAGGCTACTGAATACATAATAAAGCAGCACGAGGGAACAGAATACAATTACATACCCCACGGCTGCGACAATCAACCCAAAGGAATCGATTCTCGATAAATCGAACATTACTTCATTCAATATAAAAAGCATATTATTCATTTTTATAAGGGGATATTGGAATGTTTTTTCGGTGGATTGGTTTCCTTTTTCGTGGAGATAGTTTGCAAAGCTCTGCAAATCCTGAACCTTGTGTTGCGGGGTTCGATAATATCGTCGATAAAGCCATATTTGGCAGCCTCATAAGGGTTTGCAAATTTCTCCTTGTATTCGGCCTCTTTTTCTTCGGTATACTTTTTTCTTTCTTCCTCCGATTCGATGGCCGCAATATTCCTTCCTTCGAGCACTTCAATCGCGCCTTTCGCGCCCATAACGGCAATCTCGGCAGTTGGCCAGGCATAGTTGATGTCGCCACGCAATTGTTTCGAGCTCATCACATCGTGGGCACCACCATACGATTTGCGCAAGGTAATGGTGATTTTAGGCACCGTTGCCTCTCCATACGCAAACATCAGTTTGGCACCGTGAATGATAATTCCTCCATACTCCTGAACACTTCCAGGAAGGAAACCTGGTACATCGACAAGGGTGACAATGGGTACGTTGAAACAATCGCAGAAACGGACAAAGCGTGCTGCCTTACGCGACGACTCAATATCGAGGACTCCCGCAAGATAATTGGGCTGGTTGGCTACAATGCCCACTGGCATTCCGTTGAATTTGGCAAATCCTACAATGATATTCCGTGCATAGTGACGGTGGAATTCGAGGAACTCTTCATTATCGACTATGGTGTGGATGATGTCTTTTACATCGTAGGGCTGGTTTGGGTTTTCGGGGATGATCTCGTTGAGTTCATCGTTTACCCTATCGATTGGATCTTTGGAGGGCGTGTAAGGTGGTTCCTCCAGATTGTTCGAGGGCAAATATTCCAGCATTTTTCTAACCAACATCAACCCTTCTTCTTCATCATCGGCGCGGAAATGGGCCACACCCGATTTGGTGGCATGAACAGTTGCCCCGCCCAGGTCTTCGGTCGAAATATCTTCGCCGGTAACAGTTTTGGTCACCTTTGGCCCGGTCACAAACATGTAGCTTGTTTTGTCGCTCATAATCACCACATCGGTGAGAGCAGGTGAATAAACGGCACCTCCTGCACAGGGGCCAAAGATTAACGAAATCTGAGGGATCACTCCAGATGCCAAAATGTTCCTCTCAAAAATCTCGGCATATCCTGCCAAACTATGAACCCCTTCCTGGATGCGGGCACCACCCGAATCGTTGATGCCAATTAAGGGCGCACCCACTTTTATAGCCTGGTCCATCACCTTACATATTTTCTTGGCAAAGGATTCGGAAAGTGACCCGCCGAAAACCGTAAAATCTTGTGAGAAAATGTAGACTACACGACCATCAATAGTACCATGCCCTGTGATTACTCCATCGGAAAGGTATTCTTGTTTTTCGAGGCCAAAGTCGCGACAACGGTGGGTCACAAACATGTCGTATTCCTCAAAACTGCCTTCGTCGAGAAGCATGTCGATGCGCTCGCGGGCGGTCATCTTGCCCTTTTCGTGCTGGGAGTTGATCCTGTCGATGCCGCCACCCAACTTGGCTTTGGCACGCAACTCGATTAATTGGTTAATTTTATCTTGATTGTTCATTTATTTGGTTACTTGTTACTGGTTTCTTGTCAATTCCACCACAATAAATTGTGGTGCTGTCTCAATCTACCACAATAAATTGTGGTGCTATCTCAATTCCACCACAATAAATTGTGGTGCTGTCTCAATCTACCACAATAAATTGTGGTGCTATCTCAATTCCACCACAATAAATTGTGGTGCTGTCTCAATTCCACCACAATTATTGTTATCGGTGGGTAAACCTACTTCTTCCCGCACAGTTCGGTTAGTACTCCACCTGTCGATTTTGGATGAAGGAACCCAATATTCAGACCTTCGGCACCTTTCCGGGCTGTTTTATCAATCAAGAGGATGCCTTTGGTTTCTGCTTCTTGCAAGGCCTTGTTCACATCGACCACGGCAAAAGCCAGGTGATGGACACCCTCGCCTTTTTTCTCGATAAATTTTCCAACGGGGCCTTCCGGGTCGGTCGATTCCAGTAATTCAATTTTGGTTTGGCCTATCTGGAAAAAAGCAGTTTTTACCTTTTGGTCTTTTACTTCCTCAACAGCGTAACAACTTAGCCCGAGAACCTCTTCGTAATACTTGATCGACTCTTCGAGGTTTTTTACGGCAATCCCAATGTGTTCAATATGTGTAGGCTTCATAAGCAAACTATTTTGTGTTCAATTTTCCCGGCAAAATTACCGAATCCTCTACTCAGCACAATGAGTTTAATCATACTAACAAATGTTTAATAACAGTGTTTTGCAGCATAGATAAAGCAAATCTACTAAACGAGGGATCACAAGATGTTTAGACATTGATTGGATCGGAGGTGATACCAAAACCCTCGCTCAAAGCGAGGGCTTCGGTGGGGGCAAACCACGCATTTTTTTTCATCCATCTTAACCCTTCCTTAGAATAAGGAAGGGCTTGCCTCCGTAAAAGAGTTTATTGGGAAGCTACACCGCCTTTGCCATGAAACACGGATTGTCCCCCTTTTTTTCTCCTGCCCCGCTTTTTTGGCGGGGAAAGGGGGAGACTGAATTGGGCTATGAAAGACAAACGGTAGATGGGGATGAACCCTCCAATGCTGAAGCTTCGGAGGGCAAGCCCGAAACCTTCTTTTAATCCTTGCCAGAAAACGCTGCCTCAAAATCGTGCCCACTTGGGTTTTGGAATACCCTCAAATCAAATTCGGGGATAATGGCCAGGAGGTGGTCGAAAATGTCGGCCTGGATAGCTTCGTAAAAGGCCCAGCGTTGGTCTTTGCTGAACACATATATCTCAAGGGGCAGCCCCAATTCGGTGGGTTGTAATTGCCTTACCAGGAAGGTCATCTCCTCGTGGATATTACTGTTGGCCCGCAGGTATTTTTCAATATATATCCTGAAAGTGCCTATATTAGTGAGCCTGCGGAGGTTTGCCCTTACTTTGCCATCCTCTTGCAACGATTCGTTGTTCTCTTTGATAATTTTTCGTTTTTCCTGAATGTAGCTTTTTATGTACCGGATTTTCTCGAAACGGTCCAACATTTCTTCGTCGCAAAAACGGATGCTTTTCATGTCGATTAGCAGGGAGCGTTTTATGCGCCTGCCACCTGATTCTTCCATACCGCGCCAGTTGCTAAACGATTCGGATACCATCGCATACGTAGGGATGGTGGCGATGGTCTTGTCCCAGTTTTGGACTTTTACCGTATTCAGCGTGATTTCCAAGACCGTACCATCCGCATTGTATTTGGGCATCGAAATCCAGTCGCCGGGTTTTACCATGTTGTTGCCCGAAAGCTGGATACTGGCTACAAAGCCGAGTATCGTATCTTTAAACACTAAAAGCAAGACAGCTGCAAAAGCACCCAATCCGGTCAGGAAATATCCGGGAGTTTTATTTAGTAAAGTGGATAAGATAACGATACCTCCAACCAGATAAATGAGGATTTTTATCAATTGAACAAAGCCGGTAATAGGCCTGTTTTCGGCCACTTCGGTAGTTTCGTAAATGCCTTTTACACCATTCAGGAACGAATTGAGCAACACCATCAACATGATGACCATGTACAAGCTGGCCCCTGACTTCACTACTTTCGCGACTGCATCCGGAAAATCTGAGAAAACTACCGACGACAATAAGTACACCACTATGGCAGGTGTAAAATGGGCCAATCGGCTAAACACATTTTTGTCTAACAGGATATCATCCCAAATTGTGCGGCTTTTGCGTACGATTTTCTGTATGATCGATAAAAATACTTTCTTGCTGATCCAATCGGTTATCCAGGCAACAAGAACAAGGGTTATCAATAAAATAAACAGACGTACCCAGATTATCTGATTGCCCTCAAGCCCTATACTTTCGAGCCAGTCTGTGAGTGAGAATAAAGTTAGTCCTTCCATATTGTTGTGTCAATAATATTTCAGTGCAAAGGTATAATTCTGAAAAGAAAGATTGAATGGGATGAATTACAAAATCCATTATTTAAACGATGTTTCCTTACATTACAAATCCTTGTGTTTGGAGTACTGGAGTGTTGGAGTATGGGGCTGTAACTTGCAAAAACTTACCCATCACTCCAATCCCCACTTTCATTTATTTCCAAATAGATCAAAAAACCGTCGACCCAAAAATCGACAGGCAGGCCTTCCCTACAAAGTCTCAAACGAATCGAGGATAAAGGGGTTCGACATTTTCTCATACCCAATGCTTGTTTCCGGGCCGTGGCCAGGGAAAACTGTCACGCTATCGTCGAGGTTAAGTAGTTTGTTGAAAATGCTTTTTATCAAGGTAGGATAATCGCCCCCGGGCAAATCGGTACGGCCAATACTGCCTTTGAAAAGGACATCGCCCACGATCACAAAATTCTCGTTGGGGGCATAGATGGCTACACTCCCCGGTGAATGGCCCGGAACATGAAAAAGCTTCAGAGTAGAGTCGCCGAATGTGATTTCCATATCATCCACTAGAGGGGTCTCGATATTAGTTGGAACTTTAACCTGAAAGCCATACATGCTACCATAGTTGTCGGAAACTTCAACAAGGCGAAGATCGCTGGAATGGATTTCGAGGGGTAGATTATATTTTTGACTTAAAAACTGAACGCCTAAAATATGGTCGACATGCCCGTGTGTATTGATCAACCTGGCAGGTTTAAGTTCACGGCTTTCGATAAAATCGACTAGTTCCTGCTCTTCGTGAGCTTGGTAGCAACCCGCATCGACAATGATACATTCGTTGTTTTCGTTGTAAAGCACGAAGGTGTTTTCCTGAAAGCTGTTGAATACAAATTTCTGAATCTTTATCATTTTCTTAATTTATTCCAGTAAATAATCTATCACTTCAATTGGCTTATCTATTATCAGTTGAACTTTATCAATTATTATTTTCTATACTTTTCCCTTTAAAAATGGGACGAATGAAAAATAACCAAACGTTTCGGACTCGAATTTTGTTTCCGATACTTTCCAGAGCCGGGTCATAATTTGAGTACCACTCTCACCGATAGGTGCAACCAGGCAGCCACCCACCTTTAATTGGTTTTTGAGGGTTTCGGGGATTGAAGGCGCACCGGCAGTAATTAAAATACTGTCGAAAGGGGCATAACTCTCTTTTCCGAGGTAGCCATCTCCCCAGAATAGATGCGGGTGATAGCCCATTTTTCCCAACAAATCGCCAGCTTTCTGATATAGTTCTTTATGCCGCTCGATGCTGTACACCCTGGCACCCATTTCCAGCAATATGGCTGTTTGGTATCCAGAGCCAGTGCCTATTTCGAGCACCTTATGAAATTCTTTCACCTCCAGCAATTCGGTTTGAAAAGCCACCGTGTAGGGTTGTGAGATAGTTTGCCCGGCTGCAATCGGGAAGGCATTGTCGCGATAGGCAAACTGGATGAAACCACTATCCATAAAAGCGTGCCGGAGCACCCGGTTCATGGCTTCGAGGACAGCTTCGCCCTTAATCCCTTTCAGCCTAATGTCGTCGACCAAGCGTTTCCGCATCCCTTTGTATCTCAGAGAATCTTCCATCTTTTTTTCGTGAGGACAAAATTAGAAGAAAATGAACAGCCACCGAAAAAAAAAACCACCCGAAGGCAGCCCTTTTTATTATTTATTATTGTCGAATGATTAATGAGTATTGATTAATAATTCAACATTAATCATTAATCACTAATTATTTAGATGCTCGGGTACTTTGCAAAGATATTGTCCGACTTCATTAAAATCTCAACATATTGAGCGCGTTTGTATGCATACGGGTCTTTGATGTTTTTCTTCGAGAGTTTTCCTTTGAAATCGTTTAAAGTAGCATATTTCTTCTCGTCCATCCATTCTTCAATATCTTTCAGCATGGTGCCGATGTAGTCGATTTTATTCTTGTACAAAGTACTTACAACCTGCGTGCAATCGGCCCCGGCCAAAATCATTTTTACTACATCATGCCCGGTCATAATGCCTGAATTACTGCAAACTGTACCTGCTACATTTCCATATAATAATCCGGCAAACCGCAAAGGAAGCTTGTTGTCAGATTCGTGGCTAAGGTTATAAGGGAAATAATTTACTTCTTCATCTATGTCGATTTCTGGTTGGAATAGGCGGTTGAAGAGCACGAAACCATTTATCCCAAAACTGTCCATGCGTTTAATTACGCTCAGGATGTTTGTGTAATAGGGGCTTAGTTTTACACCCAACGGGATATTTACAGCCGCCCTAACTTCTTTAACAATCTCCAATTGCTCATCGATAATATCCTTGCCACACATTTCGAAATCTTTGGGAACTGCATAAAAGTTGAGTTCCATACCGGCTACTCCCGTACCTTCAATTTTCTTGGCAAAGTCAACCCACGACTCTTTATATACTGCATTTAGGCTTGCAAACACTGGTATATCAACTGATTTCACTGCATTTTCCAGGTTCATCAGGTATTCTTCTGGTCCGGCGTGGTCTATGTCGGGGAAGAGGTTTACCATTTCGGCATGACGTTCAGCATACTCATCAAGCTGGTTCTGGAGCTCCAGGCTTTCTAGCTGGATTTGCTCCTCGAACAAGGATTTATAAACCACTGCAGCTGCTCCTGCATTTTCAATTTTCTTCAGGGTATTCAGGTCTGAAGCAAGGTTGCTTGCGCCAATAACAATTGGGTTTTTCAGTTCCACACCAAGGTAATTAGTCTTTAGGTTTGCCATATCGGATCGTATTTTATAAATTATTTTATTGTATTCAACAAAGTTCTCTTTTAAATGTTTTTCCCGAAAGCATTAAATTTATTGGGTTTCCCGATAAATTTAATGCTCTTGGGTTTTCATTTTATAAATTGTTTAAAAATAAGCAACTTCAAAACAAATAGAAACAAGAAGTCGGTGGAAATTCCATTTTTCCAAAGAAAGTGTGTAATTCAGAATGAGTTTGAATTGTGACTAATCAGGAGAATTAATTTTACTTTATGTATTCCATCAAATTTTAATAAATTTTCTGGAGTATTTTTTCACATCATTCGTGAAATTGAGATAATATACACCTTTAGGAAAGTCCGACCAATTCAATTTACTTCTCTGATATGTATAATCTTTTTTTTGCTAAAATTACCTTGCTCCCTTTTGTGTAGTACATTTCAGTTTTATCAAAATCATTCCTTTTAAATAATGAGAACATCTGAAACAGGATTTGGATAAATCAGATTTTCTGGGATTTCAATTTAGCTAATAATCAACTAAAAACTACACAATATTGATTTAACAGGGCATTCTATTTATCGAAATGCCACCAGCATCGAAATGCCTGGCACATCCACACTCCCTGAAACTTTTTTGATGCCCTGCTCATTTATTTCACTTCCAAGTGCGGCGATGTTCCATTCGCCTTCAATAGCAATGTTTTTGGATTTTGGGTTGGCATTATAAACCACCAGTACTTCTTTCCAGGTATCGCCATTGGTGAAGCCCGTAATGGTATATCCAACAAGCCCGGGTTGCGTTTCCATAAAATGAAGATGTTTTCTTACAGCATCGGCAGAGGGCAACCAAAATGAAGAGTGGTTTTTTCGCAAGGCGATAAGGGCCTTGTAATAGTCGAATACCTCCTTGTTTTCAACCTTCCAGTTCCAGTCGATTTGATTCACCGAATCGGGCAGGTTGTAGGAATTATGTTCTCCCCCTTTGGTGCGCATCATCTCCACTCCGGCATGTAAAAACGGGATTCCCTGGCTGGTGAGCACGATGGCATTGGCGAGTTTGTGCATGGCCTGGATATCGGCTATTGAAGCTTTTGGGCGCGATAGGTTCAACTTATCGAACAGGGTATTGTTGTCGTGGCACGAAACATAAGAAACCGATTGCCAGGGTTGCTCGGCCCAAACAGTATCGGAATAATTTACGGTGGGGTAAATGATCTGCTCGTGGTAAATTGCACCTACTATCCCAAACTTGATAGATTCTTCCTGTTTTTTTGCGCCGCTTACGAAACCGGTGCTTTTTGCCTCGAACACCGAACCCTTTATCCCATCGCGGATATCATCGCTAAATGCACTGACGTTTTTCATGAAGCGGGTATTTTTCTTTACGGCCCGCAAATCTTCGGGCAATGGGGAATCTCCACCAGCCCATCCTTCGCCATAAACAATAGCCGACGGATTTATCTTTTTTACGGCCGTTGCGATCCTGTTCATGGTTTCAATATCGTGGATGCCCATCAGGTCGAAACGGAAACCGTCGATGTGGTATTCCTGTGCCCAATATTTTACCGATTCAACCATGAATTTCCGCATCATGGCACGTTCGGAGGCGGTCTCGTTGCCACAGCCCGAAGCATTGGAGTAGCTGCCATCTTTGTTGTGACGGTAGTAATAGCCAGGCACTTCCTGATTGAAATTCGATTCTTCGGTTCGCCCTGTGTGGTTATAAACCACGTCGAGAATTACACCAATGCCATTGTCGTGGAAGGCTTTCACCATCTGCTTAAATTCGCCGATGCGTACTTCGGAATTGAAAGGGTCGGCGGAGAAAGAACCTTCGGGGACATTGTAATTCTGAGGATCGTAACCCCAGTTAAATTGCGGGCTGTCGAGCTTCGTTTCATCGATTGAATAATGATCGAAGGCCGGCAAAAGATGAACATGGGTAATGCCCAGTTCTTTGATATGGTCGATGGCCGTTGAGACATCCCCTGGTCCCTTTGTTCCTGGTTCTACCAGGCCCAAATATTTTCCGGGTTTCGACGATCCTGAGTTGGGGTTTATGGTAATATCCCGCACATGCAGTTCGTACAGGATGGCCTGGCTTGGCTTATTGATTTTGGGGCCGTAATCGTTTTCCCAGCCATCGGGATTTGTTTTTTGCATTTCGATCACCATAGCGCGCAAACCGTTCACCCCAACCGCCTGGGCATATATTCCTGGTGTTTCGTCGAGCCAATTATCCTCAATCTTTATCTGATAGGTATAATAGGTACCGTCTAAATCGCCAAAAATCTTCACTTTCCAAATACCGGCCCTGCCCCGTTTCATCGCAACATTTTCGTAGGCTTCGCCACCATTTCCCTTCTCGTATAAATTCACCCTGACTTCGACTGCCGGGGGCGACCATATTGCAAATTCGGTATATCCGGGTGTATAATTGAGCCAAAGCCCAGCCAGGCTGTCGACCGGGTAGTCATCGAACGATTTGTAATTACTTTTCTTTTCCATACACGAAACAAGGCAGAACCCTGACACTAATAAAATGAAAGCAATTCTACTCATTTTAGCCATTTTTGTTTGTTTTTGATTCTGAAAAATGAAATGTTCTTTAAGTGAAAGGTAAGGTCACCCAGCCTATACCAAACTCGATTGAACCTGATCGACAATGCCATACTCAACCGATTCTACAGCCGACATCCAGTAATCCCGATTAAAATCTTTTTTGATTTTCTCCTCGGTTTGCCCACAATTTTCGGCCAAGACTTTTATGCTCAGATTTTTTGTTTTGATGATTTCCTCCATTTGGATTTCAATGTCGGAAGCCACACCTTGCGCCCCGCCACTGGGTTGGTGGATCATAACGCGCGCATTGGGAAGGACTGACCGTCGGCCTTTTTCACCAGCCGAAAGAATGATAGCCCCCATCGAGGCAGCAAAGCCAGTACAAATTGTCGCCACCGGGCTTGTGATAGCTTTCATTGCATCATATATGGCAAAACCCGAAGTTACATAACCACCAGGGCTATTAATAATCAACTGGATTTCTTTTCCCGGATCAAGAAGCTCCAGGTACATAAGCCTTTCAACCACCTGTTTGGCTGATTTATCATCCACTTGTCCCCATAAAAACACTTTTCGTTCGTTTAATATTTTCGAGTCGATTATGTCTTGAAGCCGTGCTATCTTTTCCATTATTTTCTGTTTTTATTGTTGATAAATATTTCTTCGCGAAAATAGTTTATTCTGATTGCAATAAAAATTGTAGGGTGTGGAAAAATTTTGGGGTTGGGTTGAGATGATACCCTAGTCTTTTTACGAAGGAAAAGATAAAGGTAGCGGATTACAAAAGCAAAGCTACTGACTTTAATAAACGTTTGAAATTGTTCGACTTGTAACTGGACAGTAGGGGCTTGTTATATTCAATAACCCTCTAATTAAATTATTAATCATCAGATTATGTGAACAATACAATAAATTTTTATTTATAATGTGTTTAAATTGTACAGCTATTCCTTATGAATTTAACTTTTGCCCTAACAGCCTGACAGCAAAGCCTTATAGTGAGCACCCTAAAAAACAATCTTCGCGCTATTTTTAAGGGATTTGAGGCGGCATCTCAGGTTTTTTGATACAAATTG
>JAIOYV010000093.1 GCA_021740905.1 Bacteroidales bacterium
TGTCCGAATATATCATTGATATTGAAACACATATACAGATCGAAAAATACGATGGGTTACCAAATAATCTATTTCTGGCAGTAAAAAAATTAGGAGTTAATTATAGAAAATAAAGTGCCCGCGAAAATCGGTGTTAATGTTAATGTTGAATTTTAAATGTTGAATGTTTAGTTTATAATCCCTTCTGCGTTTAATTATTGTTGATTGCCCACTACTAACAGCCGGCTGCCAACTGGCTACTGCCCTCTAATCAGTACCAACTTATCGCAAAAACTCCCCAATTCAGAGGTCCATTCAATAAAATATATGCCGCTTCCTTGAGATGTCAAATCCAGAGTATACATATTTTCTCCGGCAAAATAGATTTTTTTTGTCGACGATAGGATTGTTTCGCCATGAACATCAAAAAGTCTGTAGGATAGTTCCACATCTTCGTATATCGAAAAAGCAATGTTGAATACCCCATTCCCAGGATTGGGGAAGTATCTTGGTCTTTTGAATGAAAATCCCCAATCAACATCACTGATATGGATTGTGCCCGAAACCACCGAATACCCGCAATCGTTTATTGACTCCATCTCGACATGGTAAGAACCCGTATCAGCATATTCGTGGAAAGGCTCGAAAATCCTCGATTCATGGCCATCGCCAAAAAACCAACGGTAATTGCTTTCCATGCTTGAGGTGTTGACAAACTGGACCCGGTTGAATTCCTTCTCGAACGAAAAGGATAAATCGGGCGGGTTGAAAAAGGTAAGGTTGATTTCTTTTGAACTGCTGCAATTTTTGGAGGTTATGGTAAAGGAATAGTTTCCACTTTCAAGGACCAAAATCTCAGCACTTGTTTCACCTGTGCTCCATAGGTATTTGTCGGCCTTACCCGGTGATAGCTCTACAGTATCTCCAATGCATAAAAAAGGAACCGGGTCAAGATCGCTATCAGGATAGGGGAAAAATTGAACATGGATGGTATCGGAACCCCTGCAATTGTTCGCGTCGGTTACCGTAACAGAATAAGCCCCCGACTGATACACAGTGTTCGACTGACCCCAGTTGTTCATCGAGTTGCTCCATCGGTACAAAGTATACCCTGCCCCTGCATCCAATTTCACAGCTTCGCCAATACATGCCGAGTCTTTCCCCAAAATCTCAACATCGGGCAAAGGATAAAATTCAACAAAGAAACTATCGACCGAACTACAGTTGTCTTTACTGACTTTAACTGCGTAATATCCTGTATTCTTAACGAATATTTGCTGTGCATACACAAGCGGTTCGGTTTGCCATGTGTAAAAATTAAAGCCAAAACCGGCATCCAATAAAATACTGTCGCCTTCACATTTTGCCGTGTCTCCCTCAATTTGGACGTTTGGTAATGGGTGAAAAGTGATTTGAATTTCATCCGAATCTGTGCAGCTATTTTCTGCGGTCACCGTAAGGCTGAAATTCCCCGAAAAAACAATCTCTACCACATTGCTATTCCCTGATGTGTGGCTCCATTGGTAGGAGGTAAACCCAGCCGGGGCTTCAAGAATCAGGGTATCGCCCTCACAACTTGTCTGGTTCGGGCCAAGATCAATTTGTGGCGATGCAAGCACTTCAACAGTTTGTTGAAGGATAGCACTACATCCGGTTTGGGCATCGGTGAATTGATATTGGATAAGGCTAAAGCCTGTTGTCACAGGATAAAAAATATCGTTCAGAACATGGTTGCCCGTAAAATTTCCGCCTGCCGGAAAGCCTGTCAACATCACAGGTGCATTGCCGCTTTGGCAATAGGCTGTGTCAAGGCTCGGGATAAAAAGTTCAGGCAAAGGAAAATTATGGATAAGTTGATTGAAGCTGTCGTTTTGAGCTTCCAGGTCGCCAAAGTTATAGAGATAGAACGTAAAATCGAAGCTGCCTGTGTCGGAAAGATCAATATTTAAAGGGAGATTGACTATGGTAGAGCTATCCGGTTGAATGGTTACTGAAACCTGGATCAGGGTATCGAACCAGGTATCGTTTACCGATACGAAAAGTTTAAAATCGAAAACAGAGCCAATTCCAAGGTTGGTAAATTGAAGTTGGATTGATTCGGAATTACTCAAATTACTACAAGAATTCTGAGGCCAGATCAAAGCCGAAATACCCAAATCCCTACCCGAAATGCCCGACAAACTAGCCAGTTTGCTTGACCCTCCATTTACAAAAGACCCCGAATCGGTGGCATTTTGCGTGTCGTAGCTCACATCGGCCCATGCCGAAACACTGTTGGAGGCACGCCATATTTTCCAAACCATGCCTTCGCCAGTCGAAAAACCATTATCCCCAAGCGTTTGTCCATAAGCAACAAGGGTATCGCTTTGGCCTGTCCAACTCAGATAACCTCCGCAAGCCATACTGCCCAACGAATCGTAAAACACGCCAAGGAAATCGCCTTGTGATATGGGGTTGCCATTTAAGAGGATTGAAATGGTATTGGGTATTAGGATGGAATGTTGACTATTCGTAATCTCGTAATACCAACCAGGCGATGGTGGAACAGGAATTATAGCTACGAGAGAAGCCAGCCCGCTCATTCCATTTAATGTAAAATTCCCCCCGTTTGGAAACGTACCCGAAAAGTAGCTGGCTGTCGCCTGGTACTCGCTTGCATCGGATGCCCGCCATATTTTCCAAGTAAAGCCCTCGCCCGTAGCAAAACCATCGTGGTTGCCCGATTGTGTGCCCCAGGCAGCCAGGGTAGAGGTAATGCCCGTCCATTGCATGTAGCCACCACAAGCTTGTGTGCCCAACGAATCGAAAAAAACGCCAAGGTAATCGCCTGTAGAAATTTGAACACCATCAATTGTAATGGGTATGCTATTTTGAACAAGAATAGTATGATTGCTCCCTGTATTGGTGAAATACCAGTTGGGTTGCGCCTGTAGATTTAAAGAAATCGAAAGCACAAAAAAAAATGATATGGGAAAAAGTACATTTTTCATAAGCTCCTTTACTGATACAAAAATAGGAATAATATAGAAAGAATACAGTTTCGGATTTTAGGTTTCGGATTCGAAACTCGAAACCCAAACTCGAAACTTGTAGAAACCAGAAACTATTCTTTTTCCAACGTGATATTCATTCGGGTGTGCTCTCCAGCTTTAAACGACACATCGTTGAGGTGCTTGCCTTTATGCCCGGTGCAAGTGATTGAAACATCCCATTTCCCTTTGGGGATCAATGTTTTTACAAAAATCCCTTCCCTGTTGCTATGGCAAGGTTCGATTACTTCTGAAGGATTGTAAGTTGAAATAAAAGTAAGTTGGGCGTTTGGCACTGGATTACCGGCTTCATCAGTCACAGAGCCAGTAAAAATTGCTCTTTCAGAAAATGCGGGATCATCCGAGCCAACAAGTTTAATCCGAAGAGGCAGGCTAAGTTCAAAAGGGCCATCGAGGTTTTCGATTTTCCACTTTTCAATGGCTGCTTGAAGATTGGTTGCAAAATCATCATTGCTGGTTTCGTTTCTGATTATTTTGGAAGACTTCAACAGGCCATTTTCCCAGATCATGTTTATCTCGATTACGCCATTCAATGTATGGTCCAAATGGTGAAAGCGCATGGACACATCATGGATATCGTCGAAATTCTCTCTGAAATGGTCCAGAAATAATTCGGTGTTCAGCGAGTCGGAGTTCATACCTGACCTGGTGTTACTTGGATTATTTGATGATTGACAGGAAATAAACAATCCTATTGTCATCAGGCATGAAATAAAATAAAAGCTTGTTTTCATCGGCTTCGGATTTTTGAAAATAGGAACGAAATTTTAGTCTGCTGATTATTCATTCAGCATAAAAAAATCCGGCAAGGAAATCTCTCTACCGGATTTTTCAACATCAATACTATTTTTACTTTTTGATAAAAGACCTTGAAATAACCTGATCTACCATCTTCAGCTTGATAAAATAGACCCCTTTAGGTAAATATTTTAGATCGAAATCTATTTTGCTCCTCGTAGTTGGATATTTTTGAACCAGTACGATTTTACCAATCACATTCAAAAGCTCGATTGATAATTCGCCCTGCAAAGCTTCAGGAAGAGAAAGAGAAAACTCCCCTGTATTGGGGTTGGGGATGATGGCAATTTCATTTTCAATGGGGAGAAATTCTGAACTTAACGAATAGGTAACATGGATTTGCTTATAAGCAATATTGTTATTTTCTGAAATCTCATCCAATTGATTGTCGGGGTCGGCAACAAACAATAGGAAGTAATCGCCAGAGGCTGTATTGGCAGGAACCTGAATGTTTAAAGCGAGAGAATCGAATGAATCAACCCCAAGCGCGGCAAAATTCTGGTTCAACAACAATGGGTCTGTCCCATTATCAAAAATAAGATTATCAGAAAGGAAAACTTTCAAATCACCGATCGTCCCTTCAGCATATCCTAAATTCTTCACCTTGCATGTGGCAGATGTGCTTGACCCGGCATGGATTTCGGTGGAATCGATCAATACATCCTGAACCACAAAATCGGGCAATGCCTCGTAAATATGTAATACCTTGTAGGCCGTATTATTGTTTTCATTTCCCTCCGAAACTTCATTGTCAGCATCGACAAAATAGATAATAAATTGGTTTCCTGATGCAATACCCGCCGGTATATGGATGTTTTTTGAAACGATTGTATCCTGTTGATTAATTAATGGGCTAAGGGATATGCTGTCCAATAACAAGTCGGAAAGGTCATAAGAGGTATTGGGAGACAGATAAAATTTCAGTTTGTTTGCATTGGCCAGGCTCTGTCCAATATTTTTAATTGTTGCACCTATTTGTATGCTATCGCCCTCCACAACCGAAGTTTGCGATATGGAATAATCCATAATATCGAGGTCGGCAGGTACCGGGATAACGGTAATATAATCGGTCAAAATTAGTGTGTCGTAGCCATAGTCGTTCCATACGACCAGGGTTACATCGAACGAACCAAGAGAGTTGAAACTGACACTATATGGATTCTGCTGAATGGATGTATCCACTGTGGCCGATTCAAAATTCCAAAACCAATGGTGTGGATTTTCAATCGAAAGATCGGTAAATTGAACAGTAGATCCAAGTGTAATCAGTGTATCGGATGCAAAGAAATTGGCAATGGGTGGGTCGTCCCCACAATCGGTTTCTTTTCCGTTCAAGGTCTCAATCCCGGTATTGTCCGGATCTAGCCATTCCTTGAGATGTTGTGCTGCGGAGGCGCCGTTCGACACCCATGAGTATGAAAATTTTCCGTAAAAGTCGGGCCAGTTGGGTTGTGTGCAATAGGATCCGCCACCTGTAAGGTCGCCTACAATCCTTCCTTCAGCATTGAAAATAGGCGAGCCTGACGAACCTCCTTCGGTAACCCCATGCCCATTGGTTGTAGCCGACCAATGTACCTGCCAGTGCGATCCTGATGCAGTGCCCCATTGGTCTGAAATCAAAGAAGCTGTATAGGTCGATATTTTTTTGATGTCGCCGGAAGGATGGTGGATGCTTACACCGCTTGGGCTGGCAATATTCCGGCGGTCCCAACCATTGAAATAGGCGTTGTAATTCGAAGGGATGGCATTATTCAATTCGAGCAACAAAAAATCAGATCCTGTGTCGCCACCGTTCCCTCCATTTGCGCGCTTAGTACATCCGTTTAGTGTATATAAGTTGGGTTGCGAGGAAGGATTGCTACAACCTGTTGCTTCGTAATTAAAATAAAATATCCATTGGTTGAAGTTGCTTGTCGAGGCCCCTTCTCCGCAATGGTCCGCGGTCAACAAATAGGGTGTACAGTCCTGTTTTACATTGTTGATAAGCGATCCGGAACACAGGTAGCCCGATGATCCTACAACCAGGGCAATTCTTACAACCCCGCGTTTTTCGTCTTGCCAATTGGCCCCTTCCGGTGTACAGTTCACATTCACCTCACAATATTGACTATCTCCAAAATCTTTTGTGCTTTTGCTGAAGTAGAATTGTACATCTCGATAAACATAAGCTATTCCGTCGACCTGGATTTTTGGGCTTTGTGAAATACCGGCAGGCTCGTAATATTCCAGAGTCACTTCATCACCCTCGATCATTTCGTTGGCAAAATATCCGTTCTCAGCGTTATTGATTTCTGTGTATGCGCCTAGTACATGTTGTTTATTCTGATTGTACAAAAATAGCTTTGATTTCGGGGGGAGATAAAACTCGTTGTAATAAACGCCCAGCGCCAGTGCCCCTTCCGACTTGACTTTTAATCGCCACAAACGGCCACCGTTGCGTAATTGGGTCCAGACCCCAGAATTATCCATATTGAGTTTTACCGGGAGCACAGAAGAAATTCT
Organism: Bacteroidales bacterium; assembly: GCA_021740905.1. Lineage (GTDB taxonomy): Bacteria > Bacteroidota > Bacteroidia > Bacteroidales > M50B96 > JAIOYV01. The sequence continues at coordinate 6,330 of JAIOYV010000093.1, forward strand.
TCGTGGCGTACCATTCTTTTCATTCTCAGCATCCTCCATTCTCATCTTATCGATGTCGGGTTTTTGGATTTGAACAAAATCGAATTCTTCGGGAATATTTTTATCGGTAAAACTGGCAGGTTTGCCGCCCTCGCTTAATTGTGCCATTGATTGAAAGTGAATACTAAAAGCCAGCATCACAACGGCCATAAATACTTTTCTCATAATCTTGAATTCCCTGTTTTTATTATTTTTGAGCCAGCAAAGATAATCTTATTCATAAAGTTCCTAAGGTGAAAAATGTTCAAAGTATGTTAAAATCAGCAGAGTATTGGATTGAAAACCTCTATTTGGAACCTCATCCCGAAGGTGGCTGGTTCCGCGAAACATACCGTTCTTCCGAGAAAATATCAGAATCGGGCTTGCCATTGGGTTTTTCGGGCAATCGCAATTTCTCAACAGCCATCTATTATTTGCTTCAGAATGATGATTTTTCGGCCTGGCACAGGATAAAGTCGGATGAAATGTGGCATTATTACGATGGGGATGGAGCCATTGAGATTCATACACTTTCGAAAATCAAGGGCCACGAAATTAGGGTATTGGGCAGCAATCCAGAAAATGGCGGATCCCCTCAAGTGGTGGTTCCTGCCAACACTTGGTTTGCGTCGCGACTGACCAAACAAAAGATGTATGCACTGGCTGGATGTACAGTCGCGCCAGGTTTCGATTTTGATGATTTTGAAATGGGAGAAGAATTATCTCTCGTAAAGGAATTTCCTCAACACGTTGGAATAATAAAGGAATTTATCAAAAAATGAGTAGTGTTAATCCTTTAAGTGCTTGGTTTTTGAAAATTTGACGTTTTGGATGGACTATATTTAGGCACATGAGCCTATGTTATATTCATTTTCCATTCCCATTTTTGTTCTATAGAATCATTTCAATTCCTTAACTTTGCATAGAAAATTGGTTTGGTTTTTGCCAAGCGCGACAACGTAAAAAAAATAAAGTATGAAATCCAAGTCGAACATATCGTCAAGCACTTTTTTCAAGCAAAGAATTACGATCATTAGCCTAATGGCTTTTGTGGTGGTAGCTCTCTCATCATTTTCCAGTCTGTTGCAAACCGCCGACAAAATCACCGAGGCCCTGAAAAAAGGGGATGCCAAAGCCCTTGCCACCTATTTCAATAAGTCGGTCGAACTGGTGATCCTCGATAAGGAAAATATATACAGCAAGGAACAGGCCGAGCTTGTAGTAAAAGATTTCTTTAAAAAGTACCCACCCTCGGGTTTTGAAGTGCAGCACAATGGTGGCCCCGAAGAAGCCAAATATAGCATTGGCATTTATAAATCGGGCGACAAAAAATTCAGGGTTTATTACCTGTTGAAAACCTCCGATGACAAAGCCCTTATTCACCTTTTTAGGATTGAGAAAGAATAGTGTTCCTTTAACAAAAAAAGTCCATGCAAGATTACGACCTTACGCTCAGGCAATTTATCGACAATGCATTTCGCGAAGATATTGGCGATGGCGACCATAGTACCCTTGCCTGCATCCCGGCCAACACACAGGGCAAAGCCAAACTGTTGATAAAAGATTCAGGGATACTTGCAGGGGTCAATATTGCCCAGCAGGTCTTTCATCAATTCGACCCAACGCTCGAAATGAAAATTTTTATGCAGGATGGGTCCAGTATCAAACCGGGCGACATTGTGTTTAAAGTTGAGGGCAAAAAAACTTCAATCCTTCAAACCGAACGTCTGGTGTTGAACATCATGCAGCGCATGAGTGGAATCGCAACCCAAACCCGCGAATATGTCGATTTGCTCCAGGGCCTGCACACAAAAGTTCTCGACACCCGGAAAACAACTCCCGGTATCCGATTTCTCGAAAAAGAAGCAGTGAAAATCGGAGGTGGCAAAAACCACCGCATGGGCTTGTTCGACATGATCATGATAAAAGACAACCACATCGACTTTGCCGGTGGCATCGGGCAAGCCATCAGCAAAACCAAGCAATATTTATCAGAAAAAGGCAAAGATCTGAAAATTGAAGTGGAGGCCCGTTCGCTGGACGAGGTGAATGAAATTATGCGTGTTGGTGGCATCCATCGGATCATGCTCGATAACTTTTCGTTTGCCGATACCCGCGAAGCCGTGGAACTGATTGCCGGGCAATACGAAACCGAATCATCCGGCGGAATCACCAAAGAAACCATCAGGCAATATGCCGAATGTGGCGTGGATTATATTTCGGTAGGCGCGCTTACCCACCAGGTAAAAAGTTTGGACATGAGTCTGAAGGCGGAATTATAATACGAGCTGATATGGACCTAAAACAAATTCGCATAGTAAAATATTTCCTCGACATAACCGAGCCAATTGTCGACAAGGCTAAGAAAATCACCCTGCCTGGATTCGATGGTGTGCCCCTATACGATGTGGTCTATTTTTTTGTCCGTGGATTGATGGAAGGATCGCTCACCACACGGGCATCAGGCATTGCCTTTAGCTTTTACCTGGCCCTGTTCCCTGCCCTTATCTTTGTATTTACGCTCATCCCTTACATCCCTATCGATAATTTTCAAATCGAACTAATGTCTTTGCTTCAAAGCATATTGCCTAAAAACGCCTACCTCACTTTCGAGGAAACCCTTCAGGATATTATCACCAACCAGCGTGGAAGCCTGCTTTCCATCGGATTTTTTGCCGCCATGATATTTTCTACCAATGGTTTCAATTCGATGATCGATGCCTTCAATGCCACCAAACACACTATCGAAGTCCGTTCGTGGTTGGCCCAGCGTATGATTTCCTTTGTGCTGGTGATCATCATTTTCACCCTGACACTTACCTCTGTATCTTTAATTGTTGCCAGTCAGTGGGCTATGGACTTCCTGGTGGAACATGAGATATTAAAAGACAACTTCACGATTATTTTATTGGCCACCGGAAAATGGATCATCATCCTCGCCCTTTTCTTTTTCTCTATTTCTTTTCTCTACTTTTTGGCTCCCGCAAAAAAGGACAAATTCCGGTTTATTTCGGCAGGATCTACTTTGGCTACATTGTTGACCATCCTTATCTCGGTAGGCTTTTCATACTACATCAATAATTTTGGACGCTATAATGCACTATACGGCTCCATTGGTACCATCCTCGTAATCCTTATGTGGTTGTACTTGAATTCCATCACGCTCCTAATTGGTTTCGAGTTGAACGCCAGTATAAAGAATGCAAAACTGGTAGATAAGTGGGCGTAGGGAAATGTTGGATGTTGAATTTTGATTATTTGTTGGTTCGATTACCTGTTCTTTAAAAACTCCTCAATTGTCAATCCTATATCTTTGGCAATTATTTTTAAGAGTACAGGTGAGATATCCCTAGCAGCATGAAAAGGAACAGTTGTCCTTTTTCCGTCAGGGTGGCGAAATTGTTTGTGCGAGCCTCTTTGACGGACTTCAACAAATCCTAAAAGGAGTAGAATTGCAACAACCTCTTTTGCCTTTAAAACCGGCACTGTGCCCATGATTATACCAAAAGGTTTTGCGTACCAATAAATTCGGTATCAAGTTCAGGGATGCCGTCCTCAAGTAACATTTCAATTACTTCCTTCAGGTTATGGTTCAACTCATCGAGGTTTTCACCTTGCGAATGTGCCCCAGGAAAGCCTGGAATATAACCCACATAAAGCCCTGTTTGTGGACACTTTTCAATTATGGCTGTATAGGATGTCATAGTACTTTTATATATCAATACCTATCGGCGAATGTACAAATTTTCTTTTGTTTTTCTTAAGGATTCAGGATTTGTGCCTGTGCTTCCTTGATTTGCGCCTTTTGTTCCGAACTCGTTTGATAGATTTTTTTATTCCGATTTTCTATCAAGAAGGTCTCTTAGGTCACTCAAAAGTGAAAAATCATCAATTGCAGAAATCCTCATAAACAGGAAGTTTTTCAATTCCAATGTTGTCATAAGTTTTTTTTTCTGACACAAATATATGAAAATAGATGTAATATTAAGGCCATGTCTTCCCGGATGTCTCGGCCAGATACCGTATGATAATTTCAGTGGACATTTTTTTGATTAAGAAAAAAATAGTGTACTTTTAATTGTCCTGAATAATTTGTTTCATTGTACTTGAAAGTCTGATTAAAATTTTGAATTATGACAATAACATATCAAACCATAATAAATGAGATCAATAGGATCCCGGTAAATTTCCTTCCTGATGTCTATAATATAGTACACTCATTCACTTCAAAGATTGAAACGAAGGAGCAAAACAGAAAGAATATCCTTCAATTTGCCGGAAGTTGGTCCGACATGCCCGATGAAAAATTCAATGACATGATGGATGAAATTCATCGTAATCGGAAAGAAATGTTTAGCAAGGATGTTCAATTATGAAGCAAGCAATTATTGATACCGATACACTTTCATTTTTCTTTCGGGGCAATCGAAAGGTGGTCAGTAAAATTGACAAATATCTCATAGAATATGGGTTTATTCACATCAGCATTATTGTATATATAAAGAATTATAATCTATGGCTGTTTGGATCGTGTGTTGAATAGCCACAGATTCACAGATTGAAAAAAAATGATGGAATTTTTTGAGATTATCACTCAGAGATTAAACACAAAAAGATAATTTGTAGACTTTTTACCCACTCCCTCTCTCACCAATAAACACCTCCTGATCCAGACCTTTTTTGTGTCTATGGATCGAAGCGATCAAACTTAAAATATCCTTCTCAGAAATGTTGTCGATCTCAAAATTCATCTTCTGCACATCGTACCTCTTTTTATTACCGTTGTTTTTGATCCAATCATCGATATGTGCAGGAACAAAAAAACTGGCTTTGCCTTTTAAGTGCTTTTTGTATTCATGCAGATAAATCCCTATCCCGGCAAAATCGAAATCGCCAAAGTGGACATATTTATTTGGGATCGATTGAAGCCATTTTATCATGTCCTTCCTTTGCGACTGTGGATACCGACATACAAAAAGTGGGTTGATGTTGGCAAACAAGTAGGTTTGCTTTTCGATGTGCCGGAAATTTTCGGGGTTTTCTATTCCTACAATCGTAATATCTGGCAAAGGTAGAAATTTTTCAAAGTCATACACAAAGGTGAAAGTCCCGGGAGTTGGCTGGATCAGGATAGGTTCATCGTTAAGGTTTGCCTGGATGGGTGAATAGCTGTTAACCAAGAAACCTTTGAAAGTCCTTACCGTTTTCAATTTCGAGTCAGAAGAAACCGAAACCAGGTCGGCACGGGTCGAAGCCTCATCTCTTAGAACCTCGATATATTGCGTCAGGTTGTTTATGCTGAAACGGTTCTGGAGATAAGTCTGCAATGCAGGGCCATTGTTGAGGTGCAGCGTTTTCTTTATTCTTCCTTTCCTGAAAAGAATTCCTTCCGAAACCAAATCATTGACAACCGGATGACGGGCAGAACTGTCGGCAATGCTTTCGCCCCCGGAAAGGAGCAACAATTTTTCGGCAATATGCAATGGGATTTTCATTACGCTAGGATTGCTGTTTCAGGTTCGGGTTTTGAGATTTTCCTCACCAGCCGCTTCACCGTGGTTACATTCTTTTGATCTTTCGACAAGAGGTAGGTATATCTGTAATCAGTTGCATTGTACGTGGTTGGCGAACTGTTGATGAGAAGGATGTTCCGGTCGTTGGCAAATTTCAGGATCCCTTTTACGTTGGTGGGATGGAGCTTGCCAATTTCGTCCATCATGCAATGCAGGCGGAAATCGTCTTTTTGTTTTTTCGATGCCCTGTCCTTAAAAACGTTCAGCAACATAATATTTATCATGGCCTTCACCAACACATCGGTGCCGTCCGATCCCACATTCGACAGTTTCTCGACCCAGCCCGTATCGTTGTCGTTCTCCACAATCTGAAACTGGAGTTCGAACGAATCGGAAAGCGAAATCTCTTGCTCCTTCGATGTAGACATTTCCTTTATCAATTGTTTCAATAGCTCGATGGCTTTTTCGTTTTTGGCAGGGCGGTCGGTCGAAGTAAAAAGGTTAGGCTCGCCCAATTCATGGATGTTCTCGTCGTTGAAGTTTTTTATCTGGATCAGTAACTGGACAATCCGGTTGGCACTTTCGACCGTCCGTAGCTCCATCCGTTTTATGGCCCCCACAAAATTACGGGCCACAAAATCCTTGTTGATGTCGGAAATCACGCCATGTATTTCGCCTTCCTTCGAGATCAGCTCGCCCGTTTCCTTTCCTATTTGCCGGATGATATGAGCAAACCGTTCCTCCACCCTTTTTTTGTACTCCGTAATTTTATCCTCGTCAACAAATTCTTTTAGCTCGTCGGCAAACTTGAAATACTCTTCCTTTTCGATGAATTTTGTCTTGAAATTAAAAATGTTGTTTTCCTGGAAATTTCCCGTAAACTTATTGGTCGCCTCCTGCAATTCGGTGTACCGTTCAATGCCGTTGTAGTGGGTGCGGTTTATGTCGTCAATAAGGGTTTTGCACGATCTGTCCGTTTTATTTTCATCGGTAAAATTGCCGACATCAGCCTCTATGGATAGGAAAACTTCGGCCAGTTGAAAATCCTTATAACCATCGAAATCATCATCATAAGCCTGCAATATTTTCCTGGTTGTCTCAATATCATCGGCGATGGCCTTAATTTCGAGCCGTAATTTTTCTTTTTGCTGATTGTGTTTCACCAGCTCTGTGTCCAGTTTCTTTTCAAATTGGCTTTTCTTGTTTTTAAAATCGTCCTCCTTGTCGAACAGTTGTTCCTTATCGTACTTATACCTTTCCACAATCGGGGTGTTGTCGTCGATAAACTTGAGTTCGAAATTAAGGGAAACCAACCGGTTTTCAATTTTCTCCAATTGTTCGGTGTCGGCCCCTTTGTTGTGAAGCTCCAGTTTTTGTGCGTTTTTAAGGGTAGCATCCTTTTTAGCCAGTTCGGTTTTTTTAGTAAGGATTTCGATATCGATCCGGGCGATTGTGTCGGCCAACTTTTGCTGTCCGGCTTTCAGTTTGTTTTCTTTTTCTTTTTTCTTTTGAAGGATTTGTTTCGCGATATTGGCTTCCACCTTTTTCACTTCGGCTTGTGCCTCTATCAATTCTTCGCTCGATTGGGCAATGCGGTTGTCGATTTCGTCGAGGGCCGCAATTTTTTCCGATTCAGCCTTTTTCCTGAAATCATTCAATCGGACGGTGGCCTCGTCCAATTTTATCTTGCTTTGATTTCGGAGATAGTCATTGTTCTGGATCGCATCTTTCAACAACCTTATTTTGGTTTGGAATTTCTTTTTCAGTTTATCCAATTCATTGTTCATTTCGGCAATCAAACCCGAAATGTTTTTTTCTATGGATTGAATTTCCTTGGCAAAGACCGACTTTTCTTTTTCATAATCGGCAAGGGTTTTCACTGTTTTGTCAATTTCGTTTAGGTCGATGCGGATGCCGAAAAAATCCTGGCTATGTGCAGCAATTTTCTCGGGGTTTAAGCCGGGCGCGAACAAAACATTTTCTTCGTCGATCACTTTGCCAATGGTATTTTCCCATCCCGGCAGTTCACTGTTTAGCCAGCCATACAACGAATCTTTGCTTTGCTCCATCTTTCGGTCGATGTTGGCAATTGCAGAAGTCAACTTTGCCCGTGCTTCGTTTTGCAGGTCGATCTTACGTTGAAACCCTTCCTTGGCCCGGCTTTCTTCCAATTCCCATTCCTTATGAAGATTTTTTCTATCCGCCTCGGCTTGCTGTATTTCATTTCCGGCCCCTGCGATGGCTAACTGTAACTTGCCAATTTCAGCGTTACACTTTTCTAATTCATCCTCATAGTACCTCTTGTTCCTGATTTCCGACCTTTTTATTTTCAGGTTTGTGATGGTTTTGTTCTTCTCTTCAACAGCATTTTGTGCCACCAAAAGCGTTTCGGCATGTTGGGTATTTATTTCATCGAACAGGATTTCGTACTGCCCATTTACTTCTTCATGAAAATGCAAACTCGCTTCTTTTGCCTGGTTCTTCTCTTTATGCTTTAGGTTTTCAAAGCCCTCCAGATCATTCTCCAATTTCTTCAGCAAACTTTCGTAGCGATGGGTGATCTCCATGAATTTCGATGATAGAATATCTTTTTCTTCAAGCAAGTTTTTCTGTTCCAGCACCAAACTATTTTTCGATCCTACCCGTTCGATAATCTCCTGTATTTTCAATGCCGAATAATCATCTTGCTTCCGTTTTATCTCTGCCAGCTTATCTTTCAGGATACTGATTTCGCCACTTATCTTTTTCTCTTTGATCTTGAAAGCACTGTCGGCTTTGTCCCTTTTGGTTTCCAGTTTGTCTTTTGTTTCGTTTTCCTGTTCTAATCTTTTTAGGTATTTTGGTTGTTCCTTTTCCAGGTTTGCAAATGCCCATCCTAAATGCCGGGCCAGGTCGGCTTTCTTTTTTTCTAAATGTTTGCAGGCCAAATATAAAGTTGAAACATTATTAGCCTGGTTCTCCACCACGCTTTCGCCCTTTCGGTTTCTGTCGGTCCACTTTTTTATGTCGTTCAGGTTGGTTTCAAAATCGCGAAGGTGGTTGTGCGAGTAGGTGGTCAGGTCGATCTTTATTTCATCCTCGTTCAACGATTTAATAATCGTTTCTTTTATGAATTCAGCATCCAGTTTCGAGTTCAGGAACACATTCTGGATGGTGCGGGGGATGTTCTGGTATTGCTTGCTTTCGAGCAACGAATACTTTCTGAATTCGGGTTGCAGGCCTTTGTTGTTGCCATAAATGATGTTTCGAAAATCTTCGTAGCTTCGGATTATCCGGGTGTAGTTTACGTGCCTGCCGAACGACTCGCGAGTTTTGTCCCAACTCTCGAAAGCCCTTCCCTCGGGGTCAATGAAAAAGTTTTTGTCGAAGGCCGAATCGAAAAAACGAAAGGCCACCCTGCCCTGCGATTTGAACGCCAAAACCGAAAATGCCCCGCTCTCTTTCATCACCTCGTACACAATGTACGAATTCTGATAGGGGAAGTAATACTCGTCGAAACTCTTTTTTTCTTTTGGGATACCCAGTTTTATTTTGTCGGTATTGTAAAAGAAAAGGATGGCCTTCAGCAACGCACTTTTGCCAACCCCCTGCGTACCGATAAAATGGACATTTCCGTCGATGCTCACTTCGGCATACTTAAAAGAGGCACTGTTGATGAAAATTATTCTATTCAGGAATCTCATTGGCTACTTCGTCAGGAATGTGGATAGTCAAAATTATTTGTTCGAGATATTTGAAGGAGGTCAAAACCTTGTAGGTCTTCGATATTTCGTTTTCAAGCTCGATAAAAACATCCTTTGCCAGGATGTCCAATATCTTGTCGATGATTTCGGGGTAGGTTTCTTTGCCAGTGTGTTTTTTCAGCCCGGCCAATTTGGTTTCCAGTTCGGCATTAACTTTTATGTCTACCAATATGTCGGAAGGTGTGAAGCGAAACCCAGGGCCAAACGAATTATCGAAGGTTTTCACGAAATCGAGTATGTCGATCCATTTGTAGGCAGCCTCGATTTTTCGCTCCAGGTCGGTTTTCGATTCCACCCGGCTAAAATAAAAGTACTCGTCTCCTTTCTCCAAAGTGAAATTGATATTGCGGAAATAATCGTACAAGTCCTCGAAATATTGCTCGTCCTCAACAATCGAATAAAGTTTGCGCTCCTGGTCGTTGGTGCTGTTTGAGCATAGGAATTTCCCCTTGCTCAGGAGTTCGAAAATTTCTGCGGTTTGTGTCGGTATCGCCATTCGTTTTCTATTTAGGGTAAACCATTGAATATTCAATTTCGTTTCTCGAACCAAAGCTGTTCGACACTTCCAGTATGTCTTCGTACTGCGAGATCAGTTGACAAAAAACGGTTACCCGGTCGTCGAACGAAAGCGTTTTTTCGAAATGATACGTTTGCAGGAAATCGAACAAATTATCGCCCGCTGCCACAAAACTGTTTTTCACTTCCTCCAAATTGATTTGTATTTCTTCTTCTACCTGGGTTTCGAGATATTCGGTCGATATTTTTTCGGCCAGGGCAACTTTACGGATCACCCCCGAACGGATACGGCTTGCAATTTTTCGGATACTTGCATAAGCCTCTTCATCCGATTGCAAAAAGTCGAGCGACAACTTTATTGGATAGGATCGGGTGGCCTCAAAGATCACCGAATTATTTTGGGCCAACACCGAATTTATATTGGTCGATGGCCGGATGATAAACTGGTCTTTCAGGTATTTAATTTGTCGCAGCTTTTCGATCACCCCGCTTTGATATTTTATTTGGTTAAGGAAATCGATTACCTGCCGTTCAATTTCGATGAGGTTGTGGGTGCATTTGTCCAACTGAAGTTTTAGCTGGGTAAGTATCCGGCTCAGTTCTTCATCCAACGCCGATTTGAAAAAGGTTTGCTCCTCAACGGAAACCAGCCGGGCTGTTTGTTCTATCAAAATGGTAATGTCTTCCCGTTTCCTATCGAGGTTTTCGAGTTTAGCTTTTTTGATTTTGTAGTTGGGTTCGTTTTTGAAGGTGGTTTCGATATTCCTCTTCAAGTCGACCACATTTCGCAGGGTGATGATGCCTATTTTGCGCAAGGTGTTTTTTATCATGCGCAGGTAGTTATACTTCCGGGTTTCGTTGGCCTCGTTGAAATAATAGAGGATATTCTGTTTTACATTCTGGATATTTTCGTTGATGTACGAAGTGTTTATTTCCTCGTTCACTTCCAATACCTGTTCGAAGAATTGTAAATAAAAGTCATCGATCTCCAAATAATTCCCATTCAACCTGAGCACGGACCTTTCAATCAGATATTGAATTCTGTTGTCATCGAAATCCACCATTTCAAGGGCAAAGTCGTACTTGTACGAAAGCGACTTGCGTTTCATGAACATTTCCGTAAGAAGCTTTTGCTCCCGATAAAGGGCCGAGATAAGTTCTTTGATATTTGAAAAAGTGTTCAACCTATTGTGAATTTCTTTTGTACCAAAAGTAGCAATTGTTTTGGAGGTATGTATATCCCAGGAAAATTCTACAATAAATATGCAGTACTATTTGGCAAAAACCAGGTTCTCTTAAGATTTAAAAATTGCGGTGATCTCATAACCTCCAGCTCTTTTTGAACCCTTGTACTCAACAGCTTTTATTTCTTTCAGTAGTTTCAAATGTCGTTCAATAGTTTTATAGGGCTTTTCAAGTTTTGAGGCTATGTCGGATGCTCGTAAACTTTTATGCTTTATTAGAAGCTTTATTATTTCAAGCATTGCATCTTTCAGTTTGTCGGTTGTTTCTCTATTTATTCCCTTTCTTGTTCCCTCACTTGTTCCCTCACTTATTTCCCCACTATAATAATCATCAAGTAGTTTATTTAATCCCTCACTTATTCCCTCACTTATTCCCTCATTGTAGTTAAACGGAACTGTGAGATTAGGAAATGTAACAGTTACAGACGTATTGGTTGTACTCCAAACAGGTATTTCAAAACCAAGTTCTTTACATTGAGCAATCATTTTAACTGTACCTATACCGATTTTCTCAATCCATTGCCGTAAGAAAAACAGATGAGCTATATCTGGATTGACCGGAATAGATAAATGATCATTTGACAGGTCATTGATGGTAATACCTTCGGGCAATTGCCCAAAATTGGTTATTTGTAGTTTATTGGGATAAATATTTATTGAAAGACTACTTGAAAAAGAAGCATAATCACGATGAATAAAGGCATTCAAAATAGCCTCTCTTACTGCCAATCGAGGAAAACCAGACTTATCTTTTCTAAGCCAGTCTTTTGTATTAAACGAACTGGAAACACCATAGGCCAAATCGAAAAAATCAATAATCTGGTTTATTGATTGAAAAAGGTTCTTGTCAAAAATTTTATCGTAAATTATATTTTCTCCGGTCTTGTCTGATTTAAAAACAGATAAACGAACCCTGACCTGGGGAAGAAAACGAACGGGATTTTTAGCGAAAAGCAAAACGGCAGAGTTGGTAAAGTCGCCATTTTTATAAAGCCCATATTTAGATAAAAACGCTAATGGATCGCTTGGTAAGTCGCTTTCTCTGCCTGAAGCAATCGCATCTTTGATGCAGTTTTCCACTTCGATCAAATCCATGTCACCGATCTCTATCTCAATAGCCGATTTTGCTTCCCACCTTTCATTGCGGAGTCTGTTACCATGAATTAATTCTACCAATTGTTCAGAACTTGCTTGTTGTGAGATATTCCCAATCCTGAAATATACAGCTCCCTTAAAAATATAAGGTTGATTAGTCCCTTGCCAAACATTGATAAAAATCACTTTTTTCTTTTGATAAGACCGAAAAACAACAGAGACTGCAGGTTCCGGGATGATTTCATTTGTCAAAAATGTTCCAATATCATGGCTGAGATTTTCGGCATCCGGAATACCCACAATTTCCTTCTTATCATTAATACCTATTACCAATTGACCACCAGAACCATTCAAAAAACTACATATAATTTTTCCTATTTCATGTTTTTCAAAACTCTCTTTAAATTCGAGTGTTTCCGTTTCTTGCTTCTGTAAAACCGATTCCAAGTAAGTTACATCATCTTTCTTCATAGTGTTTTCATTTTTTTGATGATGTTTAAAATTCTCTCCTTATCACTAAATTGTGTTTGAATCACCTTTTTAATATCGTCTAATTCAAAATATTCATCAGTCCAATGACCGATTCTCTGTTCATTTGGTACATCGTTTTGAATGGTGTCGTTGTAAATATCAATAATCCGAATATCATCAAGTAGTTTCGTAGCTTTATAAACAAAAGATTCGTTTTTGGATCTGTCTTCATTGTACATATACTGATACAATAAAACACGTGCAACCCGCACATCCCTGTGAGCAATAAACCATCTTGGTTTTTTTAAGGCAATGGCAAGATTCATTTCCTCGTGTGTTATTGAAGTTTCCCCAATAACACCAGTGCCATAAACCGGGCGGATAATACCAAATAGGCAATCGCAATTTCTTACTGCTTCCAAACAATTTTGAAGGTTCGATTTTGAAGGATCGGTTTGCATAGTCTTGTATTGCGAATTTACCGGATGATAATCCATCTGCTCGAACAAACCACAAACCAGCTTGATCTGATCCTCGAAACCATACACAGAGGAAGCAATCATTATTTCAATTTTCCCATCCTTGGTCATGTTATCATTTTCTACTTATCATTTCTATTTTTGAAGTTTTCCTTTAGTATTTTCAAAAAAGTTGAGTTTCTTACATCAGCATCATCTATAAAGGCATCGATAGAAAGCACATAAATACCAATGTTGCATTTTTCAATTGCATTAAGATGTAATTTTATCTCATCTTCTCTATAATACATTGAATCAACTGAAAACAACTTTGTAAAACGATTATTTTCAAGCCAAAGCTTAATTTCATCATTAAATTCCTTACCAAAAGTAGCAATTGTTTATGAATGAAAGGAAGTTTAGATAAATTTTCAATCAAAAAAAGCAAGATCGACCAAATCCATTTCCACAAAATTCATTTTCTTTGAAGAAAAAACCGAAACTATGGATGCAAGAATTGAGTTTAAAATTTACCCCATCGGCTTTGTAAAAAAACAGGTAACCGGAAATACCATTGAGATTGACGAGGAGTTCAGGGATGGCTTGCTCGAACTCGAAAACTACAACTACATGCACGTGCTTTGGTGGGCCAACGATTATGATACCCAAGACCAGCGCAAATTGGTACAGGTAGATATTCCCTATTCAAAAGAAAAAATTAAGGCCGGGGTGTTTGCCTGTCGCAGCCCACAACGCCCTAACCTGGTGATGAATTCCGTTTGCAAAATTGTGGGCATCAACCACAAAAAAGGAAGAATCTTTATCGAAAATATTGATGCCAACAACTCCACACCGGTCATCGATATAAAACCTTACATCCATTGCAACGACAGGGTGAAAGATGCCCGTGTACCTCGGTGGTTCCCAACGGAATGGGGCGAATGGTACCCGGCGGGGGGGATTGGGTAGTTTCGTAGTACTCAGTAGGCAGTCCTTTAATTGCAAAGGCGAGAGATGAAATTGGAAATTGGAAATTAGAAATTAGAAATTTGGGAGACTAGTATGAGTATCGTAAAGGCAATATTATCAAGCAACTGACTTTTTTGTCAGATGGCAGTTCTCAGTCCATAGTCGGTAGTTGGCAGAAGGCAGTCCTAAGTTCGCAGTTGGCAATTGGTAGTTGGCCAAAGTAGAGACGCGATTTATCGCGTCTCAAAACGGTCGAAAGTTGGCGGTTAATCCATGTATAGCCGCAAGCCTTGCGTCTCAATGGTAGAGAAAACCCTCTGAACATAGTCCACCGTCGGCAAGGCCTGAAACGCGATAAATCGCGTCTCTACAAAAAGACCCAGTACCCAGTACCTAGTACCCAGTAACCCGAAATCAGAAAATATGAAACAAGACAGTATTCACATAAAAAACGCCCGCACACACAACCTGAAAAACATTTCACTCGAAATCCCCAAACATCAATTGGTGGTTTTTACGGGTGTTTCCGGGTCGGGGAAATCGTCATTGGTGTTCGATACCATTTACACCGAAGCGCAACGACAACTTATCGAGACCTTCTCGACCTTTGCCCGAGCCCGTATGCCCAAGCTGTCGAGACCTGATGTGGATGAAATCAGAAATATTTCTACGGCCATCGTTATCGATCAAAAGCGGATGGGGCGGACTTTGCGAAGCACTGTGGGCACAGCCACCGAAATAAACACCTACCTGCGTTTGTTGTTTTCGCGCTGCGGCGATCCTTTTATCGGCCCGTCGTTTTTGTTTGGTTTCAACCATCCGCAGGGAATGTGCCCCGATTGCAAAGGCTTGGGCAAGCGGATAAAAGTCGACATCGAACGCCTGATCGACTGGGACAAATCCATCCGCGAAGGGGCCATCGATCACCCCGACTACAAAGTGGAAGCCTGGAACTGGCGCGAGATGGTGGCCATCAAACTTTTTGATGTGGATAAAAAGCTAAAGGATTTTTCTGAGGATGAATTGAACTACTTCCTTTATTCCCCAGGCATCCAGGTTGAGAAGAGCCACGGTGCCGGCACCTACACCAAAAATTTTGAAGGTATTGCTTACAAACTGGAACGGTTACACATCAACAAAGCTGAGGAGGAACTTTCGGAAGCCCGAAAGAATGCCTATCAGAAATACTTCCATTATTCCAATTGCGACAGTTGTGGTGGCACGCGATTGAACGAATCGGCCCGGTCGGTGAAATATCGGGGAAAAACCATTGCCGAACTTTGTGAGTTGGAGCTAACCGATTTGCTGGCCTTTTTCAAATTTGAGGAGAATGATCTGGATCGCCCACTTCTTATGAAAATAAGGCAGAATCTGGTCTTGCTTATAGATATTGGAGTAGGTTATCTTTCACTTGACCGCGCTGTGGCAACTTTATCGGGGGGTGAGAGCCAGCGCGTGAAAATGGCCCGGCAACTGGATTGCGACCTGGTTGACATGATGTATATCCTCGATGAGCCGTCTATTGGGCTTCATCCCAAGGATGGACAAAAATTGATTGCCATGATGCAAAAACTTCGCGACAAGGGCAATTCGGTTTTAGTGGTAGAACACGATCCTGAGATAATTCGGTCTGCAGACTGGATTGTCGACATCGGCCCCAATGCCGGGGTGCATGGTGGGGAATTGATTTTTGAGGGTAGGGTAGGAGACCTTCTAAAAAGCAACAGCATCACCGGAAAATACCTAATCGAAAAATCCAAAAAGAAATATGATAGAAAGCCCTCATCAACCTTTATCGAACTAAAAAACGTTTCGGTGAATAACCTAAAAAATGTAAGCACTCAAATCCCGGTAGGTGTTTTAACATGTGTGACAGGTGTTGCCGGATCTGGGAAAAGTAGTTTAATAAACGAGTATTTTGTAGAGAAAAACAAGGATGTGATTGTGGTCGATCAATCTGCGGTGGGGCGTTCGGTGCGCTCGAACCCGGTGACTTATATTGGGGCTTTCGACCTTATCAGAAAAGAATTCGCAGCGGCTACAAATTCGCAAGCTTCCTTGTTTAGCTTCAATTCTAAGGGAGCCTGTCCCAAATGCAAGGGCAAGGGATACATCGACGTGGAAATGAGTTTTCTCGATACCATAAAAATCACCTGTGATGAATGTGATGGCAAACGCTACACCGATGATGTACTTGAGTTGAAACTTAAGGGCAAGAGTATTTTCGATGTGCTGAATATGACAAACCAGCAGGCATTGGAATTTTTCAAAGCCCCTAACGTAAACAAGCGATTACATATTCTGGTTGATGTAGGTTTAGGCTATCTCGAATTAGGACAACCTTTGTCTACCTTGTCG
The DNA here is from genome assembly GCA_021740905.1 of Bacteroidales bacterium. Taxonomy (GTDB): domain Bacteria; phylum Bacteroidota; class Bacteroidia; order Bacteroidales; family M50B96; genus JAIOYV01. The sequence goes on from JAIOYV010000093.1 coordinate 22,715, forward strand.
GGAGGTGAGGCACAGCGGATAAAGCTGGCTTCGGAGCTTCACAAAAAAGGGAACATCTATGTGATGGACGAACCAACCACAGGACTCCATAAGGCAGATATTGAACGCTTGCTAAAACTGATAAAACGGCTGGTCGATAATGATAACACCGTAATCGTTATCGAGCACAACCTCGACATTATCAGACAAGCCGACTGGATTATCGATCTCGGCCCGGAAGGCGGTGCCAAAGGAGGAGAAATTCTTTTTGAAGGTAGGCCGGAGGAAATCGTGAATTGTAAGAGAAGCTATACAGGGCAATTTCTAAATTTGAATATTTGTCGGTTTACTTTTGATTGAAATAGCCAATGTTATCGGTTTGGATATAATCAGGGTTGATCGACAAGGCTTCGAGGATATCAGATTCTGTATTCACAGTCCAGAGTTGAATCTTCTTCCCTTTTCTTCGTAAAAGCATAAAGATGAATTCGATTTATTCTTTACAGCTACTATTCCCCCACCTTTGTATAGATCTTGTTCACCATTTTCCAGCCCGACTCGAATTTATAGAGCGAGATGTAATCGACATACACCAGTTTTTTGCCCACATTGAATTCGATCTTGGCCACAGCTGCCGTTCCTGTAATGTCGATCGATTTGAATTGTACGCTAACCATGTCGTCTCCTGTGCGGGGCAGTTGGCCTTTTTCGCGTTTTTCGACTGTGCTCTTTTTCCAGTCGGCAATGCTCAGTTTCCACATTTCGTCGCCTTTGTCGATGCCCAACAAATTAAAACCGGGGTGGATGCCCGAATCTATTTTGTCGATATCGCCTTCGTTTTGCAAACCTTCCACATAAGCCGTTTGGATAACCTTTTTGATGGCTTCTTCTTCGGGGTTGATGGGCTTTGTTTGGGCAAACAGGCTCGCCGAAATCAGGGCAAGCATCAGGATCAAATAGGTTTTTTTCATGATAATAGTTTTAAACGTTAAATTTGGGAATAAAGATAGGGGATTGATTTTAATAAAAAAGAGTTTCGGGTCTGAGGAAAGGGAATTGAAAAATGACGGGGCTTTAGCCCCAAACCGTACATTCTTTTTTTTGGGCTAAAACCCGTGTGTGATTTGTTTACCTTCCCCGGCCATGAATAATAGGACAATTGAAATGATTTCCTATTTTTGTTAGCATGGAATTACAAACCATCCAAAACCGGATTTATGAAGTCAGGGGTCAAAAAGTGATGCTGGACTTCGACCTTGCCGACCTTTATGAGGTTGAAACAAAAGTCTTAAATCAAGCAGTTAAAAGAAACCCAAATCGCTTTCCTGAAAGGTTTATGTTTCGTTTAAAAGTAAAAGAGTGGGATAAGATGCGGTCACAAATTGTGACCGCATCCGATCAAAGCAAACGAAACATTAATGCAACGCCGTTTGCTTTTACCGAACATGGGGTTACCATGTTGGCTAGTGTATTAAGAAGTGACATAGCTATCAGGATGAATATTGCCATCGTTGATGCGTTTATTTCACTTAAAGAATTTGCTCTAAACCATAAGGTAATAGCCGAAAAAATAAGAGAACTCGAGAGTAAATATGATACACAGTTTAAGGACATTTACGATGCTATAAACTACCTTCTGCAAAAAGACAAACTGGAAATTGAACAAAAAGAACGCAAACGGATCGGGTTTGATATTAAAAACACCTGATCCTATCTGGTTGCACGGATTGCAAAAACGCGCTTGTGGTGGGCTAAAGCCCGGGTGTGGTTCGATATTTAGACCCCGACATAAATGTCGGGGCTACTGAGCACCACTCTATCCAAATTCCCAAAAATATTCAAAGAACCTCGTATCAATAGGGGACTGTATCAAAATACAAAACTTAGCCACCAAGACACAAAAGCACAAAGTCTCACAAAGGATTAAATAATTGTTGTCATGCACTTTGTGTATCTTCGAGTCTTAGAGACTTTGTGGCTACTTTTTGTTTATAGCATTTTGATACAGCCCCCAAATGGGAATGGGCCAATGACGGGGCTTTAGCCCCAAACCGTACATTCTTTATTTTGGGCTAAAGCCCGGGTGTGGGTTGATATTTTGACCCCCGACATAAAGGTCGGGGCTACTGAGCACCACTCTATCCAAATTCCCAATAATATTCAAAGAACCACGTATCAATAGCCCCGACCTTCAGGTCGGGGTTGAGGTAGGATGGTAAAAACATGGGGCTTTAGCCCATTTCCCTTTTCCCCCATTGGTTATTTATAACAGGTTTAAATAGATCCGATTTCATAAAAAACAGCCCCTGAAAATCAAAACATATCTTTTTTATCCCTATTTTTATTGACGAGAAAAAACCGCTTCAATCATTGATGAAGCGTGAGGAGTAAATCTACCGTTAAAATTATTGCCATGAAAAAAAGAATTGGTTTTGTTATTTTCATTTCCATGTTAATTACTGTTTCGATTGCCCAAAATCCCGTACAGGAAACCTATCCGGCAAATGGATACAAACTAAGCGCAGGAAATGAATCAGCCATAACCCATGACAACCTGAAAATCCAAATTGACCGGCCCTTTTAGTGATGGCTGTCACGACACCATTGTTATAGGTTATATCTATGTGGATGCAAATCCCGACACCCTGTTCCGGCTTTACCCCAATGCTCCAAATCCTTTTAGCACAGAAACTTATTTTCGTTTCCACCTGCCCCAGGATGACTTTGTGGAGGTATCCATTTACGCTCTGTCGGGCAAACTAGTAGATGTGCTGCCCACGCATTTGCTCGATAAAGGGAACCATAGCCTGACATACAAAAATACAAAGCTCACGACGGGAATTTATTATTACCGGGTAAAAATTGATGGTGGGGTAAAAGTTGGGAAGATGGTGGTGGGGAGATGACAATTAGAAATCACTACTTCTATATTATTCTTATTTTGAACAAGTCTAAATTATCATTTGACCCCATTCGAACGATTTTCCATACCCAAAATTTCCTACATTTAC
>JAIOYV010000008.1 GCA_021740905.1 Bacteroidales bacterium
TGAACCACAATCGGTTATTGCTTCAACGATTTATTGATGTGTTCGGGATAAACGCATACTCCACTAAAAATCGAAAATATGTCAATGAACTCATTTATTATGGCACTATTGCCGCTTAATTATTTAACGAACCATTGTATTTAGGAGCAAGAAAAAAAACTATTATTTCTCTGTGTAACTTTGTGTCTTCTCTGTGAAACTCTGTGATACAGATTAATAGTTATTTCACAGAGCTTCACAAAGGTACCATAGAGTTTCACAGAGAATTTCACATTGAGGAAATGGAACTTTAACTTATTGCTAATTAGACAACCAGTTTGCTGAAAAATTTGCAAGTTTCAGTAATTGTATGAATTAAATCAAAGTGTGAAACATGATTTAAAGAACTTCTTCGTTCAACATATAACACAATCTACGGTAATTACCTTACCGTTTTGCGTACATTACCCTATTTCAGGAATTTGCTTCATAGGATATTTTTGCTCTTGTTAATTAATCTCAAAGAAATGAAAGCAAAAAATCTGTTTATTCTAATGTTCGCTTTATGCGTTTCGGGATCGGCTTTTTCGCAGTCGGTCAATTACAAAGTCACAAAAGATGACGACTCTTATCAAAGGATTCAAGCCTGGCTTATACCCTTTTATGCAGATGCCCATCTAGCTAATATCCACATGGGGTGGGGATTTGGAGGAGTAATTCAGAATCATCTACTTCGCACGGATTGGTTTCGCGCTGAATTAAAAGAAAAACAAAAAACATAGTTACACAGGGGCCGGGTTAATGCAGATCTTCTTTGAGATTAAGTTGATAAAATGAATCCCGGTCCCTGCTTTTAATCCCCAAATGACTAAAAAAGTAATTTACGATTGATGATTAACTATAAAAGATATAGAAGTGTGGTTCGTCCAACAACTAATCATTCAAAAATCGTTAATTTTCATTCAAGAATTGATTTTCCTTTATTTTTATTTTCCAGGCTTATACAAAAAGATGTCGTTGGTATCACAGGTAGGAATCTGTAGCAAATTCAAGCTTAGCTTTTACAGGATAGTATTAAACCTAATTTATTTTAACTAAAATTGATGTATATGAAAAATTTATTCGCATTTTTTACTTTCACCTTCTTTTTCCTTAATCTGGTACATGGGCAAACAGCCGAGGAATTCTTTAACAAAAAGGATTACCACAATGCGGCCATCCGATACGAAATTGAAGTAGCATCCAATCCGGCGGGCTACCTCAATCTTGGTAAATCGTATTTTGCTTTGAAAGAATATGACAAGGCTGTTGATGCGTATAAAAATTACAAGGAAAAGTTTGTCAGTGCTGACAAAGACTACATAAACAAACTTATTGAATTGCTCGAACGCGAAGACGATTATGTAGAAGTGGTGAATGTTGGCTCGGTAATTAATTCGGGTATTGCCGAAGCTGTCCCCCGGATTTCGCAGGATGGAAAAATTCTCTACTTTAAATCGGTTAACCGTACAGGTGGGGTCGGAGGCGAAGATATATGGTATTCGACAAAACAACCTGATGGAAACTGGGGTGAGCCCATTCAGTTCAAAGACTTAAACACAACTTCAAGTGAAGCTTTGTATTCCATTGGGGGTGGACAAAATGTGGCCATTCTTTTCGGAAACTACAAAGGTACGTTCGGGAATGGCGACCTGTTTTATTCCGTAAAAACTGCAACAGGATGGACAATGCCTTGTAATCTTGGAGCTACTATCAATTCTAAAAAATGGGAATCGCAGGCATGTCTGGCACCCGATGGTAAAACTCTATTTTTCTGTAGTAACCGAAGCGGAGGCCAGGGAGGTGACGATATTTATGTAACAGTGCTTTCGGAAAATGGATGGAGCCAGCCCGAAAACTTGGGGTCGGTCATTAATACCGATAAGGGAGAATATCGACCAACTATGGCTGCTGATGGTAAAACCTTGTATTTTGCAAGTCATGGACATTTTGGTTTTGGCAACTCCGACATTTTTGTTTCTCGAAAAATTGGCCCTGCCTGGCAGGATTGGAGCAAACCTGTCAACCTGGGAAAATATATCAACACCCTCGAATCAGACGAAGATCTTTCCTTGCCCAACTCAGGCATCCGCGCATATACAGTAAAGATTAATGCTGCCGATGGTTTTGGCGATTACGACATTTACTCGTTTATCTTACCTCCTACGATGCGACCTGAATCGGTTTTTAAAGTTCATGGTCGTGTTACCAACCAAAAAGACAGTGCAATTTCTGTTATTCTTCGGTATTTTGATTTGGAAACCGGCGAAGAAAAGGCAAAGTCAGTAAGTAGTTCCGCTGATGGGTATTACGAAGTTGCCCTCCCTCCTCTAAAAAGGTATCAAGTTGTAGTTGATATGAAGGGATACTTATACTACACCGATATTCTCGACCTCACGAACCCCGACAGTTTTAGAAAAGAAGTGACAATGAATGAAAAGCTGAGTGGAGAAATGGCCAATATCAAAAAGGCGAAAGCGAAATTTGAGGAGTACAATGTTGACCTTCAGAAACAAATTGACAGTAACTCAAGCAATATCTATAAAGGGTTTAAGGAGTATGAACACCTGGCCAACCTTTACAGGATAAATGCCAAAAATCTTGATTTTGCCATTAAACGAGCTAAGTTGGCTTGGTTGAGCGAAGAAGACCTAAATCTCGATATTGAACAGGATCATCGGCTTACTACTATTCAGGTGGGTGCCAGTTTTGAGTTGAAGAATATCTTTTTTGATTTCGGAAAAGCCACCTTGACGGAAGCCTCCAAAACTGAGTTAAACAAGTTGGTGGATATTATGAAAAGAAGCGATATTATCATAGAACTGGGTGGACATTCCGATGATGTAGGAAGTGCAGAATCGAATAAAAGTCTGTCGCAGGAAAGGGTAAATTCCGTGCGCGACTACATGGTTGCCAGTGGTATTGAAAGTTCCAGGATTGCGGCTATGGGATATGGGGAGGAAAGACCAATTGCCTCGAACGACACCGAAGAAGGCAGACAGAAAAATCGCAGGGTTGATGTACAGATTACCGACATAAAACCACGCGAAGGTGCCGAAGTGGTTACTGCCGGCGATTTAAAAAAAGAAAATCAGGAGGACGAATTGTCCGGATTTGATTTCCTGTCAACGTTGCAATATGCTGCACGCAAAGGGGGTTTGCCGGATGATAGTCCCTGTGCCAATGGGGTAAGCTATTTGTATGCAGGCAACAACGAACCTGCAGCAATGAAAACCCAAAAGACCAAAAAGCCAAAAGCCAGTTACACACTGGACAAGTCCAATTACATTTACAAATCATTCAATGCTCATTTTCTAAACTATGGATATAAAAACTATGGTACAATGATGGGGGTTGGTGTAAACATATTAGCCAGGGATCTCGCTGAATATCATGGCGAATATTATTTTATGGGTCCCGATTCCATGAAACGCCAGGCTGGTATTGGCTTATTATTCCCTGTAAAATTCGATGATATTTTCAACATTCCACTTTCGTTCCATTATGGTGTTGATTTCAATTTACTTTGGGCCGCTGACAAGCTGAATGGCGAAGATGGATGGGCATTTTTCAATTTCCCGGTTGGATTGCGCTACAGTCACAATATTAGCGATGGTTTTGTTGTGGGGCCTGAGTTCCTATACTATTTTGGACATAAAATAAAAAGCTTCGACACTAAGTCGAAATACATTCACTTTGGGGTAAATGGACGATGGAAAATGTTTCAGGGAGGCTTGTTCTTCAATAAAGGGGACTTCGTTGATTATATGGGGTTCAGGGCAGGAATTGCTCTGTAACCAATAATCATTCAAGTTATTTTGGAATTTTTCTCTGTGTGGCTCTGTGGTACTTTGTGTAGCTCCCCCGATAAAGTTCGGGGCAATTCGTGTAATAACAAAAAAGCTGTACCACAGAGTTTCACAGAGAATTTCCCATTGAGGAAATGGAAGTATGACTTATTGCTAATTAGACAACCAATTTGCTGAATACTTTATAAGTTTCAGTTATTGTATTAATTATAGATCTTCTTCGTTCAACATTAAAAATACAATCTAAGGTAATTACCCTATGGCTTTGGGTAAGTCACCCTATTTCATGCCTTTGCTGTGCAGGATACCTTTGCTCATATTAATTTAATCTCAAAGAAATGAAAGCAAATAATCTGTTTATTTTATCGACCGCTTTATGCGTATCGAGATCGGCCTTTTCGCAGTCGGTCATTTATAAAGTCACAAAAGTTGATGTGCGAAAGTATGTAAAGCATTTGATTCTGATTGTAGCCGCCATGGTTGTAATTGTCTCGGGAAATGCACAAAAGCTAAGTGCTGATTTTGTGGATGTCCCGGTTTCAAAAAATGCCAAAAAGAAGGGGATGTATGTTAGTACAACCATGACAAAGGATGGCCAAATCCAATCATTTATCTCTTATGATCTGAAGAAGAAAGGAGTCGGTTTCGATGTGGTTACTTTTGATAAATCAGGCAAACTATTAGATACCAAGGAAGAAATTGGTGATAAGACAGCGGCCTCGAAGTATGGAATAGAAATTCCTGAACCCGGCACAATTCAAAATCCTGCCGATGGAAAAGAAGTTATTTGGTTGCGCAAAGACTTGATGCAAAAATTAACAGCCGACAAAGGTCATTTCGAGGCACAATATGCTTCATCGAAAGAATATGGCGAATATGTAACTACCTATACCCCGGTGTTTAAAGGGTATAAATTTATATCAGGCGAAAAGGTAAAGCACGACTTGAATGTGCGACCCATGATTTTCAATATGGAAGAAGCTGCCGATTTGCAAAACATGTACACTTTACTGGTCGATTTTAAAGCTATGTATGGTGGTTCGAGCACCTATATCCCAATTGACGGACAAGTTGGATTTGCAGGGATTATCCAGGAGAAAATCAGTATAAAAAATCCATCACCCTACAATTTTAACCGGATCATGACAGGGGTTTTTGATGGAAAAACTTTTTCGTTTAAGAATGAAAATATTTTCGAATTACACTATGCAGCCATGCAGGTGTGCAATGCCGATTTGGGAAATGGGATTAAAGGAGCCCTTCTCGCACCTTTAAATTCTCCGACAAGCCAGAAGGATGCCAATAAATACTTGGCAAAAGGAAAGAACTATGTTACCCTTTTGAGTATCGATTCCCAAGGCAATTTGGTTGATAATGTAACTTTCACGTCGAAGTCGGTTCGGGGTGTATTTGGAGCTTATCCAAACGATGGAAGTACTTATGTGTTTGGTTTCCTGAATGCCGACCACGATAAATTCTACAGACCTGATATTGGAAAATTCACACATTTTCAAATTACCCAACTAAAAGATAACAAAGAAGTATTTACCAAAGCCTACTCGGTCGAGGATTTGGAAAACAAACTAAAAGTCCCTGCCGGAGAAAAATCCAAGTTTAAATTCAACACCAAAATTCTGAATATTATTAGAATGGAGACTCTTCCGAACGGCGATTTACTATTATTGGTTCAAACTCCAGAGGAATATGCTCTTATTCAATTTTCGCCCAATGGCGATTTAGGCGCATTTTACAGGGTAGAAAAGCCTGATAAGGAGTTGTCGGGGTATGATATTTTGATCGAAACAATTGGCAAGGAAGTGTTGGTACTATTTCGCTTTCAAAACCCAGGTATTGCTATGGGTATAAAAAGCTCGGTGAGTCGGGGAGCCGGTTATATGAAAAACATTACCTTTAGCAGGGTGGATGAACTGATGACGTATGGTCGATTCGTTAAATTGAATCCTGAAACAAAATCCATGAGCGAGCCGGTTGATATTCTTAAAGATGTGATGCTTGGATCAGATCCACTAATCCAGGGAGAAGACGGAAAATTCCTGATTTTCGCCCGAGATGCCAAGCGTAACTATAAGACGATCATTGTTCAGTAAGTGAAAGTTATTAGAAAAAATCCCACAAAATTGCAATTCCTTAATCTGTGATTCTTTGGCATTTTTCAAAGAAATGGTAAAGCCAAGGATTCACAGATTTCAACAGTAACTTACAGAATTAGCTCAGATTAAATCAATCTGAATATTGATTTCTGAGAAATTTAAAAATCAATAAAAATTATGAAACATGTATATTTAATTATTTTTAGTCTTAGTCTGGTTTTTGGTTCTTTGGAAAGTTACTCGCAAAAGGCCATTTCACCCTATCATACATACATTCAGTTTGGTAAGTATAAAGGAAACCAGAAATTTATAACCGGTTCCTTAGAGCTTAAGTATGATAGCAAAGTCAACAGTTTTGAAGGCCATTATTTTTTGCCGGGTATGTATTACATAGGCCATGCAAATTATTTAATAAATGGCGATCAGAAATATGAGGTTGATGGAAAGACTTACAAGGGGGCAAATTCGTCACTGTTCGAAATGATATTAGGTGGTTTTAATGCTGAAGGGAACAGTGGTGTTGGCGCAGGAATCTTGTGCGATTTGGCCTTTCATGGCCTTCATGTGTGGGATGAAAACAGGGAGCAAAAAGAAAATGTTTTTCAATGGGGACTCGGACTTCATGTGCCTTATTCGTATTCATTTGGGAAGATGTTTCGGTCGGTAACCATGGCAGATGTTAAGGTATTGGTAACCGATCACGAAGCGAAATACTTCGATGGTTGGGGATACCGAATCCAAAACGAACTTCAATTTGTACCTTTTAATTTTCTGATAGTAGGAGTAAGGCCCTCTTATGAATGGCGAAAATACAGCAAACTTCAATTTGATGACAAAGTAAAAACAAAGACCTTTTACCTGCAGTTTTTTGTGGGGATAAGTTTTAAGGGCAGGGCAAGAGACGTTTAGTTCCAAAATTAACAAGACAAATATTTTTTAAGGCGGGTAAACCCGTCTTTTTTTTGTCATTACATTTATTTGGAAAATCAATTTGGCGTGTTTTAAATCCTATCTTTAATTGCTTCAACTTCCTATATTTGCACAAATTTAATAACCTAACAGAATGAAAAACCTAATTAAAACCGCAACATTTATCCTTATCGTTGGTTTGCTCTTTTCATGCAACCAACAAAAGCAAAACAAGGTTGATTTACAAGCCCCGGTGGCAAAGATCGAAGCCCACGAAATGACCGATCATGGCAACACCAGGGTCGATAATTATTTTTGGTTGAAAAACAGGGACTCACAAGATGTATTGGACTATCTCCATGCCGAGAACGATTATACCAAAGCCGTGATGCAGGAAACCGATTCGTTCCAAACCCAATTGTTTGATGAGATGAAAGGGAGGATAAAGCAAACCGACGAATCGGTGCCATACAAACTGAACGGTTACTTTTATTATACCCGCTACGAAGAAGGGAAGGAATACTCGATCTATTGCCGAAAAAAAGAAAGCCTTGATGCCCCGGAAGAAATTATGCTGAACGAAAACGAGATGGCCGAAGGATATGCCTATTTTGCTATTGGTTCAACCAATGTGAGCGAAGACAATAAAATCCTTGCCTTTTCTTTTGATACCGTGAGCCGCCGACAATACACCATCAAATTTAAAAATCTTGAATCGGGTGAAATTTATGCCGACGAAATTCCAAATACCTCGGGAGGAATAACCTGGGCCAACGACAATAAAACTGTTTTCTTTTCGAAGAAAGATGAAACCCTCCGTTCGTTCCAAATTGTACGTCACGAGCTGGGAACCCAGGTTGAAAACGATGTGTTGGTGTATCAGGAAGACGATGCCACCTACCGTACATTCGTTTATAAAACCAAATCAAAGGAATATCTGATTATTGGCAGTGGAAGTACTCTTTCTTCGGAATACAGAATTCTGGAGGCTGATAACCCTATTGGCGAATTCAGGATGTTTCAGGAAAGACAGCCCGATATGTTGTATTCCATTTCTCATTTCGAAGATCAGTTTTATATCCGCACCAACCTTGAGGCTAAAAATTTCTGTTTGATGATGTGCCCTGAAAAAGCCACGGGCATGGAAAATTGGACTGAAAAAATTGCTCATCGCGAAGATGTTTTATTGGAAGGATTCGAGATTTTCAAAAATTATCTGGTATTGAGCGAGAAAAGCAATGCACTTGATCATATCCGCATTATAGCCTGGGACGGTGGCGAAGAAAATTATCTTCCTTTCGAAGAAGAGGCATACCTGGCATATACATCAACCAACCCGGAGTTCGATACAGACATTTTGCGCTATGGCTATATGTCTATGACTACTCCTAATAGCACCTTCGACTACAATATGGATACCCATGAAAAAACATTGCTCAAACAACAAGAGGTATTGGGCGGTTTCAACAAAGATGAATACGAAACCAAAAGGCTTTGGGCTACTGCACAGGATGGTGTTAAAGTACCAGTTACCTTGGTCTATAAAAAATCGATGTTGAAAAAAGATGGCAGCAACCCTCTTTGGATTACCGGCTATGCCAGCTATGGGTCAAGCTCCGATCCTTATTTCAGCACAACCCGATTGAGTTTATTGGATAGGGGTTTTGTATATGCCATTGCCCATGCACGGGGAGGCCAGGAAATGGGCCGCCAATGGTACGAGGATGGTAAAATGCTGAACAAGAAAAACAGCTTTACTGATTTTATTGCTTGCACTGAATTCCTCCATGCCGAAAAATATTCTTCACCCGAAAAAACCTGTGCCTGGGGGGGCAGTGCCGGTGGTTTGTTGATGGGAGCCATCGCCAATATGCGCCCCGATTTGTACAATTCAATCATTGCTGCCGTTCCTTTTGTGGATGTGATCAGCACCATGTTCGACGAGAGTATTCCCTTGACCACCGGCGAATACGACGAGTGGGGAAATCCCAACGAAAAAGAATTCTACGATTATATACTGTCTTATTCCCCGTACGATCAGGTATCAAAACAAGCTTATCCAAACTTGTTGGTTACAACCGGATATCACGATTCGCAGGTGCAATATTGGGAGCCTGCCAAATGGGTAGCCAAGCTTCGTGCATACAAAACCGATCATAACATGCTCCTCCTTCAAACAAACATGGACTTTGGTCATGGAGGAGCATCGGGCCGTTTTGAATCATTAAAAGAAAGAGCCTTAGAATTTGCTTTTGTGATGAAGGCAATGGGGATGGAAATGAAGTAAAAAAAACACAATTGTATTCGAGGAGTATCGATTAACCGCGCCTAAAAAGCGGGGTTGATTCTTGTTCTGCAATCAAAAAAAACATATTAGCAAGCTATTTCGAAAATTAGGTGAATATTGCCTAAAAATGATTACTTTAGCATAAACCAATAAATCGAAATAGTATGATAGCAGCAGAGAATAAAAGCGACGGTAAACTGGCGAAAATACTGGCCTTCCTTCTTACCCTTTCATTAATTGCTAATGTGTTCCTGTATATTAAGCGAACCGAAGTTTTTCCTTCGAAGAAAGAGCTAATGATAGAAAACAAAACGCTCGACCAGCAATTGACCCAGTTTAAAAACGAGCTTTTTAAGTTTAAAGGCATAAATACAGATATCGATAAAGTGGTGAATGATGCCCAGTCGAAGATTGAGGCCAAAGAGAATATCATTGCCAGCCTTATGCGCCAAAAAAAGTGGGAGGCTAAAAAAAGCCAAACGTTGTTATTCCAAATTGACTCCATTAAGGAGCAATACCTCAACGTGATCGATTCCCTTTTAGTTGAAAGGGAGGGGCGGAAAGTAATCAATTCAAAACTATATGATCTGGAGGAAACGCTTGCCGGCCTGACCAAAAAGATTGGGATTGCAAGTTTGCTTGTGGGTGATAATATTAAAGTTTCGCCATTGAAGATTTCGATGGGTGGAAAGCTGAAGAGTACTGCCTTTGCCAAAAAGACAGACGAAATCAAGATTTGCATCGATATCCTTGAAAACAGGATTACGAAAGCCGGGATGAAAAATATCTATTTCGTAATTACCACACCCGATGCAAAAATACTTGTCGATGGCGGAGGGGAAGCGCCCAAGTTTCAACATCCCGACTTTAAAAAGCTGGCCGAGTGCTCAAAAATTGAAACAATCGACTATCAAAACCAGAAGATAAATCTTTGTACAACCATAAAACCCGGGGAGATTGAAAATACCGGATTATACATCCTCGAAGTTTTCTGCGATGAAACCAAGCTGGGCATAACTACCTTTTCGTTGAAGTAGAGAGAGTGTGGCTTATCAAATGATTGGATAGTGCTTTTTGCCTACCCAAAGTTACTTCGCATCATTAGCACTTCGTGTGTCATATTGTTTATGGCTTCGCAACAACTTATTGACTTCCTAATGACGAGAAGCAAATGACTTTGCTTTAATTCCCCAACCTTATTTACAAAGCCTGCTATTTTTTGATTTATGTCCCTCAATTTCCCATTTGAATTTAAATTACTATTTTTATCTGCCTCCAAATTGGAATAAAAGCACATAGTTAAATTGAAATAGAAAATACTAAAAACAAACATTATGGTTGATTTTTCATTGACAAAAGAACAACAGGCACTTGTTGAAAAATACCGCGATTTCGCCGATCGATTTATCCGCCCCGACAGGCTAAAACATGACAAGCTCGCAGAATTCCCTTGGGACATAGTGAAGAAAGCGTATGATGAAGGCATCATGAATGGCCCCATGCCAAAGAAATTTGGCGGGAACGGATACAATATTTTCGAAGGGGCGTTGACCTCGGAAGAATTGGGTGCCGGCTGTATTGGTATCGGGATTTGTATCGATGCCAACACCCTGGCTTTAACACCTATGCTTTTGGCTGCCAACGAAAAGCAGCAAGCCAAATTTTTTGGTCAGATAAACGAAGAAAAGGCAGTTGCAGCTTATTGCCTTACCGAGCCTAATGCCGGATCGGACGTGCAGGGTATTAAATCGACCGCTATTCTAACCGGCGACAAGTACATCCTGAACGGTCACAAGCGCTTTATCACCAATGGCGAAGCAGCCAGTTTCTTCACTGTTTTTGCCCAAACCGACCCCGAAAGAGGTTCGCGCAGTCTGAGTGCTTTTGTGGTTCCTGCCGATTTGCCGGGCATCGAAGTAAAGCCTCATCTCGAAAAAATGGGACAGAAAGCCTCTGTTCAGAATGAAATTATTTTTACCGATGTTGAAGTCCCCAAAGAAAACCTATTGGGTGAAGAAGGTCATGGATTTTTAATTGCCATGAAAACGTTCGACCGTACCCGTACCGGCGTTGCTGCCCTCAGTTTGGGTGCTGCCCGCGAAGCGTACGAAATATCAAAAGAGTGGTCGAAAAACCGGATTCAATTTGGCAAACCAATCGCTGCCAACCAGGCTATTGGTTTTATGTTGGCCGATATGGCAACGCAAATTGAAGCTGCCCGTTTGCTAACCTGGAATGCTGCCTGGAATTACGATACCGGTACAAAGAAGGCATCTCTTCTTTCAGCCATGTCAAAACTTTATGCTTCGGATGTAGCCATGGAAGTGGCCACGAATGCAGTTCAGGTAATGGGTGGCGATGGTTATTCAACCGAATTTGTGGTGGAGAAGATAATGCGCGACGTGAAACTTTGCCAGATTTACGAAGGCACGAATCAAGTTCAGCGGATAGTTATTTCAAAAGCTATTTTGAAGTAGGAATTTAGTATCAAGTATCGAGTATCAAGATATTCGTATTTTTAGAAAAGCAGGAATCAGAAGTGGTTCCTGCTTTTTTAATATAATCACACCCGATTCCCCAATTCCCTAATTCCCCAATTTCTAATTTACTATTAAGAATCGTTCTATAAATTACCTTCGTTTTTTAGATTCAACCAGATAAAGTTATTTTCGCGCCAATATTTTTATTGAGAAAAATCTAAGAATTGAATATGGAAACGAATGAATTGATGATGGGAGTTGAGTTTCTGGTTAAAGAAACAGAAGCAAAAGACGTTTTTATACCTGAAGAATTTGACGAAGAACAGCAGATGATCGTAGATACTTGCTACGATTTCCTCAAGCAGGATGTGTACCCGAATTTTGATCGGATTGATAAGCACGAAAAAGGGTTGATTAAAGGCTTACTTGCAAAAGCCGGAGAACTGGGTTTGCTGGGAATTTCAATTCCCGAAGACCTGGGTGGCTTCGAACAATCTTACCTCACAAATATGCGCGCCAACGAAGCATTCGGATCGGCACACTCTTTTTCGGTGGCCTATATGGCCCATACAGGAATCGGCACTTTGCCTATTCTTTATTATGGCACCGAAGAGCAAAAAGCAAAATATATTCCCGATTTGGCATCTGGCGATAAAGCCGCAGCCTATTGTTTGACCGAACCCGATGCCGGCTCCGATGCGAATGCCGGACGGTCAAAGGCTGTTTTATCAGAAGATGGAAAACATTATATCCTGAACGGTCAGAAAATGTGGATCACCAACGGCGGTTTTGCCGATACCTACACTGTTTTTGCCAAAATTGAAAACGACCGGATTTTAAGCGCATTTATCGTCGAGCGCGATTGGGAAGGCGTAAGTGTTTCTGTTGAAGAAAACAAAATGGGGATCAAAGGTTCCTCTACCACCCAGGTATTCTTCAACGATGTGAAAGTACCCGTAGAAAACCTGCTGGGCAAGCGTGGCGAAGGTTTCCGTATTGCCATCAACATCCTGCACATTGGCCGGATAAAGTTGGGGGCTACCGTACTTGGATCGTGCAAACGCACCATCAACAATTCGGTGCAATATGCCAACGAGCGCAAACAATTCGGAAACCTGATCTCGACTTATGGCGCCATTAAATTCAAATTGGCCGAGCAGGTAATCAAAACCTGGACGACCGAATCGGCAGTGTACCGTGCTTCTGCCGATATTCAAAAATTAATTGAGAAGTATGAAGCCGAAGGCATGGAACATGGTCCTGCCATAATCCAGGCCAATGCCGATTTTCAGGTCGAATGTGCCATGTTGAAAGTATTAGGTTCCGAATCCCTGGATTACATTGTAGATGAGGGCGTACAGATTTTTGGGGGCATGGGTTTTTCTGCCGAAGCACCTGTCGATAGGGCTTACCGCGACTCGAGGATCAACCGTATTTTCGAAGGCACCAACGAAATAAACCGTTTGTGGGCTGCCGACAATGCCATCAAAAAAGGGATGAAATGTAATTTCTCCCTGAAAGATGATTGTGCCGCTGTTTTGGCAAGTATAGATTCGCTTCCTGAAAAAGTAGATTTTAAAGAAGATTTCTACGAAAATAAGAAGGATGCAATCCAACGGATGAAAAAAGCCATTATGTTGATCATTGGGGCTGCCAACGAAAAATTCAGCCGTAAGATGGGCGACGAACAGGAAGTCCTTTTCAACATTGCCGATATGTTGATCGAGGTGTATGCTGCCGAATCGACCATTCTCAGGGTTGAAAAACTCGAGGGCATGAAGGGTGCCGATGCCGTGAAACTTTACAAAGACATAGCCGATGTTTATACTTACGACATAGCCGCCAATGTAGCCAAGTACGCAAAAGATGCCATCTATTCATTTGTGGAAGAAGCCGATCAGCAAAAATTCCACAAAGCAATATGCCATTTCACCAAAGTTCAAGGTGTAAATGTAAAAGAAGCCCGTCGCCGATTAGCCGACAAGGTGATTGAGGACAACATGTATAAGTTTTAAGATCAGAAAAGTAGATAGTAATTCATAGTTTGAAAAAAGGGAGAATTGGCGGAGGTTGGTTCTCCTTTTTTTGTGAAATTAGAAACTTGGGAAATGGTTTTAATAAATACCGTCCAAATTATGGGTGCAAAGGATATTTGTTAATTGATATATACTGATCTGTTTTACACGTAAATAATAATCTGTTTGTCACTAAATTAGGGTAAATTTCAGCAAACCATTTCATAGAATTAGGGTAAATTTCAAAATTTTCGGGACTCATTCCCAATAATTCAATGACACATTAGCTAAAGAAAAAGTTGAAAGGAGCTATCTAAAAAATCCCGGTCAGGAAAATCAAACCATCAGTAAAATGTTGGATAATGAATATGGTTTGCGGTGAGTTGAAAATCATAAACATTTGCTACTTTTGGTAGCAATAATATAGCAGGAAAGTAAAATCGAAATCGTTTACCCAATTTTTGTTGAAGTCAGTTTGAATCAATTCACAAATAGATTTTGCTACTTTTGTTTATTCATAAAAATTAGTAGATGTCGCGTAGGATTAACCATATTATATCAGAGATTAAGGATCAATATCAATTAAATGACGATTTCAACCGGCCCTGGATAATCGGGTTTAGTGGGGGGAAGGATTCAACCGCCTTGTTGCAACTTGTATGGCTTGCTGTAAAGCAAATACCACACGGGAAAAGACAACGAAAAATATATGTGGTTTGCAACGATACATTGGTCGAAAACCCGATAGTTGTGGATTATGTAACAGGTGTTTTGGAAAAAATTCAGAAAGCCGCCGTACAACAGGGTTTGCCAATCGAAGCACAAAAAACAATTCCCCGGCTCGAAGACAGCTTTTGGGTGAATATCGTGGGACGTGGATATCCTGTGCCCAATAATGCTTTTCGCTGGTGTACGGATAAGATGAAGATTAAACCTACCTCAAGGTTCATTACCGAGCAAGTGGCAGAAAACGGCGAAGCCATTATTTTGATCGGGACCCGAAGTGCCGAAAGTGCAACCCGGGCAAAATCTATTAAGAAGCACGAAATCAGGGGTAAGCGGTTGACCAATCACCCAAATCAGCACAATACTTATGTGTATTCACCCATCAAAGATTTAAAACTCGAAGAAGTCTGGTATATCATTAATGCCATGACATCGCCCTGGGGAGCTGACAATTCACAGTTGTTTCAAATTTATTTGGATGCCAGTGCCGACGATTATGAATGTCCGACCATGGTGACCGACAAAAGCCATTCATCTTGCGGACAAAGCCGTTTCGGTTGCTGGACCTGTACGGTGGTGAAAGAGGATAAGTCGATGAGCGCGTTGGTTGACAAAGGCTACGAATGGTTGCGGCCCCTTTTGGATTTGCGCGAAAGTATGGTGGAGCAACGTAATATTTCTGAAAACCGACTGCCTACACGCAGAAACGGACAACGGGCGGTAACCGACGATGGGCATAATCAGGGAACATATACTGATAAATACAGGGCCAAATTATTAATGCAAATTCTCGAAGCCCAAAAGAAAGTGCAGGAACATAATCCCAAACTGGAATTAATTACCAATCAGGAACTCGTGGCCATACAGGTAATTTGGAACAGGGATTTATGGTTCGATTACAAAGTGGCAGCTATTTATAATAAAGTCTATAATATAGAATTGGAAATGAAAACAAACGACGAGAAACTACAAAAAGAAATTGGCTTGCTCAGAGAAGTTTGTGAGGATGACCCAAAAGATTTTAAACTTATCCAGGAATTGTTGATTTTGCAAAAAAACAAAGCCTTGCTCAACCGGAAAAGAGGCCTCAAAGACGACATGGAACGAGTTATTGAGAAATATATTTATGCTTGAAAAGAATCTGACATATTATTGTTTAAAGTTTGAAAAACTCCGAAGATATTTTAAAAACGGAGGAGCACCACACAAACCAATCCTACTAATAAGCCTAATTCAGGCATTTCAACAAGGTCTTTATAAATCAAAAGAAATTTTCATTCTACCCGAATTGGTTGGCCTTTTCAAATCAAATTGGAACTTATTGGTGGATACGAATCACCATTGTCTTTTTACCCTTCCATTTTATCACCTGAGCACTGAGCCTTTTTGGCAGCTAAAGCCAAATGCCGGTTGCGAGTTATGGGTAAAATCAAAAAGTTCGATGCGTAGTTTTGCAAATCTTACCACTGCCGTAAAATATGCGATCATTGATGCAGAATTAACCAGTTTGATGCTTAAAAAAGAAGAATCATCAATTTTAATTCAGTTCCTTCTTGAAAAGTATTTTCCAAATACTAAAAGCAATTTCAGTCAAGGAGGTAACAAGTATATTTTGGATATTGAAAAACAAATTGTTGAAGAATCACAGGAAAGCTATAAAACAAGATTGGAACTGATTCGAGATGAAATTGATAATGATGCATTTCAGGAAGAAGTATTTGTAAGAAGTGGTATTTTTAAAAGAGAAGTCCCAAGGATTTATAATTTCACTTGTTGTATTTCTGGTTTGAGGGTTGATGCTTTGGACAATATTTCGATGATAGATGCTTGTCATATTGTTCCATTCTCGGAAAGCTATAATGATACTATTTCAAACGGGATTGCTCTATGTCCAAATCTTCATAGAGCTTTTGACCGAGGATTAATATCGATCGATAACAACTATAAGGTGATTTTAAATGGTAATTTTTCTGAAAACTTCGATTCGACCTACAACATAAAACAATTTGAAGGAAAAGTAATTTTGCTCCCAGAAAATCCTAATTATAAACCGTCTTTAGAGTCATTGAAAAGCCACAGAGAACGGTTTGGATTTTCTTCACTGAGAAAAATATGACAAATAAAGACAACCCAAATAAAGACAAGATATAAAAAGGACATGAACTAACTTACCAGAAATTGCTCAAGGAAAAAAAAGAAACCTCGACTTGGTAATCTCTAAAAATGACAAAATAGTCCATATTCATGCAAGAGACCTCAAAGATGAATAAGTCATTGTTGAACAGGAAAAAGAAATGCAGTGAGATTCAGTATCGCTTGACCCTGCAGCAAAAACTCAAAAAGGAGTCTGCCCTTGTAAGCCAGGAATCAATGATTGTATTGAAAGAATTTGAGAAGATTGACAATTCGGATTAGATTGTTTTAGATTTGGATAGATTTTTAAAGTATAACCAATTGCAATTTTCCAAAAACATTGCTTACTTTTGGTAGCAACAAATGTTGATTATAACAATTTTGAAATGGAAAGCTGTGAAACTTTATTAAAAAAAGCCATAAGGCTTAAAACCTCCGAACGATTCCTATTAATCGATGGCCTAATCCGCAGTATCGATGAGCCTCAAAAAGAAATTGATGATATTTGGATAGAGGAAGCCAATAAGAGGCTGATTGCCCATCGTGAGGGAAAATCAAATGCTATTTCTTATATGGATGTATTTGGGGAGGAAGAATAGGAATGAAAATCTTATTTGACGAATTGGCTTCAAACGAATTAGAAGATGCCGTTGAATATTATGATGATAAAGTTAAAGGATTGGGAAAAAAATTCAAAGAGGAAATAAAATCAGGTATCAAAAGAATTAGAGAGCATCCCCAAATGTGGCAGGAAGAAAAATATGGAATAAGACGATATTTGTTGTATCGATTTCCTTTTAAAATACTTTTTTCGATTGAAAAGGATTATATTCTGATCGTTGCAATTGCGCACTGCCACCGTCGACCAAATTATTGGATAAATAGAATCGTGTAAATCATTTTTTTTAAAGATTCAAACTGTTTCTAAATCCAACCTTTCAACTCCGAACTCCTCAACTTTTCAACTCAGAACTTCCCCTACCCCTTCAAATCCCTTTTCTTCAAAATAAAAACAATCCCCGACAGGTAAATGGCAAACCAGCCCAGGCTTATGCCCAATGCACGGAGGGAAACATTGTCGTGGATTTCCTTGAAGATGTAGCGGCCAAAAGGCACTTTTATCAGGTTGTTCATCGACTTGATGGGGAAAAACTGCACGATATCGGCAGCCCATGTATCCCGCGAAAAGGGGGCGTTCTCCAAAATGGTAGAGGCTATTGGCTCGAACATCAGGGCGTAGAGGAAAAGGGCTACAATCACAAACCCCGATTTTTTCACCACTAGCGATATAAAAAAGGCCATGGTGCAAAACAATACGATCTGATAAAAATATACAGCCACAAATTCCAGTTCATCAAAAATAAATTGACTGCCCCACACGTGCGAATATATGGCCCCATGAATAATCCCCAGTACAAATAACAACGCTGTGCTTAATCCAGCCAGGCTAAGGATCAACATCATTTTGCTCATCAGGTACTCGCGTTTGCTGATACCATCGATTATGTTTTGGCGAAGGGTGTTGTAGCTAATATCGTTTGTTACGGAAATGATGACAATGAAAGTAAGTAGGATAATCCCGAACGAGGCCAGGTAGGTCATGTTTTGCCAGATGTCGGGGAAGTCGTAGATGGGGAAAATTGTGGGGTCGATGCCTTGAAATTCGGCCCCTTCGTGTTTCAGCCACTCCAAGAAAAGCCCGCCTCCTGCGGCTATCACCACCAGCGACAACATGTACATGCCAAGCAAAATCCAGAAAATGCGATAATTCTTTAGTTTGAGCCATTCTAATGTGAGGGTCCTAATCATGTTCTTTCAGGATTTTAAGAAATTCTTGTTCCAAAGAATTGGTGTGGGTAACTAACTTTCGAAGGACAATATCTTTTTCAAAGCAAAAAGCATTGACATGGGTAGCATTATAATTTTCTTTTAGACTGAGATGCAGGCTGGTTGTGTTTTTACGTATGGTCTCCAGACCTTCAAAATTGGCTAAAACATCTTCCAGGTGATCCAGGTTTTCGTGGCTCACTTCAATGCGGTTTATTTCGCCCAATGTATCTTCCACCAGGCCTTCGTGCAATTTTACCCCTTTGCGAAGGATGCAAAAATGGGTACATACTTTCTGCACTTCGTCCAACAGGTGGCTGGCCATGATGATGGTTTTACCTTGTGCGGCAATGTCTTTTATAAGCGCGCGAACTTCGGCAATTCCTTCCGG
Organism: Bacteroidales bacterium; assembly: GCA_021740905.1. Lineage (GTDB taxonomy): Bacteria > Bacteroidota > Bacteroidia > Bacteroidales > M50B96 > JAIOYV01. The sequence goes on from JAIOYV010000008.1 coordinate 18,707, forward strand.
GTCGAGGCCGTTGGTGGGTTCGTCGAGAATAAGCACTGGGGGGTCGGAGAGGAGTGCTGCCCCAATCGACAAGCGCTGTTTCATGCCCAGGCTGTAGGCTTTGAACTTGTCGTCCTTGCGGTCATGCAAACCCACCATTTTTAATACTGGTTCAATCCTGTCGGTACTGCATTGCTTGATATGGGCAACGATTTTCAGGTTTTGAACAGCCGTGAGGTAGGGATAAAAACTGGGGGTTTCCAAAATAGACCCGATCTTTTTACGAGCCTCCACATTCGATACATTGTCGAACCATCGAAAGATGCCTGAATCAGGTGCCACCACTTCGAGAATCATTCCCAGAGTAGTTGTTTTTCCACTTCCGTTGGGGCCAAGAATACCGTAAACCTGACCTGGCAGGACTTTTAGGTCGAGTTTATTCACGGCCTGTATTTTTCCAAACCGCTTGGATAATTCGCGAATTTCGAGAGTTTGTTCCAATTTAGCGTGAATTTAGCGTGAAAATATTGATCATGTCGTCCTGTTTGAAACTTTGGATCATAGCTGGGATTTTGGCAAAGTCGATGTTTCCGATCAGGTAAAAAACATAAAGATCTTCCCCGGTGCTAACCGTACCCGTCAACTCGTTAACACGACCCTCCTTTCCATATATCGAGAAATTCGTTTTGCCGCCCCACATATTGGCATATTCTTCGAAATCGTTGGCAAGGTAATCCTCCATAATTTTACGGTACGATTTGTCGGCCAGGGCAGTGGAGTCGAGCGTGTAGACCAACAACTTTTCGATGCCCTCCACCATTTTATTGTAGTCCTCGTTCTTGGCCAGGTTGATCATGCGCAAAGTACTGGGGTAAAAGCAATATTTTTTATTGCAGGCAGTATCGGCATACGTTTTCAGGATGTCCTGTTGTGCAAAAAGGGGCTGCATTAGCCCCAGCGCAAAAACGAACAAAAACCATTTACTTCTTCTCGGCATTTTCAATTTTTTTCAGGTTTTCGAGGCCTTTTATTTTCATCGATCGGGCAATTTTTGATATGTTTTTCAGGTCGATTTCGCCATACAAACTGAGCATCACAAAATTCTTTTTTCCGCCCACAACCATAATCAACTCCTCAATTTTGCCTTTATTTTCCTTGATCAAAAATTTCATGTCCTCGCTGGCATCCTGCACTGTCATCAATTCCTCATAACCCTCTTTGCTGATGTCGGCACATGCCTGGGCATATATTTTCGCTGAATTGGCCACACTGTCCGCAGCCAGTACTTTCAGACCTTTAAGTTTGCTCACGGCCTCAAGAAAGGCTTTTTCGTCGTCACCATCAGCTTCCAATTCGGTAAACAGGGAGAACATCTTACTGTTCACGGTCACTTTTGTGAAATCCTCGTTGTCGGCATACTGGTTGAAATATTTGGTAATCACACTTCCTTGTGCCATGCCTGCAAAAGACAGCAAGCTTAATCCGATAATTAAAATGTTTGTTTTCATGTTTTTAAGTTATTAGATGGTTTAAAAATAATTTACTGATTTAGATTTATAGGGTATTTTTGAGGTCATATATTCGAAGGACAGACTGGTTGAAATCTGGGAAGATTTCCTCCGCTGGCGGAGGCCAGGGGGTGGAATTAATTGCAGGAAATCCCCCCTCTTATTCTCCCCTGGGGGGGAGACAGTGCTATGTTGCAATTCATTAGAAGAAATTATGACGTTTGTCCAAACCATAGCCCCATTTTCAATTTTAAACAGTTCAACTAAACTTTATATCCTACGGCCTGTCTCATTTTGAAATTAGTTGAGTTGCCTCTTCAAATTTCTGCAAGTTATCCACATAAGCCGTCCCTTTGTTCATGCCCGATGAAATTGACATAAGTGCCTGCCTTGTAATTTCAAAGGCTTTTTGTGGGTCATCGACCAGAAATTCGTTTTGTTTTTGAGATTGTTGGAATAGGTAAGCCCCTCCCATAATTCCCACGAAAATTGCGGCTGCCATCATCCATTTTGGCAATAAGAATTTCCTGCCGGGATGTTTAAACTCAACAGGCGGCTTTAGTACCGATGCTTTTTTCAGATGCTTGAAATAGCCGGCTTCAGAATCTGTTGAATTATTTTTGCTGAAATAATTTTTTAGGATTTTTTCTTCTTCTATGGTCGTTTCCCCAGCCCAATATTTTTCCTGTATTTCTTTAATTCGCGATTCCATAGTCTTCAATTTTTTGCAACATCAACCTAATTTTTGCCCTTGTGCGGTGTAACGATATTTTCACTTCTCCCAAACTCAACCCCAATATTTCCGCTATGTCCTGGTATGTCATGTCTTCAACTTCGCGGAGATGAAACACTTCCTGGTGCTTTTCGGGCAATGTTTTCAGTATTTCATCCAGCCATCTCAAATGATCTTTCGCATGGATAGCATCGTCCGTATTTCCCGAGTCGAGGGTATTTAATTCCTTGTCACTTATCAACGTATAGCGATTCATCTTCACCCAGTCGTAACATTGGTTGCGGGTAATCCGCATGGCCCACGAATCGGGACTGACAATTTCCGGAAGCTTGTCGCGCTTGTCCCAGATTTTCATTAGGCACTCTTGCACCACATCGGCTGCAGTTTCGCTGTCCTTCAAAATCGAAAAAGCGTATCTGTATATCTTTTCCGAAGCCGGCATGATATGTTTTTCAAACAGTGCTTTCGACATAACAGGGGGGAGACGGTGGGAAAAAGGGAAAGTTACAGATTCAAGATATTTTTACCGCAAAGGCGCTGAGGCGAAAAGGGATATTTTGTTTTTCTTAGCGTCTCCGAGCCTTTACGGTTATGTTTTCTTTACAATTTAACACTCATCCACTTCCCTCTAATCATTGCCCACGATTCAGTGATTCCAATTTCATTCAACATTACAATTGCTTCCTGGTACATTTTTAGGATTTCATCAGGATTGTGCGAGTCGGAGTTGAGTGATATGCGGATTTTATTTTCGTGCAGTTTTTTCAGAAGATAAACTGAGGGATATGGCTCGCTTATATAGCCCTTGTACATTCCCCGAGTGTTGACCTCAACAATTGGTTTGCATTCAACCAAACAATCCACTATCTTGTCTAATTCTTCGAGGTACCAGTCCTGTTGTTCAAGATCAGGAACAATTTTGCCAAGGTTCAGTTTAATCTTGTCGATATGGCCAACTACATCGGGAGGATCGGTGGTTATCATTTTCCGGGAAAGCTCGAAAAAGCGTTTGGTGATGGCTATTGGGTCGTTCTTAAAAACCCGCTTCAAGCCCTTTTGAAATTCTTTGAATGGCCCATCGACGCAGAAAAGGTAATCCCAGGGATTTTCATAAAGATAATGAATGGAGCCAAACAAATAGTCCAATCCCTCCGTGTTTCGGAATAATGAGGCTCCCGAAAATTTGTGAATGAAATCTGTTTCAAGACCACAGTACACCTCAATCCGGTCCTTATACTTTTTCTTCAATTCACCGATTTCAAGAATATACTTACTGAGCTTGTCCTTTTCCACACACCAATGATTTGGAAACGGAACAGGGGCATGACTTGAAAAACCATACGAAAGCAAACCCAATTCGATAGCCGCCAAAAGCATTTCTTCCGGTTTGTTGGCACCATCGCAATAATTTGTGTGGCTGTGGAAATTGTAGAGGTAGTTCATAAGATCTCTTTTGAGATTATTCTTTAACTTACTTCAGTTATATCAATGCACTTATACAATATTACTTAAAAAGCATCAATCCATTGATGTATTATTTTGATGAGAATGGTTGGCGTATATGGTATCAACCCTTCCTCAATCCTCGATAATACGCATCAGGTCGTTGTTGATATAGACATTCTCGTTGCCTATCTTTTTTAATTCAAGTACATTTATTTCGCATAGTTGGTCAAGATATTTTCGTGCCGTGTTCCGGCTTTTTATTTTGTCGCCAACCACCTGAATGGCTTTTATGTAGGGTTGAGTGAAAATGGCTTCGAGGAGAAAAAATGGGATATTGGGAAGTTTCTGTTCAACATACAGCCTGGTCGATTGAAATTGATCCATTATTTCATCAATCTTGAAAATGGTGTAGTTGGCAGTTTCTTTTAAGGCCAAAAGCATAAACTTCAGCCATCTTTCCCACGATCCAAGTGTTGATACTGAGTTCAACAAATGATAATAGTCGTCTTTGTTGCGAATAATGTATTTGCTTAGGTATAAGATGGGAAATTTCAGGATGTCTTTTTTTATAAGGATAAGGACGTTCAGGATTCGACCTGTTCTGCCATTGCCGTCCGAGAATGGATGAATGGCTTCGAATTGGTAATGGGCAATGGCCATTTTCAGCAATGGGTCGTACGGATATTTCTCATCATCGTTTATAAAATCAAGAAGGTTTTGATAAAGCTTTACGATCAAACCTTCATTATTTGGAGGTGTATATACCACCTTGCCACTGGTAAGGCTCGATCCTCCTTTTACAATCCTCACATTCGCTTGTGGTGAACGAACGCCCTGAGAAGTTTCCTTTATTTTTTGGTAAATACTGATCAGGGTGTTGAAATCGAGTTCCGTTTTATTTGCCAGTGAATTTATTCCCTCCCATAGCGATTCACGATATCTCAGTACCTCTTTGGCGGCAGGGCTTATATTCGTGTCGGTGGTTGAAAGGGCTTTGTAAAGCTCATCCTCGGTGGTGAAGATATTTTCGATTTCGGAACTCGACTTTGCCTCCTTCAAGGCAATGGTGTTTACCAGCATCAGAGGGTTTGGCAATCGTTGCGACATGCCATCTAACTTCCCCAAAGACCTATTGGCCTGAGACAAAAGAAGAAGAACCTCCTTCGTGAGTATTTTATCTTCGCTGGGAGGAAGCAATGGTAAGTCGTTGAATGGTTTTTCGCGGTCGAACATATTTTTTCGTTTGCACAAATATAGCAATAATTTGTGCGAACGGTGATTTTCCTGTCAAACTATGACCATATTTTAACCGTCTGCACAAAAATCAGAATAATTTGTGCAGACCCCTGTTTTTGTGTCAAACAATGACAAGTTTTATCTTGATCGCACAATATTGATCATTTTTTGTGCGAAGGCTGATTTTCCATTCTAGCACTAAGATAGAATCACTATAAAATAATTAATAAGACCATTCAAGGTTTGATATTATAAATCCAGAAAGAGGAAAACAATTGTAGAAGTTTTACTTCCCAATCTTCTCCACCCCAGTCTTCAACCTACTCAAAGTTTCTTCCTTACCAATCACCTCAATAATATCGAACATGTGGGGACCTTTCGGTTCTCCTACAATACAAAGTCGGAAAGCATTCATCACAGCGCCCATTCCAAGTTCTTTTTCGGTGATCCAGGCTTTTACTTTTTCTTCGGTGTTGGAGGAAGAAAAATCCTCGGTGTTGGCCAAAACATTAGCCAGTTCTTGCATCAAAGCCGGGGTATTTTCTTTCCAATTCTTTTTCACAGCCCTGTTATCGTAATCGGCAGGTGCTTCAAAAAAGAAAGAGGCTTGGTCCCAAATTTCATGGACAAACTGCACTCGTTCTTTCACAAAACCAACTATCCTCTCCACCTTTCCAAGCACGGCTTCAATCCCTTTTTCTTTTAAGATGATTGAAAAGAGCTTGGCAATTTCAGCATTATCTTTTTTCTGAAGCCATTGCTGGTTGAACCATTTGGCTTTTTCAGGATCGAAACGCGAACCCGATTTGCCCACTTTTTCCAACGAGAAACTCTGAACCAATTCGTCAAGGTTGAAAATTTCTTGTTCGGTGCCAGGGTTCCAGCCAAGCAAAGCAAGCAAGTTTACAAATGCCTCGGCAAAATAACCCGATTCACGATAGCCCATAAAAACCTCATCATCGGCCGTGGTCCATTCCGTAGGGAACACAGGGAAACCCATCTTGTCGCCATCGCGCTTGCTGAGTTTTCCCTTGCCTGTTGGTTTCAATAATAAAGGTAAATGAGCATACTCTGGTGAATCCCATCCAAAGGCCCGGTACAAAAGAACGTGCAAAGGCAGGGATGGCAGCCACTCTTCACCCCGGATCACATGCGAAATTTCCATCAGGTGGTCGTCGACAATGTTGGCCAGGTGGTATGTAGGCATTCCATCCGATTTGAATAACACCTTGTCGTCGAGAGTCGTTGTATTTACTTTTACTTCTCCCCGGATAATGTCATTCATCACAATTTCTTGATTTTCGGGCATTTTAAAACGGAGCACAAAAGGCTCACCGGCATCGATTTTTTGCTTCACCAATTCTTCTGGCAAAACCAACGAATTGTTTAATTTTCCTCTTGTGGAGGTATCATAAGTAAAAGTAAGCTTTTCAGCCTCGTATTCTTCGCGCATTTTGTCAAGTTCTTCGGGAGTGTCAAAAGCAAAATAGGCATTGCCCGATTGAATTAACTGCTCGGCATATTGAAGATAGATTTCTTTCCTTTCCGACTGCCTGTAAGGGCCATAATTTCCACCCTCTAAAATTCCTTCATCAAATTTTATCCCGCACCAGGCCAACGAATCCATTATGTATTCCTCGGCACCCGGAACGAAACGGGTTTGGTCGGTATCTTCGATGCGAAGGATAAAATCGCCACCGTTCTTTTTGGCAAACAAATAATTGAAAAGGGCCGTGCGCACACCGCCTATATGCAAAGGCCCCGTTGGGCTGGGGGCAAATCGTACCCGTACTTTCTGTGACATATTTAAAATTTTCGGCAAAGATAGGGAAATGGGTGGATGTTGGAATTGAAAACCAAAAAACTCAGAATACTCCATATTCATCAGCATAAAGCTCTTTTTCTGACACAGATTTACGCATAAAACACGGATTTGGAAATAAGATATTTTTAAGAATGGACATAGTGTCAACCCTATTTATAAATGCACAAGTCCTGAACCCTGAGCCTTGAACCATCGGCCTACTTTTTCGTTTTCCTGATTGAATATTAAAATGTTTCTTTGCACTTTATATAAATTGATTATTTGAAATGGGAATACTAACACAAGCATTAGGCCTGCTGTTGAGTTTATCAATACTTGTTATCCTGCACGAAGCAGGGCATTTTATCATGGCCAGGATTTTTAATACCCGGGTCGAGAAATTTTATCTGTTTTTTAATCCCTGGTTTGAGCTTTTCAAAATAAAAAAAGGAGATACTGAATATGGAATCGGTTGGCTCCCTCTTGGCGGATATGTAAAAATTTCAGGGATGATCGACGAGTCTATGGATAAGGAGGCAATGAAACTTCCACCCCAGCCATGGGAATTCCGAAGTAAACCAGCCTGGCAACGTCTATTGATTATGACAGGTGGGGTAGTGGTCAACTTTATCCTGGCATTGTTTATTTATGCAATGATCCTGTATACTTATGGAAAAGAATACCTGCCTGCCGAAAATGTGAAGTATGGCTACGAATTTCACGAGGTGGCGCAAAATATTGGCCTCCAAAATGGGGATAAAATCCTGATGGTGGATACCATCAAAATAAAAGACTATTCCGATATTGTGCCCACTATTTTGATTGAAGGCGCCCACAACCTTACGATTGATCGTGATGGACAGCAAATGAAGATTGCTATCCCCGAAGGTTTCACCAAGGAAGTAATTGCCAAAGAGGTAAGAGGATTGATCAGCCTCCGGGTCCCTTTTGTGGTGGATACTGTTTTAAGAACAAAGAAACCATCAGCCATCATGCTTTGGGTAAAAGAAGTATTCGGTAAGGATACTACTTCTGTTGAAAAGCCAGGCTACCTCGCAGGATTCCAAAAGAACGACCGGATACTGGCAGTAAATGATATGCCTACACCATTTTATGGAGAATTCGAGGCTGAAAAACAGAAGCATGTCGGCGAACAGATCGAAGTGCTGGTTGACCGAAAAGGAGTTGAAAAGACATTGATTGTAGACCTGGGCGATGATGGGATGATTGGCATCGGCAACAAACCCCTTTCCTACCATTTCAGTGTGGAAAAAATTAATTACAGTTTTCTTGAAGCGATACCTGCAGGAATAGTAATGGGTGTGGAAACACTGATTTTCTACATCAAGCAAATGAAGCTCATTTTTACAAAAGAAGGGGCGCAGCAATTAGGTGGTTTCGGTGCTATTGGCGGCTTGTTCCCTAAAACCTGGGACTGGCATGTTTTCTGGAATATGACAGCCTTTATTTCCTTGGTGCTTGCATTTATGAATATTTTGCCCATCCCAGCCCTCGATGGAGGACATGTGGCCTTTCTTTTATTTGAAATGATAACAGGCCGTAAACCCGGCGACAAGTTCCTGGAATATGCTCAGATTGCAGGGATGGTCATCCTATTGGGCCTTTTATTATTTGCCAATGGGAATGATATTTACAGGACTTTCTTTAAATAAGACAAGATAACATGAAAACTCTTATGAGATTGATTGGCGTATTGGCTGTGGCCTCGTTTTTTGCGAGTTGCAATTTAGACAATACAGCAAGCCCGTCCACACAGGATATTGTGTATAGCGACACCAGCCTGATCACAGGCGAGCTTTCGGTGGAGGTGCTCTATTTCGATCAAGCGGGCCAGAATTATAAACCTGCCCCATCGGGTACCGGTGTTTTCCTGTTTGCCACTTTCGAGGATTTGCAAAACAATATGCCTATTTATGCCCTTCAGACCACAAACAGCAATTCAGTTTATTTTGGATTTATCAACTACGGAAATTATTACGTGCTGGGATTCAACAATACGAGCTTAAACAATTACGAAGGTGTAAGCGTGGTACAGGTACGTCCCCGGCGACACGAAGTGCTTACCCTCAGCATGTATAAAACAGCAAAAAAATAAGGCTCTATGCTACAATCGATGACCGGCTACGGAAAATCCGTGTGCGAATTAGACAGCAAAAAAATCACCATTGAAGTAAAATCACTCAACAGCAAACAACTGGATTTGAACATGCGCATCCCCGGCCTTTATAAGGAAAAGGAAATGCTAATCAGAAATGAAATTTCGAAGCAATTGGAAAGGGGAAAAGTGGATGTGGCCATATATCTCGAAGCCACCGGCGCAAGCAGTTCAAACCAGTTCAATGCAGCCGTTGTAAAAGACTATTTCAATCAACTAAAAAAAATACAGGAAGAACTTGGCTTTGCTGTCGACCCGGCCATTATGCGCGGTATTATCCGTTTGCCAGAAGTGTTGGATACCCAACGCGAAGAATTAGACGAAACCGAATGGGACATAGTTTTTTCACATCTATTGAAGGCCATTGAACAGGTGAAGGAATTTCGCAATCAGGAAGGTGAAGCCTTGGAAAAGGACATCCGGATGAGGGTTGAAAACATCGTTGTCCTGTCGAAAGAAGTGTTCCCTTTCGAGGCCGAACGTATCGAAACCATCCGTACCCGCCTCGACGACAACCTGAAAGAATTTGCCAATGGTAAAGCGCTTGACGGAAACCGCCTTGAGCAGGAGATTGTTTATTATCTCGAAAAATTCGACATAACCGAAGAAAAAGTAAGGCTGGCCAATCATTGCAGTTATTTCACAGAAGTGGTTTCTGAGGCAGCTTCGCCAGGAAAAAAGCTGGGTTTCATAAGCCAGGAAATAGGCCGCGAGATCAATACCCTCGGATCGAAAGCCAACCACCACGAAATCCAAAAATTGGTGGTTAAAATGAAAGACGAATTGGAAAAAATAAAGGAGCAGTTGCTAAACGTGTTGTAGTTCTTCCAACCTTGCTTGCTGAACCATCATTATTTCTTATTATTCAAAAAAACACAAATAGAATAATAAACCAGATTTAGTTTGGACAAAGTCCCAAATAATTTATTGATGCTTCGTTTAATTACTTCTAAATATACTGTCCGGTAAAAAACTTATGAGTATCATCAATCGGAATAGGATTTTCAAGTATCCAATTTACAAAACTCTCCCATTTTTCAGAATTTGTCTCTTGCCATTTCGAGAATGAATCTTCGTCACCTGCTAATAGCAACCAGTGATTGTATGCTTCAAAATGCCCACTTTCCAATAGATTTTTCTGGTAATCAAAAAGGACATTGGGAAAGTTTTTATGTTGTTCGTTTTCAAAATACAACCTCACAAAATTTGTTCTTATCCTATCCAATACATCCAGGTTTATTTCTGTTTCACCAATAATGGAAAGCATTAATGTAGGCTCATACGCTCCAATCCCGAAAGGTAACTTGAAATTTTCGGGATCACTTAAATCCTCTATATTTATCGCTGTATTTTTGCTAAAACTGACAGAAATCGAGCTATCCGAAATAAATTGGATTTCATTCTTATACGTGTTATAAAGAAACTCGCTGATTTCAAACGTCCGACGACTATTTGTTTCCAAATTAATGAAGATTTCGCCATACAACATTCCCCAAACTTTTTCGCTTGAACTCAAATATATCTTCGTGGCCCAAAAATAATTTGAAGGGAATTGTGGATCCACTTCTATTCCTTTTTCATAATAGTCCAGCGCATTCAAATATTCCTCTTTGTGAAGTTCCATATTGCCGCGTTCCAGGTAAAGACAACCGGAATTTGGAAAAAGCTGGAGTCCTGTCTCATAAGTTTCTGTTGCCTTTTTTGGATTTTTGGAATAATCGTAATTATTACCAAGCATTTGATAAATCCGATCGTTCACATCAGGATGTTTCAATAATCCCTTTAGAATTTTTATCGCCTTTTTGTAATCAGTGTTCATGGAATAAGCATAGGCCATTTCGTAGGGATATCTAAGGCTCTCCGGATCAAGTTTGATGGCCACCTTTAAAAGTTTGATGGACTCTTCAATATATCCCGAATCCATTTTATTGATTGCAATCCTACCTATTTCGTAAGCTTTGTCCTGATTTGTTTGGCTGTAGGTTGAAAGGTTTAGCAGGCATAACAGACCAATGATTAGATTTTTCATAAGCATTTTTTAAGTTTCAATAAAAATAGATATTTTATTTATACCTACACCTGAGAAAAAGTTTTTATTGCCAAATCCTTGTATTCAAATCTAAATCTTCCACAATATCGGTGAACAGTCTAAAATAGTCATAATTAATCCTGATGAACTCTTTATCGGATAATGGTTCAAAAATTCTTGGCTCAAACATATTTGTCAAAATTGGGATAGCCACATAAAGTCGATTTTCTACAAATGAAAATGAAGTTTGACGATTGACTTTATTTTTATAGTCCAACATCCGTTGCATAAGGCTTGGTGAAAGGATATACCTGGACTCCACCTGGCTTTCACCTATTACCATGAATTCTTTTTCAAATACAGGGTCTTCCAGTTTTACAATTTCGGCATTTTTCATTTGCCCACTAAAATTCAGTTTGAATTTGCGCCATCGGGTTGTTGATTTTTCAGGCAGGACAACCGTTTTGGTCATAAAACTCTTATTAAAACCTGCGGTTATGATAATACCCGAAAATATCATTTCAGCTTTACTTCCATGATAAGCTTCAGTTTCTGAAAACATAATGGAAGTTTGTCCTATCCTGCATCGAACAAAATCATCACCACCAGTCGAATCCACTGTTTTACTCATCAAAAGACTTCTTTGCATCAGGGCTTTAGACATTCGTTGTCGGGGTAGATATTCTACATCGTCGAACAAATATTGTAACATGGGCAAGAGGATTTCCTTCTTAAATTTAGGAGTAAGCATTATTCGGGTCTGGCGTATAGTAATAGCTGAATATCCTAAAAAAGCGAAAGTTGGAAATGCAGAAAGGAATACTAAAATTGGCTCGGGGTTTTTAACCATTAAATAAATAAGAATAGCTGCAAAGGGAACGCTGATAAAAAAATATCGGATGGATTCTCGGATGCCGGATTTTCTTTTTTCTTCTAAAGCAATAAGCTTGTCGTAAAGGATTTTATTGAATAGAACATCAAAATCCCCTGAGCCATTTTTCATGTTGATTAGCTGTTGAATAATTCTTTGGCATTGATATTTTGCCTTTCATTATTTGATATTTCAAACACGCTCTGGGGGCTGAATTTTAAAAGATCGGCCAAGATATTATAAGGAAACATCTGGATGTGATTGTTATAATCGGTAACAGCCGCATTGAAATACCTTCTTGAGGCAGATATTTGTTCTTCGGTGGAATTCCAGCTTGCCTGTAAGTGTAAAAAATTGGCACTGGCCTTTAAGTCTGGGTAATTCTCCACATTTAACAAAAGCCTGTCGGCATGTTTCTGAAGGGCATTGTATTTTTCAAGTTTTTCGTCTGACGGAATCTCACTACTTACTTGTGACCTTAATTTAGTGATTTCCACAAAAACGGTTTTCTCATGAGCCATGTATTGTTTCACCAACTCCACTAAGTTTGGCAACAGATCGTATCGTTTTTTTAACATGGCATCAATTGAGGCAAAAGCATTATTTACCTCATTTCGCTTTCTGATGATAGTATTGTAGAGACCAATAATTATTAAAATCACCAGTCCAACAATTCCATAAATGATATAATCTGTGTACATAGTATAAGAGTTTAAACTTGATGGTAGATGTAAATTCAATGTTCACCAAAAATAACAATTATGTTTGAATGGAGAAACCTTAACAAGGAAATATTATTATGGTGATTTATTAAACTTCTTGATGCAATCGTGCTATAGCTGGAGAAATATAAACTAAAAAATTGTAGTTTTACGAATATCGAAATAGCACAATTATACTTATGAACAAAAAAGTTATCATCACAGGTGCAACCGGAATGGTTGGCAAAGGTGTTCTCCTCGAATGTCTTGATCACGAATCCATTGGCGAAGTCCTGGTCATTGGGCGTAATTCCATCGGCATGGACCATCCCAAATTAAAAGAACTGACCCATGAGGATTTTTTAGATTTCTCGAAAGTTAAAGATCAACTCATTGGATACGATGGATGTTTCTTTTGCATGGGAATAAGCGCAGCCGGATTAAAGGAAGCGGAATACAAAAAAATCACCTACGACTTCACCCTTTCGATGGCAAAAACACTGTTTGAATTAAATCCCGATATGACCTTTAGCTATGTTTCAGGCCAGGGAACCGATTCAACAGAAAAAGGCCGGATGATGTGGGCACGGGTGAAGGGCAAAACGGAAAACGACCTGTTAATGCTGGGATTCAGGCAGGCTTTTATGTTTAGGCCTGGAGCAATAATTCCCTTACGAGGCATCAAATCCCGGACAAAAAGCTACCAGTTTATGTATGATTATTTTATGTGGTTGGTGAAACTCATAAAATTTCTTTCGCCCAATTCGGTCGTAAACACCACACAAATAGGCCTGGCAATGATAAACTCAATGTTGAATGGCTATGACAAAAAGATTTTAATCCCCAGAGATATCATTAAACTTTCCAAAATGTAGTATTAATCTGCAGTTTTAAAAAAGTATAGACTTATGATTGCAGAGCAACCTTCTAACCCATCTTTACAGATGTCATGGTTAACGAACCACCAACAGGTTGATCGTTGAAAATGCATGTCTCATCATTATTGTCTTTTAGTGCCAGGGTGTATATAAGAGGAAGAAAATGCTCTGGAGTAGGTATTGCCAGCTCGAAGGCTTTTCCCTGTGATTTGTAGTTTATGAGGTTTTGAAAATTACCATCAAGAATGTAGCCTTTCATTTTTTCATTGGCTTCTGTGGCCCAGTCATAAGCATAAGGCTGCCCGGAAAGTCTGTCCCAGGCTACCATTCCAAGATTATGCACCATGTTTCCACTCCCTATAATCAGGATACCTTTTTCACGAAGCTTGCTTAATTCACGTGCTAAATCGAAGTGATATTGTGCCGGTTGGGTATAATCCAGGCTGAGCTGAATAGTTGGTATGTCCGCATTTGGATATAGATGTTTAATAACACTCCATGCACCATGATCCAATCCCCATTTTTCATCGAGGGCTAAGGTTGTCTTTTCGACCAGGTTTTTGGTTTCTTCAGCTAAAGCTGGACTGCCCGGTGCAGGATACTGAACCTCGTATAGTTTTGAAGGAAATCCGCCAAAATCATGGATAGTTCTCGGATTTTGCATAGCAGTAACATAAGTTCCCTTTGTTTCCCAATGAGCCGAAATACAAATAATTGCCTTGGGTTTGCTTATCGTCTTACCAACTTCTCTAAACCCCTGAACAAACTCATTTTCTTCAATCGCGTTCATCGGACTCCCATGGCCGAGAAAGAGAACGGGCATTTTTTCAGTTTTATCCAACAAGTTGGTCAATTCATTAAGGGCATTGAGTTTCATCGATTTTGAAATTAAAGGCAACAGCGCTAAATATTTAAGAAAATCTTTTCTATTCATTTTTAAAGCATAAAAAAACAGGATAGCCCAGTAGGAGTATAGCCTGATACTATTTGCATATATGAAACACAGCATAGCCAAAGAATGTTTTTGAGTAGATCAGAGTAGAATTTAGTTGGCTTAAGAATTGAAATTTGTCATACTCCTTATGACCTTTTCCAGGTTTCTGTTTTAATTGTCTGGAGTATCATGGCAAAAAATACAATACGGCTATATCCTTTCTCATAAAATAACCGTGCTTACTAATTCCCATCAAAACCATTGAACCAGATTTTTAACTGCGATACTTTTTCGCGGCTGACAATAATCTCCTTGTCAAAATCGAAGAGGAGCTTTATTTTCAGCCGGCTGTTGGAGTAGACCAGCACATCGGCTATGGAATTGATCTGGACAATGAAAGTACGGTTCACCCGAAAGAATACCGAAGGATCGAGAATCTCTTCCAGTTGTTCGAGCCGGTAGTCGATAATGTATTGTTTTTTGGCATCGGTGACTAAGTACACAGTACGGCCATCGGCATAAAACAGCGATATATTTTCGGTGGCGATGGTGCGGATATGATCGCCCACCTTCACCATGAAACGGGTTTTGTAGCTCTTCTGAAATTGCGACAATACCAGGCTCAACTCCTCGAACTGTTGCTTTTGTTTGGTGTCGGGGAGGTTGGCCTGCAACGATTTTATTTTTTCCATGCTCCAGTGCAGGTCATCGAAACGGATGGGTTTCAACAGGTAGTCGATGCTGTTTAGTTTGAAAGCTTCGATGGCATATTCATTGAAAGCCGTGGTGAAAATGATGGGTTTCTGGATGTTGATCTGTGTGAAAATATCGAAACTTAAACCATCGCTCAACTGTATGTCAAGAAAGAGTAAATCAACATGATTTGCAGGATCTCTCAACCATTCAACGGTTTGTGAAACCGACGAAAAGATGCCCATAATTTCGATGGCCGAATCGTATTTCGTAAGGAGCCGTTCAAGTTTTTCGGCAGCTGGTTTTTCGTCTTCAACAATAATTACTTTCATGTGTATAAATTTTTTTAACCGCAAAGTTTCTTAGACTCAAAGTATAAATTTCAAAATGAATCCACCAAAAATTACTTTTTTAATCTGTGAATTTGTGGCATTCTTCAAGTACCATTTTAAGCAAAGGTATTTTAATCAATTGCATACCATCCTCTTCGATGTATTCGAAGGGCAAATCGGAAAAATACAGGTACGATGTTTTCATCCTTTCGAGCCGGTTCGAATAGTCATGTCCGGGTCCGAGCCTTTTGTTCAAGGGATGTTTAATTTGAAGGTAATCATCATTCAGTGATACATCTATCGTGAGGCCCTGATGCTGATCAATAATGCTGGTCCGGCAGGCAATTTCGAGTAAACTCAAAAGGGCACAGGGTATCAACAGTTTTTCCGATTGTTTTTTGCTGATATTTTGAACAAGATTGATTTGCCCTGAATATCGGGTATTTAAAATATAGAGAAGCGAATCAACCAGTTTCAATTCCTCCCGTAAAGGCACAAGGTCGTTGTTTCGGTTGTGCAGACAGTAGCGATAAAACGCCGACAAATGCCCGATGAACTCATCGGCTTCTTTTTTCGAGCGGTGGATCAACCCAATAAGGCTTTCAAAACTGTCGAAAAGCAAGCCCGGGTTTACTTCGTTTTTAAAACTCTCTAGGTCGGCCTCAAGGTTTTTTCGGAGCAAGGTTTCTGCATTTATCTTTACTTCATTTTTCTTATCAAGGAAAAAAAGGCTTAGGTGGATAAGGTTGTACAACAAGCTGGTTAGTAAAAACATGGCGTTGAAAGTAATCAACTCGGTGCGGAAAGAGGTAAAGCCCACCACAAACCGGAAATAGAACCACAAGCCCAAACTGACAATCAGGATGCTGAGAAGAAACCCTGCCCCAAATTGCAGGATGATGTGCCAGGTATGGCGATTTTGTCGGGTCATAATTTTACCAATCAACAGGTTGATGGCACGAATAGCCTCGAACTGGATATAGCACAATGCAATGGTCACGAAAATTTCCTGGCTAAAGAAATTCTCTTTAAGCCATGTCAACGAATCGAAAATCAATAGAATAAGGATATAGACCACCGAGCCGTAAAGCATGGGTGCAATAAGCCTGAAAACAATGCGGTTCAGAAAAATATCAGGCTTCATAATTGGCAGGGATTAGAGGTAAAAGCACAGTAAAATTCTCGTTGCAACGCATCGTTACTTTTTCATCGGTAAAAAAAGCATAGCGTTTTCTGATGTTCTCCAGGCCAATTTTCATCGATTGACCCACCGGGGGTTTACGCAGCATTTTATCGTCCAGTACAATATGCCCTGGTTTTGGCCTGAACGGATTGCTAATTTCAAGAAAGCTTCCTTCTTTCACAGAAATCCTGATTTCAAGAGGCTCCTCTTCAGACATCCGGTTGTGTTTTAGGGCATTTTCAAGGAGCATTTGTAGGCTAAGGGGTGGGATTTTGGAGGTCATAAATTCTGTGCCGATTTCAATTTTTAGCTTGAATAAGTGCTCAAAACGGACACCCATTAAGTTGGCATAGCCTTGCACCATTTCTATTTCGTCCGACAAACTAATCAGTTTTTGTTCATGTGTTTGGAGGATATACTGAAAAGAACCGGACAGGTCGCGGATAAATTTTTCGGCTATTTTGCTATCACGATAAAGAAGTGAAGAAACCGTGTTGAGCGAATTGAACAAATAATGCGGGCTTAACTGGCTTTTCAATGCTTCGAACTGAAGGTTCAACAACCTGCGTTTTTGTTTCTCTTCTTCAATTTGGATGGCGGTGAAAAAGTTGAACGAAAAGAAAGCGAAGTCGACAATTTCGGCAAGGAAAACCAGAAAAGTGGAAATGATGAGCAACTTCCAGTGCATATCGCCAAAAGCCAAGGGCATTCGAGCTGTTTCATTTCTGAATAAATAATACTCGGCCAACCAGGTTATTAGCAACACGAAACCCGTTATCAGGACGGCCTGGTACACAAATCCAACGATAAAACGAAGTCCCAGTTGTTTTTTCCAGTGAAACCAACCATTGAGTTGATTTGCCGATAGATAATAGATAAACCCGGCAAGACCGCCCACACAAATCGAAAACAGAAAGTCATCAAAATGGCTGGATAGGGAAGGGAACACACCATTGAAGCTATACGACAAATACGTGTACACCACCAATCCGAGCAATGATGCGATTCCGATAATCCAACCCTGTTTTTTCAAATCTATTCTATTTTGATTACTTAAAGCCAGAAATTCAAAAGTAAGAATTTGTTCCTAATAATGAATTTCCGGCTTGGAAAACTGGTTTGCGAAATAAACTGTGCTGTTTAATATTTTAATCTTTCGGCTAAAACATTTGCAAAAATGCCTAATTATGTAATCAGGGAGGATTTTCCCCGCTGGCGGGGGTTAGGGAGTGGAATTAAATGCTGATTCCCCCCTCTTATTCTCCCCAAGGGCAGACAATTCTCCGTTGCAATCTTTTGTGAATGTTATTATAGATTCTCTTTTAATTTCACAACAATATTGTCTTTTAAAGACCTGACACAAAATTTATATTCCCTAATCACTCCTTTTCTCCAATTTAAGTTCTGAACAAAAACCCGGATGTTTCAAAATGGGTCAATAATCTGATTGAAACCCCAAGGCTTAGTTCAGTTCTTTCATCACTCGGTCGCGTTCCGACTGAGAGGAAATGGTACTTGCAACTTCCCTGTATTTCGAAACATACTCCAATTCCTTTGGCATAATCTGGGCAAGCTCAACCAGCACACTTGCTTTTTCGGTATTCGACGCCAACCTTGTAGTACTGTGCAATATCCCAAAAATATAATCTGGATTCAGTTTTCCTTTTCTGATTAATTCACGTAGTACCCGCCCATGCTCCGTATCGCTCGAAATGGTATTTACTGTAAGGAAAAAAGCTTCAACCACCGATTTATTTAATTCGAGATGTGGAATTAAATCGCGCATCACATAGCCCAATTCCATGTTTGACGAAAGGCGCTTTGTGGCATAGAGGAACTCAATCATGGCATCAGTATTTAGGGTCTGGGCACTGATCAGGTCGCGCAGTACCCGGCCTTTTTCGGTATTACTCGACAAACTGTTGACCGTGGCAAAATAAGCAAGCATAATCTCCTTGTCGTTCAAATCGATGTTCTTCATTCCCCGCAACACCGTCCCCAGTTCAACATTCGAGCTGATTCGTTTGGCCGAATAGAGATAAGCAATCATGGCATCTTTATTCAGTTGTGTTTTTCGGTACAATTCGCGCAGTACCCGGCCACCTTCCGTATTGCTTGTGAGACTGGTAACCGCCGCAAAATAAGCTTCGATCACATCGGGATTGGTGAAATTAACTTTCTTGATGGAATGTAATACCGATGCCAGCTCAGTGTTCGACGTTATCTTTTTAGTGGTGACCAAATAGGAAATGAAGGCCTCATCCGAAAGATCCTGCTTCGTAAGCAAATCGCGCAGTACACTGCCACTTTCGGTGCTGCTTTCCATTTTGTTTACCACATTGAAATAAGCCTCCGAAATCAAGGGGTTGTTTATATTAATTTTTGGATTGATGGTCCTTAAAACGGATCCGCGCTCGGTGTTTGAATACATCTTTGCAACACTCCGCAAATAGGCGGCACACACATCGGGATCGGTGATGAACAACTCAAAATGTTTGCGGTAAAATTTGGCACATTCGGTTTCGGAACTAATCCTGACCGGTATGTTTTCGATGATGGATATTTTTTCAATTTTCGTTAAACCAGGTTGCGACATTAATGCCGAAAAATATTCAGCCTTTACCGAATTGGATGGCAATAGGTTAATTTCAGCAATCACCCCATCGACGCCTTTGCTGGCATATATGCGCTTGGCTCGGTTCTCTGCATCAATTCCGGTAGCCCTGATCACTTCAATCAGCACTTCGCCCAACCATTTTTTCCCTTCCGGTTCGTAAGGCTGTTCATTCCGGTTTTCGTAAAACTTGCGGGTTAACTGTCCATTCGAATCGCTTTCGATACTTATGGTCCGCTTGTTCCCAAAAGTTTTTTGGCTGAACCTTAGATAGCCTCCAGGTGAGATACTTTTTAAGTCCCGGTCGTTGTCGGTGACACGGATTTCTCCTTTTAATTCGATATCGAGATCGGAGGTTGGAGTGGATACTCTGTAACTCGAAAGACCTCCAGTTCCATAGGTACAGTTGACAATTTTACAATCGCCGGAGTAGCTCATTGTTGAACTTTTATGAGCCGAGCAACTCCAAAATGAAGTGGCAATAGGAATTACAACGATAAGCAAAGATCGAAAAATTTGGCGCAATCTTCTTTTTTCCATGACGTTTAGTTTTGGTTTCTTAAATTCAATGCAATGATCGAAAGAATTAACACTCTATTAAAATGCAATGAACTGAACCGTTGATTTTGTGTAGTGAACGGTTTTCAGTCTTCAGTCCACAGTTCGCAGTAGGCAGTCTCCAGACGGCAGTCGATTTACCCCTCTGAAGATTTAGCGTAGCTGGACCCTCGGGAATAAGTAGTTGGTGATTGACAACACGGCAGATGTAGAGACGCAATTTATTGCGTCTTTGCGTTTTATTTGATCCATAATAACAGATGGAAATTCAACGGGTTTAAAGACGCAATTTATTGCGTCTCTACATGAACAATATTGTCGATTTTTGACTTCCGGACAGACTGAAGACTGCCAACTGGAAACTGCGGACTAGAGACTATCATCTAACTAAATTGTTAGTACCCTGATAATATTGCCTTTACGCAATCGAGTCAGGTTTCTGCCAAATTTCCACTTTCCAGCTTCCAGTTTCAATACCCACATGAGGCAATTAAAAGACTGCCAGATGAGAACTATCCTTTTACAACAGCCAACGGGCTTAACTCCACCACAATATCCACCAAGTCACTCTGATTTTCCATTACCACATCGATGTTTTTGTAGGCCGAGGGTGCTTCGTCAAGGTCGCTTTTATGACGGATTGAATGGATGATCCCCTGTTTGTCGAGACGGGCTATTTCGGCTTCGAGATTGAGTTCGCGCTGGGCTTGCTTGCGGCCCATCAGGCGGCCTGCGCCGTGCGAGCATGAGGTAAAACTTTCGGGGTTTCCCTTCCCCCGGACAATGTAGCTTTTGGTGCCCTGCGATCCGGGGATGATTCCGATTTCACCCTCACGGGCGCTGGTTGCCCCTTTTCGGTGGACAATCACATTCGATCCAAAATGATTTTCCCAGGCGGCATAATTGTGGGCAATGTTCACAAAATCAAATTCCTCAAATCTTTTTCCCACAAAATCCAGAAAGATACCTTTTATCGTGTCCATCATCAATTTCCGGTTGGCAAAGGCAAAGTCGACACAGTATTGCATTTCGTTGAAATAGTCCTTCGCCTCCTGTGTTTCTATGGGCAGGAAAGCCAAATCCATTTTCTTGTCCACCTCACTATGCCATTGTTCGTTCAGCTTTTTGGCCAGGCGGTTGTAATGCTCGGCTACTTTCAAACCAATGTTCCGGCTTCCCGAGTGGATCATAATCCAGATATGTCCATCGTTACCTTTCTGGATTTCGATAAAATGATTGCCTCCTCCCAACGTACCGATTTGACCACGGGCTGCATCGAATTGCCTTTGAACAATGCCATACTGAGGCACTTTTTCCATCGAGGGCATCAGCATAACATCCTTTTTTTCTGGGTGATGCTTAAAGCCTAATGGGATGGAGTTGCGGATGGCTCCCATTATTTTTTTCAGTTCTTTTTCTTGTATCGAATGAAGGTTGGTTTTTACGGCACACATGCCACAGCCAATGTCTACCCCAACCGCATTGGGCACAATTACTCCTTTGGTTGCCAACACCCCGCCAATGGGCATTCCGTAGCCTTCGTGACTGTCGGGCATAATGGCCACATGCCTGAAGGCAAAGGGCAGGTTGGCGATGTTTTTGGCTTGTTTCAAAGCACCCTCTTCAATGTTGTTAAGCCAAAGTTTGATGGGGATATTTTCTGTTGAAATTACTTGTTGCATTTTATTAAAATATTCAGATTATCAATTGAAAAAATATTATCTAAGGAATTTTGAATTGTTTTTTCTGAATTAATACTCTTCTCTTGTCAATCACATTGTCAAATCTAAAAATGTCTAAACTCCAGTTAAGTAATTCTTTATCCAACCAATCTATACCTTCAATAATTTCTCTTTTATAGTTCGTTAGGGCTGAAATACTCCAAGTGATTGATTCGTGATGAAATATCCGGTTTCTCAATTTTCTTACTCCGTTGAATTTAGAACTCATTGTCTTTCTTTGTCTAATTTGTTTTGGGCAATTGGGAAAAGCAAGACGCAAATTTTTCCATAAGCTCATTTCAAATTTTGAATCAAGCAAAGAGGTCCAAAATCCAAAGGATAATTCTGAAATTACTTTACCGGGAGTAATTGTTTTCTTTTCACGTAATATATTAGCTCTGGCTTCTGATACACGGTCTATTTGAAAACGCGAAACAATTTTTATAAAATCAGAATTTTCAAACCAATTTTCATCATTGAATCTGCGTTTAAGCTGATGATCAAAGTTATTCCTTAGACCAACTTCCAAAAATGAAAGCATAGGATAAAATGACTCCGCTATCTCAATATTTGCTTTGTAATGAGCAATTGCACTTTCGAAACTTCCAGAGTGATAAATCATATAAGGTTTTAGCCGTTCAGTTGAAATTATTTTTTCTATTGTATTCTTGTCCATTTTTATTATCTTTGCAGTGCAGTCCCGGTAATTCCTCTCCCAGTTTTTATGCTGGTGATGAAGCCGGGTTTTTTCTTTTCTTTTCTCAGCTTTCAAAGGTAACATTCATTTTCTAAAATTAACAAGTTGGTATAGCCTGTGATAATGGGATATTGAAATGACATTGACCAATTAAAAATTGCCCCGAAAACCTTTCGGCTTCCGGGGCAAAACATCACTTAACGGGAGAAAAGATGTCTCTTAGCTGATCGACCACCAGTGCACCATTCGACAGCGTGATGCTGTTGATTTTTTCGGCGATCTTTTCAACATATTCCATTTCTTTCAATTTGAACAACATGCTGTTGTCTTCCATCAGTTTGGCAGTATTCAACAGGCTTCTTGTAGAGGCTGTCTCTTCCCTTCGGGTGATCGTATTGGCTTGTGCCCTTTTTTCGGCTACCAAAACCTGGTTCATTATTTCCCTCACCTCGCCAGGCAAGATTACATCCCGGATTCCACCGTTCAGGATTTCAACGCCCAACTCGCTGGCTTTGTCTTTCAACACATTCAGGATGTATGGGGCAACCTGCTCTTTGTTTTCCAATAATTCGTCGAGGTTGCGTGTACCCACATATTCCCTCAAAGCCAACTGAATCAACACATACAGTTGCCTGTCAAAATCTTTGTTTTCGACCAAAGCCCTTGTTACATCAGTAACTTTGTACTGGGCAAAGAAATTCACCCTCAGGGCAGCTTTATCTTTTGTAAGTATTTCCTGACCCGAAATTTCCATTTGCAACTGCCTCATATCAGCTTTTTTCAAAGCCAGGGCTGTTGGATTTTTCCAGTAGAAATAGATGCCAGGGGCTACTTCTTTTTCGAACCTGCCATCTTTAAACAACAGGCCTTTTTCGTAGTCTTCCACAACATAAACCCGGATGTAAGGCAAAAGCTGAGGTTTTTGCAACAGACTCCTGTCTATGCTTTTGTCTATTTCGATCTCATTCAAATCTACTTTGCTGAAACTGTATTCGGTAACCCCTTTCCAGAAAGCATATCGACCGGCTGTTAAGACATTTTTAAAAATGCCATTTTCGTATTGCACAACAATCTCGTTGTCTTTTACTTCAACCATTGTCAGCATTTCTTCCAATTGCTCATCCCTCAAAAGGATATTCAAGTCGATGGTTGGATAAAATGGCTTAACCATGTTGTATAAAATTGCTGTTGTGCCAGACGCCAACCAGTAGCGACCCTCGGTAAGCACCTTTGTGTAGTTTCCGTTTTTGAAAACCAGGGCTACAAAGCCTGTGTTTATTCGTACTCTTTTCATCATTTTAATTTTTTAACTAGCTAATAGAAAATGCCAATAACTGCGTTACGCTCAACTTGCAAGTCAGTCACTTACAAAAGTAAGCTCCTGACCTGCAAGCTTCGCAAGCCTTATTCTTGACATTTTCAATTAGCTACATTGTTTGTTTTCATTTTCTTTTTGAAACTTGAAGAAGGCATATAAAGCAATCCATTGCGAAATGGCGGAAGGCTGATTAAGCAACTACTTGCCAGTCTCATTTCGTCGAAAACCGATAAGCCGAAAAGGGTCGCTCCCTTTGGTAAAATCAATTTCTTCAAAAGATCAACAGGAAAATAGTTGCGGTATCCTCATTCTTTCAAAGCTACTTCACAACTGTTCCTTTACCCGAAAGCAAGGAACCAGACTGCTTTATTGCTTTCAACTTTTGGCAACCATTTTTAGAAGTGGTTTACTTCTCTGAAGATGGAGTGACAATCCATTGCATTCAACCGCTCTGCCATCCCGGAAACCGGGAGTGGGATTCGAACCCACGATCTCTGTTTGATGTTCTACCAACTGAACTATCCCAAAA
The DNA here is from genome assembly GCA_021740905.1 of Bacteroidales bacterium. Lineage (GTDB taxonomy): Bacteria > Bacteroidota > Bacteroidia > Bacteroidales > M50B96 > JAIOYV01. Next base: position 42,647 of record JAIOYV010000008.1, read on the forward strand.
CTAATGGGAGAGGGAATCGAACCCTCGCGCTTCAAGGTGGAGGAAACAGTTTTTAAACCGGGCAGCATATCATACCTAATATAAGCACGACACTACAAAGCTATACAGAAACTTACGTCAGGTCCCGGAGAATCAACTTTTCCACAGCTTCCCTTTTTACAGGAAGATTTTTTGTGCTGAAAGCACAGTATTTTCAAAGAACTAATTTGTTAAAACAAGACATTATTATTTCAACTACGCAAAAAGATTGCGCATTATCAATTTTCAGGAAATACATTTTTTATTCGAATTCCGAAAAAAAGAGGAGAAGAAGTTTGAACCTTGCCGGCAATAATTGTTCAAACTTCAGGATCAAAACATAAGAGTCCAGCGCTTTTGACGGCAACGTTTAATGTTGTCTTTTATCATCATTAATTCGCGTTCGTCGAAACACCATTTAATGGCCAGCTTATATTGCTCAACAGCTTTTCTAAAATGGCCAACCACTTCGTTCATGCGCCCAAACTCGTTGAAGATAAATGACTTCTTTACACCTCCAACTTTCAGGGCTTGCTTCAATAAGGCACCCAATTCGTCGAAACGTTGCGTCTCGAATAAAATGTGCGACATGTGCAAATAAGCCGGGCTGTACGAAGGCGAATATTTCAAGGCCATCGCGATATGTTTTTCGGCTTTTACCATATCATCGAGGTGAACTAAATACAGCCATCCCATGTGATTATGCGCTTTTCCGTATTGAGGCTCAATGGTAAGTGCATCCTCTAAAAAGCGCATGCCTTCCATATACTCATTTTGCTCGAAAGCCCTTTCGGCATCTAAGATGTACTGTTGTAAAACCATTGTTTCCATGATATTTAATTTATTCTTATTTATATTCCTGTTCCGGGAACTTTGTATCGGGCAGGGGATTCGAACCCCTTTTTCTACCGTGAAAGGGTAGTGTCCTGGCCGATTAGACGAGCCCGACATTTTTTACCACAAACAAAAAGCCCGGGTGAGTGGCCCGGGCTTTTTGTAGAAATTTCTTGTTCAGTTTTATCTCTTCATTTTACTCCCGGATATACCTATCCTTATCTCATAAGCTCCTTGGCCTACAAATAGTGAGTCGATATGTAAATTCGGGTTTTTCATCTTTATTGTTTTTTACCGCCGCAAATGTAGTATCATTTTTTAATAATCAAAATAAAAATGTGAATTATTTTAATTTTATTTTAATAACTACGCAATCTATTTGCGTATTAATTGAAATGAATCTATTTTTGCCTACATAATAAAATGAAATTATGCCGGTAAACAAGAACGCACTGATCCGCTATAAAACAATTGACAACTGCCTGAGAAACACAACACATAGGTGGACCCTCGAAGATTTGATAGAAGCCTGTTCGGATGCACTTTACGAATACGAAGGAATTAAAAAACGGGTGAGCAAGCGGACTATCCAGGCCGACATCCAGACTATGCGTGGCGATAAACTCGGTTACAATGCACCCATCCGGGTTGAAGACAAAAAATATTATTCCTATACCGACCCCGGTTATAGCATTAGCAATACAGCGATTAGTGCGAATGAAATATCAAAAATGAGCGAGGCAATCGAGCTTTTAAAGCATTTTACCGGATTCTCATATTTTAGCGACTTAACAGGACTGGTACAAAAACTGGAAGATAAAATCCATTCTGAAAAAAATAAAAGCTACCAGGTGATCGATATCGAAAAGAATGATGATTTGAAAGGCATTCAGTTTATTAATCCCATTTATAAAGCTATCATAAATAAGGTAGTGCTCGATATTTGGTACCAGTCGTTTAAAGCCCGGCGACCCGGAAAAATGGTTTTCTATCCTATTTTATTAAAAGAATACCGCAACAGGTGGTATGTAGTCGGGAAGAAAAAGGATGCTACAAACCTGATTACCTTAGCCCTCGACCGGATTGTTGAAATTGATGCACAACCCGACGAAGAATTTAACCTGAAAGAAGTAGTTGATGCTGCAACGTATTACAAGGATGTGATTGGTGTTACCGTAAATAGTGGCAAGGCAGTTAATGTGCACCTTTGGATCGATGCAGAAAATGCCCCTTATGTGTTGACCAAACCACTGCACCACTCACAGCAAATTATAAGGGAAACCAACGAGGGAACCGAAATAGTAATAAAAGTAATCCCCAACTTTGAATTGGAACGTGAAATACTTGGGTTTGGCGAAAACATGAAAGTGCTTGCCCCCCAGACTTTACAAGCCCGGATTGCAAAGCGCTTGCAACAGGCTTCGCTGCAATATTAACCAGCGTGAGGAATCAGCTTTTCTATTTAATTGCTTCTCTTGATGATCCTTTGACAAGAATCCTTTCCGTCCATCATTATCCTTATGAGATACAAACCATCGGGTTGGCTTTGTAAATCTACCCGGTCATGAATCCCGGAAGGTAATGACACTATTTTTTGGCCTACCAGATTATATACTGAAACACTGAAAAGTGCGATGTTGCTTACGTCTGTAAATTGAATTTGAAAGATTCCAGTTGATGGGTTTGGATACAAATTGAAGTGGGACGCATTATCAACTTCCTTATAAACATCTCCAACAAATCCCACACACCCATTGTAATTCTGTATCGGTAAATCAATTATCTGAAAAGATTGGATTCTGATTTCAAAATAGTTTGATTGAATTACAGCCATATTCGATAAATCAATTTCTATTGTGTCGAAAGGAATGGGGTAAGGAGTTGGGCCCCAATAGTCACAATCTCCAGAAACACCTAATGAATCAGTGTTAATTATGCCAAATTGAGGATTTAATAAGTCCTTCGATCCTTGTACAGGACCCGATCCAAAAACCAAAAATTCTTCATTCGAAAGATTATCGCAATCGAAAACTGCATCAAAAAAATAGTAATGCCCCAATAAGCTATCTGAATTATTATCAAACCAATAGATGCCTCCAGGGCTTACCATAATCAACTCGCCGTTATTTCTTTTTTTCAGGCGTAGAGGGTAATTTGATAAACCCCAATAATAATTATTAGGTTGCCAACCAATAACTTGTGAGATATTTCCAGATAAATCCAAAGAGATTAATGACAAACTGTTGTTTGGGGCTTCCGTCTTAGCATAAATAGTAAATCCAGTATCGCTTGCAATAACATCATCGGCAACCGAATAATAACCATCTGAAACATTTTGACCCTTAAACCAATCAGTTGTTCCATCTGAATTTAATTTTGTTATATATTGTCTTGTTGAATTAGATCCTTGTGGTTTGTATGTGCTACCAACGGCTACAAAACCTGAGTCATTTGTTTCCGTGATAGATCTAGGTTCGGTTCGATGACTAATTACAGAATCCCTTTTGCACCAAATTGGGTTTCCGAGCGAATCTAATTTGGCATAAGCACTATTTGTATATCCATAATAATAGGGTGGATAACACGAATATCCCGCAAGGATAAATCCTTTATCGTATGTTTGTTGGATATGATTAACAGATTCATAGCCTCCTAAATCAATTTCGCTCGACCAGACTTTGTCCCCATCATCCGAGATTTTCAGGCAGAAAAAATTATCTTTTAATACAGAATCATTGTGCAGGTTGCCCGCCAAAACAAAGCACGAATCGTAAGTGCTGATAATGCTGGAAAATCCCCCTTGCTGATCGATTATCCTGGACCAGACCATATTGCCCAAGGAGTCTATTTTGCAGTAAAATGGCCTAGTGCTATAATTGGTATTATAAACAAATGTATATCCACCAATAATATATCCACCCCCGAAGGATTTCTCCATTGAATTAGCAACAAGCGCAGTGTCATCAAGATAATAGGTCCTCGGGAAGTAGGACTGTGCCGAAGAATTAATTGCAAAAGTAAAAACCAGTAGGGTAATTACATACAAGCTCATGTGTTTTGTTTTCATAGTCAGATCGGATTAGGTTATCATTTTAAATCGAATTATGCCATTGTAATTGAAATTCTGAAACTGAATGGAACTTTGGCTAAATTACAATAAAATCAGATTGGTAGATGATACAAAATGATCAGTCCTTTAAATTAACAACTTTTTATTTTTTGGAGGACAGTCGGAAAAACTTCCACATATTTTCCGCTTGATCCGATCAAAACTTTGATGGAGGGAATTCGTTTGGCGTAAAAACAAATAGGGCTTTTGTCGCGGTGAAATAATACACACCAAAACAAAAGCCCTACAAGTTAAAAGATCTAATCTGTTATTTTAATCAACCATTAATCTGGTTGGCTGAGCAATTCTTCGTAAGTTCCTACATCGAGCAATCCGTCGAGGTCGCCATCTGCATTGGTCATTTCGATTTTGATCATCCAGCCACCGCCATAAGGATCGCCATTTACGAGGTCGGGGCTGTTTTGCAATTCTTCGTTTACTTCGCGAATGCCACCCGAAACAGGCATAAACATATCGCTCACGGTTTTTACTGCCTCGATAGTGCCAAATACTTCGCCTTGTTGAAGCACTTCGTCAATCGTTTCAATTTCAATAAAAACGATATCGCCAAGTTGTTGCTGGGCATAGTCGGTAATCCCCACAGTGGCAATGTTCCCATCCACACGTACCCATTCGTGATCGCGTGTATACTTTAAATCTGCTGGTAAATTCATAATTTATTAGTTTGAGTATTCTATAAAACAATCCGTAAAAAACTGTAAGGCAAAAGTATAAAATAATCTTGTCGAAAACCGTTTATCAAGCTTTTTAAATATATGTTTTGCAATAGGTTTTAACCTATAACGAATTATTCAATTCCTTACTTTTTCTTGCGATGGATCACAATAATTCGTTGGCTGATGAGATCGTTTAGTGTCACATTTGGATAATTTGTCTGGACCATATCCAGGATTCGTTTATCAACCATTCTTAGGTATTGTTCTTTTGGGTAGGTTATCATCGAAAGCAACTCTAAGCCCGACTCCTCAGAATATTTCACCATATCGCTTTGTGTCATTCTATTGATTCCATTCAAATAAAAGGCCATGGCATGGCTAGCCCATTGAGGCTGAATCTCTTCATTAAAACGTTTGAAGTCGTTGTGATTCAATAAAACATGGCCCCATGGAAAATCAATTGTACAGGCACTGTGCCCACCAATAATAGAGAAGAATGGATTGTAGTCGTGAACCGAAATTCCGCCTGGTTTTAGCAGGGCATTTATACTTTTTAATGCGGCCAATGGATCGTGTAAATGTTCTAGCACGTCCCAGCTACAAACTACGTCGAAGCTTTCCTTCGGAAGAGTTGAATTGCAAATATCGTCATCGGCAAACGACACCTTCGATGAATTTTTAAAACACTTTCCAACCAAATCCCTCAAGTCTTTCAGATTCTGATTTACTTCCTCCAGTTCTTTTGTTTCAAGCTCCCGGTCGTCTTTTGCTTTTAGCTTATAGCCCGAAAATTCGGTGCCTACTACTTCTTTGGCCCCTTGTTCTGCAAACGAAAAAGTGCTTCCCCCGGCATGGCATCCAACCTCCAATATGCTGCATTGCGAAATATCGGGTTTATAGATATTGATAATGGGTAATATCCTTTCGGTGGCAATTCTTCCATCTCTGGCTATTTGCTCTATTTTGCCCGGACTGGTATCCAAAGTTTTGCCGTCGGTACTAAAAATATTTTGCCATCCGGGTTTGAATTTAGACCTTAAGCCATTGTATAATTTATGTTCATTTCCTTTTTCATCAGTAAATACTCCTTTTACAGGAAATTGGGATAAGTCGATGGGTTGCTCAAACATATTTTGCAACAACTTGTTCCTTTTGGCCTTATCAATAAAATACTTGATTATTTTTTGTTTCATCCTCGTTTATTTATTTACGCATACAAAGGAAATAGATTTTTGATATACCTCAAAACAAATAAGGCTGTACCAATGAAATATCAACGCATCTCAATTGACTTATCTTCCTGCCTTTAAGAATCGTTGCCTAAATACTTCTTTGTTATCAGCATGAAAAACAATATGGTAATAACCTGAATTTAGAAATGAAACATCAATTTTATCGGTCAAGGGGCCAGAATAAACTATTTTGCCAGAAAGATCAAAAATATTGAAGTCGGTGGCTTGCATCCTTCTTGTAATGTAGAGATCGGACAAAACCGGATTTGGATAAACAGCTATTTCATTCGATACTTCTAATTCTTCTTTTCCCATGTATGAGGTATCGTAGCAAAAATCGTCGAAGTAACTGTATAAATCATAAGACCAGAAGGAAAACATGGCCGGTGTCATGAATTGAACATCATTTACCTCAAACTGAAATATATTATTTATGTACACCTTTATGTCGCCATTGACATATCTCTCCAAGGTCATTTTAAACCATTCATTTAGCCCAAATATGGGAGCAACCGAGGCCAGTATGGTAGATGTGCCATTGACTGTTTTCAAAAGTTTTAATGTGGGGTTGTCGGTAGCCATTGGAATCATGGAGAGTTGATAGAAATTGTCGTTGTCGTCGTGGTGAAATCTGAAATAGACATCGGAATAGTACCCGGTTAAATAGAACCAACCCGAGTAAGTGCCAAAGCAGAACTCGTTATCGGCACTATTGACCTGTGCATATCCACCTGATTTAAAAATCTTCAAGGAATAAATGCCACCATGTGCCTGTTCTGTACTGATATATGCCGAATCGGATGCAATTACCCAATCCGACATACTTCCACTTTCAAAATCGCTCATGTAGATACACTGGGAATTTACACTCAATGATGCAATTGTAAAAGCTATTGATAAAAATATCAGGTTGTGACCTTTGGTATTTTTCTTAGTTCTCATTTTTTTAAGCGTATTTATGATTTGAAATTCGAATCTATAAAAATATACTTTTTTGCGTTTGTAAAAACATCACTTGTGGTCCATCATCAAACCATTTTTCGACCAGGCAGGACAATTTACTGCACGCATTTTTTTTGATCTATTGGCAAAACGCAACGATAAGGATTGATAGACAAGAGATACCTCCACACCCCCTTTACCATTGGTTGCCGGGTAAAGTTTCGAGATGTTTACATCATAGCTGGTCATTACCCGAAGGTTGAAAAAATCAAACCCAACAAGGGGGATAAAATCTCCTGTTGAACGGAACCAACCCCCGACCAGAAAAGCCGTGTTTCTTGCATAGAACAGGAAGTTGGTACCTATAACCATTTCATGCGCATTCTTTTGCCTTGTAAGGTAGGCGGCCGGTTCAAGAAAGATATTGCTCCTTATCTTGATATTTGCGCCGGAATTGATTGTAGTTTTTATGGCCTTACGGTTTGATTCAGAATAAAATGAATCATTCGGTCTTGCAAGGTGATACAGGCTAAAGCCTACATACAAATTAGAAATATGCTTTAACTTCGCAGAGATGATCATGCCGGTTGCCACATCGAAAAATGAAAATGAATTAACCGTATTGTTTTCCCCTGAAGAAATAAAAGGGTAAAACTGTTCGCCATTCCATTGGTTGCCAAAGGTTAGCATATTGTAGTTGATGCTCTTTTGTCCAAAACTCCCGTTCATGCCAACAGAAATACGGATTTTCTTCCTCTTGTCGAGCAATTTATGATAGGCAATATTCAGCGATGTCTGGGAATTTCGAAGTGTCCCCGTACCGGCTTCGTCCATAAACATGGTTCCCCCAATCCCAAACCAATTAGGGCTTCTCTTATTCGGTTTCAATTTAAAATCGAAAGAAACCAACTGTGTTTCATAAGGGGTTGTAAAACTGATCCATTGTGATTTATAATTGAACCCAAACCGAAAGTCGTTGCTAAAATAGCCGGCAAGGGCCGGGTTTATGGTAATTGGGGCAGCATAAAACTGGGAGAAATGAATGTCTTGTGAAAGAGCAATCCTACAAGCAATCAAGAGAATAATATGTATGGTGAAAAATCTCATTTCCTACCTTAGTCGTTTTAAGTTTATCTCAACAAGCTCACATTTCCTTGGTCGGATATTGCACGGCCATTATAAAATATAAGTTTTAATACCCAGACATAAACATCCATTTCGCAATCTTTTCCCCGATATGTCCCATCCCAACCTATATCTTGCCTATCGGAAGAAAAAATCATTTGTCCGAACCGGTTAAAAACAGTGAATTCCATTTCTTGAAAGTTCTGTCCATAAACATATAATATATCATTTTCACCATCGTTGTTTGGCGAAAAGCCTGTTGGTACACCATAGTTGTTATCGCACTCGACAATTGATATAGCATCTTTGGCTGTACAACCATTCTTTTCAACCTCAACCCAAATTATCTGATTGGAACCCCCTACTACGATGGTTTGGGTAGTTTCGCCTGTTGACCATAGAAAATTACTACCGGGATTGTCTGCATCCAGTACTAATGTATTTCCCCCGCAAAGTGTGATATCGCTACCCAATGATACTGTCGGATTTGGAACCAAAAAAACCATAACTGAGTCAGTAATCGTACAAATATCATTATAAATTGTTACCGAGTAAACTCCTTCATAGTTCACTTCGATGATCTGGGTAATCTCGCCTGTGGACCAGAGAAAAGCTGTTCCCAGACTTCCGGCATCAAGCAATGCTTTTTCCCCTTCACAAACCCCTATATTTTCTTCAAAAGGGCCATTAAATCCCGGAAGAGGAGACACTAATATTGTATCGGATGAAGAACAATTCTGATCTGAAACCAATACCCAATAGATGCCACTTGTATTTATTGAAATGGTCGACGTTGTTTCACCTGTTGACCAACTATAACTATATCCCGAAGAACCAGAACTTAAATTGATTATGTCCCCATCACATATAGAAGTGTCTTCGCCCAAATCAACATAAGGTAGAGGATAAAAGCTAACCATAATTGTATCTGATGATGTGCAGTATTGATCTGAAACCTGAATCCAATAGAGGCCCTCTGTATTTATTGAAATGTTCGACGAGGTTTCACCTGTTGACCACAGATAGTTTTGCCCCATATTGCCGGAATGTAAATCGACTATTTCGCCCGGACAAACTGTGGTATCTGCACCTAGATCAACAAGAGGGAGTGGGTTAAATAGTACAAAAATTGTGTCGGATAAAGTCATCCCCATCGAATCAACAGCCTGTACAGAATATAAACCCGTAGTGCTTACATCAATTGTATTTCCATAAGCAAGCCCATTATTCCACACATAATTCAACAATCCGCTTCCTGCATCAAGTTGCACGATATCTCCTTCGCAGGCAATAACATTGTTTCCAAGATCGATCGGATTGCTTACTAAACATGATATATAGCAGAAATCATCCAAGTAAGTTGTTTCATCATAGGCCAGGAATTCCACATTGGAGGGCATTATAAATGTTGCATCGATTACACTAATCTGCAACGCCCCATTGATATAGACTTTAATATCCCCATTCAATTCTCTTTCAACTTTCATCTCAAACCATTGGTTAACATTAAAAACTGGTGGAATTTCAGCTAGTGTTGTTGCATTTCCGTTTACCAATTTTACTAGTTTAAGCTTAGGATTATCGGTGTTAAGGGGCATCATGGCAAGCTGGTAAAAATTGTTGGAATTTTGATAATAAAATCGAAAATATGCATCGGTTACTGGGCCGGATATCCAAAACCAGGCAGTGTAGACTCCACAGCCAAACATATTTTGATTGCTTTGAATGATGGGATAATTACCACTGAGGGTCATTTTCAAGGCATAATTGCCAGTATGGACCTGCTGTGTAGAAATCACATTGTTTCCGGCAAGTATGGTCCAATCAGTCAATACTCCACTTTCAAAATCGGTTGAGAAATCGCATTGGGAATAAGTAATTGAGTTTGCCAGGATTAAAGCAAAGACAACGAATAATTGTATATGCAATTTATATTTTCTTACGGTTTCCATATTATCTTCTAATTTGCTGGATACAACAAGGTAACTGTAATAAGCATCTTAATTTGATACCCTTCTCCAGGGTTCATGTTTCCAATCGTATTTACAGCATACAAAGGCCAATATATTAAGCCATTGGAGTTTTTGATAATTACGACATTGTTCGCTATGGTGGAAAGCATCACTTCAACCGAGGCTGGTGTTTTTCGTAAATAACCAATAATGTTCCACCCCTGACTTATCTCGAATGGGGTAAGCTCTGGGGTAATTATTGTACCGATTACTTGTAATATTTGTGGATTAACCATTTTAACCTGATAGCCCTCACCAATTATCATATTGCCTATGGTATTCAAATTATAAATAGGCCAATAAATGAGTCCCGTCTCGTTTTTAGCAATTGTCAGGTTTGGGTATAAATTACTCAATACTGCTCCAACGTCAGGGTTCACTGGCTCGATATACGTGGAGATAATGCTCCATCCCTGTTGTAGAGAAATGATCTGGGATTCAATATAATTAATAAGCATTGTGTCTGATCCTGAACAGGAGTTTGAATCTGTTATCAGGATAATTATTTCATTATAGCCTGGTGATAAATTTATTGAGTCCAACAGGATATTTGCATTGGTAGAACCATCGCTCCACAAATAGTCCTGAAACCCCGATCCTGCATTAAGAAGAAGGCTCTGACCAATATTAAGGATGGTATCCTCCCCAAGATTAATAACAGGCAACGCATTTTGATCAACAAAAATCGTATCCTCAATGGTTTCCTCACATTGATTCTCTATCCACACACTATAATATCCCGGATCGCTTATGTTGATTTGCTGGGTAATTTCGCCTGTTGACCACAGATAGTTACAGTTGGGATTTCCGGCATCGAGGAAAAGGCTGCTACCAATACAAAATGAAGTGTCGTTTCCCAATTGGGCAACCGGCCCGGGGAATATATCAATAAAAATGGAGTCGGAAGATTCGCAGCCTGACATGGAAACATTCACCCAAACCTGCTCAGGGACCAGCGGGTATATTTCGATGGTCTGGCTTGTGTACCCATTCGACCAGGAATAACTTGCCCCCGCATTTCCGGCATCGAGAAGAATAGTATCCTTTACACAAATAATAGTGTCGTTGCCAAGAAAAACCGAAGGCAAGGGTATTACCTCAACATGTATTGTATCGGAGCTTGAACAGCCCGAGTTGCTCACGGTCACCACATAGATTGTAGATAAGGCAGGTGAGACGGCAACAACCTGGCTCGTATCACCAGTCGTCCATTGATAACTATACCCGGGGTTTTGGGAATCAAGATAAGCGGTATCGCCCGTGCAAATACTCGTATCTGTCAGATTTAATAGGGGAGGGCTTACCTCGTCCACAAAAACCACATCGGAGGCTGTTCCGCAAATATTGCTTACAAAAACAAAGTAGAACCCTGTGGTGCTAACTTGAATAGCCTGCGTGGTCTCATTGGTCGACCACAAATAGGTTGAAAAGGGAGTATTGCAATTGAGTAGAATGCTATCGCCTATGCAAAAATTCAGATTGTTTCCCAGATCAACATTCGGGATAGGAACAAAAAGAATGTAGACGGAATCTTCGGCGGTAAGCCCGCACATATTGGTGGCCGTTACGGAATACATGCCTGTTGAGTTCACAATAATGGAATCGGAACTTTGATCGGTCGACCAGACATAAGAACTATTTGAACCGGATGGATAAAGGACAACCGAACTTCCATTGCAAAGAGTAGTATCGTTTATCAAGGAAACCGTAAAGGTGTCAATCACGGTGACTACCATAGTGTCGGAGGAATAGCATCCATTGCTTTCGGCCAACACAGTATAAGTAGTAGAAGTTGGTGGGATTACTACAATGGTATCGGTGGTTTCGCTTGTCGACCATAAATAATTATAACCAGTTGATCCTGTGTTTAGGTTTAATGTATCATAAGGACAAATAGTGGTATCGTTTCCAAGATTTACGACCGGGGTGGGATAGAAGCTCACTACAATCGTATCCGTAAAGACTGCCCCAGCGGGGTCTTCAGCTTGCACATAATAGGTCCCGGAGTTGATTACATTGAGGATGCTCCCATAAGCCAGGCCACCATTCCATATATAGTTCAACAAGCCACTACCTGCACTAAGTTGAATACTGTCGCCCTCACAGGCAAAAACATCACTTCCCAGTTGGATGGAATAAATTGCCGCAGAGCTATCGGGAAATTGTTTGTAGCAAAAGTCATCCATATAGGTGGTTGGATCCCAATCTGAAAAAACTATTTGTGTGGGAGTCATAAAAGTGCTATCGTTGACTGAAATCTGCAACGAACTGTTGATATAGATCTTTATATCCCCATTGGCGTATCGGTCAACTGTCATTTTAAACCATTGGTTAATGCCAAAAACAGGAGGGGTTTGTGCCAATGTTATAGTACTTCCATTTACTTTTTTTGTTAGTTTAAGTTTAGGATTATCGGTATTTTGAGGCAACATTCCAAGCTGGTAAAAATTGTTGGAATTTTGATAATGAAAGCGAAAATAGACATCCGTATTGGGACCGGTCAACCAAAACCAGGCTGAATAACTTCCAAAACCAAACGTATCAATGTTGCTGATCATGGTTGGATAAGCCCCTGTTGCAAACATTTTCACCGAATTGTTACCACTTACCGAAACAAATTGTGAAAGATTTATAGATCCCGTAGTTACTGTCCAGTCAAGCAAGGTGGAATCCTCAAAATCATAGTAAATATCGCAATCATTGGTCGGGACAGAAGTGGCTGTATAGCAAAAATCATCGAAATAAGTGGTATAGTCATAGCCCCATACGGCAACCTTTCCGGGCTGTGTAAAGGTGGTATCGATTACAGAAAACTGAATAACATCATTTATTTTAACCACTATTTCATTGTTTAGGTTTCTGATGACCGTCAGCTTAATCCATGAATTCTGTGGGAAAACAGGTGGGATATTGGCCAGGAATGTATTCACCCCTCCAACTTTTTTGGTCAGAGTTAGGGCAGGGTTCCAGGTACCTTGAGGAACCAGCCCTACCTGGTAATAATTGTTTGCATCCTGGTGATGAAATTGAAGATATCCTGCTGCATAAGACTGGGTCATGTAAAACCAGGCAGTATATTCACCGTACGAAAAATTGTTTTGATTGCTGAGGATTTTTGGGTAGCTACCACTATTGGTCATTTTTAAGGCATAATTGCCAGAATGTACCTGCTGTGTGGAAACCACATTGGTTCCGGCAACAATGCTCCAATCCGTCAAAGTGCCGGATTCAAAATCTGAAGAGAAATCGCACTGGGCATACGAAATCGACCCAAGCCCACTTGTTAACAAAAGGGCTAGGATCAGGATTAAACATTTTACATTCGTTTTCATCTTATTGGGGTTTAAGGTATTTACGTTCAGCATCAAATTTCGTTGGTTGGAAATGAGAACTGGGTTTCTTCTGAGCATCTAATTTGATAAGCCTGGCCCGGACATAAGGAATCTATTGCGTCTGCGCCGAAAGATGGCCAAAAGGCACCACCATCTTCATCTTTCATTATGATAAGGTTGTCACCAATAATCTCATACAAGTTCCAGGTTGTCATCATAGTTTTTCGGATATAAGGTATTAATGTCCAATCATGATGCGGTATGCTTTCTGATGGCCCTCTTAAAGTAAAAATAATCTTTTCAGGTTTGCAAACAGTTCCAGTAAGTTGAAGGGTAAATTCTTCAAGGGCCCTGATATTATAGCCTTTAAAAAATAGAATTCGGTTTAAACTATAATTTCCTGTTTCAGGCCAATACATTGATGAGTCATAGGGGTTTTGGATGATCTGTATTTTATCCAGATGATCTGCAAACAAAATTTCTATATCCTCAGAAATTTCAAGATAAGTAGAAAAAAAGTTCCAACCTTCGTTGATATGGATTTCCTGTACCTCGATAGGCCCGTGATCTTCCTTTTGGCAGGCCAACAAAATCAAGAGAAATGCAAGATAAAAGCTAGATCGATTTCGTTTCATTTCAGTTAATTGAACAATGGACTAAAAGTAAAGTATTTAGATGGCATTACCAAATTTCAGGAATTGTTTCGCAGCATGTAATTGTTGAAAAATGATTTCCTGAAATCAGTAGGTATATAGAGATCATACCGAGGTACAAGCCTTGCGTCTCGAAATAGAAACCCTAATTATATTATACATAAAACGGGATAAATTACCGCAGTGATTACATTAAGGAATTATGATTACACCCCTTTGGGGCTTGGTCTATCTGATACCTTATGTGTCCCAGGGCTATTTTTGACTTCGTCAAAAAATACACCCTGGGCTAATGATAACACCCCTTTGGGGCTAGATTAAATTCGAATATGGAAAGATGTAGAACAAAATCAATGATTTATGAACAATGAAATTTTGTTAAGGAAAATATGTCGTGCATCCCTTACTGCTTACAAGGGACTACGGACTGTGTAATGCCGACTGCATACTCCAGACTGTGAACTACCTACTGTGGACTGAAGTCTGCCTACTGTGGACTGCCCCCCTAAGCCAAGGCTTCGGAGGATAGACCGACTGGATTCTTCTTTCTTCAAAGATTCTTCTTACTTTCGCGGTCATTGTAAATCATTAAAATTGAAGATATGTTTTCAGGAATTGTAGAAGAAGCCGCCAAAGTAATTGCCCTCGAAAAAGAAAGGGAAAACCTGCACATCACCATGGAATGTTCCTTTGTGAAAGAATTAAAAATCGACCAGAGTATTTCGCACAATGGGGTGTGCCTTACAGTGGTCAAAACCACCGATAATACCTACACAGTAACGGCCATCAAAGAAACCCTCGACAAAACCAACCTGGGGAAACTGGAGATTGGCAGCAAGGTAAATCTCGAACGTAGCGCCAAGCTCGATGGCCGCCTGGATGGGCACATGGTGCAAGGTCATGTTGACCAGACTGCGGTTTGCACCGAAGTTACCGAAGCCGATGGAAGCTGGTATTTTACTTTTGAGTACGAGCCGACCCAGGATGATTATATCACCGTTGAAAAGGGTTCGGTTTCGGTGAATGGCGTGAGCCTTACAGTGGTGAATTCGAAAGACCGTTCGTTCCAGGTGGCCATTATTCCGTTTACATACGATATGACCAATTTTCATCAAATCAAACCCGGCACTGTTGTCAATCT
Source organism: Bacteroidales bacterium (assembly GCA_021740905.1). Classification (GTDB taxonomy): domain Bacteria; phylum Bacteroidota; class Bacteroidia; order Bacteroidales; family M50B96; genus JAIOYV01. The sequence continues at coordinate 57,722 of JAIOYV010000008.1, forward strand.
TGAGTTTGATATACTTGGAAAATATATTGCGAAGATTGTCAGGCAACAGCTCGGCAAAGCATAATAATGTGAATCCTGACAACCCAAATATGGAATTACATGATATTATTAGGTTGAGAAAGCACCATAATTTATTATGGTGGTTAATATCATTATGGTGGTTGAGGCAACACCATAATTTATTATGGTGGATTATGATACCCGCTATAGCTATGGCCTCCTGCGCAACTCCACACTATCCCGAAAACGTGCAGAAAACACTCGACATAGCCGGTGAAAACAGGAAGGAGCTCGAAAAAACCCTAATACATTACAGCCAGGAAAAAGACAGTCTCAAATATCAGGCGACCTGTTTCCTGATCGGCAATATGGGCAGTAAACATAGCTACCTAACTTTCGATTTGGTGGATAGTACCGATGCAATAATCCCCTGGGAAGTATTTTTTTTCGAAAACTATTCCGAGCTTCTGGATGCCTGGGACAGCCTGGAAAACAACCGGGGCAAAATCCATTTCAAACGCGACAAACACATTCCCGACCATGAGGTTATCAACGCCGATTACTTGATCAAAAACATCGACCAGGCTTTTGAAGCGTGGCAGTTTCCCTGGGCAAAGCAATTAAGTTTTGATCAATTCTGTGAGTTTGTCTTGCCATATCGTTGCACCAACGAACCCCTCGAAGAATGGCGCGCGTATTTTCTAAAGGAATATGCCTGGCTGAAAGATTCCATGCAAAACTCAGACGATCCGGTTAGGGCTTGTAGCTTGATCAACAATGAAATCCGGTCGTGGTTTCGTTTCGATGAACGCTTTTACGAACATCCCACCGACCAGGGACTGAGCGAGCTGTTAGACAAGAAAATGGGCCGTTGCGAAGACATGACCAACCTGGCCGTCATGGCCATGCGAGCCTGGGGCATCCCGGTGATGAGCGACTACACGCCTTATTGGGCCAATACCGGGAACAACCATGCATGGAATGCCCTGTTGGACAAAAACGGGAACACCCTTATTTTTATGGGTGGAGAAGCAAACCCCCTCGAATATAAATTGAAAAACATCAAAGCCAAAGTGCTCCGAAAGACCTTCTCCAAACAGCCCGAAAGCATCATGGAAGTGAAACAGGAATGGGAAAAAGTGCCGCCATACCTAAACTCGGCTACTCAGATTGATGTAACCAAAGAATACGGGAAAGTGGCTGATGTTAGGGTTCAACTTAAAGAAGAAAAACCGGACAGTGTTGAATTTGCCTACCTCTGTGTGTTCAATTCCGGCGAATGGAAAGCCATTCATTGGGGGAAAATTGGCGATGGGAATGGGGTTGTTTTTACAGATATGGGGTTGGGCATTGCTTATCTACCGGCTTATTATAAAAACAACAAAATAATCCCGGCAGGGCCTGCTTTTATTTTGAATATAAATGGCGATACCGAAGAATTGATTGCCGTGAATAATGCCACCAGCGCACATACATTCTTTACTACGACCAAACGCACCTCAGGGCAAACCACAGAGGATATTGGACAAGGCGATTTGGAAAATGGACTGGTTTATCAGCTATTTTTCTGGGACAACAAATGGCAATTGATTAAAGAAGGTGCTGTGAAGAACAATGTTTTTGTTGCCGATGGCATACCTGCAAACGCATTACTTTGGTTGAAGAAAAAAGATGGCCGCGAAGAAGAACGGATTTTTACTTTGGTTGAAGGCCTGCAGGTTTGGTGGTAAAATGTTTTAAAGATGAATTCTATAAAAGATGAATTGAAAATGTCAGCCGATATTTATGCTGAATTATATGATAGGGATGATGACATAAAGTTTTTGACTGAGGCTGCATTGAATGATATTGATTCAGAAGTTGAGCAAGTAAAGGTAGAAGTATTTGTCAATAAGGAAGAGAGTTAAACCGATTAAACAGCAACATTAATATGGGTTTCAGGATTTTGATAAAGCGGATGTGTCGAAACTCCCAGAAGCTCATGCAGTTCATATATTTCATCGATGGACAAAAAGGACAAAAACCTTCCATCAATAATCTCAAAATCTTCTCTTTGCTTAGGGTTTAATTTTTCAATTTGAGGAAATTTATCCAGTGGAACCAGAATGGTTCTGTCATTGCTTAATTGTAAAAACATAATGCTGTTGCCAATAAAGCTTATGCCTTTAATATTTAGTGTGTTTACGTCCTTCGTTTTCATAATCTAATAGCTTTTACAGGTTTCATCTCAAAAAATAATTCCAATTGTCCGAGTAATATTTCTTTATGCTCGATAATAAGTTTTTCGATTTCAATCAATTCCTTTTTTGAAAAATCGCCCTGTTTATTTTCATCAATTTCAATGACTGGTTCGAGCCAAAACTTACATGTTGTTTTATAACCCTTATGAGCAAAACTTACATGTATATGTTTTCTGTCTTCTAAAATATCTGATGAAAATATCAGAAAAATATACTTGCTCAAAATAAGTAATTTGCCCATTCTCTTCATTAACAATTCTATACAAATATACTTTTTTTAATAGAATTTGACAACCAAGAAATTTTCCAGGTAAAGACAAGTGAAAGCCTTGAACATTGATCCTTTATGTGTTCATATTTTGGGTTTTTCCAGAACATAGAAAGAAACTTTGTAGATTTGCAGCCTGATTTGTTTGAGTGAGAGATTTCATATTATGTCGATACAAATAAAGAATATTACAAAATTATATGGGGAGCAGAAAGCCCTCGATAATGTTTCCTTTGATATTAAAACCGGAGAAATAGTTGGTTTCCTTGGTCCCAATGGGGCCGGAAAATCAACCTTAATGAAAATCATCAATGGTTTTATCCCTCCCACTTCCGGGGATGTGTGGGTGAACGAGCTGGATGTGGTGGAAAATCCTATTGAAGTGAAGAAGATAATTGGCTACCTGCCCGAAAACAACCCGCTTTATCTGGATATGTACGTGAAAGAATACCTGGCTTTTGTTGCCGGGATTTATAAAATCGGGAAGTCCCGCGATTCAAAAATAAAGGAAGTGATTGAGCAAACCGGCTTGGGCCCTGAGCAACACAAAAAAATCGGAGCCCTGTCCAAAGGCTACCGGCAGCGGGTTGGGTTGGCCCAGGCATTGATCCACGATCCGGCTGTCCTGATTTTAGACGAACCCACTTCCGGCCTTGACCCCAACCAGATTGTAGAAATCCGCAACCTCATCTCAACCGTGGGCAAGCAAAAAACGGTGATGCTTTCCACGCATATCATGCGGGAAGTAGAGGCCATCTGCGACCGCGTGGTCATCATCAACAAAGGAAAGATTGTGGCTGATGATACGGCCAAAGAAATTTCGTCTTCAACCAGCGAAAGGTTCCAGACCATCCAGGTGGAGTTCAACAAGGAAGTCCAGAAAAGCGACCTGGGCAAGATTGAAGGGGTGACAAAAGTGGCTCATTTCAAAGACAACATCTGGCTGTTACAAGCCCGGCCGCAGGATGATATCCGCCCACGTATTTTCAACTTTGCTGTAAAACACAACTTTCAGGTACTGTCGATGCAAAAACAGGAGCTTAACCTGGAGAAGGTATTCCAGGAACTGACGAAGTAATATTTGAAACAGGATCAGTAGCCCTATGGCTTTAGCCCGGGGATTTTGGGTGACTTGAAGCCTGGACTTTAGTCCAACATCCTGAAGTTGGCTTAAAAGCCTTTCACAATATGCGTTTCTTCAACCCCGATCAAAAGATACGGGACTACTGAAGAAACTGGCATTTTCTCAAAACTATAGCTTCACAAGCCTCAAATTCTGCATACGCCCATCATTCGAAATCCTGCAAAAATAGATGCCCGGTGTGGCTTCTGACCCATTCCAGGGGATAGTCCTATATCTTTCTCCATGGGTTGAAGTTTCTTGTTGCCAAACCCTTTGGCCTGCAAAATTGAAAATCTCCACATTCAATTTACCAGGCTTCATCCCACCTATCAAAATTGTGAAATCTCCATTCGATGGATTGGGGTAAACCATGCCCTGCAGTTCTTTGCTGTTTTCAATTTCTTCGATACCAATAAACTCAAGAACCGGTTGGGGCAACTTAACATCTGTATAAAATTTATATTCTCCAGCAACCAGGTTGATGTTTGCATTTACATCACTCACATTGATTGAATCACCTGTCCAGTACTCATACCACCATCCGGTATGTTGGAATTTTGGACTAACTACACCAGCATTGACATCGAAATTTCCAATGATAGTGACATTCATGGATGGATCGGTTAAATTGATCCTTTTAAAATTGCTGGTTAACGAATACAAAAAATCAGTGGAACTAAAAACCGGATATGTTTTTTTCAGATGGATAAGCGCCTTGTAAACGTGGAAAAGATGATTCCTGTCGGGGATATCAAAATATTCCCAATGTGTAGGTTTTTCGCCTGTACGTCCATTGAAATCAATGCTGATATCGTATCCCAGCTCGCCAAACTGCCAGATCATTTTAGGACCGGGAATAGGAAAAAAGAAGTTGGCAGCCAAAGCCATCCTATCTAAAGCCGTGGCTAAAACTTTCGTGCTATAGTATCCACTGGATGCACCATATTCAATATTTTTATACATCAAACGCTCTTCGTCGTGGCTTTCCATATAGGTAACAAGATGCGGTGAATTCCATCCCCTATTTGCATAATAACCCCACGAAAAATTGCTGGGATATCCCATTGCAGCTTCCTGATAATCATAGGTCATATTGCCCCACAACATACACCCGTAGTTGGCTAGTTCTTTTTCTTCGGTATTATCGGTCCAGTGTTCCAAAATTACATACGCATCGGGGTTTACATCCCAAATTGCATCCGACATACGTTTAACAATAGCTATGCGTGAAGCATCGTAATTCCAACCTTCACCAATTGTATTGGTCAATCCTTTGGTAAAATCGAATCGGAAACCATCGATATTATACTCTTCAAGCCAAAATTTATTTGCACGGTCGACAAATTGCTGAGTGTACACACTTTCGTGATTCCAGTCGTGAAACCAACACCAGGGTTCATGAGGGCAGGTGGCATTGAACCAGGGATTATTCGTGGCGACTTCATTATTTGCTACATCCCAATAAAGTCGTGCCATTGGGTTTACGTCTTGGGCATGATTCCATACTACATCTAAAATTACGGCCATTCCGCTTATATGGCATGAGTCGATCAATTCTTTCAATTTGTTTTTAGGCCCATAATATTTATCGGGTGCAAAATAGAAACTTGGGTTATAGCCCCAGCTTGAGTTCCCACCAAACTCCATCACCGGCATAAGCTCAATAGCGTTTACACCAAGGTATTTCAGATAGGTCAAAGAATCTATAAGTGTTTGATAATTGCTCTCGTCGGTAAAATCGCGAATCAATAATTCATAAATAACAAGATCGCCTTTCTCGGGAGGGGTGAAGTTAATATAGTTCCAGCTATACTCATCTTGAGCCGTTTGAAAAACTGAAGCTATTCCAAAAGATGGGTCGGTTGGATATTCGATTAAATCGGGGTAGGAACTTTCTGGAATCCATTTATCATCCCATGGATCGCTAACTTTTTCGGTATATGGATCTCCTGTAAGAATTTCGTCATCAATAAGATACTGGAAAACATATTCTTTGCCTGGTATTACACTATCAATTTCGATCCAATAGATATCGCCCGCAGTATTTCGCTTCATTAGGTATTCTTCTTCGAGTTCCCAATTTGAGAAATCGCCTCCTGCAAATACAAACTCCTTGTTAGGGGCATGCAGGCAGAGAACTACAGTTTCGTCATCGATATAGTTGATCCCGTATTCTATCCCGGCGGGAGGATTTTCGGTAACAACCGGTGGGACCACAAAATAATAGGTTGAATCGTAGTCCACTTCCGTGACATTCCAGGCTTTTGCTACCAACCAGGTTTTCCCGGTAGCATCCACAGTGACTGTCGATTGTAATTGAGTCCCACTCACTTTCGATACGAGGGTATTGCCTTTGTACAAAGCCACTGAATCGGAAAGCGAAGCTTCAATTTGAACGTTGATCTGATCAGACATGTCTACGATATAGTGAGACTGATCGGGCGTTATAAAAGAAACATTAAGGCCTTCATCATACACATTAACAAATATATCACCGCCTGAATCGGTTTTTCCTTCCAGCCAGTTTCCTCCAACTTGTACACCACTGCGGAAAACAAAAGCCATCTGCAAAATGGTTTCTCCGGCAGGTACTCCATAGTAACTTCGTATCGTTGGTCCAATTTCAAGGGTGTACATATCGCCTCCAATATTGGTAAGTTTGGTTTCGGGAGTGTTTTGCCCCCAATTGGTAACTACGTATTTCCAATCACCTGGTCCAGTGCTATTATTGGTAATTACCCCGGTATGGGCGTACACATCACCAGTATAGCCAGCCAATCCGGCACTGCCAAGAGCAGCATTGAATGTGATAACCACAGATTGATCGTCGGTGGGGAACGGTGGGTCGGAGGCAATAAGTTGGGCCGATAAGCTTCCGCTTATGAATAGAATGGCAAAAAATAGTATGATCCCAGAGAGTTTTCCTGATACTTTCATTTTTAATCGCGTTAATGAGTTTGTAATCCTCACAAAAATACGCAAAAGAAATAGGAAAAAGCAAGGATTATTTCGCTTCAAGTATTGAATTTGAATAATTTACAACAATGAAACAAGGCTGTTTTGTTCTTTCAAACGTTTGCATGAAATGATTTCATGGCACGAAAAAAATTCATATTTTCAGAATATATTTAAGGATTATGCTTGCAGGCTTTGATATGTTCGATTATTTGGTTTATGCAGGCCCCAAATTCGTTTTTGATCTGATGCTCCCAAAAGCAGAAAGTCCATATCCAAGAAAATAACTGAAAGATTTTACAATTTCATTTGGACCCTATTTTTATTAGGTCTATTTTTACAAGCGTCCCTGTTTAAAATTCATTTCATTAATAATATTTTGAATTATGATAATTGAGAATACTCGCCAGTTTTTAAGGGCCAGAGCAGAAGAGTTTGGAGCTAAAATAGAAAATGAATTTAATAAACCATATGTTGAGCGAAATAAGACCAGAGAAGATGATCTGAATGATAATGGAGCATTTTTTGGATTTATTAGTCCTGACGAAGAACCGTCAGGTGCCTATCACGATTTCTCATTTGTTGTTTTTCCAAACAAGGTAAATAAACCATGGGTAGTTGGTTTAATTGTAGGTACTCTTGGATTTAAAAATGATTATGAATTAGCTACTTATCCCGGATTAAGAAGATTATTTTCAAGCATTATCGATAAAAATGGATTCTGTAAATCTGACTTCACTGATATTGAATCAAGTTTACCAAAATCATTTACCAGTATCGAAGATATTCAGCACATTAAGAAAACAGTAAATACCTACTCAAAGTTTACTATAGTTTGTCAAATTATTAATAACCCTGAGTCTAAATCTGGAAAAAATGTCTTATCTGGGTTTTTAGCAGCCTACGCTAAAATGCGTGATTGGCCCAGTAATAGTAAACATCGAAGCGCAATATCTGATTCCTTATTAAAATTTACAAATGAAAGAGATGATAATGATTTTGATAAGGTTATACAACTAATTCAGGAACGCAAATACATTATCCTACAAGGGCCTCCTGGAACTGGAAAAACAAGGTTAGCAAAAGAAGTTTCCGATTTGATGGGTGCAAAACAGTTTTTTACGCAATTTCATGCAGAAACATCATATTCTGACTTCATATACGGCATTAGACCCGATATAAGTAACTCGATTTTATCCTATAAGGGTGTTGATGGAATCTTTTCAGAGGCATTAGATTATGCCATAAAACATAAAGAAAATACAGTTCTTATTATTGATGAAATCAATCGTGCCAATTTATCCAATGTTTTGGGACCAATTTTCTATCTGTTCGAGCACAAACAAGACATTTCAAATGTGCAAATAGAAATCTCACCATCTCTTAGTCTTAATAAAATTCCTAATAATTTTTTTGTAATTGCTACTATGAACACAGCGGATAGAAGTCTTGCTGTTGTAGATTTTGCTTTACGTAGAAGATTTGCATGGTATACATTGTATCCTAAACCAATATCTATCGAAAAGTTTTATTCTGAGGATTTTCAAAAGTTCAAAGAAATTTTTGAATGGTATGCAAATTCAAATGAGCTTTCGTTACAACCTGGCCAAGGGTATTTTATTGCCGAATCAGAAGAAGAAATGCAGAATAGAATAAGGTATGAGTTACTTCCACTTATTAGAGAATATCTCGTTGAAGGATTTTTAAAAAATTCAAAGGAAGAATTTAATACCTACTTTATGAACAGGATAAATATGTCTCTTTTTGAATGAGCACTATAAAGGATGTTTTTTATGAAATGCCATGCCTGACAGAAAGTAGTCCAATCATTAATGGTCAGGTTATTAGACGAAAATGGTTTAAATATGCTGATAAAAGGCATATAGGCCAATATTTGTATAAATTTATTCAGTATAATCATTCAGCACTTAGTTTTCTTGGTGTTACTCCATCTATTATTGGTAGTGATCAGAATATTGGAATTTCGTTCAGAACAACTGAATTTATAGGGGCAATCCCATTAAGAGCACCTGATACTGGGAAACAAATTGGAGATTTTATAGTATCACCAAGATTTATTGGTAAAGACAGATACACTGACTATATTGAAATATTAAATGTACTTGATGCCGAAATAAATCCTTCATTTATTGATAGTCTTCCATTAACATCAGGTCGTAATTATAGACCCCCTGATTATTTAGAGGCAATTAAATTCATTGAAAGTCTTGAAGCCTTATTAAAAATGAAATGGAATAAATTTGATGTCTCAACAAAATACAGTTCAAATCCATCCGGTCAAATTAAATGGAAACAATACATCGACAATTCATATAAAGTTGAACAAACAATTAAATTTCCTACACGAAAAAATATACTACACGAAAAACATATTGAGTATTCACAAATTCGCTATGTATTTGATTTATCTAAAGATATTTTAAAGTCAACAAATACTCCACAATCGATTAAACTTACAATCTCAAATCGCCTTGATTCGATTACCGAAAAACTTCATTTTCTTAATCCCATTGAAACATCAAACATTCAAATTAGGGCATTTGATAATCCGTCAGTTAAGAAATGTAAAGAACATGCGAATAAAATCCTTAATAAATTAGTTTCAGAAAGTACGGCATGGCGTGTTGATTACTCTGATGTGTTTGAAAAATTAGTTCAACGAGTTTTTATTGAATCAACAAAATTAATAGGAGGCCGGTTGCTCTGCAATCAAAAAATTAAATCTCAACTAAATAACAAGTATTCTTGGGAGTTAAAATATCTTGAACCCGATGCAATTTTCCAAAAGGGCAACAATATTTTTTACATCGATGCAAAATATAAGTCTCATTTATTTAATAAGTATGATCAAAGTAGAACATTAAAAGAAGATCATCGGAAAGACTTACATCAAATTATTGCCTATTCCTCTTTCAATATACTTTTGAACAAAGTTAGCTTCTTATGTTTTCCATCTAATCGAATAGAAATAAAAGATACAACATATATAAATTCATTGAACAATTCAAATATTACTATTAAGTTAGTCGGAATCCCAATAAAGAAGGATTATCTGGAAGATGCAGCTAAAATGATTGCTTCTGAAATTAATAATATTGTAAGGACAAATTAACAACAGAGGCGCAAAGAATATACTTTGCGCCTCTGCGGTGATTATAATTAAAACAGTAAAATTCTATCCGCCAAAGTCGTCGAAGGCTACCATTTCGTCGGGCACACCATAGTCGTAGAGCATCTTGTTTACGGCATCGTTCATCATGGGTGGGCCACAGAGATAGTATTCGATATCTTCCGGCTCTTCATGCTTGCTCAGGTAGTCGTCCATAATTACCTGGTGGATGAAGCCAGTGCGACCGGTCCAATTATCTTCTTCTTTGGGTTCTGAAAGGGCAATGTGAAATGTGAAATTAGGGAATTCTTTTTCGATGGCCCTGAAATGTTCTTCGTAAAAGATTTCGCGCTTGGAACGAGCTCCATACCAAAAAGTGGCTTTGCGGCCAGTCTTCACGGTATTGAACAAATGGAAAATATGCGACCGCATAGGAGCCATTCCTGCACCACCACCAATAAACATCATTTCGTTTTGGGTATCTTTGATAAAGAATTCGCCATAAGGTCCTGAAATGGTTACTTTATCGCCTGGCTTGCGCGAGAAAACAAAAGAGGAACAAATACCGGGATTCACATTCATAAAGCCATTTTTCGCCCTGTCCCAGGGTGGTGTGGCAATACGGATGTTCAGCATGATAATGGTATTCTCGGCTGGGTGGGAAGCCATTGAGTAAGCCCGATAGGTTGGCTCGGGGTTGCTCATCTTCAGGTCGAACATATTGAATTTTTCCCACTCGTCGCGGAATTCTTCTTCAATAACCATGTCCTTAAAGTCGACAGCGATTTTGGGCACATCGATTTGGATATATCCACCCGATTTGAAATCGAGCACTTCTCCTTCGGGTAATTTCACCACAAATTCCTTAATGAAAGTGGCCACATTGCGGTTCGACACAACCTCACATTCCCACTTCTTGATCCCCATAATTTCGGGATGGATGTGGATTTTCATGTCTTCCTTAATCTTCACCTGGCAACCCAACCGCCATTGGTTTTGTTGCTCTTTACGGGTAAAGAACCCTTTCTCGGTAGGAAGGATAGTACCACCACCCTCTAAAACCTGGGCCTTGCACATTCCACATGTACCACCACCACCGCAAGCCGATGGAAGGAATATTTGGTTATACGACAATGCGTTGAGAATGGTAGATCCAGGTTCTATGACCAGTTCTTTTTCATCGTTGATTGTCAGTTTAACTTCGCCCGATGGCATCAATTTAGCTTTTGCGTACAGCAGGATCGCCACCAACGCCAGAATGGTGGCAAGAAAAGCAACAATACTAATTATCATGATTGTTGAAACGCCCGCACTTGCTTCTAATAGGATCATATTCGAAAATTTTTCTTGTCGAAACAAATTATAATTTAATTCCCATGAAACTCATAAAGGCAATGCCCATAAGTCCCGTAGCTATAAAAGTAATACCGAGTCCACGCAAAGGTGCCGGTACGTTTGAGTAGGAGATTTTCTCGCGAATAGCGGCAATACCTACCACTGCCAGGAACCATCCTACACCAGAACCCAAGCCAAATACCGATGCTTCGGCAATGGAGCTATACTCACGTTCTTGCATAAACAAGGCACCACCCAAAATGGCGCAGTTTACTGCGATAAGTGGAAGGAAAATTCCCAATGCCGAATACAGCGAAGGGGAAACTTTTTCCACTATCATTTCAACCAACTGTACCATGGATGCAATTACTGCAATGAACATGATGAAGCTAAGGAAACCAAGATCGATATTGGCCGCTGCATCGCCAAGCAACCAGTCCAAAGCACCCTTTTTCAAGATGTAATTCTCAAGCATATAATTTACCGGGATGGTGATCCCCAACACGAAAATTACTGCAATCCCGAGACCTGTCGAGGTCTCCACGGTCTTTGATACGGCCAGGTACGAACACATACCCAGGAAGTAGGCAAAGATCATGTTGTCAATAAAAATCGATTTTACGAAAATATTCAATAACTCTTCCATATCGTGATTTCTATTTAGTCTTCGATTAATTCGCGGGTCCTGCTACGCTGGACCCAAATAATAATTCCCACTACGATCAAGGCCATCGGCGGCAGGATCATCAATCCATTGTTTTCGTAGCCAATACTGTAAATCCCCAGTTTTTCAAATACGGGGTATTCCCAAACAGTGCCCGATCCAAGCAACTCGCGCAAAAAGGCCACTAAGATCAGGATCACCCCATAGCCGGCGGCATTCCCAACCCCATCGAGGAACGATGGCCAGGGTTTGTTGCCCAAGGCGAATGCTTCCAAGCGGCCCATAATGATACAGTTGGTAATGATGAGGCCAACGAAAACCGAGAGTTGTTTGCTTACGTCGTAAAGAAACGCCTTTAGTACCTGGTCGACCAATATCACCAGCGAGGCGATAACCACCAACTGTACTATAATCCTGATCCGGTTTGGGATCGTATTTCGCAGCAATGAGATTATCACATTGGCAAAGGCCAGCACCGCCAATACCGACAAGGACATAACCACAGCCGGTTCCACTTTAACCGTGACCGCCAGTGCAGAACAGATACCCAACACCTGCACGGTAATCGGGTTATCGACATTCAGTGGGTTTGTCAATAATTTTAAGTCTTTTGATGAAAACAGGCTCATATCCTTAATTTGTTTTAATTTCTAATTCAACTTCGCTTTCCTTCTGTGCTTTCAGGAAAGGCTCGTAGGCACTCAAACAATCCTGCAACATATCATATAGCCCCATGCTTGTGATTGTCCCGCCAGAAATGGCATCGACCCCATGAACCAGGTCGCCGGCATTGGCTGCCGAGCCTTTTCCGCCTTTATACACTTTGATGCCTTCGAAGCTACCATTGGTGCCAAAAAGTTTTTTTCCTTTGAATGGTTCCTCAAACCAACTTGCGTTGATATCGGCGCCTAATCCCGGGGTTTCACCTTTGTGGTCGAAGATTGCTCCGTAAATGGTGTTGAAGTCACTTTCGAGCGAAACATAACCCCAAATCGGGCCCCATAACCCTTTGCCACGTACAGGGATAATAACATATTCGCCATCATCCTTCTTGCATTTGAAAATGGGGAGTTGCCTTTCGTTTGTGACTTCGGCTAATTTGTCTTCGGCTTCCTTTTTATCTGCACCACTAACTTTTGCAATCAACGAACGGAGAGCTTTTATCTCAAACATCTTATCGACTTGTGGTTTCAGCTTAACATCGAAACCTTTGCCTTCGATTTTTTCTCCTTCTGCATTCAATACTTTGTCTTCAACAATGTATTTATCGTACAATCCTTCTGCATTTTCGACAGTACTTTCAATCCCTACGGAGGCAAGTATGCTTTGAATTTTTTCAATCCTGACATTTTTTTCCTGAAGAGGCTGAAGGTTGATCGCGGTAAACGAAAGGATGGCAGCAACAACAATCACCATTATCGAGGCGTACATGAAAGTATATAAATTTCCTTGCGTGTTCATAGTATATCTATTGTTTTAATAACAACTTCACTTTAATTAAACTACGCAGCAACTTTGGCGCGTTTTAGCCTGCGCTTAATATTGCCTTGTATAATATAATAGTCAATAAGGGGTGCAAACACATTCATTAATAGAATGGCAAGCATCACGCCTTCCGGATAAGCTGGATTTAGTACTCTTACCAGGATGGCTATAAATCCTGTAAGGAAACCATAAATCCATTTCCCTCGTTCGGTTTGAGCTGCAGTTACCGGATCGGTAGCCATAAAAATACCACCAAAAGCAAATCCGCCTAGGAGTAAATGCTGATAAGCTGGAAGTGCCATGTATGGATTGGTATCGGTAGCAAAACCATTTAAAATAAGGCCCATTGCCAAACCACCTGCAAAGAAGGAAAGCATAATCTTCCAGCTTCCCACACCCGTGTAAAGCAAGAATATAGCACCTAATAAAATGGCCAAAGTGGATGTTTCACCTATCGAACCGGGTATAATCCCCAGGAACATATCCCAGGTGCTGGGCAATTTGTCCATAAGGCCAGAGGCTGCATTGGCGAGAGGTGTTGCACCGGAAAAACCATCTACAATTCCTTCTCCACCAGCCATTCCTTCGATCCAAACTTTATCGCCCGACATGTGTGAAGGATAAGCAAAAAACAAGAACGCCCTGGCTGTAAGTGCCGGATTAACGATGTTCATCCCTGTGCCACCAAATACTTCTTTGCCAATAACCACAGCGAAAATAGTAGCCACGGCCACCATCCACAAAGGAACATCAACCGGGACTATTAATGGTATCAGCATCCCCGAAACCAAAAAGCCTTCGTTTACTTCGTGGTGCCTGATCTGGGCAAAAATAAATTCAACCCCCAAACCGGCCACATACGACACTATAATAATAGGAAGGATTTTCAGGAAGCCAAACCAAAAGGCTTCCATCAATGTATATTCCTGTCCGGTCGATAAAGCATGTTGATAGCCTGTGTTCCACATTCCAAACAACAGGGCTGGGATCAAAGCCATCACAACCACGCTCATGGCCCGTTTCATGTCCATGTTGTCGCGGATGTGCGAACCTTTAAAAGTTACCTTATTGGGAACAAATAAGAAAGTTTCAAAGGCCTCGAAGGTCGAATGAAGTTTCTCAAATTTCCCACCTTTCTCAAAGTTAGGTTTTATGTTGTCAACTAGTTTTCTAAGTCCATTCATCTGGATACATTTTTGAAATTGAAAGTAGCTTTATGCCGCTTAATTATCCAAGTTCTTTAATCATTAATTCAAGGCCTTTCCGGAGAATTGACTGCACCTCGATTTTAGAAGTACATACAAATTCGCAAAGTGCCATATCTTCTTCAATCACCTCATAAATACCAAGTTGCTCCATCTTGTCGATGTCTTCGGCAAGGATGGCCTTGATGAGGGGTACGGGAAGGATGTCCATAGGAAATACTTTGTCGTATTCGCCCGACATCACGAAAGCCCTTTCGCCCCCGTGGAAATTCGAATCGACCTTAAATTCCTTGTTGGGTGTAAGCCACGAAAAGAAGGAACGGGAGGTAGAGTACTTACCAATTCCAGGCAAAGCCCATCCAAACATTTCATAATAATTTCCTTCCGGGATTACTGTAATCAGCGAATCGTAAAACCCAATGAACCCGTTCTTTGGAATATGAGTCCCTGTTAGCACATTACCCGATATGTAGCGGAGATCTCCATCGGCCACATTTTTACTGACAAGGGGCTCAATCGAAGCACCCATCATGGTACGGTAGTACTGTGGTTTAGTCACTTCGGAACCAGCCAATGCAACAATACGTTCCACATTATAATGTCCGGTCTCGAATAACCTGCCCACAAACACAACATCCTGCGGGTTGATGTACCAAACAATATCGCCCTTGTTTATAGGCTCGATGTGGTGGATTTGTATGCCTACATTACCAGCAGGGTGAGGGCCTTCAAAAAGAGTTTGCTCAACAGCATTTGTCTTTTTCAACGGACTGGCTGTGTTTTCACCATTCAGGTTAAGATGTACCTTTCCGTCGGTCAATTTAGCCAGCGCATCAATCCCTTTTTGGAATTCCGACATCTGATTTTGCAGAATGAAGTCCATGTCCGGAGCTAAGGGTGCAGAATCGAAGCCCGAAATGTGAATCGATTTTGGCACATCTGCCGGATTGGCAACAATACCATAGGGGCGCTGTCGGATAAAAGGCCACAAACCACTTTTAAGCAAGTTATCTTTTATTTGCTCGCGCGACATAGTGCCGGCGTCACCATGAGTAAAGGCTTCAAATTCTTGTTTCCCGTCTGCCTCGACAACTATTTCAAGAATACGTCGTCGTTCGCCTCTGTTGATGGCAGAAACTTTTCCGCTAACAGGCGAGGTGAACAGCACATTTTCTTTGTACTTATCGTGAAACAGAGGGCTACCAGCTTTTACTTCATCCCCGACTTTTACGTCCATCTTGGGTGTAAGCCCAGGAAAGTCGGTTGGCTTAATAGCATAAAAATCAGATTGCTCAACAGTTTGCAGGGTCTTTTCGGCTTTGCCTTTAAGCTTAATATCCAAGCCTTTCCTGATCTTTATTGTTTTTGACATGTTAAACTTTTGATTTCTTAAAATTTAGCCAAAAATAATATTTTTCATTTTTAGATTGTATCTAAACAGTGAAATATTTACATATAGAATTTTGTCAATGTGTCAATATTTTGATTCCGAGGTTATTTTGGTTGATAAATGAGCCTTTATTAGGGAGGGTTTCAAGTTCTCAGTTGGCAGTCTTCAGGCTCCAGTCGGCAGCCCCTGTAATCAGGGCCCGTTTGCTTGAATCGTCTGCCATAGTTTCAAAGTAAGAGAATATTTGAATATCTACAAATAGGAAATTATAACAAATAGGAAATTCTGATAATATGTATGAGTTAGGTCTAATAAGTCATCGGATGACTGTATTAAATAGATACATCAAGAATGGCAAGTCTGTACATCTTTTGCTTTGAAAGTCATCCCATGACTTTTGTGCCATATAGCACTACAAACAGAAAAATGGAAATGATTAGCCAGATAAAGATCGACATGGCTATTATCTTTACCCTATCTTTATGGTTCGATTTGGTTTCATTGTCAATCATAGAATCAATGTTTATTAATGTGCCGACCTATCATCGTCCACAGACCTGCATCGCCCGAAGAGACCTGTCATCGTCCGCAGGACATGACAGCGTCGCTCTTGCCCGGTTGGCGTAAACGCTGACAGAGCCAGTCCCGATCATTTCGGGATCTTTCAGACACTGTCAGGTTTACCTTTGGCCGCTGTCAGGTTTTATCGAACCACCACAAACTTCCTCACAAACACTCCCTCGCGAGTGATGGCACGGAGAAAATAGTTGCCGGGGGGTAAGCCCGAAATATCAATACTCTCTTGTGTTTTGTTGCTTTTTGTTTTTTGGAGGAGTTGACCGGATGAGGAATAAATGTCTACAGTATTTAAAATACCATCTTTAGTTTTGATATTAATAATATTATTTGCTGGATTGGGATATAGTTTAAACTTATCATTCGAAAAGGGCATGTTGTTATCAGGAAGTGAAAGCGGTATTAATTCGCCGCCCCCATTTATTGTTTTAAAAATATGAGAACCAACGGCATACCCCACCTTCTTATTTGTGGATGGGAAATGAATATCATTAATCTGTGCTAGAATTGACGAAGGATAACTCTGTTGATAGTACCATGTATTTCCTTTATCTGGTGATTTCATAAATAAGTATGAAGAACTACGACCCGCTACAAAAACCTCTGTTTCATTTATTGCAAATACGGCATTCAACCAATCGAAATTATCGAAATATTCTGTAGCCCATGACTGACCTCCATTATTTGTTACTGCAATAGCACCTATATTCGACTTGAGGTTTGGAAAATAATATCGGCCAGCTAATATACCATTATCAACATCAAAGAAGTCTACTCTTCGATCTGATACAAGAGGAAGAGGGAAGGGATCATGAAACCATGTATAGCCATAATCCATAGTTTTCCACATAGTTGACAATACAGCAAAATTATTATTGAAATCAATAAATTTCCCATTTGGATAATTGAACATTGAATCAGTTGGCAACAGTATTGTAGACCAAGTATAACCCCCATCTTCAGTCCTTAAAAGACTCCCGGTAAGTCCGCTATTTAATGTGGTTAGGTAACCAACTGTACAGTTGATGAAATATACTGACGAAAATATATAACTATTTAACGCGTTATTTGTGACATTTATATTAATTGTTTGCCAATTAAGACCTCCATCAACTGTTTTAAAAATCTGAGGAGGTATGCAATAACCAACTACATATCCCGTGTCGCGACAGGGAAAATGAATGCCATGAAAACCATAAGATCCATGATCAATAATCGTATCCCATGTACTTCCACCATTATTTGTTTTAAGTACTATTCCATATATCAAACTGTCTGGTACTGGGGATTCATAAGATGGATAGCCTACAACATATCCTGTAGTATCGTCAATGAATTGGACTCCGGTATACCAGAAAACTGAATCATCATCTTGGATAAGGTGCCACTGAGAATATAGACTACAATTAATTGAAATCAATAATAAACTAATACTAAGAAACCGAACCATATCTTCTATATTTTAGTGAATTTTCCAGTAAGTACTACCTTTCCTTTTGCAATATCTCTGGCTGGAGCGGACATGTAGTCCGTGATCCAGGCTGGCACGGCTTTGCAATCCATGCTCATTCCTTATGATTATTCTGCATATATCCATATCTCTTACAATTTTCTTTACCGCACCACAACAAACTTCCTCACAAACACCTCATCCCGGCAAAGGACACGGATAAAATAGTTGCCAAGGGGCAAGGATGAAATGTTAATTTGTTCCTGGCTTTTATTACTTTCTGTTTTTAGAATGAGTTGGCCGGATGAAGAATAGATTCCTACAGTATTTAAAACATCACCTTCAATTTTGATTGAAATAATATTGTTAGCCGGATTCGGACTTAGTTTAAGATTATCATTCGAAAAAGATATGTTGTTTTCAGGAACTGAAAGCGGTATTAATTCGCCGCCCCCATTTGTTGTTTTAAAAATATGAGAACCAACTGCATAACCCACCTTCTTGTTTGTAGATGGGAAATGAATATCATTAATCTGTGCTAGAATTGACGAAGGATAACTCTGTTGATAGTGCCATGTATTTCCTTTATCTGGTGATTTCATAAATAAATAGGAAGAACTTCGGCCTGATACATACACATCTGAATTATTAGCACTAAATATACATGCTAACCAATCGAAATTATCGTAATATTCTGTAGTCCATGTTTGACCGCCATTATTAGTTACGGCAATAGCTCCTAAATTTCCCTTTACGTTGGCAAAATAAAAATGACCTGCCGATATCCCATTATCCGGATCAAAAAAAAGTATATTAGGACCTGAGATTGGAGGAAAAGGATCAGGGTCGTGATACCATGTAGCTCCATTATCTTGGGTTTTCCATAGGGTTGAGGTAACACCGAAACTATCTCTAAAATGCATTGTATAAGCTTTTGGGTAACCATGTATCAAATCAACAGGCATAAGGATGGCAGACCACGATA
Source organism: Bacteroidales bacterium (assembly GCA_021740905.1). Lineage (GTDB taxonomy): Bacteria > Bacteroidota > Bacteroidia > Bacteroidales > M50B96 > JAIOYV01. Next base: position 76,528 of record JAIOYV010000008.1, read on the forward strand.
GTCCGCCATCTTCAGTTTTTACCAAGAAATAAGGCCAATCAGATGATAAGAAACCTGTATCTTTGTTTAGAAAATGAATATCATTGAAACTAAACCCAAGTGAACTTACATTTGGAATTGAAAGAGGGACGTACTGCCAACTGTTTCCACCATCAATTGTTTTTAATATATTGAATTCATAAGCGGCACCAGCAGCATAGCCAATATCCGAAGTAACAAATTGGATACAATTAATTTGTGTAAGCATAGGAAATTTTAAGGTATCCCAGGTTTGACCTCCATTAACCGTTTTTAGAATTATGCCATAATGTAAACTATCATCCACAGGCACATCATATTCAACATTTCCAGCAACATAGCCAACTGAGTCATTGATGAAATACACTCCTTTGTAATAGAAAAATGGATCATCGGCATCCTGAATAAGATTCCATTGGGAACTTACACTAATGTTTAAGCAAAAAATAATTCCTATTATACTAAGTAACCGTAACATAGTTTTATATTTTAATGAATTTATTGGATAAAACGACATTGTTCCTCCCAATTATTTTTAATGTATACACCCCTTGTGCTAAATCTCTAACATCAATCGAAAGATTTGTCTTAGGAGTAATTATTCGTTGTAAAACACACTTTCCAAGAACATCAAATATTTTGTACTCAAAAGCTTCAAATTTGTAATCAAAAAATACATACAAATAGTCTGATGTAGGATTAGGAAATGAATAAAATATTCTTTGGGGGATTGTATTTATTCCAATAGGATTGTACTGTGTATAGTCAATGCCAAATCGAGCCGCAAACTGAAATCTATCATCATTTATTTGACCATAATAATCAACAGTAGAGATTGGATTAAAGTCTACCAATTCAAAAGGTACAGAGGGTAGTATCTGATTATTTGTAGCCCTGCCCGCAATATATAGCTTATTGTCTCCTGTGGTTGTGCATGCAAGACCTTGATCCCATTTAGAGCCACCAAAATAGGTTGTCCAAACGAGTTCGTAATTTGGGTTTATGCTTATGATAAACGCATCGGGATTCACATTTACTCCTGCCTGAATAGAATTAATATAATAATTTGCAGGTGGATTCGTGGGTTGTGGCAAAGCATCTGAAACAGAATAGCCATTTGATTCACCTACAATGTACAGGTAGCCATTTTCATCCACAGCAATGGACATTCCGAACTCCCCACCTGGCCCTCCAAAACCGACAGCCCAGTCATATTGTAGACCCTGCGAAAAAAGACATATTGGAAGCAATAAACTAATTGAGATTAAACTAAAGAGCTTTTTCATGATTTCTAATTTTTTATAAATTTATGAACTTGTTTGCCTTCCCCTCCTGTTACTTTCAAGAAATATATTCCATTTGGTAATTGTGAAACATTTATCTCTAAGCAACTATTGTTGTACACATACTTGCCCGTATTCTGGACAATTCGTCCCTCAGCATTATAAATAACCAGGCTAAATTCCCTTGCCTTTAAATTTTTACATTGAAGATAGATATAATCGCTTGCCGGGTTTGGATAAAGCAATTGGTCATTTTCGGGCAAAGAGGGGTTTGTTGAACTAAGAATAGGCATTAGTTCCCCTCCACTATTGGTGGTTTTATATATCTGTCCATAGTAACTTACAGCATATCCGATTTTGTCGGAGGGAAAGCACACTGCCTGCATAGTTGGATACGGAAATACCGTATCATGTTCATACTCCTGATAATACCACGTATCGCCACCATCCAATGAAGCTAAAAACACACTATTGTCATTAGGATTAGGTACACTAAGTTGACCTACAGCATAAGCCCTGTTTTCATCAACCATCACGATATCTGAGATTCTAACCAAGCCATTCAATTGCCTAAATATATAGTTATGTCCACCATCATGAGTAATACCTATCATCCCTCTATTGTTGTTATATGGTGAACCTGCCATATAGTGTGTTCCAATCATGCCAAAGTTTTCATCTAAGAAATAGGTGCATCTTACATTTACATAGCCAAATGGAAGGGGTGTTATTATGCTATCTAACCATTGTGTCCAAATGGATCCACCATCGAATGTTTTACTCGCTAAACCTATAAAACCTATATTGTTAGTTGGAAAACAAATACTGCCACCTCCAACTTGGTATCCTGTACCTGGATAAAATACTTTTTGCCAATCTAAGCCACCATTTGTAGTTTTAAACAATAATTGGGAATTAAAGCTTATTGATGAAGATAAATACCCTTCAAGTGCATTTTTAAAATAGATTGAATTGTTAAACTGGTAAATTATTGGTGGATTGAATGAAATTTCGATCCAATTAATTCCACCATCGTATGTTTTGTAAAAGTAACTATTAAAGCAAGCTGCAAAACCAATGTCGTTGCTGATGAATTGAATAGAGTAAATTGGACCATTGCAAAAAGTAGTATCCCAGGTCTGTCCCCCATTCATTGTCTTTAATATAATACCCTTTGCAAAAGAGGCAGAATCTCCAACAACAAAACCTGTATCATTATTTAGAAAAACCAAATCGTTGTAGTGATAGTCTATTTGATGCGGTGCCAATAGTGACCATTGTGAAAATAAAGGAGAAGTAGCCAATAAGAAAGCTCCGATTATTAAGAATTTCTTCATATTGATAAATTTTAGAGAGTTAACATAATACACATAAATTGAAAAAACTCATCGGTTGAGATATCTCAACCGATGAGTTTTTTCAATTTAATTCTTGATTTTTACTATTTTGTGTGAATAGATTTCCCCATTATCTGAATAGATGAGTAAATGATAAACTCCCGGTTTTAGTTGAGAGATATTAACCACTGTATAAGTCAATCCTTTGTTGAAATATTGAGTTAAAACCAATTTGCCAGTAATATCATATATCTCCGCATGTTCAAGAAAGCAATTCTTATCTGAACAAATTGAAATTGAATTTTCTGTCGGATTAGGATAAACCTTCAATCCAGGTTTGTCAGTTTCTTCAATATTCACTATTTGTGGTATTTCGGGCAATACAAAACGGGCTAAATAGCCATTGGAGCTATTATAGGCCAATGGATTGGAATACTGAAAAAAAGCAGGTTCCGTATAAAAATCAGGAGTTGGTGTTGTATTTCCATCTGGAGTTAAAGGGAGGTAGTTGTAGGGTTCTGGCCAAGCATCAGTCCAATAATGATGACCCCAGATAAATAGATTATCATTATTAAGTCGGCACGCCCAGGCATAATCGTCGGGGTCGCTGCCAAAATAAGTCGCCCAAATTAATCTGGCATCCTCTGCAAAATAAGCAATGTAAGCATCCCATTCGTCATTGCCAAATTTGTCGGTATTATCCATTGTACCTGTTGGGTTTGTTGATGGCAGTTGAATTTTGTTAGGCGATTTACTTTTTGTACTTCCAAAAATAACATAATTGCCCTGATAATCCATATCAACATAAGTACCATATTCAGCGTATGTTCCTCCATAATATGTGGAATAAACTATTTCTCCTAATGCATAAGATGCAGTTGTTTTTCTTGCAATTTTTGTAATAAACGCATCTGCGTAATATTGATTAGAGATATTGGGTTCATAATGATGAGGATATCCTGTACTGTTATCTATGTGTAAGAAGTCTTCGCTTTTGGTAGCACCCGACAATAAAATATAATCATAATTTACTGAAATAGCCTGGCCATATTCACCTTTAGTACCCCCAATATATTGGGTCATCTCAATAGCATGGTCACTGTCAAAACTAGCAACAAAGGCATCTTGTCCTGAACCTTGAAAAGTTTGAAGAGACGCAGTTAGTGGGAAATTCGAGTCATTTTCTTCCACATAAGCTTCGAGTGAGGTAGTTGATGTATTTCCCACAATATATATACAAGGATCCCCATTGCTATTTCCCCAAATATCGATGCCATTAACTACATCTACTGGATATAAGGTAACCCATTCGGGATATAAAGAATTATCAAATTTCATTATCAAACCAAAAAATCCAGAATTGGTTGTACTGTATGTAAACCCAGTAAATCCAGTTGGTGTTACCAAAGGAGTTTCTTTATGTCCATGCCCAACAATATATAATACCAAATCTTGTCCTTCATAAGTAATGGTCATATCGTAAGGCCTTTCATAAGCAGTGTATCCATCATCACCACCATAGTAAACGGACCAATCACATCCTCCTTTGGGAGTAAACCGTGCAATAAAAATATCCGTTTGACCGGTTTTTGAATGATCGTCGTGTGCTCCAGATAATGATATATTTGGAATATTATCACTTACAGTTTGGCCTGTAATATAAATAAAATTTTGTTCGGGAGGGAATAATGGATCAGATCCTAGTGATCTTGCCCCTGTTTCAATGCAGCAAGGTTCGTCCATTCCAGATCCACCATAATATGTTTCCCACCATTTATCAGTGTTATGGTCCATATAAACAACAAAAGCATCTGTTTGCCCCGCATAACTCAATAACCCTACTGTTATTGGAAAACTTGAAGTATTTGTGCTACCCACTAAGTATATTCCTCCATTGTAATATCCATTGTCAATGTAGACATCAACAATATGTTCATTTCTTGCCGTACCCCAACTGGTGCAATAATCAAGATTCCCAACAGGTGGTGGCGGTGTTGTAACTGATTTTCCATATTTCATTTCAATTACCAAAGGAAGTGAAGTGTTATATGATCCGGTTGTAAAGTATAAATGGTTTGAACTAAGGTCGTACTCCGGTTGCCAGGCAAGGTTTATGGTATCGCCATTAGAATCAATCTGGTAGGCTACAGCTTGGGGGTAGACAATATTGCCAAGACCTGTATATAGAATTAATTCATCGTCATTTCCTATCTCTGAGCTATCCACACCCGAATAAAGGCAATGAATGTCATCTGGTGTGCCTCCTGGTTTAATAATGTAATATAGCTTTGGACCTATGTTATTACTGGATATTAATAAATCTACATTCTCATAAAGTTCATAGTAAATTACTATATTATAGCTTTTCACCCTTGCCCTTCCTTCCGGGATATGGCTGAGATAAAAATTTGAATAATAATCCAGTTCATCAAAAGCGCGGACTTTTAATTCAGAAGAAGGTTCAATAAACTCCATATCAATCCTCCAAGAGTCGAATAATCCGGTAGTTTCATTCGAATCAGTCAATACATAGCTAACTTTATCATCCCAGAAGAAAGGAACAGGGCTTGTGTATTTTGCATAAAATTTGACATCAGGCACCTGATTGAAGCCTGTATCTGTCAACTGTCCAAGGTTGGCTGAGTAAGCGAGCGGTGCAGCTTCATCATCAGGAGGTATAATTACATCTATCTCCGAATATTTTACTGTTTTGTAAACATAACCATCACCAATACACGATTGGCCAACAACAATTATGTCCCCATCATCATCAAGGCAAATATCTTTGGCTTCGTCGTTTAGATTGTACAAACCATTGTATGTCATCTTCCAATGTAGGTCGCCATCTTCATTATATTTCAGGGTTAGGAAGTCGCTGTTGCTACCATTAAAATAGGTTGCTGCCACGAAGATATTTCCAGAACCATCAACCACAAGTGCCTCGCCTTTGTCGCAACCATCGTCATCATCGTTGTATACCTGCACCCACTGTTGTGTACCCGAGCTGTTATACTTAATGGTAACTATGTTGGTGTCCTCGTCCTGGGTAAGGGAATATCCGGTAACATATACGTTGCCGCTTGCATCCACCTGGACAGAACGGGCTACGTCATCGAGGCTATCGGTGTTATTATAGGTAGCTGTCCATTGTACATCGAGGCTGTCGTTTAGTTTCACCGTTTGATAATCGTAACCAGTATTGGCATTTACCACCCCACCGGTAACATACAAATTACCTGAACCATCGATACAAAGATCGTTTATCTGGTCGATCCCTGTTCCGGTGGATGCGGTAGTTTTTACTCCAGTGAAAGACCCTGTCGATGCACTGAAATTGGCTACGGCATATTCCCATTTTGTAGCGTTCACCTGAGTACCACCAGCCACAACCACAGTACTACCATTCAATTCTATTTTATTGGCAATCTCGAATAGGTTCAGGTTATTGTAAAAACTTACCCATTGGTATACCCCTCCCCGGTCGTACTTCAAAACAAGGAAATCGTAGTAGGTACCGGTTCGCGTACTTGTGCCGCCGATATATACATTGTTGCTGGCATCGATGCAAATATCAGTACCAAAATCGGGGCCGTATGCATTCCCGTTATAGGTCCTTGCCCACATGAGGTTGCCGTATTGATCGTACTTTAATACCACACAGTCGTTTTGGTTGTTGGCACTGGTGTACACTGTCCCTGTGAGGTACACATTTCCACTGTCGCCAAAACAGATGGCTGCGGCTGCATCATCGCCATTACCAGCCCCAGCATATTGCTCTGTCCACAGAAGGTTGCCACGCGAGTCGTATTTTGTCAACAAAATATTGTAATCGCCAATTGAATTAACTGTTGCACCACCTACATACACATTTCGGTTTGCATCGGTTTCAGTAAAGGTTTCTAAAAACATGTTCTGCGTCCCGTTGGAAGTTGTCCACTCTTCAAAAACCTTTAAGGTCTGTGAATTTACACATACTGCGAGCATCATAAAGAGGCTCAGAAAAATTGTACTTTTTTTCATAACTTTGTACTGTTTTAAGTAAAACAAAAGCCGGGGCTGGGTCACACCACTTTAGTACGGTCGATGTGACTGCCCCGGCATATTAATTAGATGTTTAAATTCACAGATAATCATCAGTTTTCTTTTCGATGAGCAAATGTACAAAAAAAAAAACGATTAAAACAAATTTATCATTAAGTTTTTACAAATAAATACTAAATAGTTTTCAACAACTTAATATTCTGCAATTTACAATTTCAACCTCAGTAAAAAAAACACCTCTATGGTTGTTTATAGGCCATTTAAGTTATTTAATACTTAAATTCATCCAGAAAAAACAAGCTTTTAAACAGGTTGGTTGCGTTAGAGCTTTCTTTGAGATATCCAATGGAGGATGGCTTGAATTTGGATAAGGGAAAGGAAGCCTCGATGAAAATAATTGTTGGTATTGATAATTGAGCTTGCTCCGAAAATTCAAATTTAGCCATAGCTTGCCCCGTCATTCTTGTTGGGAGGCACGAATAATTAAGAAATTGGATTATACGAATTAATCAATCAATGCTTTTAAATACTTTTTATACATCACAAAAAGTGTATTTTTGGCCCATCAAAAATTTGACACAGATTACAATATGAATCAGGAAGACCTATTTAAGAAATTGATTGCCCACTCGAAAGAGTATGGATATATTTTTCAATCGAGCGAAATTTACGATGGATTGAGCGCAGTTTACGATTACGGACAATTGGGTGCCGAGTTAAAGAAAAACATCAAGGAATATTGGTGGAATTCGATGGTGCTTTTGCACGAGAACATTGTAGGTATTGATGCCGCCATATTTATGCACCCCAAAGTATGGAAAGCCTCCGGGCACGTGGATGCCTTTAATGATCCATTGATCGACAACAAAGATTCGAAAAAACGCTACCGTGCTGATGTATTGATCGAAGAGGCAAGGGAAAAAATCTATGCCAAGATCAACAAAGAAGTTGACAAAGCTGCCAAGCGATTTGGCGATACTTTCGATAAAGACCAGTTTGTCGCCACAAACCAAAGGGTGCTTGACAATCAGGCCAAAATTGATGAGCTGACCAAACGTTTTCAGGCTGCCCTCGAAAACAACGATCTGGCCGATTTAAAGCAAATAATTATTGATTATGAAGTGGTGTGCCCGATATCGGGAACTAAAAATTGGACCGATGTACGCCAGTTCAACCTGATGTTCGAGACCAAGCTTGGTTCGGTGAGCGAAGATGCCAACTCCATCTATTTACGTCCGGAAACTGCTCAGGGGATTTTTGTCAACTTCCTGAACGTGCAAAAATCGGGTCGTATGAAGTTGCCCTTTGGGATTGCCCAGATCGGTAAAGCTTTCAGAAATGAGATTGTGGCCCGTCAGTTTATTTTCCGGATGCGCGAATTCGAACAAATGGAAATGCAGTTTTTTGTGCGCCCGGGCGATGAAATGCTTTGGTTCGAGTATTGGAAAGAGAAGCGTATGGCCTGGCACAAAGCATTGGGCTTGGGCGACGGGAATTACCGTTTCCACGATCACGATAAATTGGCGCACTATGCCAATGCTGCCGCCGATATCGAATTTCAGTTCCCCTTTGGTTTTAAAGAACTGGAGGGCATCCATTCGCGCACCGATTTCGATTTAAACCAGCATCAGGAGTTCAGTGGCAAAAAGATGCAATATTTCGATACTGAGCTTAACAAAAACTATGTTCCGTATGTAGTTGAAACTTCGCTGGGATTAGACCGGACCTTCCTTACCATTTTGGCCCATGCCTATACTGAAGAAAAGATCGAAAAAGAAGATGGTTCCTTCGACGAACGTGTGGTCCTTAAAATTCCGGCAGCCTTGGCACCTGTAAAACTGGCCGTTCTTCCTTTGGTGAAAAAAGATGGCTTGCCCGAAAAAGCACGTGAAATTATTGACAACCTGAAATTCGATTTCAATTGTCAATACGACGAGAAAGACAGTATTGGCCGTCGCTACCGTCGCCAGGATGCCATTGGTACACCTTTCTGTGTGACCATCGACCACGAGAGCCTTGAAACAAATACGGTGACCATCCGTAACCGCGACACAATGGAACAGGAACGGGTATCGGTTCAGCAATTAACAGAAATCCTAAAAGACAAAGTAAGCATGCGCAAGTTGCTCGAAAAAATTTAGGTTGAAAAACGCTGCCCCTGGCAGAATTAAAATACTAACTTTTCATCAAATTGATCCGGGTGGGGGAGAGGTCCTACGCCCGGATTTTTTTGTCATGGGTATATCCCTGTTTTAATTGCGTTTGCATAAACGGGATTTCTGCCACGAAGTGAATTTAACATCAATCCCCAAAAGTATCCTTCCCCAATTATCCTTTTAACAGTGAAGGCCAATATCATCCTGTGCGAAACGATTCTTTGCATTAGTTTATTCGTGGCACTTAATTTGGAACACGGCAATCAGTATTCACAAAAAAAAGGAAGTCATGAAAAATACGATCATAATTTTAGCCCTGGTGTTCATAGCATTTACAGTTGATGCGCAGAGCACAAAATCAAGAAGCAGAGGTGAAAGAAAATCAACCGAAAAAGTGGAATCAACATCCAATTCTTCATCAAAAGGTACGGCAAACCGTACGTCCAGCAGTTCTTCATGGTCGTCTGCAACTGCGCCTACAAGTTCTTCTTCCGATAAATCCGCTGTAAAATCCAGAGGCAGTTCTTCTGTTGAAAGTTCTACCCCTACATCAAGAAACAGCTCTACCACCACCCGCTCAGCAAGTAGTGATGGATCTTCATCGGTTAGGACTACTGCGCCTTCACAGACAAGCTCTTCGTCTGCAACACGAAGCAGTGCAAAAACAGGTAGGGATGCGGAATCTCAAAGCGGTTCCAGCTATAATAGGGAAAGATCAGAGAGCAACAGACCAAATTCACCTGCAAGAACACGTACGGCTGAATCTGGAGGCAGGAATGGTCACTCCTCAACCAGCGGTGTCAATGAGTATGAACCAAGAACCTCTACGGTTTATGCTGAACGAAGAAGAAGCTATACGACCTATATGCCGAACAGGGTTGTCAGGCCACACTCTCACAATCATTATGTCGTAAAACCAATTGAGTACCGCAGAACTCATTATCGTTATAGAGAACCTAGAATGATAAATATCTACTGGGACATCAATATGTACCGCGAATATAGATCATGGTACCCGCATTACGACCTTTGGTACTATCCGTATGGGTACAGTATCCACACCATATCGGCTTACGATGCTTATGATTACATTGGGGAAATAGCCAGGGTTTATGGAGAAGTTGATGAAGTATGGTACGAAAGAAGTACAGATCAGTACTTCATGTATATCGGAGCCCCATATCCTTACAACGATGTCACCGTAATAGTCGACGGACGCGATGCGCGAAGGTTAAGCAGGAACCCTGTCAGGTTTTTTACCAAACGACATATCGAAGTAACAGGGCTTGTAAGCAGTTTTGATGGAAAACCGGAAATCCTGGTCAAAGACAGAAAACAAATACGTCCATATTAAAAAGGATGTAAAGTAATTTTGAAACAAGCGAAAAACCTATAGGGATGCAATTATTTCCTATAGGTTTTTTGTTTTTTCTGGTTTATGTGCGATTGACAATCTGGTTTATTTAATCCTTGACTCCACTCCGAAAAGTAGACTATTAGTCCCGAAGGAATAAAAATTGAATAACCGTCCCGATTTTCGGGACGGAGAAAGATAGTATCATTTTCACAGCCCTGACAAGGGTTGAACATTTTGGATGCGCATGTTCAGCCCCTATCAAGGCTGTGGGTTCTTACATCATCTTCCGCCGGTTTCACCGACGGTTATTCAAATTCAGTCCTTTCAGGACTGGGTTTAAATTTATGACTATTCGGAGTGGACTTATTTTTAGAAATTTATATCACAGTTTTTTGAAGTTCGACCGAGGAATATTGTTTTTTAAATTCCTTTAATCCCCTGGCACAGTTTTGCTTTAAAATATATTGTAAAACGATTTTTAAAATCTGTTGTCAATTCTTAAATTGTTTACATATTCTTGAGCATCCATATTCCAAAAGCCTTTGGCAATTCCTCTGTATTGTTTAAATACATTCGCCTTTGAAGCAACTTTTTTCTTTTCGTTCATTTCACCTAATAGCCTATCGAACAAAATGGAGACAAGCCTTTTTCGTTGCTCAAATTTGAGTTTGTCAAACTCATCTATAATTAAATCTACTGTTTGCATATTTAGCTATTTAGTTACTAAAATCAAGTATGTCTTACAAATATAAGTAAATTGAATTTGAAAGTAGCCATTCCTTTTAAATTCATTCGAAAAGTCATTCAAAGGAATTCCTAATATTAATTATTACTTGACGAATTATTTTCATTCATACTTAAAACCTATAGCCAATTGTAAACATTAATAGGCTAACTTTTTTATTGAATGAAGAATTTCCCTGTTTAACATCTGTAGTATTCCAATATTCAACAGTTTCGTCCCATTCTGTTTTGATTTTATGTTCACCTAATCTATAATAATTAATACCAATTTCAATTTTATCAAAGAAGCATATTCCTCCACTTAAAGAAAACCCAATTGAAAATGACAGCTTATGTTTTTGTTTTCTATGCTGATCAACATAACCAACATCTGGTAAATATGATCCAATAATTGAATGTTTATAGTTTGTCATTTTAAGAAAACTTGAAGTAATCCCTGCTTCACCAAAAACCGATACTTTTTTAATAGGCTTTAATGTGTAATTAAGGCCAAGTGATATAGGCAGATTCAGATAATTAATGAATTTAATCTCGTACGATTGTGAATTCACTTCATTAGCTTCCTTAATACCCTTTCTTAGATCGGCATTAAATAATGGATTAATGGCAAAATCTAGTTTCACAAAAACTCCTAAGCCTTTTTTATTAATTGGTTTATTATAGTGAAATCCAATTGATCCACCAAATCCTGCAAATCCAGAACTTGAGGCATTTAGGTCATCGCTACCAAATTTCCCCATTGGAACGGCAGCACCCACATGGGCAGAAAACTTACCTTGCGAAAAAGAAACAGAGCTTGCAACACTAATCAGCAAAATAAGAATGAGAAAGGATTTTATTTTCATATTATAGTCTTATTTAAATGTCAATCTTTATCTAATCTAAATTACATCACTGAAAACCCGATACCCAATACCCGAGACCCGAGACTCGATACCCGAAACCCTTCTACTCCAACCCATCCGGGTTCAAGTTTACCTTCGGTGGTGGTGGAAATTTTTTCAAACTTAAATCTGTCCCGTCAAAAACGGCATACGTAAAATTGCTGATCCAGTCGCCCAGGTTGATGAATTTTGAGTTTTCGTTCAGTATTACTTCAACGGCAATATGGCGGTGACCAAAAATAAAATAATCGAAATGTTCTTTTTGAAGTTTTTCTTTGGCGTAGAGAACCAGCCACTCTTTATCCTCTCCAAAATAAGTGGGGATTTTCCCCTGTCCAAACCGACTTTTCCTCGACCACGAATGGCCAATCCACAAAGCAAAATTGGGGTGCAAACGCGAAAAACACCATTGCAGGAATTTGTTGGTGAAAACTTTTTTCAGCAACTTGAATTTATGGTCACCCGGGCCCAGACCATCTCCGTGGGCAATGAAAATACGTTTATTGTTGCGCTCAATGATGTACTCCTTCCGATGAAGCGTGATACCCAATTCTTCGGGCAGGTAATCGTACATCCAGATATCGTGGTTGCCGGTAAAGAAATGAACAGGGATGCCACTATCCACTATACTGGCAATTGTTCCCAGGAAACGGGTAAAGCCACGGGGGGCCACTTTTTTGTAATCGACCCAGAAGTCGAAAATATCGCCCACAAGATATATTTCTGCAGCATCCTTTCGAATCTCATTCAGCCAGTTTACAAAATGCTTTTCGCGCCTTAGGCTGATCTCATGATTGGGCAAGCCAAGATGGATATCCGATGCAAAATATATTTTTTGTCCCTCTTTCAAATCAATACAAATAATCGCCTACCCGTCCAGTCGGGCCTAACATGTTCAACTTTAACGTAAAACGTACTTTTTGCCAGTAGCTGTCAGTGTACATATTATTTATTGCTTTAATATCATCTGAAACAGCCAATGGAAAATAGATCGCAAATATATCAGGAATAAGCGATAGTTCAAGCCCTGCCTCGTATTGCAAATCGTTAAGCACGGGCTCTATGGGTTTAGCTGGCAAGATTTCATCTGTATTCACATTCTTTTGTATTCCAAGGTTAAGGAAAACATGCAGAAGATTGGTGTAAGGCAGCGAGCTTTTCAGGTTGATGGAACTGATTACCCTATCAACAAATACATCGGGTACATAGCTCACAAAACCACCATCAGAAATCAATGCTTGTCTTCCTTGCAGGTTGGGATTGGTTTCGTTCCCCGACGATCGGTTCATGAAAAGATAATCGGCCTGGTAATCAGCATAGCCACCACGTCCGGCCATTGAAAAGCCGTAGATGTTCGAAAAATTAGACGATGGCAAATTAACCAACCCGGCAAACATCCTTACATCGAAATCCTTTTTGCGCCACCCATAATTGATTTTCATTTTCCCCTCGCAACTCAGTTTCTTGAAATCCTGTGCCAGTTCAAAATGTACGCGCAGCGAATAAGGGTTCAGTTTGTCGCGGTTAGCGTGGGTAATATCCAGATTCAGGAATTCATTCAACAGGTACATATCCGAAAGTTTATTGTATGATACTGTAAAGTCAGTCCATATCCCCTTTCCAATATCGGGTTGAAGGCGATAAGAGATCAATGCCTGAATACGGTTGTAGCTTTTTGCTTGCGATCCATCCTCCTCGGGGCAGTAACCATACTGTTTTAACTTAAGTTGATAGGTGAAATTATTGCGGGCCAGATAGCGCAAGGTGATATTTCCTGTCAGGTCCTGGTTTCTAAGGCCAAACATCGGCATCACCAAAAACTGGAAACGCTTTTGAGGCAGGAAGGAATTGTAAAAAGCCATGCCGGGCATCAGGCCGTTCAAGCCATTCAACCCAAACACCGGGATATAAAACAAATAGGTTTTGTTGGGGTTGTCGGCACTTCCAATAATTTGCAGTTTAAAGGGTTTTGCATGAGGGAAAATTTTCCCTTTTTGGTAGCTGTTGTTTCTCCGGTTCACATCGAGAGTGTAATGTTCAGGGTCGATCACGATTTTCGATTTTTCACCCGATGCAAGTTCCATCCATTTTTTCCCGGTAAAGCCCTCGTTCCAAATGGCGATTTCCTTTTCAGGCACTGAAAGTTGAAATGGTCCGGCCACTTTGCCCTTGTTTTTTATCAAGACCTTATCGCCTTTTACTTTACTGATTTTATAATCAATCTCTTTTGTGGTGCCGATCACATCATCGAAAAACCAGTCGAGGTCTTTTTTTGTTTCTCGCTCGAAAACTTGCCGGAGGTCTTTGGGCTGAGGGTGTTTAAATCTCCATTCAGCATAAAAAACCTGCATAATGCGGTCGAACTCTGGCTCGCCCAAATAGTTCCGCAAATAATGCCAGGCATGGGCTGCCTTTTGATAGGATATAAAGCCATAGTTCATAATATGAAAATCTTCCGAGGTCGTATTTATGGGCTGGTTCATGTTCATGCGCTCGCTCATCAGCCAAGCCAGTTCGTACGAATCGAAGTATGTCCGGTCGGCAATATCGAATTTTTCAGCCAGCTCTTCATCATCAAAAACCGATTCGTACATTTTCGTACCCGGGTATTTTGTCTCGATGTAGCGCAGTTGATTTGCGGTGTTCATGCCTTCATCCAAATAAGGGAAATCCCTTTCGTTGAAACCCCAGATCCCATAAAACCAGTTGTGGCCAACTTCGTGCATAATCACGTCTTCGAGCGAGCGGGCGTTCATGCTTGTCCCGATAATGGTTATCATGGGGTATTCCATACCGGCCCCGGCACTCAACGCACCTTCCACTGCCGTGCAGTTATCGTAAGGGTAATCGCCGTTCCAAAGAGAATAATAATGCAGGGCATCGTTAATATAGGTCGTAGCATTTTCCCACAATCCCGATTGTGTTCCGGTGTGCATGGCCCAGGTAGTAACTTTTCGACCAGAGTGCGGTAATTCAACTTCCGATTTTCGTACCCGGAAACTTTTGTTGGCAAACCATGCAAAATCGTGGATGTTGTCCTGGGTGTATCGGATGGTCTTTTTACCATCTCTTCCAGCTTGGATATACGTATTCAGTTTCCCTGTATTGGTTTTTTCTTTTTCGTTTGATAATTTGTTGAGCCAGTCGATTTCCGATTGGGTTTGCAAATTTCCGGTGGCCCCCACAATATACCCGGCAGGCAGGGTGATGCTGACATCGAACGAACCAAATTCGGAATAAAACTCCCCAATATCAAGATATGGCATAGCGTGCCAGCCGGTTTTGTCGTACACTGCCGGTTTGGGAAACCATTGGGTGATCTGGTACGATTGGCCTGTATGGCCCAATCGAGAATAAGTGGAGGGAGGGATTTTTACATAAAATGGGGTGGTTATCGCAATGCTTTCTCCCGGGGGCAATGGATTTGTTAGGATAAGTTTGCAAATATCGACATGCTCTGGATGGTACTCCCACTGTGCTTTTTGTCCATTTATGTTGAAGTCGAGCGAATCGATGTAGCCCGGGTTCTTTTTATAATCCCAATATTCTTTGGCTTTATATTCCGTAAGCTTTTGTTTCCAGAAGGCTGTTTTGTGGTTCGAATAGGCATTGGGCCAAATATGGAGCCAGATAAAAGTAAGGCTGTCTGGCGAGTTGTTGATGTATTCGATTTCCTCGAATGCCGATAGCGAGTGCAGCGAATCGTTCAGTTCAACTTTTATTTTGAAGTTTACTTCCTGTTGAAAGTAGTTTTGGGCTACACCCTGGAATGTGATAAAAAGAATCCCAAACAGAAGCAAGGTGGAATATTTATTCATGAATTTTGGATTGTATTTTCTTTCTAAGGAAGTTGTCAAAATAAATTACCCGGATTTACAATTTTCAAATCAATCTTTAGATTGATTAATCTATGAATCTGTGGCAATATTTATAGCTTGACGGCCAGCCACAGATTCACAGATTACTTCAAACAAATTTCAATTGACTAATCTTGAATTGATTAATTTATAAAGAAAAACGGCAATACTTTTAGCTTTGCATCAATCTCTAAACTTATGTAATAGATGCCTTTTGAAAGGCCGTGCTCATCTCCCGAAATTTGAAGATTGTATTGTCCCGGTAATTGCTCCCTGTTTTCGAGCTGTGCAAGCAAACTTCCTTTTTCATCCAACAAATCGATTTTTACTTTAGAATTCGTTTCGATGCTATATTCCAGGTTTACCAATCCTGATGTTGGGTTCGGGAACAGACGGGCGTTGATCGGTTTCTTTTCCTTCTCGATAATGGCAATGGTAGAAGAAGTCGTGGTATCCTGGTAAAAAACGGTTGAAGCGGCCAAAAGCGTCGAGTTGATCTGCAACAAGGGAAGGCCGGTTTCTTTTCCAAGCCAGTGATATTCAGTTGTAGTTATTGGAGGCAAAGCGAAACCCATGCTGGTTGCATCAATATAAACAGAATCAGACCGGGTGACCAAAGATTT
This sequence comes from Bacteroidales bacterium, assembly GCA_021740905.1. Classification (GTDB taxonomy): domain Bacteria; phylum Bacteroidota; class Bacteroidia; order Bacteroidales; family M50B96; genus JAIOYV01. The sequence goes on from JAIOYV010000008.1 coordinate 92,828, forward strand.
TACTCTCAAAACATTGAAGTCGCCCATGGGGAGCTTCAAAGTGCCCCAGCCATCAACCGTTGTTTCGCGGCTTATTTCCTCACTGAAAAAACCAAAAGTTGGCACTGAAATTTCGAACGAACTATTATCCGTAAAGCTATCGAGATAATCGAGGGGGAACTGGTAAATTTCTTCGGGGGAGGAATATTGAATGGGCATTTGTATCCCGGATAAAGTTACCCCTATTCCAACCCTTGCATAATAATCATTAGAGTTTCTGAAAAATTCAAGGGCATCGGTAATTTCTATACCCGGAACAAAACTTGGAGCTTCAAACATTTCAATGGCTACCGAGGCTTTTTCGGGGTTGAAGATGCTATTGAAAATCAATTGGTAAACAAGAGGCGTGTCTCCCGGGTCAAGGAAAGAATCAACACGTTCCGACAGAGAGGCAAGCGTTGAAAAATCCCATACATAATTGGCACCGGTAAGGCTTGGGTCTCCGAGAAATTCAACCGCCGTATGTATCCTGAAGGTATCACCCGGAACAGGCATATCGTTCTTGTCGATAGTGATCTGGGCGTTCAACAGCCCGGGCAATAATAGGGCGGCAATAAGGATTATGTTTTTCATGACAATAGTTTTTAGTTTAATTTTTCTATGGGCACAAGTTACGAAATAAAGATCAATTGGAAATACAAGCTAATTAAATAGGGTGTACTTTAAATTCCACGAGTTTGATAAATCTGTGTTTTCTTGAACCAAGTATGACATTAGAGAAATGGAGTGATGAAATACTGGGAGATAGTTTGCCAATTGCGCTCCAACACTCCATTACTCCTGTTTGTAAAGGGTCGTATTGAAAAAAGGTGGATTTTTTCTTACACCCTGATTATCCTTTAAGATAAAAAGCCTGGATAACATTCCCGTGCCTCACATACATTTTACCATCATTGATTACAGGATGTGCAAAATGCTCGTTGGCCCCTTTGTCGATCCTAAACTTGCCAACTACTTCCATATTTAGCGGATTACTTGTTATCAACATTACTTCGCCTTTGAAATTGTAATAATAAAGCATGTTATCAGCTGCAATTACGGCCCCACTGCCAACTTTTAGGATATTTTCAATTTCACCCGATCCTGCATTTATGCTCTTGATTTCTCTTTTTGCTGAACCACAACCGTATAAATGATCGCCAATTTTTACAATGCCGCCCATGTAGCTATCGAAATCAGGATTTCGCCACACTTCTTTTATGCTTTTCCCATCGTTGGACAATTCCAATTTTACTCCGCAATTTCCATCACCAGCCGCATAATAAATAAATCCATCGTCGTAAATTATTGTATTGCTGTGTGTGTCGCCGTTGCCGGGCTGACGTTTGTCGACCGGGATATTATCCTGATTATGGACCCACAGCAATTCGCCCGTTTTGGTATCATGGCCCATTAACTGGTAAGCCGTAAAATTGACCAGTACATTCCGGTCATTAAGCTTGATGATTTGGGGTGAATTGTATCCCGGGCGTTCGCCGGCTCCTTTGCTTATCCATAGAATTTCGCCCGAAAAACGGTCTAATGCCACCACATTGGTATCTTTTCCGCCAGGGGTGCAAAATACTTTCTCATCCTCCACGATCACCGATTCGGAATATCCAAACAAGGGATAGGTACCGTGCAAATCATTGATCATATCCACCGACCAAATTTTCTCGCCAGAGTTTCGATCTAAGCAATATACATTTCCGAGGCCCGAAGTCACATATATCAAATCTCCCACAATGGTTGGGGTAGATCGCGAACCGTTGTAATTTTTGACCCACTCCTTTCCAAAATCTTTCTTCCATAGTAATGTCCCGTTTAAATCGAAAGCAAACAAATAGGCCAAACTATCGACTTCACCCAGGATGTACATTTTATCAGGTGTAAAAACGGGTGATCCATATCCATTGCCAATGCCCTCATATTCCCAAACAAGTTCAGGGCCTGCCTCTGGCCAGGCTTTTAATAATCCTGACTCGTTGTAAATGCCCTTCCGGTTTTCTCCTCGCCATTCGTACACTTTATCTTCTTTGGAAATTGAATTATCATTATCCCCTTTTATGTTTTTCGGGCCCTGGTTGCAGGAAAAGAGAGATATTAAAACGAAGGCTACGGTTAAACTGGCAATGGTTGTTTTTTTCATCGTTGTGTATTTTAGGATATTCTTATTTAAAATCAGACAAATGTAGTAATTTGTGATCAATTGAATCATACCTATAAATGATTGTGATGTACAAAACTAGTAGGCTCAAAACGACATTTTTTCAAAAAAAAAAGCAAGCATCAGATTTTCGTCCAATACTTGCCTTTTGGGTCAATAATTCGATTTTTTATTTTGTCCGGGCCCGTGTAAGGCCGGTACTGGTCATTTGCCATTCGGTACCAATCAGGTCGCCAGGCCAATAGTCGCCATCGTAATCGGAATTCCAGGCAATTTCTTTCATCGACTTATCAATATAGATTCGCTTGCCAACCGGCATTTTCAGGATCAGCTCCAATTCCTGGTTGCGCCATTTATCTTCGAGGGGCAGTGTGAAATAATTATCAACTGTGAGCAACGAATCGTTCTGTTCCCAATTGAAAATAATCCTGCCGGCATTCTCATGGGCAATGCCACGGCCACTCCCACGGGACGACCGTTTTTCGACGAGCTGAAAATAATCCTCATTCGTTTTTATAATCCTTATTTTTGGTTGAATATAAACCTGATAACCATCGTTTGCATTGACAATTTTTACTTCATCCATATCCAACAAATCATCATATTCCTCATAGTCCGACAGGGTATCGGGGTAGCTTTCAATATATAAAACCGGGCTGTTAAAAGGTTTTAGGTCGTATGTGCTGCGAATAAGAGAGCTGGTCTTGAAATTCGATCCTTCCATGAAAACCGCAGCAAGAGCCATGAATAATCCTACGATCCAAAGGCTTAGGCCAATTACGCCCAACAGTTTGTGGTTTGCCTTAAACCGGAAAATCAATTTTATACCTCCGTAAATAATGGCCAGAATGGGTATGCCGATCAACAAAAGAAGGGCAATGCTGACAATCCGGATGTTGTTGACATCGGCCACCCAGGTGAGCAATCCTGTATTCGAGAATATGTCAAATTCGAAAGGGGTAAACCCCATCCAGTAACCCGAAAAGAAAGAGCCAACGAAACCCAAAATAACCAATACTCCCAAGGCAATAAAACTAACGCCAAGCAAAATCAGGATTCCTTTGCCTGCAATTCTTATTATCGAACCAATTGCATCGACCAGGGGGCTTAGGTTTTCTTTGGTCCGGTTATATCCTTTCGATTTCCTGAAGTTGCTGAAATTGTTTTTCACCTCGTTGAATTCTTCGGTTATGGAGCGTTCGATGTTCGACACATTGACCCGCTCGCCCCTCATTTCGAGTTTTTGCGCTGTTGTTCGGGCGGCTGGTACAGCAATCCAAAGAATAATATAAGCAGGTATACCCACCTGGAAGAAACCAAAAATAATGAACAGTATCCGGATGAAGACCGGGTCGACACCAAAATAGGCTCCAATCCCGGCTGAGACACCACCCAAAATCCGGTTGTCCGAATCACGATAGAGGCGCTTGCCAGTTTTGTAATTGGATTCGCTCTTGAATTTCCTGCCCTCTTCGGCAGGTTCATCCTCTGTTTCAAACTCGCTGGGATCACCCATGGTTTCAATTACCTCATCGACATCAGAGAGACAAACCACTTGTTTGGTTTCCTTCAACCTTTCGTTGAACAACTCGGCAACACGGGCTTCGATGTCGGCAATAATTTCCTTGCCTTCATCCGTACCGGAAAAGCGTTTGTAAATCAAGCCCAGGTAGTTTTGGAGCTTTTCGTAGGCATCTTCATCAATATGGAAAATGATGCCGCTTATGTTTATTGTGAATGTTTTTTTCATGACTGATCAGTTTATAGGTTTTTATTTAAAGTATCCACCGAGTCGACAAGCTCCTGCCAGGAGGCATCAAGGTCGCTTAAAAAATCTTTTCCGGGGGAGGTAAGCTCGTAATATTTCCGCGGCGGGCCCTGTGTCGATTCTTCCCACCGGTAGGTTAAATACCCGGCGTTTTTTAACCGGGTAAGGAGTGGGTAAAGTGTTCCTTCCACCACGATCAATTTCGATTCCTTCAGCTTTTGGATGATGTCGCTCGCATACGAATCTTTTTTCGACAGGATGGCAAGGATACAATACTCCAGCACTCCTTTTCGCATCTGCGCTTTTGTATTTTCCGTTTTCATGTTAAAGAGAGTTTAAAAGTTCTGAGTTAAAGAGTTCTGAGTTTCGAGTTAAAAAGTTCAAAGTTAATCGTTCATAGTTAATGTAGAGGCGCGATTTATCGCGACTAAACAAGGACCAATTCCACGGTGTCTAATTTCAATTTCAAGTTTATAATTTCCAAAACAACACATAATACCAAACTTCACACATTAATATTCTTTGCAAAGATATGTGTTTTAAATTGTATTATGCAATACATAGTACTAAAATTTTAGTTTTTTTTGATGTAAATTATCTAATAAGTCATATTGTATTGATTATGTGATAGTAACTAAAATTGGAATTTTATCTAATACCAACTACATATTGAAATACGGAAATTATTCCAGATAAATAAAAAAGCCCGGCAATCTGCCGGGCTTTCTAATCCCTATTTAATGTTAGTATTATTTCTTTCTGAGATTTTTCTCAAAAGAGAGATAAGGTGATTCCACGGCATAAGCAATCAATTCGCCTTCGGTATTGTACTCTCTTATTAGCTTCATGTCACGTTTGGTCACTTTGTTCAGGCTTTTCACACCGGCATCGGCAATTTCCCAGAAATCGATCTTGTTGTTGTTGATCTCCTCTTCCTTTTGCTTCAACACTTTTTTCTTGAACAAATGGGTTGTCAACTGGCGAAGGTTTAAGAACTTGCTGTCATCATTTTTCTTTTCTGTATTACTGGCCAGTAAACCCTGCGAATGGATTTCCACCGGTTTCACCATGCGTTTTGTGGGTGTCGTTTTCTTTTTGATATCTGGTTTTACATCTTGCGGCTCCAGCTTTTTTATTTCTTTTGGATCGGGCATCAACGATTTTTTATCGTCTTTGCCATCTTCCTCTCTCGATTTCTTAGGGTCGATCTGTGGGTTTTCAACCTTCAGGACTTTTTCTTTAGTTTTCTCTGTTTCTTTAATCTTCTTGATTTCAAGACCCTCTTTCCCTTTGGCTAAATCTTTTTCGGGAACTATATTTTCTTCCGGCCCGGCAAGTTTTTCTGTTGTCAAAGCGATATCTTCTATTTCCGCTTTGTCTAAATCAATTTGCACAGGAGGAATTTGATTCTTTGAAATCTTTCCTGGGTCGCGCAATCCGGGTTCATTTCCAACCAGAAAATAAAGCGAGAAAATCAAAAGAAAGCTGGCTGCAATGGAAATGGCTTTGTAAAAATTCATTTGCGTAAGGCCAAGAATAAGGACCCGCTTTAATCCTGATTTTTCCTTATATACCACACTTGTATCAGCCACAAGTTTTGTTTTCTGAAACATCAGAAAACTTTTCTTGGCCGATGGGTTATGGTCTACAATCTTATCAAATTCCTTTTTTTGTTCTGGGGTTAAATCATTTTCGATATAAGCAATGGCTGTGTTTTCAGTATAAGTAGGCTGGCCAATTAGGGCAAACTCGTTTTGTTTCAAGCTTTCTTTAGGTTCGAAAATGGCGGAGGTGGGTTGTATGGAAATTGCCCCCTCGCTTTCCATTTCAGTCAATTCTTCTTTCAAATCGGGATTCGATGCAAGAAAATCATGAAACTCCTGCTCAAGCTCCGGGTTCAAATTACCGTCGAGGTAATCCAAAAAGAATTCTTCATAATTGTTCCTTGTAATCAACATCTTACTATCTATTTAATTTAAACCACTGCCTCTGTGCTACCGATGTAATTCTTCAAAAACACCCTTGCTCTGTATATGTACACTTTTACTTGCGATTCGTTTAATCCTGTAATTTCCGAGATCTCCTTGTACGAATACCCTTCATAGTCGCGGAGCAAAACCACCGACCGTTGATCGTCGGGCAAACGCTTTACAGCATCGTTGAGTATTTCTGCCAAATCAGAATATTGCTCGCTGTGTGAATATTCAATGGCCCGTACATTTTCAAAATCGACTATCCGTTTCTCTTTTCTTATTCCATCTATCATTGTATGATAGGCTGTCGAGTAAAGGTACGACTTCACTTTTTGATAGTTTACCCCTTCGGCGTTGATCCAAAGCTTTGTGAACGATTCCTGAACAATGTCCTTGGCTTTTTCTTCATCCCTGATGTTTTTAAGGATAAAGCGGAAAACCCCATCGGAATACAAATCAACAGCACTATTATATTCTTTTACAGTCATTCTAGTTTTTCAAAGTCAGCCGTGTGACGAAACCCTTTCCTGAAAAGTTACAGGCTCAACGCAATAATTTGCAATAAAAGTACAAAGAAAAATTCAAAAGAAAGCGAAATGATCCAAAATATGGGATATTTGCGAGATCAAAAAAGAATAAAAGATGGAATTTACAGTACGACTTGCATTGGCCACAGAAGCAAACATCATTAAAGATTTTCAAATCAAAATGGCCCTCGAAACAGAGGATCTGAAATTAGATACTGTTGTGGTGGAAAAAGGTGTCACAGCTGTTTTTGAAGATGAAACGAAAGGAAATTATTGGGTAGCCGAAACCAAGGATCAGATTATTGGATCCATGTTAATGACACCCGAATGGAGCGATTGGCGGAATTCCACCGTGCTATGGTTTCAGTCGGTATATGTGTTGCCAGAGTTTCGGGGTAAAGGAGTTTTCCGGCAGATGTATCTGAACCTCCAGGAGTTTGTCAAAAACTCGGTACAATATGGAGGCCTTCGCCTATATGTTGACAAGGATAATATCTCAGCCCAAAAAGTGTATGAAAAACTGGGGATGGATGGCGATCATTATCGCTTCTATGAATGGATGAAGGATTTTTAAACCAAGCTTTAACAAAGAATATTTCCTTTATATCGATTTACTATTTACTGTTGGGCATGGGTATTCCACTTTATTCATCAATTGTCATTCATCAATAATCATTTAGAATCCCTGCAACCATTTCCTCTCCAACCAGGTCTACTTTTCAAACTAATAGCAATCTGTTATTGACCCCATAGACAGATTTTAGGCTCTCTTGGTCGGAGGGCAAAATTCAACAGGGCTTTTGAAAAAAGGTCCTGTTTTTATTTATTGCAGGGAACTTTTTGTCCGAATTTTACTTACAAATATTTAACATCGTTTATATATTCCGTTCCAGGAAAAATTCGTAATATTGTGATGCTAATATTTCTTTTGAAATCAATAAAATTACGAATATAAAATAGACTTATTATGAAGAAAATTTTACTTGCATTTGTTGGGCTACTAATGGGAACTTTCCTATTTGCACAGGATTGTTCCGATATTTTTATTTCGGAATATGTGGAAGGGACGGCCAATAGTAAAGGCATCGAAATTTATAACCCTACGGCCAATCCAATCGATTTGTCGAATTATCAGGTGAAGCGCTACAGCAACGGCTCGAATACAGCAACTTCCGGAGGAATAACCACTTTGGTTGGGACAATTCAACCTTATAGTACTTTTATTCTAATAAACGGGCAAACCGAGCTAGTGGGGACTAGCACACCTTGTGATCCAGCCTTACAACTTTTAGCCGATCAGTTGGATCATGAGTATCCGGCACCAACTTATTTTAATGGCAATGATGCACTGACCATTGAAAACATTAATGGGACGATCGTTGATATTTTTGGAAAAATAGGCGAAGACCCAGGTGAAGGATGGTGCGATGTTGACAGTCTGAATTATGCAGCCGGAACCTACTGGTGGCTTCCTTGGACAGCCAATCATACTCTTATTCGTAAAGCTTCTGTTTTGCATGGGGTAAAATACAACCCGGGAAGTCTTCAATCACCCGACGTGTATTTTATGGTTCAAAATGAATGGGACACTGTACCAGGCTATTGGAGTGCTGCGGATTCTGCTCACATTACTGCCAATATTTGGGATAACCTCGGATTCCACGATTGCGAGTGCGACCCTACTTATGGTATAGGTCAAATTAAGAAACAAAACGAAATTTACTTTTTCCCAAATCCTGTAAGCGGTAATCAATTTACGGTAAAAGGTACTGCCATCATAGAGTCTGTGCGCATTATCAATTCCATTGGTCAAACTATATTTACCAAAAAGAATAATTTTGAACGAGGAGATATGGAGGTTCAGTTAACAGAGCAATTATCAGGCTTACACATTGCCATTGTCACTTTTATGGATGGCACCAAAACATCAAGAAAATTCATTATTAAATAATAAGATCAGAAAAGGACTCGAAAGGTATTTTCCTTTTTAGGAGGGAAATACCTTTTTTTATATTTGGTAAATTGAGTTTTTAGATATTCTTAAGAATTTAGTGAATAATTTTTACTGATCATGTTTTACTTCAAAAACACAAATTGACTTATGAAAAAAGGACTACTTATCATAATCTTTTCCGTATTGGCAATTACGGTTACATTCAGTCAGAAATACCGGATTACAGGAATTGTAAAGGCAACAGAAACGGGAGAAACCTTAATAGGTGCCAACATTGTCCTCAAATCGGGTGTGGGAACAGTAAGCGATTTCGATGGCCGTTTTAGTATTGAAGTCGAGGCTGGCGAATACAATGTTTCTGTTACTTACGTAGGTTTCGAGGGTCAGGAAAAGAAAATCAATTTGAATAAAAACATGTATTTCGAGTTCAATTTGAATTCGAGAATCATTGATGAAGTAAGTGTGGTAGCCGATGTGGCCATTGCCCGTGAAACCCCGGTGGCTTTTACCAATGTGCTTCCTGCCAAAATTGAAGAGGAGCTTGCCGGCCAGGATATTCCTATGATCCTAAATTCAACACCTGGTGTGTATGCCACACAACAAGGTGGTGGCGATGGAGATGCCCGGATAACCATTCGTGGGTTTAGCCAAAGCAATGTAGGGGTTATGCTCGATGGTATCCCAGTTAACGACATGGAAAACGGTTGGGTATATTGGTCCAATTGGTTTGGCCTGGATCAGGTCACACGTTCCATCCAGGTTCAAAGAGGATTGGGTGCTTCCAAGTTGGCCTTGCCATCAGTGGGCGGAACCATGAATATCCTGACCAAAGGGATTGAAGAAAAAAAGAGATTCGATTTCAAACAAGAATTATCAAGCGAAGGAAAATCGACTTCATCATTAGCCTATAATAGTGGTAAATTACCAGGAAACTGGGGAGTTACTATGGCATTTTCGCACAAAAAAGGAGATGGCTGGGTGGATGAAACCTGGAGCAATGCGTATTTTTATTATGGTAAAGTGGAAAAGAGGTTGGGCAATCACATCTTAAGTTTTTCAACTTATGGTGCTCCCCAGTCGCATGGTCAAAGGGCATATAAAAGAGCTATTGCTACTTATGACAGCACGTATGCGGTGGATGTGGCAGGTGTGACGAAATTTCCGTGGTATAAACCTACTGATGGAGATACAATTGATTATGTAAATAAAGGCATTACCTACAATCAACAATGGGGTTATTTGGAACGTTACAAACTAATTACTACCGATTCAATGTACATTCCTACAAAGGATATTTGGTTGCCTACAGCTTATGATACGATTCATGCAAATAGAGAAAAAATACACCTAAAAGAAAATATTTACTTTAAACCCATGTATAGTTTACGCGATTTCTGGTCAGTGAACGACAGGCTATATATTTCTAACATCTTATACTTATCAACAGGTAAAGGAGGAGGTACCGATATGCGAAACAGCCTGAAGGATAATAACCTGGATGAAAATGGACAGATCAATTTTCAAGAGTTTTATGATGCGAATGTTGACATTCTTCAATCTGCAAATACTGCCTACAGTCTTACGGAAAGACAAGCTGGAAATTACAGGGTATTACGTCGAAACGAGCATTTTTGGTATGGTTTTCTTTCCACCTTTAATTATAGACAAAGCGAATTATTGGAATTCTCTGGTGGAATTGATTTACGCAGCTATAAAGGTTCTCATACGCAAGAAGTGTATGATCTTCTGGGTGCCGATTATGCCATATCAGAGAACCAGAATTTAACCGATCCAATTGTTCGCGAAGGGGGAAATGTATATTTTAGTGATGATGAATGGGTCCGTTGGGGTGGCCTGTTTGGACAGGTTGAATTTAAAACAGGCATTTATTCTACGTTTTTCAATGTGAGTGGGGCTTATACCGGATTTCAGAAGGAAGACTATTTTCAATTACCGGATAGTCCGACTAGAAAGACAGATTGGTTATGGAAGCCAAGCTATACATTTAAGTGGGGATTTAACTACAACCTTACCGAACGTGCCAATGTGTTTATAAACACAGGTTACCTTTCCAAAGTCCGACCTTCCGACTATATTTATCAAGGGTATTCTGCAGCTTTCAGAGATAATACAGACAATGAGGTTGTTAAGGCCGTTGAATTGGGTTACACATTTACGGCGTCTAGATTTGCCATTAATGTGAACAGTTATTACACCCGTTGGTTAAACCGTGCAATGAATTCGATATCAACCAAAGACGGCGATGTGGATTTATATATGGAAATCCCCGGGGTTGATGCCCTTCACATGGGAATTGAAACAGATGTGATTTACAAGATTTTGCCCAATCTCGAACTTCAGGGCCTAGCTTCTATTGGCGATTGGCGATGGACAAGTAAAGTTGAAAATGTATCCCGCTATAACAGGAATACAGGGGCATTTTATGATTACTTTGATTTTGATGCGACAGGTGTTCATATTAGTGATGCAGCCCAAACTCAGTATGCGGCAAGTATCCGCTACGAACCTGTTAAAAGTTTGTATTTAATGCTGAAAGGTACTTCTTTCGACAGGTACTTTGCCCAGATGGAACCAACTACTTTAACCGGAACAGGAAATGCGATTGATGCGGACGGCAATCCACGAGATTCATGGGAAGCCCCTAAATACACACTTTTCGATCTTCATGCCGGATATACATGGAATTTTGAATCGAACCAAAGAATTACATTTACATTTAGTTTACTCAATATTTTTGATGCACTTTATATTACGGATGCTCAAAATAATGATGGCTACATCTATAGCAAACCAACCAATAATTTTGATGCCAATTCAGCCTCGGTATTTTTTGGTATGGGCCGCCGGTTTTCGACATCAATAAAATTATCATTTTAATTAAGTTAATAAGAATCAATATGAAAAAAATTTCAATCTTAATAGGAATAGTATTGCTCGGAATGGGCATCTATGCGCAGCCTCTCAATTATTATGATGGAACCGAAGGCTTAACCGGAACAAATTTAAAGTCGGCCCTTCATACCATTATCGATGGACATGTAAAGTACCATTACAGCACGGTAAAGCAAATCCTAAAAAATTCTGACGAAGACCCCAACAATCCCGATAACATTATCCTGGTTTATACCGGCTGGTCCATCCCGAAAGCAAACTTTGCTTCGGTGGTCGATTCGTTGGATTACTGGAACCGCGAACACATCTGGGCCAAGTCGCATGGCGATTTTGGTACCGATCCGGGACCAGGCACCGATGCCCATGCCATCAGGCCGGTAGATAATTCGGTAAACTCAGCCCGAAGCTACAAGGATTTTGATAATGGAGGCACCCAGGTGTACGACAATGGAATTGCCACAGGTTGCTATGCCGACAACAACTCGTGGGAGCCTCGCAACGAGGTTAAAGGCGATGTGGCCCGGATGATCTTTTATATGGCCACCCGCTACGAAGGTACCAATGGCGAACTCGATCTGGAAGTAGTCGATTATGTAAATACCTACCCTGCACCCGAACATGGGAAATTATCCACACTTTTGGCCTGGAACCTTGCCGACCCACCTGATGAATTCGAGAAGAACAGGAATGATGTAGTCTTCAATTGGCAGCACAACCGGAATCCTTTTGTTGATTATCCTGAATTTGCCGAGATTATCTGGAATGGTGCTACTCCAAGCCCAATTTTCATTACCAACGTGGTGAGTTCTCCGGTAATACCCGAAGCAGATGATACTGTCACGATCAATGCAACGATCACCCATAATACAGGGGGAACTATTGTTGGGGCTACTTTATATTGGGGCTACTCATGGGGGAGCTTATCCAATCAGGTTTCACTTTCTGCATCAGGGAGCAATTATTCGGGACAAATCCCCGGACAAGCTGCATCGACCAAAATGTATTTTAAAATTGTTGCCGATGCCGGCACCGAACAAAAAACCTATTTTGGCTCGTACCGGGTAGCCAACGAACCCTTTGCCGGAACCCTGACCAGCATTTATGACATCCAGGGACAAACCGCCTCAACTCCTTATAATGGACAGACAGTTTCTACTGGTGGTGTCGTGACGGCATCTTTCGGGGCCGACTTTTTCTTGCAAAACGGAACTGGGGCATGGAATGGGCTTTTTGTGTACAACTCTGGCTACTTCCCACAAATTGGCGATAGCCTAATTGTTACAGGTGAGATTTCGGAATATTACGATATGACCGAGTTGTCGAACGTCACCGATTTTTATCCCATTTCATCCAACAACCCTTTGCCGGACCCAGTTGTTCTTGCAACAGGCGATGTTTGGGACGAACAATACGAAGGGGTATTGATCCGTGTGGAAGATGCGCAGTGCGTGGGCGACACCCTATATGGTATGTGGAAAGTGAACGATGGATCGGGTAACTGCCTTATTCATAATTCGGCAGTCTATTCTTTCAATTACACTATAGGGAATTTTTATAGCATAACAGGACCCTTGAAGTGGGATTTTGGGGAATTTAAAATTGAACTTCGGGAATCTGATGATGTCGAAGCCGGGGTCGATTCCCAAGCCCCTTCGGTAAATACTATTCAGCTATTCAGCTCGACCATAATGCATGTAAACTTTACGGAAGAAGTGACACAGGCTTCTGCCGAGGACCTTGCAAATTATCAGATCAACAATGGCATTACGGTAATCTCTGCTGCACACCATGCTTTTGATAAAACGAAAGTGATCCTTACTCTTTCACCCCTATCGGTGGGTGATTATATTTTGACTGTTGATGCTGTGGAAGACCTGGCCGGAAACGCAGTCAACAATCAACAAATTGCTTTTACCTCTATTTACAGCATAGATGAAAGCCTTATTGGACAGTGGCAGGTTTACCCAAACCCTGTGGATGATATTTTATACATCAACCCTGAGAATCAAAATTTAAAGGCGTTTGACATTCGTATTTTGGATTTTACAGGTAGGTTGGTAAAACAATATAGCAAGAACAATTCAGCATTAATTTCTGTTGATGTTTCTGATTTGAATGAAGGGGTATATTTTATCGAGATGAAATCGGAAGATAGAGTTGCAACCTCCAAATTTGTAAAGTAGTTTCTGAAAGTAAGTTTTACTTATTTTGGCAGAAACCAATTGCGTTCAATTTAAAATTTGGCATTTACAGAGATTTTAATAACCTTATTTTCTTTTTTAAACTTAGTAGCCCAATTTGAATCGATAAATAAAACCATATTACAAATTGCTAATAAGGTTGATGTAATGGGGTTTTTGTATGCTACTAAGGTTTAAAAACAAAGAATAAGGTTTTAATTATTCAATAATCAATAGACATTAATCATTTATAAATTATGATATCAATACAAAAAATTTCGGACTGGAAAGAAAGCAACTTTCAGGTTTTTTTAGCTTATCAGGATAGCGATCTATCTAAACACTTCTCAAAAGCCGAACTCGCATTCATCCATAAAGCTGTTGAGAATAAGCAAAAGCAAGTGCTTCTCGAATCCTTCCCAACTTTCAGGTTAGTACAGTTGATCGAAAAAAAGGATGATTCGAACCGAACAATGGAAATCAGCCGGAAAGAGGCCGCCAAACTTCATGGACGTGTTGCCGGATATAAACCGGAATCTGTTTGCCTGGTGAATATTGATCTGGAGAAAAATGTATTGTTGGCTTATGCTGAAGGATTGGCCCTGAGCAATTATCAGTTCCTGAAATATTTCAAGGATGCGGAGGAAAAGAAAAACTCCTTGGCTACCATCCAGATTTATGCTGAAACCCTGTGCCAACCAGAATTAGATGAACTCAGCAACCTGGTCTGTGCGGTTTCAATTACAAAGGATTTGGTGAATGAACCACTCAGCTTTTTAACAGCCAACCAGCTTGCTGTCGAAATCCAGGAAATGGGAAAAACAGCCGGGTTCAGTGTCGAAGTTTTTGACAAAAGAAAAATCCAGGCCTTGAAAATGGGCGGGCTGTTGGCCGTGAACAAAGGTAGTATCGATCCTCCTACTTTTACGATCCTGGAATGGAAACCTAAAAATGCTGTAAACAAAAAACCCTTTGTCTTGGTAGGCAAAGGAATTGTTTACGACACTGGTGGATTGAGCTTGAAACCGACATCCAACAGCATGGACTACATGAAATGCGATATGGCCGGTGGAGCTGCTGTTGCCGGAACTCTTTATGGTTTGGCGAAAAATAATATCCCAGTCCATGTGATTGGTCTTGTACCTGCCACCGACAACCGCCCCGATGGAAATGCCTACACCCCTGGCGATGTAATAAATATGCACAGTGGGGCAACCGTTGAGGTTCTTAATACTGATGCCGAAGGTCGGATGATCCTGGCCGATGCACTCAGCTATGCAAAAAAATACGACCCCGAATTTGTGGTCGATATTGCCACTCTCACCGGTTCGGCAGTGATGGCACTCGGTAATGAAGCGATGGCCGGAATGCGAAACGACGAAGGTTGGAAATATTTTTCGAAGCTCACCGAATCGGGATTCCGGGTTTTCGAGCGTATTGTGGAATTCCCAATGTGGGAGGAATACGACGAGATGCTAAAATCGGACATTGCCGACATGAAAAACATTGGTGGCCGCGAGGCAGGGGCTATCACTGCCGGGAAATTCCTCCAACGTTTTACTGAATACCCCTGGACCCACCTCGACATTGCAGGTCCATCATGGAATCAAAAAAACGACAGCTACCGGGGAAAAGGGGCTACCGCTGTGGCTGTGCGCTTGCTGTACGATTTCTTTAAGGAAATGAGTTAAGGAGTTCTAAGTTAAAAAAGTTCTGAGTTGAGGAGTTCAGTCCAACTACGGTAAGGGAGGTTGTAGGTTCTCTGTTAATGAATTAGAAATTATTTATTTGAACCAAAAGGAAAATAAAACGAATGATCTCCAAACTCTTCAACTTTTATCCTACGAAGCTTTAGCGCAGTAGGACAGAACTCAGAACTCAGAACTATATTAACTCTTTAACTCCAAACTCATGATCATAGAAAACAAGCTTGATAAATCTTTTGGCAGCACAGGCAGTTTTGCGGGATACATTCTATTGCTTGCCGGGGTTGTTACAATCAGGGTGCGGATTGGTTTTTTGCTTTTGATATTGGGATTTTTTTTTGCTTTTAGCCATACAGGGGTTCAAATTGATACCGAGCGAAAGCGGATACGTTTTTACAATAACCTATTTGGATTCCTAAAGATTGGTGCCTGGTCAAAGCTCGATAAATTCACCTCCCTCAAAGTGGCCGAAAACAAGCGACGGGAACAGGCTTTCAGCCGGGGGAACAGGACATTGAATATCGAACATCGCGATTTTCGGGTTTTCCTTATCAGCCAGAAAAAACAAGCACGGGTAGCTGTAAAGAAATGTAAATCGGAAGCCGAAGCCATTGACGAAGCGCAGGAACTGGGCTTTCAGTTGGGGATGCCGGTGATACTGTAAGCTTCGGAAAAGATTTCAAATCCATATCTTTCAACTTAATTTCTGGCTTATTTGTAAGTATTACAAACTACTCTCAATTAAACCTTGTTCTCTTAAAGTGTTGATTACATCACCGATTTTCGCAGGTTCTTAAACTGTGCATAATTTGCTCCTAAAATTAGGGTGTAAAAACAATCTCCAATTTTTTATTATTTAGCCAGGGGACAGTGATTGGATTTTGTAATTTGGCCACATCAAGAAGGATTG
>JAIOYV010000094.1 GCA_021740905.1 Bacteroidales bacterium
AAACCAAATAAACCAAAAAGGAGGCAACATGTAAACCAAACATAAACGAATCTTGACAGTAGCGTAAGCCACTGAATAGGGAATTTATGCGCTTATCCCAAATGGGTTTCTAATATTACTCAGATTAGGAATAGCTGGTACTTTTCAGAATACTTTGTAAGGATATTTATTTTGGCTAATTTGGCCAGGTTATCCTTAAGGATCCAGGATAGGTTTCGCAGAACGTATTTGCGATAATCCACCAGTGTCAGGTTTTTCTCATTCACATTGCGAATGTCACATTGCTCGCCAATCTCAACCATTCTGTCGAGATAATTCAACATGACCGGGTCGAGTTTTTTGTGCCCATCCTCATTTTTGAAGAAAGTAAGAATAGTGCTGTTATGATTCAGGGCAATGTCGATGTAGGCAAAATCGATTGCCATGCGTGCCCGCCAAACCCGCTTTAGAAGAACCGAATCTTTTTGTCCCAGTATTTCGGCGCTATCCATCAAAGCTTTGTATTCAATCAAGTATTCAGGTTTCAAAAAGCTGTTCACATAATCGACCGGAAAGCCATAAATATTCAGGTTTTGCTCCTCCTGTTTTTCTTTCAACCTTTGATGCACCAAATCGAAATAAGCACGGATAGGCTTTTGGGCTTCACCGTAATACACATCAAAAAAACGGTTGGTGAGTGAATCGACATTGGCCTTTACATCCCAGGCCAGTTTCGAGAGCAGGTACAATTTCAAATCCTTCATATCCGACCAGTTCGTATTCGATCCCTGCTCGAAAATCATATCCACCCTGTGCTCGTTAAAAAACCGGATGTTCGATTGCAGGGTCGAGAAATTAGGGAAAGGGCACAAGTAATTCTCGAACTGCACCACGTAATCCCACATATAAATATTATCGGTCAATGTACTCCAGTCTTTCATTTCCTGCACAAAATCGGCACTCCGGGGATCATCGACCAAAGGCATGCTCCGGTTACACTCGATGGAGCAAAACATAATATTTACATTGTCGAGGGGCTGGATATTTCTGGGTGCCGAACGGGTAAACTGATAGGCCAGCGTGGAGATTTGCTTATCAGGGAATTCGGCGGCAATGGCATTGGCCATTTCGATGTATGCCCCCGATATGTTACCGTATTTTTCGTAAAGTTTATTGCAAGCTTCGCACTCGCAATAATTGATGCAATCGTTTTGCGACACCGACCAATATTTAAAGCCGGGCTTTTTAGCAATTTCTTTCCGTAAGTTGTCTTTTAGCAACTGGATCACCTCGGGATTGCTCAGGCAAAGTTGCCCATCCTTGATCCGGCGGTTGTTCACAAGCGAAAAATAGTCGGGGTGCTCTTCAAAATACAAGTCGGGTGGAACAAGCTTTTGAAAAGTATGGACGTACATGCCCCATTCATCAAGGTTTTCGATGCGGTACCAGTCGATGAGTTTGCTGTCGGTTTTATCGTGCAAATAAATATGCCGGTACGAAAAACTGGGATTGTACAACTTGTCGATTTTAGGGATTTCAATACTCGCCGATTTGGGGATATGCTCCTCGCCATAAGGAAACTTCATGCAGCCCAGGTACTCCTCAAGCAAAGCATAAACGCCTAATATGTTGCCCCGGCTGTTCATCCCGGCAATCAACAAATTCTTACCCGAAGTTTTTAAAATGAAACCATCTCTTTTCAAACCCGATAATTTTCCTAAAACCAAGGAATCATCTATAATTTGACTTCCGATTTTTATAAAACGACCGACATCATTCATTTCAGTAGTGACCTCAAGCTCGCAATCAGAAATTTCGTGGAAGTAATATCTCAATTCCGAAGCGGCTTTTTGAGTCAATGAATCGGTATTGGGGGCAATAAGGATTTTATATTCCGTCCTTCCGTTTTCAACAATCACCAGCCCATTTTTCTTTGATGTACAGGACAAAATGGAAAGGCTAATCAAACAAATAATCAGATATTTCATAGTCGTTAAAATTTTGGCTGAAAATAATGAAAAGACATCAGAAATCGGATATGTCCTTTTTTGAATTGAGTAATGCACTATCATGTAAACGATATTTGGTTGCTCGTTCTCATCAATTCAACCTGATAAATTAAGCAAAATTCATCAGGTCAATTATACAAATTTCGCTAAATTTATAAGGTCGACAGAAAGGATTGTTCCTATTTTGTACTATTGTCAAACATAAGCAATCAACTTTAATACAATGATATTTCATCGTTGGCACTTAACCTTTATCTTTACCCCATGACAGGAACCTTAATAAATGCCGCAGCTATCATTGTAGGAGGAAGCATCGGGATGTTGCTCCATTCGCGTTTGCCCGAACGGTTTTCGAAAATAGTGTTTCAGGGGCTGGGCTTGTTTACTCTGTTTTTAGGCGCTTCGATGGCCCTCAAAACAAATGAATTTCTCATCATGGTTTTCTCTATCCTGATAGGAAGCGTTGCCGGAGAGGCCATGCGTTTGGAAGAATGGGTACACGGTTTCAGCGAAAAGATAAAAAATAAATTCTCGCTAAAAGGTGGCCGGTTTACGGAAGGGTTGGTCACAGCCTTCCTGCTTTTCTGTGTTGGCTCGATGACTATTCTCGGAGCTATTGAAGAAGGTCTGGATGACGAACCAAAACTCTTGCTTGCCAAATCGGTAATGGATGGTTTTTCGTCCATAGCCCTTGCCGCTGCAATGGGCATTGGGGTGATCTTTTCAATTGTACCACTAATAATCTACCAGGGCGGACTTACGCTTGCCGCAAGTTGGGCAGGTAATTATTTCGACATTGCGGTAATTAATGAACTGTCTGCAGTTGGGGGGATACTTCTTTTGGGGCTGGGCCTGAAAATCCTCGAAATAAAAAATATCAAAGTCATCAATATGTTGCCATCTTTGGTGATTGTTGTAATTTTGGCCTGGCTTTTTATTGACAAATAAAACTGGGTGTAAGAAAAAATCCACCTATTTAATAAAGGAGATGAAAATTTCAAAGGACAGTGAATTGGAGTGATGGAGTATTGGAGTAATGAAGGGAAATGTTTGCAAAAGGACAGCCCAATACGCCAGCACTCCATTACTCCAAAACCATGAAACAAATAAAGAAAACGAATGAACATTTAGAAGGTGGATTTAATAAAATGCCCATAAAGAATTTTATCTATGAAGAAAACAAAATCGGTTACCGCAACTACTTTTCACAAAGAAGGCGATCAAATCATTGACCCCCACAAATCATCCTATCTCGAATACGACGAAAAGGGTAATGTTGTCTGCGCTGCCCAGTACACGCCCAATGGCGAATTGGAGAGCAAAACCACATCAAAATATAACGAAAAAGGCCATTTGATTGAGCAAATTGAGTATTTTACCGAGGATGAAATAAGCGAAAGGGCCGAATATATCCGCGACGATGCCGGTGTTATACTCGAGGTGAAAAAGTTTTATGACGATGGCTCGGAGTCGTCCATTCAATATGAGCGTAAGGATAAGCAACTTACAATTACATCGAGGGATGAGGATGGAGAACTGGAGGAAAAAGAAGTACTGATTTTCGACGACAAAGACCAGCTGATTTTGAAAGAAATCTATAATTACGAGGGCAAACTACAAGATAAGTACGAGAACGAATACGATGAATATGGCAGGCTCGTCATACAAAAAGAATCGACCGGTGGCGGGCGTTATTCGCTTTCTTCGAAACTTACCTACAACGATGAGGGACATGTTTTGAGTCAGCTAAGTTTCAACTCGAAAGGGCAACTCACCCATAAAATTCTTTTTTCGTACGATGAAAAGGGACGGGTAATCAATCAACAAGCAAGCAGCGCCCAAATTGTACAAACATTATACGACGATGAAAATCATTCGCAAACAGAGAAACGCATCCATGCAAATGGCATAGTCGAAATGGAAAAAACATCGAAGTTCGACGAACAGGGCAACATCCTCGAAGAACAAGTAGGATTTTCTTTTACCCGTTACGATTACGAATTCTTTGATATTTAATCTGGAGACAACCCAAATTGGATAAACCTGTAAGTTGTTTACTTACTTGACAATCCATCGAAATAGAAAAAATTGATGGACTTATTGCTGCCGCCATTTTATCCAAAGTCTCAGCTGAAGCGAGATATTTTAGTTGTATTTACAATTGCTTCACAATTTTTGTCGATTCAAAATAAGTTTGCCCTTCAACTTTCAAAATATAGCTTCCAGCCCTCAAGCCAATGGCATCGAATTGGAAATTTTGATTTCCTGCCGGGAACGATCCTTTATCAAAACTTCGAACCAAACGCCCTGATAAATCGAAAACAGAAACTTTAATGTGATCAGGATTTTTGAGAAAAAAACTAATAGTAGTACTATTGGTGAGTGGATTTGGGAATACATTTAAACTAGTTTCATCTTTCGAAATTTCAATTTCAGGTTCGGATAGAATTTGTCCTACCGAAGTAATATGGGTTGTATAAATACCTTTACCATGTGTGGCAGCTATGACCAATCCATCGGTTTCGCGTGTTTTCACCATTTCAACCACCACATTGCCAAAATCGTTTGATCCAAGTTGATGCCATTCGGTGTTCAGGGTATCGAGCTGGTTGGTGGCAAAAAGCCCGATACTTGTGCCCACAAAATACAGACGGTCTTGCCCAATTGGCAAAATAGCCACCGATCGGATGGATGGCCCTGAACCTCCACCAGTAATGGATTCCTCGAGGTTTCCGCCTCCTTTTATCCATGTATCGCCACCATCGAGGGTGTAGAAAATGCTATACACGTTATAGTTCGAAAAAACTACCAATACTTCATCGGCATTGTAAGGATCGATGGCGATGCTACTTACATTGGCAACAGGGAATTTGATTATGGGCATTAAGATAGATGCAGAATCACCTGTGTGAGCATCAACCTTTTTGTAGATAAACCGGCTGGTAGTGCCATACCATACAATATTGGCCGGGTTCTTCGAAATGGCGATGGTTGTAATTTTCAAAGATGAAGAGGCACTATCGGAATAAGTGAACCAGCCCTGGCTGATAGTATCGTAATTACCCGCCAACGGGATGCTCGAAAGTTGATTGTTGCGCCAAAGATTGTTTCCGGCACCTACATACATAATATCGTTGTCGTTGGGATCCAACGCCAATGGGTTGATGAACAAATAGTCTGATTTTAGTGGTCCAATCGGATCGATCCTACCAAAACCAAGTACTCCACCGGCACTATCTAAGTGCATTTTGTAAATCCTCCCTTGCTGGATCGACAGATAAAAATAATCGGCAGCATTGGTAATCCCCATGTACGAACCATCGCCATTTAGGGGCATCACCCAGTCGGCCTGGGGATCGGGCGAATTCACAAAATAGTTGCCATTGTCTTGAAAGCCTGCCAGCATCATATCATCGGTGGTCGATGGGTTTACACCCACGGTATATAATTGTGTGGTCACATAGCCGTGACTTAGATTAGTCCATTCCACAATGGAATCAAGTACCTGGTCGGTGCGGAAAACACCTCCATCGTTGGCCGACAGCACGACATTGTTATCCGAAGGCAAAAAGATTAATTCATGTTGATCGGGGTGGTGGTTGAGGTAAACGGTCCAATGTCCCGGCGACCACGACCCGATGCTATATCCCCCCATTTGAGTGGTGTTGTTCATGCTGGTAAAACCATCGGTTGAACGGTACAGGTTGGTGCCCCCAATAATTATCAAATCGGGATCGGCAGGACTAATCCGCATGATGAGGTTATAACAGCCCTGTGAGTTGAAATTATCGAAATTGGTGATCCCATTGTTGGGGATATTCATGCTGAGATTTGTCCAGACTCCGCCTGTGTCTGACCCATTGCCACTCAGGTAGGTGTATTTCCATAGACTGATCCAGTCCTCACGGTTGAAAAAGTTTTGAGAGTGCTGGCCATAATTAGGTGTTCTCCCAAGAAAATAAACCTCATTTTCGTTCGAGGGGTTGGTTGCGATCACTATTCGTTCGTATACCGGAGGAAAAGTGTCGGTGTCGAGGATGTTTGTCCAATTGATCCCATCAGGCGATCGCCAGATCCCGTTGTCAATGTAGGTACCAGCGATGTTACTTTTGCTTAGGGTGGCATAAACAACACCATCGCTAGTGATGGCCAGTTCAGTGTAATAACTTTCGGGATCTCCTCCCAGCACTGTTTGCCAGGTCTGGCCTCCATCTTCGCTACGGTTAATTCGGCCAAAAGTAGCAGCATATACAACATCGAGCGTATCCACAGAGGCATCGGTAGCTATGCGGTGAACAAAGTTCCAGTGCGAATCAAAGCTTTGGGGTGTATTCGTTGCTGTGCTAAATAAAGGTGACCAATTTAAGCCGCCATCTTCCGATTTCATCATTCCATTTCCATAAAAATAGGCCCCAGTCCCAGAGGCAGAAGTTCCAATCAGTTCGCCTGTGCCACAATACCAGGTGTGTGTTTTTCCCGCCCTTGTGTCTTGGGCGATTGCCGATATGGAAGGGAACTGGTCGGGTTGAGTGACCTGGTCCCAGTTTTGCCCGGCATCGACCGAGCGCCACAACCCGCCGCTCACGCTCCCTGCCAGGATGATGCTGTCGTTGGTCACATCCACCGCCAGGGCACGGGTTCGGCCTCCTACGTTGAATGGTCCACGGGCAGTCCAGTTTACATTTTTCATGGTGTTATCATGCCTAAACCTCTTGGCAAAAGCCAGTTCCTGTTGCCTAATCCCGGGGGGGATTTCACCCGTGGCCGGATCTTTCAACCGATTGTGCATCCACTCCATGCGGGCAGCAAGGTCGGCAGTGTTGCCATTGCCATCCGAAATTGTTTTAAGAGGTTTTGTTTCAGGATTGAAAAAATAAGCAATGCCTACAATGCTGAGTATTATTAGGCTGGAAATGATAAATGTCTTTTTCATTGAGAATATGTTTATAATATTACAGAAACCTTATTTCATTTTCTTTAACCTTAGTAGCCTAATCCAAACATTATTTCTTCAACCTTATTAACTTATTTTTCTTCGTATAATAAGGTTGACGCTGCTCCTGTGGCATAAATGCTACTAAGGTCAAATAAACGAAAAAATAAGGTCACTTTCATTCATCTTATCATGATGGATAATGTTTCTATCTCACCACAAACCTTCTCGAAGCAACACCTTCTTTTGCCACCACCCGGCAAATATAGGTTCCTGCCACGAATAAGGTAACATCGACTTGCGGCTTACCTGAGTTTAATTCTTCCGAATGGATCAACCTTCCATTAATGTCGAGTATTTCAATTTTTGGGGATGAAAAGTGAGATTCAAAATCAAGGTTCAAAACGTCTTTTACTGGATTGGGATAGATATTGAATCTCAAGTCAGAAGTCATTTCTTCCTTCACCGAAACGCCGGGGAATAATTCAGACACTTGGTTTATTCTTGTCGTGTATACCCCTTTGCCGTGTGTGCCAACCACAACCAGACCATCGATTTCGCGGGTTTGTACCATTTCCACAATTACATTTCCGAAGAAATTAGTACCGATTTGTGTCCATTCCGTATTGAGGCTATCGAGTTCGTAAGTGGCATACAAACCTGTACTTGCTCCTACAAAATAAAGCGTTCCATCGGGCCTGGGTAGAATAGAAACCGACCTCAGGCTAGGCCCTGAGCCGCCACCTCCTATGAGTTCCTCTAAATTTCCTGCTCCCTTAATCCAGGTGTCGCCTCCATTTAATGTATAAAATAAACTGTAAACATTATAGTTCGAAAACACTACCACAACTTCATCGGCATTCTGGGGATTTATAGCAATACTGCTCACGTTTGCAGCCGGGAATGGGGATAAGGGCATTAATACATGTTGAGGATCTCCAATATGGGCATCAACCACCTTGTATATGCGTCTGCCTGTGGTGCCATACCAAACAATGTTGCCGGGGTTCTTCGAAACCGATACTGCAGATATTTGCAAGGTTGTGCCAGGTAAAGTATCGGAGTAGGTTGACCATCCAGTTGAAATAGTATCGTAATTCCCCATTAGAGGAATGGTAGACAAAGCCGTGTTGCGATATAGTTTCCGTCCGGCAGCCACGTACATAATGTCGTTGTTGTTTTGATCCAACACAAGGGGGTTGATAAATTGGTAATCATCTTCGGGCACACCTATTGGGTCGATCCGGCTAAAACCAAGCACGGCCCCATTCGGATCCAGTTGCATCTTGTACATCTTCCCCCTGTTGATGGAAAGGTAATAGAATGTTTTCCCATTGGCGATGCCCATGTAGGAACCATCACCTTGCAGGGGCATTGTCCACTGGGCAGACGTATCGTCGGTGTTCACAAAATAGTTGGCATTGTCCTGGAACCCGGCCACAATCACATCGTCGGTGGCCGAAGGGTCGAAGCCTACTGTGTAAACCTGGGTTGTGTTGTAGCCATTGTTCAGTTTTTCCCAAACCACCACTGTGTCGAGAACATTGTAGGTTTTGAATATGCCGCCATCGTTGGCCGAGATCATCACACTGGGATTGGAAGGGAGAAAAGCATTGGCATGTTGGTCGGAGTGGTGGTTCAGGTAACTGTCCCAGTTGGCAGGGTAGGTTGAATGAAGCATGAAACCACCAATTTGGTTTACGTTGCCGGTGCTTGTGAATCCATCGGTAGAAACATACAAATTTGTGCCACCAATCACAATTACATCAGGGTTAGCCGGTGAAATGTCAATCAGCAAATTATAGCTATTTTGCGAATTGAAATTGTCGAACACCGCTGGCCCCCAATTGGGAATGTTAGCCGAAAGGTTATTCCAAACTCCGCCGGTGTCGACCCCATTTCCACTTTGGTAGGTATATTTCCAGAGGCTGTTCCAGTCTTCACCTCCGAAGTAACAATCTGAGTGTTGCCCGTAGCCGGGGGTTTCACCCAGGAAAAAGACTTCGTTTTCGTTCGATGGATTTATTTTCAGGACGATACGTTCGAACACCGGGGGAAAAGTGTCCCAGGGAGTAATGTTTGTCCAGTCGATCCCATCGGGCGAACGCCAGATACCCTTGTCGTCACCATCGGAGCTTAACGTTGCATACACAACCCCCTCGGAACTAACTGCTAATTCTGTGTAATATGAATTCCCTACTACTGAATTTCCAATTTTTTTATCCCAGGTTTGTCCACCATCTTCCGAGCGGAAAATACTGGCGTAAGTGGCGGCATATACCACATCGATAGTATCGACCGAAGGATCAACCTCAACCCTGTTAACAAAGTTCCAGTCTGAGTCGAAGGATTGTGGGATATTGGTACTGGTTGATGGGATGGATGTCCAGGTCAGCCCGTTGTCGGTCGATTTCATGAGGCCATCGCCATAGTAGAAGGCACCGGGTGCCCAACCTGAACCCCTGATCTCGCCTGTCCCGTAATACCATGTATCGGTTTTGCCTGCACGGGTGTCCTGGGCTATGCAAGAAATAGAAGGAAACTGCATCGGGTCGTTCAACCTCGACCAGGACTGGCCACCATCTTCTGTCAGCCATAATCCACCCGAAACGCCACCTGCCAGGATACGGTTTTCGTTGGTCACATCGAGCTTTAGGGCACGGGTTCGACCGCCCACATTGTAAGGGCCACGCGCCAGCCAGCTTACACTTTTCAACTGCCTGTCGTTGGGCATTTTTTTGGCAAAGGCAATTTCCTTCCTGCGGATATTTTCAGGGATTTTTCCTGTCTCGGGATCTTTCAATCGGGTAAGCTCCCATTCGTAGCGGGCTTTTGAATCGTCGATATTCCCGTTTCCCCCGGCAATGGGGCCGAGGTCTTTCACAGGCTTTTCAAAATTAATACTAAAAATAGCCAGCAGGCAAACTAAGCCCAACAGGGTAGCTCCAAAAAGTAGGGTAGACTTTTTCATAATTTTAAAATTTCAGTTACAAATTGTTATAAATCAAATCCATTTATGGTTGCCTGGTTAAGATTAACTATCACTGTTTATGCTAATAAGTGCATCAGTACATAAGTATTTATTAACAAGAATGGTCATAATGTTTTCATATTGCTAAATTAACATCTCAAAATAATGCTACAAACTACGAATATTTTTTCATTTCTTCTTCGAAATATTCTTTTTCAGCAATTAAATTTAGGTGAGGATGTTTCTTTTCAAGAACCTCAATATCTTTCAGTTTCGATTTCAGGAATTTGATATAACTGTCCGAATTTGGATTGAAAGCCCTGTGCTTCGATGCCTTCACAATCTTTTCAATAGTCTGGTTCAGGTATTTTGTTTCAGAAGAAAAATAACAATCGGCAAAACGATCAAAAAAATAATCAACTGCCACTGGGCTAATGTGAAGCATGTCGGCATCGTAAAAACGGTAATCGCGCAGTTCGTCCATCATGATTTCGTAGGATGGGAAATAGCTGCAATATGGATTCATCTCTAATATCCTTTCAACAGCAAGCAAAAGAGCAGCCTTGCTGAGTTGGTTGCCATGAGCACCATCCTTCCAATGCCTGATGGGGCTTACCGTGAAAATAACTTTCAACGAAGGGTTAAATTTATGAAGCCTGGCCAGACTAAATTGTAAAGTAGAAGAAATATCTTCAACACTTAATCTGTGACGGGAAAATTCGTATGCCGGGAGTTTGTGGCAATTCGAGACTACCCGATTGTTCTTTTGCAATTTAAAAACCCACGATGTGCCAAGTGTGATGAAAAGGTAATCCGCAGTTTTCAGGTTATCATGTGACGCTGAAATACCGAAGTTGATTAAATCAAGACACTTGTCTTTATCCCGATTTGAGAAATCGCTGTGATGGTAAAAACTAAACCAGCGTTCGTTGGCAAAACTTACATCTTCTTCGGTGAATATCTTTTTGTCGACGAGAATTTCAATGCTACTTGAAATGGAAGCCGGGTTGTAAATAACCCCTAAAGGGTTAATGTCGACCGGAAATTTGTAATCGGCTAATTTTCGCCCAATGGAATCGGAAAAACAGGAGCCCATCAGCACAATTCCCTGTCGATGGTTTATTTTATTCTCCGACTGGGGAATGTCTACAATGGTGCGAAAGTCTCTCATTGCTCAACTATCTTTTATCTTTTTCTCAGCAAAGAATTGGAGTTAACCTTTTGTTCGTATAAGACCTAAACAAATATCATTATTTACGATGCCTTGGCCCTAATCTTAAGATTTTCAATTTCAATATCCAGAAGGTGCAGGATTTTCTTGCTCGAATCTAAATCGCCTAAGATATTGGCTTTGGAATCTTCGAATTTATGCTTTAGGTCGGAAAACATATGTTGATAATAGCTCACTCCATCTTTCAGGTTGTTCACAAAAGTGACCAGATATTTTTCCTGTTTATTGGTCATCGAGGCACGAGTTTCTTCGATCTTATCTTTCAGGTAATCGATATAAAGCTTCAGTTCTTTCACGAACATATTAGGGCGGTCGGTACGTGAAATCATATTTGCCCTACCATAAATGTGGTCAATCATTTCTTTCATGGTCATCTTCTTCGAGAAGTAGGCCATGTTTGGGCCAGGACAAACTGATATGCCATCACCCTCATCGGTTGTGTCAATGTTATGGGCTTTCATGGTCGATGTTCCCAAACCAACACAGATACAAGATTTTTCAACAATTTTTTTAAACCTATCCTTGTAGCTTTCAGCCGACAATCCTTCCTTGTCGAGTTCTTTAATTTTCAAACTCTGGTAAGCTCGTGAGGCTGTGCAAAGGGTCCTGTCGGTAAATTCTCCGTTTAGGGCTGCAAATTTTTTCGTGCAGGGAGCACCTGGTTTTCCCTGGGCAACAAAAGACATCTTTTCAATATCCTTAGTATTCCCTTTTAGGGTATTGAATGGAATACCCAAAGGTGAAATGCCACTTAAATAAAGGTCTTCCTCATTGGCATCAATTAGCTTGTTGATTGTTGATTCATCGATACTCACAGCTTCTGGAACTAACATAAAAGGACTGCCCCAGCCAACGGAGTCAACCTTGTAATGATCGATCAAAAACTCATGTTCCTCGGAGGTGCCAACACCTCCCTGGGCTGTAATTTTCAAAGGTAATTCTGTTGCAGGGACAGGGCGGTTTTTGCCTGTTAGTCCACGAACAAGTACTTCGTGGATCGAGTCGATCAGTTCTTTCCGGTTGTCCCTGAACTCGGCCAGTATGGGACCCATCAGGAAACCATCGGTGGCAAAAGCATGTCCTCCACAATTAAGCCCCGATTCAATGCGGTATTCCGAAATCCACAGACCTTTTTTGGCGAAGAATTTTCCCTGGATCAGAGCCGATTTATAATCGCTTACTTTTAATACAATCTTCTTTTTAATGTTTCCGTTTGCATCGGGGTAAAAATCTTCGAAGTTCTCGAAATAGCTGTACAGCCTGGGGTTCATCCCAGCCGATAGCACTACTGATGAAGATAGATCGCTATTGGCAAAACCCCTAAGTGCTGCATGGGCATCGTTGTATTCGACAGGAAGTCTTTCGCCCTTCACATAATTGTCCTTGTCCACCTTGGTCATGATGTTCACGTCGATGCTTCCCATGTGCAGGTGGTCTTTTGCCCAGGCTTTGATTTCATCAATATGAAAATACTTTGCAGTCAAATCCTTGAAATCCTGTTTCAGGGTAGAACTGTCGGGCAACATGCTGAAGTATTCCCTCAGTTCCTGGCTTTTCTCGGCAGTTGCATTTTTCAGTTCTTCGAATTTCTTCGAGGCTAATTCTGAGATCAAATTCAGGTACGAAGTAATCCGTTTAGCCCTGAAATCTTCCATTTTTTCGGTAATCTCATCGTACAGGATCTCGTACTTTTCGCAGTACATCTTCCTGAGTTTTTCCAGCAGGATGTCATCTACCAGCGAGATTACAGAATCGATCCCATAAGGCGAAACCTTTAGCGGGGTGTCAATGGTATATCCAATCCCCATGACCGGGATGTGGAAAGTGTGGGCTTTCATCAAATTATTCATCATAGCAAAATCAAACAAAATCAGGTGCAAAGATACGGTAATCTAAACCCGAAAGCTAATTTATTATTAGTGAGACTCAAATTTCAAAAGAGAAACGCATTGAAATTTGTAAGTCGAACTAATCCCGATAGCGTAGCGTATCGGGATGAATGAGATTAATGCTCCGATCCTCGCATCGAAAAAAATATAATTCTAATTTGGATACCCCATCTATTTGCAGAAGGGTAGTTTATTATGCAGCTGTTTTTCTGAGGTAGGAGCTTTAATTATAGCGGAAGTGCTGATCCTAATAAAGTTTTGTTTATAGCCAAGAAGAGTTTGTTCGGCCTATTTTAAATCAATAACATCTCGAATGATCTTAATGCCGTCTATGTTGTTGAAATGTTTGTCGAATGTGAAAACCGCATAATCATATTGCATCGCGAGGGAAGCAATCCACATATCATTAGTAGGGATGGGTGTGCCTTGCGTTCTTAGTTGTTTATAAATAATCGCAAAAAACTCTGATGTTTGCGTGTCAATAATGAGGTTTTTAACTGATCGAGAATCCTGAAATTCTTTAAATTCAATAAGGTTTTGCTCGGATTTCCGCCCGATCGAAAAGCCAAAAAGAAGTTCACCGACAACAATTGGCGTGAAAAATATTGTTTTTGATTTTTGAATTATTTCTATGGCTTTCTTGTTACCTCTCTTGAATTCACTGTATGCATTTGTATCGATGATAAATGATTCTATTTCCATAACTCCTCATCGATTTGAGAAAAGCCTGAGGTGTTATTTTCAAATTCCTTAAACTCTTCTTCTGTCCATGTACCCGCTAGTTTTAGTAAATCATTTGAATTCGATTTTTGAATTTTTGCAACATCGATCCCTAATGACTTTTTAATCATTTGAATTACCAAAACCTTAATGTCGATTCCTTGCCGGTTTGCTTCAAACTTCAGCCTTTCCAGAGTAGTTTGATCCATGTCGTTGATAATTATTTCTGTTTCCATCATTTTTAGTTTAACACAAAATTAAAGAAATTATCCGAAAACAGATCACTTGGTCAATCTATGTCCCACCAGTCAATCAATGTTCCGCCACATCGAAGAAAGTTTGGACAGCATATTAATTCAAACCCTGTTTCATCTTTATACACTTTATAATCTCCGACCACCATTCGCTCTCCGCAATGTATACATTCCTTTACATCGGTCAAACTAATCGGGTCGGTAAATAGATAGTTCCGCTTTAAATATCCCTCTTTGTCGGTGATGAAGATTTCTTCGTATTTCATAGAACTGCTAAATAAATGATTATTGTAGAATGACAATTGATTAATTTTAACCCACACGTGCGGGGGAAGTTTAGGACTTCCTATAATCAACTTCCGAAATCGGAACTACATGTTGGTTAGTTTGATATCATAAACACGCAAAATTCAAGGCTAAAATGCACCTATTTCCGGATCAATAATTTCCTGACCTCCTTTTCATTTCCTGAAATTATCTCCACATTGTAGAAACCATTGCCGAGGCCTGAAATATTTATTTGGCTCGACTGACCATAGCTTTCTGTGCTCAATACTTCACGGCCCGAAACATCATACAGTTTGATCTGCGTTTTGCCCGGTTTGTCGATTTCGATATTCAAAATGTTCTGTGCTGGGTTTGGGTACATCTCAAAACCCTGAGGATCATTTTCAACAATGGAAATAGGGTTTGCAGTGAAATTGATGTTGTCGATATATATGGACCCGCCCATGTTCGATATGTAGGTAAACTTTACAATAGCCTCAGCGTTTGTGGAAAAGGCGCTTAAATCGATCACTTCCTTTCGCCACTCGGTGCTGTCGGGGGTGAAAAAACACGCAGCGATGCTCAATGGGTTCAGTATGGGTTCGGCAGCTGTGGCCAGGTCGGCTCCCCCTTTGTAATATACCGTTTCGAAGGTTTGTCCACAATCGGTCGATACGGAAACCTCCAGGGTATCGGCAAAAAATACAGTCATGGTAAAATAGGGGGGAGTGTATTTGTGGTAGTTGAACGCCAGGTCGAACGAGAGCTTGGGAGCGGGGACAGAGGTAAGGTCCATAACCGGCGACAGAAAACTTTCGGAATAGCCATCGGTATAGAAAAGGAAGATGGTATTGAAAGTGGCGATGGAATATAAGCCATCTTTCATTACCTCATCATCTGTGTACCATGCAAACACGCTGCCTGTTTCAGGGAAAATCCAACTATCGGCATTGCCTTCCCAACCCTCGAAAAGCGGATACTCATTTCCCTCGGTGGCAATTTCTATTTCTTTTGAAATGGAATTGTTGTTGGCAAACGAATCGGTCATGTTTGAATTCAGTAGACCCACATTGAGTTCGAGTGTTTTAATCCCGGCAGAAACCGAAATTTGGGGCAACGAAACCAGGGCATGTTGATAGGGGCCAATGTTTCCCGACCAGTTGTAAGTGCCCGATATGCCATCTATATCATATTCAATTTCGGCAGAGGTAATCGTATCGCTCCCGATGTTGCGGATAAAACATCCGGGGTTGATATCCACCTCACAGGATCGGTCGTCCATGTCAATCTCAAAAATATGGAGGTCGTGTTGGCCTGTTGTGGGATCATCAAAAAAAGCCATGCTTGGGCTGGTATAGTTGCTATTCGGGATAGAATGGCCCAAACCTGGGACTGGCACATATTTAATGATCCCATCGTTTTTCATCAGCAATTCGTTCACTTTTTTGAAACTGTATACATACAATACATCTTCGCTGCCTATGGTTGTATAGATTGGGATTTTCGAAGCATTGCCATAATTATAGATCATACCGAGAATAGGGTCGTTAATGGCATCGGCCAAACCCTGGATAGCGGGGGTGTTGAGCAATAAGCCCAGGAATTTTTCATAGTAGTCGAGGCCAAATTTAAACGCACTCCTCCCGCCCAGCGAAAAACCTTCCAGGATAATCCGGGTGGTGTCGATGGAGTAATTCTGTTTGGCAAAACTGATGCACTCATCGATAATATATTCATCGCCTGCAGGGGTGTAAAAATCCTTGTTTTGATCGCTTCCTCCGTCGGGGCAAACAAAAATGGTGTTTGGAAAAACAGTAGGCCAGCCCAGCGAGTTTATCAGCGCATTGCGGAAATTGATGGCATTGTCGCCCATGCCGTGCAAACAAACCATCAACTGGTAGTTATAGGTTGAATCGTAAGATGTGGGCACATGGCAGGCCAATGTCCGGCTCGCCCCCATAAAGGTAATTGAAGTGGCGAAATTCCCGGTTTGTTGGGCGTTTAGATTGCTCAACATAAATGAGAGGATTACGGTAAATGCGAATAGGGTCATTGTTTTCATAATCGTATTTTTTAGTGGTTTGTATTAGTGTCTTCTTTTAATCTTATACCCTTCGGTGTAAGTTTATACATTGTTCATCATTTTTAAAGAAACTGTGAGAATTGGAAATCAAAAGTACATTGATTATTTGAAAACTGCAATCGAACTGTTAATTACGTTTTGAGGATGATCTTCGGTTTGTTGATGTTCGCTACGACCTGTTTTCGTAGAGACGCGATTTATCGCGTCTGAAAAATGAACAATACTGCGACTGTGTTCCTTTGTCATCCAGACACGATAAATCGGGTTTCTGTTTCATTGGCAATCAGACACGATAAAATTGGGTCTCTGTGGCAGTATAAATCAGACGCGATAAATCGCGTCTCTACGCCTTCCATTACCGCTACGATTTTCGGTATCCGTACAATTATTTTCTAGTACGATTCTTTGTTCCATATATACAAAAATAAACAATGCTGTGATTTTAATCAATTCTTCCTGTAAAATTTATCCTTTTCCCAATTTTCAGGGTTCGATAAAATATAATTTTTGATTTTATGGTATTCTTCTTTGTTTCTGATAATGTGATCATGAAAACGGTATTGCCAATAAAATTCCGGATTTATTGTGTGCATTTCGAATGAACACCTACCCTTATACCAGCGTAAAACTCTCGATAAGTTTTCATATAACATGGGGTTTTTATTTCCGGTTATTCCACCTGACTTTTGGGGTTCCATTTTGGTTGCTGCGATTTTGGTGGGATCTGGAGACCCTATTTCAGTGGGATTTGGGGACGCAGTTTTGCTGGTATGAAGGGTCGCTATTTCAGTGGGATTTGGAGACGCGATAAATCGCGTCTCTACGAATTCCTGTTCTTCAATTATCTTCTGTTTCTCTATATTATTTGAATCCTTATCTGAAATCTTGTCTGGTACACGTTCTTTTTCTGTTGTACTTCTTATTTTTTTATTCAGACTCTGTTTTTTGTCAATGACAATTATACCATGTACATGGTTTGGCATAACCGTAAAAGCATCGAGCTGCACATACGGAAATTTAGTTGGGATTTTGTACCAATACTCATCAGCAATTTTCCCTAATTGGGATGCTTGCAGAAATGCCTTTTGTCTCATTTTTCCTGGTCTTTCTTCTTTGATGATCTTGCCAAAATGGATATTCATGTTTGCCGTGCAAATTGTGATGAAATAGAATCCATTATTTCCATAATCCCACCATTGCGCCCTGGCTGAGGGAATTCTATATATATCCTGAAATTTATCCATTGTTTATCAATTTATTGATATGGTGAGAACAGGAAATCAAAAATACAGTAATTATTTGAAATCCGCAATCGAACTATAAAAACCTTTGGTAATATAAAGTCACGTTGAATGACGTTGGCGGGGACTGGTATTTGAAGAATTGAGCAATAGATCCAACTGATTCATCCTTTTACGGGAAATTGGCTTAACGGTCTATAGTAGAGACGCGATTTATCGCGTCTTTTCATCCCACCAAAATCTTGTCATTACATTTTCACCCAATCGCTGTCTCCTACATTTTCACCCAGTCGCTGTCTCCTACATTTTCAACCAATTAGGTCTCAGAAAAATACAAATTCGTTTCTTTGTTGCTTGGTCATTCAGACGCGATAAATCGCGTCTCTACATTCGTGTCTAATCGCTTTTCGATATTCCCTCCCCCACGCAACCATTTTTTCGCTTTCTTTGACTTACTCAAAACTTATAAACAGGTCATGATAAAACAGATTGGTTTAATGTTAGTGGCGACGGTTTTGCTACTTGTAAGTCAGGGTATTTTTGCTCAAAACCCGGATGCAAAAAAAGCCGCTTCTCAAAAGTTCACCCTAAACGGCTACATCGAAGATGCCGATAATGGCGAAAAATTGATTGGTGCCACCGTGTTTGTCCCTTCTACCCTGGAGGGCACTGCCTCCAACGTGTATGGTTTTTACAGCATCACCCTGCCGGAAGGGGAATATGAAATTAGTTTTTCGTATGTGGGATATACGGCGCAGGTAATCAAACTAAAGCTGGATAAAAACCTGGTCTTGAATGTAAATCTGGTGGCCTCAAATATTTTGGGCGAAGTAGAAATTGAAGCGGCAGCCTACACTAAAATTCAGAACCGAACCCAGATGAGCATGAACGAAATCTCGATACGGCAAATAAAATCGCTGCCGGTGTTTTTGGGCGAACAGGATATTTTGAAGACCATCCAGTTGTTGCCGGGAGTGCAGTCTGGCAGCGAGGGCAGCTCTGGTTTTTACGTGCGTGGGGGCGGTCCCGATCAAAACCTGATCCTCCTGGATGGCGTGCCTGTTTATAATGCCTCACACCTGTTTGGCTTCTTTTCTATTTTCAACCCCGATGCCATCAACAATGTGAAACTATACAAGGGTGGATTTCCTGCCCGCTTTGGTGGACGGCTTTCCTCAGTGCTCGACATCCGCATGAAAGACGGCAATATGAAAGAGTTTCATGGCGAAGGTTCAATTGGTTTAATCTCATCGAAACTAAGTCTCGAAGGCCCAATCATCAAAGACAAAACCTCGTTTATTGTATCAGCAAGGAGAACCTATATTGATCTTCTTATTAAACCTTTCATTCCAAAAGATGAAGTGGTGCCCTACTATTTTTTCTATGATGTGAACACGAAGATCAACCATAAATTTTCGGACGATAGCCGTTTGTATCTTTCGCTGTACACAGGTCTTGATAAATTTGGTGCAGGCTATAAGGACGAATATTCGGTGGATGGCTCCAAGTACAAAGATGAGGATGATTTTTTTCTTGATTGGGGAAACCTGATCTGGGCACTCCGCTGGAACTATATTTTTAGCCCCAAGCTGTTTAGCAATACCACCCTAACATACAGCCGCTACAGATACGAAACGGTGTTTGAGCAAAATTCAACAACTTCCGGACCCGGATATACCGACAAATCAGGATACTATTGGAATTTTACGTCAGGTATAAAGGATTGGACCGCCAAAATTGATTTTGACTATATGCCCGGGCCCAACCACTATGTCCGGTTTGGTGTTGGTGATATCAACCACACATTTACCCCCGGTGTAACCCAGTATAAAATCGACTACTCACAAACCGCCATCGACACATCATTCGGCTCACAAAACCAATATGCCAACGAAATGTTTGCCTACATTGAAGATGATTACAAGATAAACGACTGGCTGAAGATAAACGCCGGTTTTCATACCACGGCTTTCCTGGTGAACGATAAAAAATACTTTTCGTTTCAGCCCCGTATCTCGGCACGTGCGTTGATCAGCAAAAAGAGTTCGTTTAAACTTTCGTATTCGCGCATGGCGCAGTATCTGCATTTGCTGACCAACCCCACCATTGGCCTGCCCACCGATTTATGGGTCCCGACTACCGACCGGATCAAGCCTGAATATGCCTCGCAGGTGGCATTAGGATATGCCCATTCATTGCCCCTCGATTTGGATTTAAGCATCGAAACCTATTACAAAAAGATGACGGGCCTGATTGAATACGCCGATGGCACCAGCTTTTTTGGCAACGACAAGGACTGGCAAAACAAAGTGGAAACGGGCGATGGCTGGAGCTATGGGGCCGAGTTTATGCTGGAAAAGAAAACCGGAAAATTTACAGGCTGGATTGGCTACACTTTGTCCTGGACCGACAGGCAGTTTGAGGAAATAAGCCAGGGCAATGTGTTCCCATATAAATATGACCGTCGCCACGATGTGGGCATTGCTGGAGTATATCAGTTTAATGATAAATTCGATGTGGGTATCGTCTGGGTTTACGGTACAGGCAATGCCTTTACCCTGGGCCTCGAACAATTCCAGATGTACAATCCCATGTACCCCGAAAACATGGTGTGGTACGACAATGCCGATTACCTCGAAAACCGCAACAACGTGAGGATGCCACCCTATCACCGGCTCGATCTCAGCTTCAATTTCACCAAAGAAAAACGCTGGGGGCAAAGCAAGTGGAGCCTGAGTGTGTACAATGCCTACAACCGCAAAAACCCATTCTTCCTTTACATCGACTATAAAGACGATGGTACAAAAGGCCTCCGTCAGGTTAGCCTGTTCCCAATTATCCCAACTGCAACCTATAGTTTTAAATTTTAAGATGATGAGCGCAATGAATAATAATAATCCGTTTAATAATATTTTCCTTTTAATAGTCGCAGGTTTGCTGTTTTCTTCCTGCGAAAAATTTATCGACTACGATGTGCCCGAACACACTCCAAAACTGGTTGTGATCTCCGGCTTTCAACCCGGCGAACCCTGGTCGATATATGTGTCGCACAGTCTCAGCTCGTTCGATAATGAGGATTTCAGTCCAATACAAAATGCAGAGGTGGTGCTAAAATTGGCAGATGGCATATATTCCCAAAATATGATCTATTCACCTATTTTGGAAAGATATATTTCAACAGGTACTGCGGAGGCCGGAAAAGAGTATAGGATTGAAGTTTCGGCACCCGGATATCCTTCGGTTTTTGCAGAAAACAAGATACCCGGACCTGCTACACTTATCAGCCTTGATACCCTGGAAGGATTTCACAACGGGGACTTTTCTACTGATTTCGAGCTAAAATTTACCAATCCGGCAGGAGAGGATAATTTTTTTCTGATACAGCTTTTCAGCGTCGAAACTTTCGACTGGAAAGAACAATTTGAGAATATCGTACCCATTCAATCGGACGATCCAAATATGGACAATGTTTCGGATGATGAATACGGCGAAGATTTTTTACTTCTGAGAGACCAGAACTTCGATGGTAAAGAATATACATTCCGGTTTTATACACCGAACTATTCTATTTATTTTGGGAAGGGTACACAATATAAAGCAAAGGTTTTCTCGTGCAGCGAGGAGTTTTACCGCTACCAAAAAACGGCCCGTCAATACCAACTCACCTACGACAATCCATTCTCGCAGCCTGTTCAGATTTTCTCCAACATCGAAAACGGCATTGGGATATTTGGAGGGTTTGTGGTGTCGGAGATTGAGCTGTAATGGGTTTGCATTTAACTCCACACTAAAATATATTTCACATTACGAATTTTGAACCCATTCTGGGTTCTTGATAGCTCGTTCTGCCTTACCCCGGATGAAATCCGGGGCTATTCAAGTTAAATCCTTTCAGGATTAATATGTATAATAAACCACGATAGTGGTTTAACTTGAATAGCCACGGGTGTTTTAACCCGTGGTCAATAAGATGAATTGCGCGCCAACCCTGACAAGGGTTGAACAACATATTATACAAAATAGACCTGCCTCCAGTCGTAGCACATCTGTTCCAGTTGGATTGCTTCCTTTAGAGGAGCATAGATTGGTAAATTCAATTTGTCTTGAAAATCGACAATCCCCTCAATCCCATTATTAAATGTCAGGTTGAGTTTAAAAATCCGAAATATACTCTGCTTTTGCTATCCAAACTAAGTCCATGATACATTATTTTAAAGGTTCACAACACAATTGAAATAACGACCAAATTACCAGCATCCAGCAACTTTTTTGACTCAGAACTTCTCAACTCCCTAACTCAGAATCTCCCACTCGCACCCATCCTTCGTATCCTTCACCAAAATGCCAAGTTCTTTCAAGCTGTCGCGGATTTTATCGCAGGTTGACCAGTCTTTGTTGGCTTTTGCTTCGATGCGTAATCTCAACAAAAGTTCGATGAGTTCGGCCGTTTTTTCGTTGCCTGAATCTTGTTTGGCTTCGTCGCGCAAGCCGAGTACATCAAATACAAAGGTGTGGAACAGTTTTTTAAGCTGATCGAGATCGGTCTGGTTGATTTGCTCCTTGCCATCGGCCATGGAGTTGATCTGACGCACCATGTCGAATAAATGGGAAATCAGGATGGGGCTGTTCAGATCGTCGTTCATGGCTGCGTAGCATTTATCTTCAAATGCCTTTACGTCGATGGTTGAGACTTCACCGGCCTTGATTTTCTCCAATGCCTGAACGCCGTTCATCAATCGCTGAAAACCTTTTTCGCTGGCTTGCAGGGCTTCGTTCGAGAAATCGACCGTACTGCGGTAGTGGGCCTGGAGGATGAAAAAACGCACCGTCATGGGCGAGTAGGCTTTTTCGAGGGTTTTATGCGAACCCGTAAAAAATTCTTCGAGGGTGATAAAATTCCCCAACGACTTGCCCATCTTTTGCCCGTTGATGGTAATCATGTTGTTGTGCATCCAGTATTTCACCGACTCGGTGCCATTGGCTGCAGTGGATTGGGCAATTTCCGATTCATGGTGGGGGAATAGCAAATCCATCCCGCCCCCGTGAATGTCGAATTGCTCGCCGAGGTATTTGGTGCTCATGGCCGAACATTCGAGGTGCCAGCCCGGAAAGCCATCGCTCCATTTCGAGGGCCAGCGCATGATGTGTTCCGGCCTGGCTTTTTTCCACAGGGCAAAATCGAAAGGGTTCCGTTTTTCATCTTGTCCTTCCAGTTCGCGGGTGTTGCTCTGCAAATCTTCAATATTTCGTCCCGACAATTTTCCGTAGGCATGGTCGCGGTTGTATTTTTCCACATCGAAATACACCGAGCCGTCCACCGTGTATGCAAAACCGGCCTGGTCAATTTTTTCGATCATCAGTTGTTGCTCGATAATGTGGCCCGAAGCCCGTGGTTCGATGCTTGGCTTCAACACATTCAAGCTTTCCATGTTTTCGTGGTAGCGGTCGGAGAAATATTGCACCACTTCCATGGGTTCCAATTGGTCCAGGCGGGCTTTCTTAGCGATTTTGTCTTCCCCTTCGTCGGCATCGTTTTCGAGATGGCCTACATCGGTGATGTTGCGCACGTAGCGCACTTTGTACTCAAGATGTTTTAGCCACCGGAACAACAAATCGAAGGTGATGGCCGGGCGTGCATGACCTAAATGGGCATCGCCATACACGGTAGGTCCGCACACGTACAAACCCACGAATGGCGCGGCAAGGGGTTCAAACTTTTCTTTTGTCCGGCTAAGGGTATTGTAAACAAATAAATCTTTTTGCATGATCTTATCTTTCAAATTCAATTCAGGCCTCAAAAGTATAAAATCGGGATTTAAGTTTGGGGGTATTTTAAAACGAGAATTGAACAATCCGATTAATAATAGTAATTTTGCATATAGAATATAAAAAGATTTAGAATGGAAACAAATCAAGTGAAGCTGTTAACAACATTGGCAAGGAAAATAAAATCTGAGAAAAAGGATAGAACTAAAGTGGTGGCCTCTCTTCAATCTGCAAAAATATTAACCAAAAGTGAGAATTTCACAGTTCATTACAAAAACTTAAATAAGGTTTTTGCTGTCGCTAAATAATGTACAAAAGAAGGCCAAATCTAATGCTTGGATTTCACGGATGCGACCAGTCTGTGAGAGATAAGTTAGTTGCGATCCCGGATAAGGTCAAAAAAAGTCAGGAAATATATGATTGGCTTGGAAACGGATTCTATGTTTGGGAGAATAATCAATCAAGAGCCTACAAATGGGCATTGGACAAACAAGCAAGGGGGACTTTAGAAATACCATCTGTTATTGGTGTAGTTTACCACTTAGATTATTGTTTAGATTTTACTGATTCTGAATTCATTGACATACTTTCTTCATATTATGAATTGATGAAAGTAGATTTATCTGTAGCAGGTAAAGAAGTACCCAAAAACAGAGACCTGCCCAAAGACGAATATCATGATTTAATTTTCCGCGAACTTGATTGTGCTGTAATTGAGTATTTGCATCAAAAAATTGATGAACAAATTAAGCGGGATATTGCCAGGAAAGGGTATAGTGAGTATAAATATTTTGATACCATTAGAGGAATATTTACAGAAGGTGGGCCAGCATTTGATGGTGCAGGGATACAAACCAGGAATCACATACAAGTTTGTATTCGAAATTTGAATTGTATAAAAGGGTTTTTTATCCCAAGAAAAGAAGTCAAATTTCCATAAAAAGCTTGCTATCCGACTCTAAAATCAGGATTTAAGTTTAGGGTGTTTTCTATTTTATCGGATATTGTATTACTTTTGAGGAAAACAAACTGTATGACAAATAGGAAATTATTCTACCTCAAAAAACAGTTCAGAATAGATCAGACAGGTGAAATATTCACTATGCTATTGCGTATATCGACCCAATTTTGGGTAGTTATCCACTAATAATAGGCGATATTAACGTGTTGTAAAACATTTTGGCCCGACTGCAAATGCGAGAAATAGAGCAGATATTTAAAAAAGGATTAAGTAGTATGCAATCCAATAAACTTGACGAAGCCATTAAATACTTCACACAGGTTTTAGGATTAGACAATTTGGCTGATACAGCGCACTGCAATCGAGGAAATGCTTATTATAAAAGCGGGAAACTAAAAGATGCCTTAGATGATTATAATATGGCTATTCAGATAAATGACCAGAATATTGATGCATATTATAACAGAGCAAATGTCAATGATGATCTGGGAGAATACAAAGCTGCAATTGAAGATTTTGATAAGGCTTTGGAATTAAATCCTAAAATGGCTGAAGCCTTTCATAATAGAGGTTGCACAAAGCATAATTTGGGATTAGATCAACTTTCAATTGAGGATTTTAAAAAAGCAATAGATCTAAATCCTGAATATGATGAAGCTTATTATAGTTTGGGTAATGCATATTATTATTTAAAAGAAGAAAGTAATGCGTTAAATACAGCTATTCCTAATCTGAGTAATATTAGAAACCCATTTGGGATAAGCGCATAAATTCCCTATTCAGTGGCTTACGCTACTGTCAAGATTCGTTTATGTTTGGTTTACATGTTGCCTCCTTTTTGGTTTATTTGGTT
>JAIOYV010000095.1 GCA_021740905.1 Bacteroidales bacterium
CCCAAATGGATGAACACCTGGTGGCTGTACAAATGGAATGTGAAAAAATGAGGCTGTTACAAAATATTGAAATTGCAGCATAGACAACATCCGAAATATAAACAACATGTTGGTAAAAGTGTTTTGTTAAGGGCCTATAAACCGGGAGCATATCGACAATGGCCCCATCGCTTGCCCTCCATGTTTTCCAAAAAATTGCCTCGCCCGGATCAAAACCATTTTTACCCGGCCCGGCATCATCACCAAAGGCAGCAATTACAGTTCCTGTTATTCCGTTCCAAAGACCGTATCCAGCACATTCTAAAGATCCGTTGTTGTCATAAAACACACCCAGATAATCTCCGGCCAGTAATGTATTCCCATCCAGAATGGGTACTCCAAAAGGGACGATGATTGCATGGCTGGGGCCGGTTGTTGAATAGCTCCAGGGCATGAGGGTCGAGAAACTACTGTTTTGGTCGATGATCGTGATTTCATAGTTTCCGGCACATAAGGAGTCAATGTCCACGCTGGTTTCGCCATTCGACCAGAAGTAGCTGTACATCGAATTCCCGCCCGATACAGAAAGGTTAATAAGCCCATTGCATACTCCGTAACAGTTGATGTTGTCGGAATTGGAAGTTGCCGAAAGTTGGTTTGTAATCAAATTGGTCACTACAAAACTATCGATGTAAGAACACATATTTGCATCGGTAAAAGTAAGGAAATACATACCTGCCGACAGACCCATTAAATCTTCGGTGGTAGCTCCGTTCGACCATGCAAAATTGTACGGCAAAGTTCCACCCGAGATAGTCAGGTCGATGGCTCCGTTGTTCAAAACAGCTGGATCGACATCCGTAATTGTATAATTTATTTCGATGGAATCGGGTTCGGTGACGGTGAAATTATAGCTTGCCCCCAAGGGAACCGTCGCTTGTAAACTAAGGATGCCGGAAGTACCGTTCGTGACATAGTTTCCGCCATTTGGCATCGTCAGATATTGGGCAACGAGCGGGTAGGATATCCCGTTGGAATAAATTTGCCAGTTGAATGATTCTCCAGTAGCAAAGCCATCTTTATCGCTGGAACCCGAATCGTCGCCCCAAGCGGTCATACCGGTCGTAGCACCTGTCCATTCAACATAACCACCACATTCCAGTACCCCATTGTCGTCGTAAAAAACACCAATCATTGAACCTGAAGGTGCGGGCAAACCATCAATGGTGACCGTTCCTGCCTGTATTAGTATAGTATGGTTCGAACCGGTGTTGGTGTAGGCCCAGGGCCAGGGATTGCCCAAAAGTGTACCTCCGGGTTCAAATACATTTACCAAATAAGAACCGGGGCACAAATTATCCAAGTCTCCTGAAGTAGCCCCATTCGACCATAGAAAACTGTAAGGGGTAGTCCCACCGGTAACCGATAAATCAATGTTCCCATTGCAAGCCCCATAGCAGACTACATTGCTAACAATCCCGGAAATGGCCAAAGCCCCCGTCGATTGCGTGCTTACTTCAAACGTATCGATCTGCGCACAAGCATTGGCATCGGTTAAAGTAAGAGAATAGGTACCTGTTGAAAGAGCGGAAATATCCTCGCCCGTTTCGCCGTTCGACCACTCAAAAGAATAGGGCGTGGTTCCACCTACAACCGTAAGGTCGATAGCTCCATCGTTCCCCACACCCGGATCGACCGGGGTGATGACCGAGCTAATGATAAGTTCGTTGGCCTGGTTCACGGTAAAGTAAAAGCTGTTAAAGTTTCCGGTTGCACTAATCAGAGAAAGTACCGAGGAAACGCCATTATTTGTGTAGGTATCTGAATTTGGAAATACAAGGTTGTACTGAGCAGTTAAAACATAAGGCACCCCACCAGAATAAATTTGCCAGTTAAAAATTTCCCCCGGATCAAATCCATCTTTTATCGGAGTGCCGGAATCATCGACCCAGGCCGTAATCGCAATATTCGATCCTGTCCATGCTGAATAACCACCACATTTCAGCACACCTCCATCATCATAAAAAACACCAACCATTGATCCAACAGGAGGGGATGAACCATTTAGAGTTAATGTGCCGGACTGGACTAAAATGACATGGTTAGAACCTGTGATGGTATAAGACCAGGGCCAGGCATTTCCAAGTTGTAGGTTGGCTGTTTCGAACACATTTACCATGTAGTTTCCGGCACACAATCCCGAAACATCCTCGGTGGTCTCGCTGTTCGACCAGATAAAACTGTAAGGGCTTGTTCCACCTGTAACTGTAAGGTCGATGGCTCCGGTGCAATCGCCGTAGCAGGGGATGTCGGTGATAGATGCTGATGCATTTATCGAAGTATCCAGATCGACTATAAAACTTTCGATGGCCGAACATAAGTTTGCATCATTTAGGGTGATGGAATAGGCTCCTTGCGAAAGTGAAGAAATATCTTCGGTGGTAGCTCCATTTGACCATTCAAAATTATAGGGTGAAGTCCCACCTGTAACTGTAAGGTCGATGGCACCATCGGCAGCACCGGATGTAGAAACGAGTGTGATAATAGAAGTGATATCAATTTGGGCAGGCTGAGAAATACCTATGGTTAGGTTTTGTGTATCAAGGTAGAAATCGGAAACGGTAACCGAATAGGTTCCGGCACACAGATTCGCCAGATCTTCGGTGGTATCACCATTCGACCAACTATAAGTGTAAGGTGTATACCCTCCCGTTACCGTAAGGTCTATGGTCCCGGTGCAATCTCCATAGCAGTCGATGTCAGTCTCTATACCTGTAGCCGAAAATGCAGGCGGTGGTGGACTGGAAACAACAAAGCCATCATAAAGTGGGCAAGCGTTAGCATCCTCGATAGTCAGGGAATATAGGCCATTCGATAAGGCAGAAATATCTCCGGTGGTTGCCCCATTCGACCAGTTAAAGCTGTAAGGAGGCGTGCCCCCCCAAACCGTAATGTCGACGGCCCCATTGTTGGTTCCTGTATTATCTGTAATGATATAAGACATCTCAATTTCGGTAGGGTTTATTATGTCGACCAGAAGCATTACCGTATCAGGGGTATTATCAATAATAGTAACTGAATAATTCCCCTCAGCAAGCCCGGATATAGAATCACTCGTAGCTCCCGTTGACCACAAAAAGGAATAGGGCGAAACACCAGCCAGGTTGTCCAGCCAAACAGAACCATCGTTCGCTCCAAAACAGGAAATATCAGATTTAAGAAGATCGACATTGAAGGTTGCGTTGCTTATGGTGACTGTTGTATCGAACAAACAGCCAAAGTTGGATTCAATGGTCAAATTATAAGTTCCGGCTGGTTGGTCGATGATCATGTTATCAGTGCTGCCGGTTGACCAGTAAAAATTAGATACCCCAGGCCAGAAGGAGCCAATATAGCCATTGATCTGAACCGAGCCGCCCACCGTTCCTGTGGCATTTGTAATGTTGAAATTCATTATAGGTGATTCATTCCCTTGACCAGATGTAAAGTTCAGGCTTTGCTGCACCATCAAGGCATCTGTAACAGTAACTGAATAATTTGTATTAGGAGGGATATTTGAAATA
Organism: Bacteroidales bacterium; assembly: GCA_021740905.1. GTDB lineage: Bacteria > Bacteroidota > Bacteroidia > Bacteroidales > M50B96 > JAIOYV01. The sequence continues at coordinate 3,543 of JAIOYV010000095.1, forward strand.
ATGCTTGTAGTAGCACCTGTATTCCAAGAATAGGTATAAGGTGGGAGACCGAAGCTGGCATTGATTTCAATAAAGCCATCGGGTACATTGTAACACGTATTGGTTTTGATTTGGTAAAGTGCAGTGTTGGACAAGATGCATGGAAATTGAACTACATCGGTAAAATACATGTCCGTTTGGTATAAGGTGCCAGTTTGCATCGAACCGATGTTATTAAGCCCATATTGTGGCCAATAAAGGAGACCTCCATAAGCCGCCTTAACTATTTTTACGGAGGCAACTACCGTACTAAATAGAATTACAGCATTAGGGTTTACTGGTGGATGATTTATAAAAAAGTTATTCCATCCTTGTGAAAGGAGCGCGGATTGCAGGATTAAATTTTCACCCACCAAGCTAAGGACTCCACTTGATCCTCCGTTGGTAAAAGTGCTGTCGTTTAGATAGGTCCCTGACAAGTCGTAAGCTGGGGAAGCGATAAAATCGTACCCATACAATTGGCTGCGAATAAGAAACCGAAATTGTTCGTTTGCCTCAAAACCTGAATTCCCTACTGTATCTCCATAAACTGCTAGAGTTTGAGCACTTCCTGTCCAAATTATGGATCCGCCACATGCCCAATAGCCAAGCGAGTCGTAAAACACACCCACCTGGTCGCCGGGCATGAGGTTCTGCCCTTTCACGGTCACGGCATTCCCCCCCGGGATTTGGATGGTGTGTGCCAAAGTCGATGTTGCGACAAACCAGGGAAAAGGATAGTTATTGTTGGTGACCCCAACTTCGAAAGATTGTGTGCCGCTTTGATTTATGGCATCGGTATATGTTACGGTATAAATACCCGGCGAAAGGTTGAAGATATTTTTTGTCGAAGCCCCATTGCTCCAATTAAAGCTAATCGGAGTGGTCAATGGGCCTCCGCCAAACAGTTTAATATAACCATCGTTGAACACGGGTGAATTGGCGTGAAAAATATTGGCATAAAAATACACCAAGTCGACTTCAAAGGTTTCTATATTGGTACAAGCATTGGCATCGGTTATAGTGAGGGAATAAGTACCTTGTATAAGAGAAGAAATATCCTCAGTTGCAGCCCCGTTCGACCAGGCAAAATTGTAGGGTGATGTCCCGCCTGTTACGGTAAGGTTGATAGCACCATCGTTACCTGGATTATATGTTTCGTTTGTGATATTTGAGGTAAGGACTATGGGGTCGGGTTGCAAAATATTAAGAGAAAGGCTGGCAGTATCCAGGTTGTTGTCTGTAATTGTAACCGAATAATTGCCTGCACATAAATTCGAGAGGTCTTCAGTTGTTGATCCATTGGACCAGCTAAAAATGTAAGGTGTAGATCCTCCTGTTGCTGTTAGGTCGATGCTACCATTGCAGTTGCCGTAGCAGTCTACATCGGTATGCATTTCTGATATGGCAAGAGGAGAAGTTATCCAGCTTACCGTGAAAGTTTCGGTTATAGTGCACGAATCGGAATCAAATACACTGACAGTATACACATTACCAAATAGTAATGAAATATCCTCGGTGGCAGCATAATTGGACCAGGCATAGGTATATGGAGGGTTTCCGCCAGAAACTGTAATATTTATTGAGCCATTGTTACCGTAAGTAGCATCGGTAATACTTGCAACAATTTCAATGGGCGGTGAAGCTGTGACTTCAAAATAGAATATTTCTTCTTGCAGAAAAGGATTGAGAACAGTAATACCGTACCATCCGGCAGTCAGGTTATTTATGCTGGCTGTGCTTAATCCACTCGTCCATATATAGGGGCCAGTGTACAAAGGAGGAGGTGTAAAAGTTGCCGAACCCATAAAGGCGTTACAATCAATAGGATTGTAATTTAGGTTTGTCATTAGGGGAGTTTGGGTAACACCAAGGCTGGTCAAAGAACTTAATCCATTTGGTGCAAAAAATCCGAAATAGAGCATGGTGCTATCATATTCTGCATGAACGTAATGAATAGAGGATTCTGACACATCGTATATGAACCACTTAAATGTCTCTCCTGGAAAATATCCGTTATTGAGTGGAGCAGGGTAGTCGGTACCCCAAACAGTTACTATAGCTACGCTTCCTGTATACTGCGTATATCCGGCACATTTTAAATGACCACCAGATTCATATAAAACACCAATGTAATCGCCTGATGATATTGGAGTGCCGTTTATTCCTACTGGGGTTGTAGCTTGAATTATTACAGTGTGATTTGATGATGTGATAGGTGAAGCTACCCAATAATCCATTATTAAAGCATTATTCAAATTTACAGTTATTGAATCGGATATCCCGGTACTGTCTGTAACAATGACCGAATAGAATCCAGTACACAAATTAGCAACATCCTCGGTGCCTTCTCCATTCGACCAGGCAAAGGTGAATGGTGGAATACCGCCAAGTACACTTATATCAATTTCCCCGTCACAACTTGTGGATGTAGTTGGGAATATGCAATTGAAGTTGATTTCAAAAGCATTCAGAATAAAATTTTCGGAAATTGAATTTCCAAGCTGGTCGGTAACCGTAACAGAATAGATGCCCGGAGTTTGCACAAACAAATAATTCAATGAAATGCCATTCGACCATTGATACACATAGGGTGTAAGACCACCTGAAACTGTAAGACTAACGTAACCATTATTGAAACCAGGAGGTGTTACTTGTAAAACATATGTGCTTATTGTCAATGGGTTTGTCAGGATAATATAATTGATTATAGATTCACCAAGATTATCGGTTACTGTTACATAATACGTTCCTGGTGCCAGGGCTGAAATGGAGTCGATTGTCGCTCCTGTTGACCATTGGTAAGTATAGGGCGGATTTAAGTATAAATGTTCAACCCATGCCGAGGCATCATTTGTTGTGTCGTTGCTTGTATTTGTGCCGTAAATATCTACAATGTAACTGGTGTTGGATATGGTAACAGATGTGTCGAAGATGCAGCCGTTACTATTTTCTATAGTCAGGAAATAATTGCCAGCGGGCACATTGAAAATAGAATCTGTCAATGCACCGGTCGACCACATAAAGTTTTGGATAGTGTCTAAAAAGAACGAACCAACATCGACATGCACCTTGCCTGTAGAGTTACCAGGAATTGAGTTAACAACCGAAAAGTATACTACAGGTTGCTGCCAATATCCAGTTTGTGTAGTGTATTGTAAGGTGTCGGTAATAGAAGTTGCATCTGTTATAGTAATAGAATAGGGAGTAGCGAGTAAAGGGTCAGAAATAAAATGATCAGTTGTACCATCCGACCACAAATACGTATAAGGAGGTGTCCCAAAATTGGGTTCAACCCAAATTAAACCATCCTGTGTATTGAAACATGTTCGGTGATTATAATGAATATAGGTAGTATCTATCCAATACGATACAATCTGAAACTTGCAAGAGCATGCTGTATGTACTTCGTACACCACGCCAGGTAAGATGTTGATTAAGGTTAGGTAAAATCCATATGCAGGCCAATATATCTGACCAGTAGAGGAGGCTATCCATGACAATGGGAGATTACAATATGCTTCGGAGGACAACAATGTATCAAACACGTAGGGTGTATAGGATTCTAAAGGATCGAAATATGAAACAAAATCGTTTTCCCCTGCTGCAAGGCGAATGGTTTGAAGCATAAGGCTGTCCGCATGTAAACTTAAAAGCCCACTGACCCCGTTTTGTGTAAACAGACTGTCGTTAGCAAAACTGCCAGACAAGTCGTAGCTGGGTTCTGCAATAAAATCATAGCCGTACATTTGGCTTCTGATTACATAGCGAAATTCTTCATTTGTCCCGAAACCGGACAATCCAGTTGAATCTCCATAAACTGTCAAAATTTGAGAACTCCCATTCCATACAATTGAACCGGCACATGCCCAAAACCCAAGGGAATCATACATCACACCTATTTCATCACCAAGTAACAGATTTTGTCCTTTTATTGATACTGCATTACCTCCAGGGATATTGATAGTGTGTGAAACCGGAGAAGTTAAAACAAACCAAGGATACTGATAATTGTTATTGGTAATACCTACCTCATAACTTTCAACACCTGTATAGTTGGATGCGTCAGTAAAGGTTAACGTGTAAATTCCATTTGAAAGGTTGAAAATGTTTTTCATTGTTTCCCCATTGCTCCACAAATAGCCAATAGGATTTACTAATCCTGAATTTGATATTTCCTGAAGCACAATTGATCCATCGTTTAATTGAGGATAATTTGCATTAGTAACATTAGCGGTAAAAATCTGTCCGTTCGCCATCAAACAAACAAGGCCCAGGGCAAGGCTGACTGCGAGTTTTTGTAAAATTTGTGTCTTCATCGTTAATTTTTTAAAAGGTTAAATGATTTGTATTTGGGGAAAGGATGCTTTGTAATGACCAGGCATCTCTTGTGACGCTGGATCAATAGCCCCGTATAGCTTGTCCCGCAATGGCGGGAGAATGCGGGGTATTTGTCTGTAATAATACAAGAACCCTGAAATGGGTTCAATGATTTTTTTAATCTGAGCCCACCCCGGAAAATTAAATTTTGCAAGCCGGAAAATAAGTCACCGATAGCGGATTCAATCGGCTTGATGACATTGCCTTCAAGATTATGTGGAGAGAAAGGAGTTTGAGGCAAGTTCGCGGCTTTAGGATTTCGGGGCAGGCTCAAAAAGAAAAGCATCATCAGAAGAGATACGAAATATTCAAAAACTAAAAGGACGTGTGAGGTATTAAAAAACAAAAAACAAAAACAGGCCACAAAGACACTAAGGCACAAAGAAACACAAAGAAGGATTTCTGACTGATCTTCTCTTTGTGAAACCTTCGTGTCTTCGTGCCTTAGTGGCAGAATATGACAAAAAGGAGCTACAGAAAGGATAATGTTAATATGTCTTGAATATGAACTCATTTATTTCTCTTCCTTTTTATTTTTATTTTTTATTCAGCATAAGTGCTTCCGGTTTTTACAATCTTTTTGGTTTCTGCATAAGCTTCACTTGTCAACCTGATAAAATAAATTCCATCGGCCAGGTTGCTAATATCAATTTCGGTCTGTGGCTTGTTTATTTCTATGCTGAATTGTTCTACAGCCTGGATATTGTAAATTGTGAGCTGTCCCGTGCTTTGATTTTCAATATTGATATCAACCAAAATTTTATTTGTTGCCGGGTTTGGATGGACTTTGAAATTCGGGTTGTTATTAATTTCTACAATTTTCATTGGATTTACTGAATAACAAGTACTGGTATCGGAACAGCCATTGTCAGCTACAATAACAGCATAACTTCCCGATGAAGTTGGTGTGAAACTTTGGTCTGTTGCTCCTGGAATGGGTGAATTACCATTATTGCAATCGATCCATTGATAAACTACCCCAGTTGCATTGGAAAATAAGGTATCGACAATTTGAGTTATAGAGATATCAATTGGGTTGACAGTAAGGTAAATGGTCATTATACTGTCACCTCCAAGCGAATTTGGAATTGTATCCATGTATGTCCCAGAGCTTGTCCAAACAGAATTTCCACTTGGCGAAACATAGCTGTTGCAGGCATTTTCAAAAATTGTTGATGTTGTCAAATTGCTTGGTCTGTTGGTATATATGCCTGAATAAAGTTCCCCGTACCACATATAACCCAGCTTATCTTCAACAATTGAATTCGCATTACCATTAATTGGAACCTGGGTAATATGTGTCCATAATGTTCCATCGTATTTGTATAGGCCTTCGCCACAAGTCATAGCCCAAATATCATTGTTAGAATCGGCATATACTCCATGCACTCCGTTCGAACCGGAAGCCCCAGGTACCCAAGTAAAAAATACCGACCCATCTAATGTTGACACAACACCATAAAAACCAAATACGAAAGTAATCCATAAACGGCCATTATTATCGATAGCGATAGAATACATGTTCCCTTGCTGCATATTAGAATTACCACTATTGAAAGTATCCAATTGGTTTGTAGTCGGATTAAACAAGCATATTCCCCATGCTGGCAATGTGGTTTGACAAGAATATAAAAACCAAATTGAATCAGAGCTTTTAATGGCTATGTCCCAAACATGAATATCAGGAAAAGGAAAAATAATAAAACTGTCCTGATTAAATTTCGAAATACCAAATTCGTGTGCCGTCCAGACATTTTGATCTTCATCAATTTCGATATCATATACTCGGTTAGAAAATATGCCATCATTTGCAACATCATAGTGAGTCCAATCCTGTCCATCATATTTCGTAAGACCAACAGTATTGGGTACTAGTCCACCATTGTATGAGATCCATATATTTCCTAAATCATCAGCGCGAACATTTTTTACGTCATTCTTTGAAAGACCAGAAGTCGAATCAGTAAAAAGCTCCCAGCTACAACCATTGTATTTCAATAGACCACCACCTTGTACACGATCATCGTTTACCCAAATGTTGTTGTAAATGTCACATTCAAGTTTACTAGGCATTTGATCTGAAAGATAAATGCTTTTATCAATGAAGTTCCAGCTCGATTGGGCAAAAACGGATATAATCAGAATATTAAAATGAAGGAATAAGATTAACTTTTTCATATCAAAAATATTAATGGGTTAAAAGAATGTTGCAATCAAATTAAAAATACACGCCAGCTCCCAGTTTCAAGCCGTAGCTGTTGAAACGATAGCTGATGTTTTCGCGCACGATAAAGGGGCTGAACGATTGTCGGTAATATGCCTCGCCAAACACAAAATAGCGAGGTCCAAAAAAGTAGCGCAACTCAAGGGCTGAGTACAGGTCGAGGCGGATAGCCGGGAAATCATCGTGGGTAAAGGAATAGATGTCGTTTTTGGATAGCCCGGAAATGCTTTGTCCGTGCGACTGCCATAAGAACGAACTTATCACACCGGCTTTAACAGAAGTGGTAAGGCGGCTTTTGGTAAAGCTGTAACCCATAATCAAAGGGATTTCGAGGTATTTGTAGCGGTTGGTAAAAGTATGTGTAAGGTCTTCCCTTGTAGTGATGGTGCTATCATACGAAGTAGAACCAGTATCGGTGATTTCATTGGTCTGGGTGATATAAAACCAAGTGGTATCGTTGCCAAAAACCTGAAAATAAGAATCCAGGGTATCAATCTTTGTAAAGGATGAATCCCAAAAATCCCAGAGGGTCGTGTCTCGATTAAAAATATCGAGGGTCTGGTACTTGCCCTTCTGTGAAATCTGCAAAAAGCTGATTCCGCTTTCGAGCAAGAAATTCCTGCCCCTTACTTCCATCCTGATACCTCCATTGAAAACGGAAGGCTGTTGCAATCCGGATTCAATGTAGGTTAACAGGGCTTCTCCCTCCAAATCTTCCGACTGAAGGAGCACACTTGGTTGCTGGGGGGCAAGGTAAGCCGACACCGCCCAACTAAGAGGATTGTATCCACGGTTATTCACAGGAGGGGAAAGGTATTCCTGTTTCAGGGCAATCGTTTGATCTTCCTGTTGCGTAGTGGGCACAAATCCTCGTTGGGGCATGGTGTAATAAATGGGCAAGGCTTCATTATTGATATTCGAAAACGTGTTTGTTTCGGGTTTCAGGTTGCGGGTTTCGGGTTGCACAGCGTCGTCGGCCAACTGTTGACTGTGGACTGCTGACTGTGGGCTGGTTGTGGGTTGCACAGCGTCATCGGCCAACTGTGGACTGAGAACTGAGGACTGTGGGCTGGTTGCGGGTTGCGGGTTGCGGATTTCGGGTTGCACAGCGTCGTCGGCCAACTGTTGACTGAGAACCAAGGACTGTGGGCGGGTTGCGGGTTGCGGGTTGTTATTTGCTAGTTGCTCGCTGCCATGTTCAGGTTGTTGGCTGCCAGATTCTGGTTGCTCGGCATCTATTGTTGATTGAGGATTTAATTCATTTTCAACCCCATTTTTGGTATCCTCAAAGTTTTGTTGGTTTATTTTTGTTTCTGTTGAGTTTTTTGATTCGGCTTCAATATCTTTTTCAGAAAGTATATTGTCCGCCAGATCGGTTCCGTCATTTGAGGATTGGGAGCTGCCGACTGCAGGCTGCTGACTGAGAACTGAGGGCTGGTTTCGAGTTTCGGGTTTCGGGTTTTGAGTTCCGGATTTCGGGTTTTGAGTTTCGGGTTTTGGGTTTTGGGTTCGCCTGCCATCCATCGCTTTAGCGAAGGATGGGGTTTCAGGCTTCGAGTTTCGGGTTTCGGGTTGCACAACTGTCGCTACCAATTGTGAGCTATTTACTCCCGACTGATGGTTGCTGAATGTGGGTTCTGGTGATATTGGGGATTGCGGATTGCGGATCGATGGCTGAGAACTGGTGACTGCCATCTGTGGACTGCCAACCGTGGACTGCTTACTGTAATCTGTGGGCTGAGAAAAGGAATCGAACATTCCGGGTTCACAAATTACGTTTTCGTTGTGAGGTCTGGTATCTTCTGCAAAGAAATCAGGGTTTAAGCTAATGATAGTGAGGAATGAAATCAATCCGGCTGTACTTACGGCTGTAGCTAATTTAAGCAACAGGCTTGTTCTAAAGAAGGCCAGGAGACCTTTCTTGGCAAGGCCCTCCGACACAGCCGCCCAGCCCTGGCTTGCTGTGCCCATCTCATAGACCCCGAGCTCCTTGTCAAAAAGCTCGTCTATATAATTCATTTCTTCTTTCATTTCGTTTATCTATTTAGTGTCTCTTATAAAACGCCCCCGAATGTATTGGGTTTATGCCGCTTGCAAATTGCCACTTCAAAATTTCCATCATCTTCTAAAATTCATTTCTCAATACTTCATATTCTCACTTCAGACTGCCCTACTACGCTAAAGCTTCGTAGGGTAAACCTACAGATACTGTTAAACCACTACCCGCAACATTCGTTTATACTGTTCGTTTTCTTCCTTCCCTGCCTTCACCAGGCTCATCTCATAAAGCTTTTGCTGAACAAATTTCCGTGCCCGGTTCAATTGCGATTTGCTGGTATTTTCCGATACCGAAAGCATTTCGGCAATTTCCTTGTGACTGTGTTTCTCGAACACAAAAAGGTTAAATACGACCCTGTAGCCTTCGGGCAAGGTTTGCAATACACACATTAACTCCTCTTTGCTAAAATTCATCCGTCGAATCAAATCCTCCTGTTTCTCCTTTCCGTCTATCGTGATATGATGCACTATATTTTCGTGTTCCCATTGCATCAGCTTATCGTCTCCATGGGATAGGGCCGAATCCAGTTTGTTTTTCAGGAACCGCAACGAGGTATTTATAAATATCCGTTTTATCCAGCCATCGAAAGAACCTATACCTTTAAACTGGTCAATCTTCGTAAAAACCTTCAAGAAGCTTTCGTGCAGCACATCTTCCGTATCGGCATCGTTGCCCAGATATCGGAAGCATACCGCTCTCATTAGGGTAGAATATTGCTCATACAGCATCTTTCGGGCAAGTTCTTCCCCCCGTTTACAGGCTTCAACTATTTCGCTCAGATCAGTCATTTATTACTCGTTCGTATACATTAGAGCAGAGATGTTTAAAAGGTTGCATCAAATTTCCGATTTTTTTTTCAGAATAATTGGAAAAGTTGAAAAGAGGTGGCTTCACGCAAGCTTGGCTATGGCGAGGAATAGGGTGAACGTTGAAAAGTTCTGAGTTCCGCTGGCAATAGGGGCTGTTCTCAACCCTGATTAGGATTGAATAATTAGTAAATTCATATAAAGCAATTAACAGGGGCCGTTCATTGATATTTCATCTCCAATCCTGCCTTTGCTGGCAGGAAGATTCAATCCTTTCAGGAGTATTGTTTTATTTTCAGATTTTATGGAGTATCCGCTTATTGGGTGTTTTTAATCTCAGCCACCCTCAACAAAACAATGGTATAGGCCGATAATATTAAAAACACGATGCCCGCCAAAATGAGGGCATTTTGCAAACTGAACTTATCGGAATACCAACCCAGGAAAGGGCCTAAAATGGCAAACAAAAAACGGATTATGAAGCTGCGCACCGAAAGTACCGTTGCCCGCACATCGGATGTGGTGAGCCGGTTGATGTAATCTTTGAGCACCGGTGTAGCCACCCCACGAACACTATAAAACAGGAACATGAAGGCGATAGCCCAAAGCGACTCCATCAGCCCAACAGCGATATACCCAACCGAAATAAAAACAGCAATGGCAACAATGGTCAGGTTCCGGCCTAAACGCTTTTCAATGCGATAAGCATATAAAGTTACTACAGCAACAGTAAGGTTTAGGGCGGCCCAAACAAAACCAATACGCGATGGGCTAAGACCCAGCCCTTCGAGGTAAGGCTGGATAAACCATGCGAAGGTGAGGGTTGCTGTGCCGATAATGGAGGAAAAGAAAATGGCCTGTTTCAATAATTTGTTGGTGAACATCGAGGTTCGGACAATCTGCAATACCTCTCTAAAACTTCCCTTGCGTTTGTTTTCGGAGATGGGTTCCATCAAGGTAAGGGCTGCCGGGATTGCAAGGGCAGCCACAAAAATCTGGACTACAAAAGGAGTCCGCAAACTTATTTCGGCCAACAAACCACCAGCCACTGCCGCCAGTGTTTCGGCAAAATTCCCAACCGACATAACGCGGCCCTCCATCTTCACATAGTCCTTTTCTTTTCCCTCCTGGAGAAGGGAATCGTAAAGGAGGGCAGAGTCGGAGCCTGAGATAAAACTTTGCCCAACCCCAAGCATCAGTTCGGCGGCAAGAAAACCCATAAAAGCTCCCGACACGGAATAGGTGACAAAGCCCAATGTGCCCAAAATGCTCCCGATAATCAGGGTGTTTTTCCGGCCCCATGTATCGGCAAAATAGCCCGATGGGATTTCGAACACCACAATGGCCACCGAATAGATCCCTTTCAGCAAAAGCACATCGGCCATGCCCAGCCCATTTTCCTCGTAAAACAACACCACAATGGGCATGAACAGCATAAACCATTTCGATATCTTAATAAGATACAGGCGTGGAATGTTGGACATGTAGGTTCGTGGCATAGTTAAAATTTAAAGACCTTCTAATTAGCCCAGACCTCCAAGGTTTACGAAAACCTGTCAGGTAGTTTCGAGATAAAGTAAAATGAAAACATTATCAGCATATTATCAACATATTACTATTTCTAATTTTCAAAAGAATTCATAACAATTCAAATAAATTCACTATTTGTTGTACCTATGTTGTACCTTTGTATTATCTTTGTATGAAAATAATAAAATTATGGCTTCAATCAAAGTGGTACTTCGTAAGAAAAAGAATAATGAAGGATTATATCCATTAGCTATCCGAATTACAGAGAATAGAAAATCTTCATTCATTTCAACGGGATTCTATATAGATATTGTTCATTGGGATCAAAACGCCCGGCTGGTAAAAAAGGCTCACCCTAATTATAAAAGGGTAAATAGGTCGCTGATGAATAAGATTGCCGAAGCAAATGATAGGTATCTCGACATGGAAGTAAAAGGGAGTGCCTTATCTGCAGGCCAGATATCGAACGGTATCAAAAATGCCAAGGAGAAGGTTTCCTTTTATGATTTCTCAAGGAAGTATATTAAAAATCTTTATGATAGCAACCGACTCTCACAACTGGGGGCGGAAAAACAAAGAATTAATCGTTTCATTAACTATACAGGAAGGACTGATCTGTTATTCTCTGAGATTGATGAATTATTACTTAAACAGTTCGGTATTTATTTAAAAAATGAATTGTCCCTGGCAGAGATTACTGTAATGAATCATTTGAATGTTATTAGAACGATATATAATCAGGCGATTAAGGAAAATGTTGTTGACCCTAAGTATTATCCATTTGGTAGGGACAAAATATTTATTAAAGTGCCAAAAACAATAAAGATTGGGCTTAATGAAGAAGAAGTTTTAAAGATAGAGTCTTATAAATCAACGCCTGGAACAGGGCTGCATCTTTCAAAAAATGTCTGGCTCTTTTCGTTCTATTTTGCAGGTATCAGGGTTTCGGATGTTGTTCGGATGAAGTGGTCTGAAATACATGACGGGCGTTTAACCTATTCAATGGGCAAAAACAATAAGATAGTTTCCCTGGTGATTCCCAAGAAAGCTCAAATTATCCTTGATGAGTACGAAAAGAATAAACGTTCGGAAAGCGATTATGTTTTTCCGGAATTAAAGGATGCCAATTGCAATGACCCTAAAGATATTTATAGGAAAATTAGAAATGCCAACACAAAATATAATGAGCACTTAAAGAAAATTGCTAAAGAACTTAAAATAAACAAGAATTTGACTATGCACATTGCCAGGCATACTTTCGGAAATATTGCCGGTGATAGAATCTTTCCCCAAATGTTGCAAAAGTTATATAGACATTCTAATCTTTCAACTACAATTGGTTATCAGGGGAATTTCATTCATAAAGATGCTGACGAGGCATTGAATTCTGTTTTAGACTTTTAGAACGATGAATTAAAAGAATTTGTTTTTTGTACATCCTTGATTTGCTGAATAATGTACATTGTAATTTTCCGAATACATGCTGAAATTGGAACATCCTATATTTTCAAATTATAGCTATTCCCACAAATAAAGTTTCAAACACGATTCAAGCATTATCTGGTTTTTTGAATAACAAATGGTTTTCCTTGCCAGGCGTTTAATGTGCGTCCGAAGATTTAGGTTCATCCTTTCAATTTTGTTGGTGTTGTATCTGTAAATCTTATGAATAGCCTCTGGTATTATACCCTTGTATATATTCAGCCCATCGGTAAATATTGCTTTTGGGTTGAAGGAAAGGACAGTATTTACTACCTTTCTTAGATTTTCTGTCGTTCTTCTTCCGACTACCAAATCGATTGGAATCCCGTTCTGTTTATTTATAGCATAAGTGACCCAACATTCGTTTTTCTTGTTTCCTACATAAGTACGCAGTTCATCAATCTCGTAAGATTGATCGGATTCATCTATTTCAGGTCTTTTTAAATATTGCTGTACCCTGAGGATTATCCTTTGTACGCTTGATTTCGATATACTCAGTATTCTTGATATGGAACTAATTCCCATGCCCTCATTGTTAAGCTTAACAAGTAGATCGGTATCTGTTTTGCCAATCCTTTGTCTTCTATAAGTATTGATTTGATACTTCATACATGTTTGACAACGAAATCTTTGAATGCCCGACCTTATTCCCTTTTTGATACATTTGTTTCCACAATAATTACATTCCAACATATTTATAAGTTTAAGAAAAAAGATCAATATCGAAATTTTTTCTCAAAAAGCTCCATAAGGTACACGACTAATTCAACAATGCTTATTCGGAGCAGTATGCAACGACATTAGCAAATAGACATAGATAATTTATCGAATATTTAGCCCATTTTATAATTGATTAAAACCCTGGTTCACTTTGGCTTATTCAATTATTGTTCTATAAAGCTCCATAAGGTACACGACCACTGATTTCATTTGCTCTATATTTCCCAATTCGTCGTACTTGTACTCCTGGGTAAAGTTTTGCATAGCATTGCTGGCTGTATTTGGTACAGGAATATTGTTTGCAAAATCTGTATCGTTTGGAATAGCTAAAGAAGAAAGCTCCCTACCTGTGGCCTTGGTCAATCTGTACAAAGCATCGTACCAGTACTTTTCTTTGGTTTCTATTTTTGAGTTACCCCTCATTTTTTAATCGTCAAGTATTCATTTTGCTTACTATTAAAACCCTGATTCTCTTTGGTTTATTTATTTATTGTTCTGAAAAGCTCCTTATGGTACACGACCATGTATGTGATTTATACAGATTCTAAATTATTATTGGTTTAATCAATTTCATATCAAATTCAACTTTATCATTTTCAATTTTAATAAATAGCCAGGTTATACCAAGAATGAAGTATTTTCTTTGAAAAGTCCCAAAATCTGTTTTAACTTTAATCTTTGTAACTCCTATATTATATGAAGCATTAATTAAATCAAAGTAATGTGGATCTTTGAAACTCAATTGCTTGTCTAAGCAAATTTCATTATTCAAATAAATCTTACATTGAACAAGACTATCAGTTTGGCCTTGAACATAAATTACTAAGTTTCCATCCTGGTTAATTACTTGATATAGATTGTAAACCAGTACTATAAATAATAGCAACAATAGTATTCTCAAAAGAACATTTCTCATAATTTATAAATTATTTATAGAGTGTAGAAACTCTTGGTGCATTAGTAGTTATTCTAACATTTGCCCTATTTGTTTTAGATGGTAATCCAATATCATTTAATATTGCACTTTGCCCTAAATTTGGCCCAATCCCTAATATGCCAGAGGTTTTCATTTGTAATATTTTTTTAAATTGATTTTCTTTAAGATCGGTAAAATTAGTACCTGCAAAAGTAATTGGTGCTTGTTCATGCATTAAATTCCAGGATCCAGGACTTCCGTGGTTCTTTTCCCAAGCCAGGCCCAGTAGATGCCCAAATTCATGAGCAACAGTAAATTCACCAATTTTACCAAAAGTAGAATCCCATGGACCATTAAATAAATGTGCGTCAACATAAGCTACAAGTCCACCAGGTTTACCTGATACTCCATAAATATCACCTTCATCACTATTGGCATGATTTATTTCATCAGCTAAGGCAAGAATATAGTCAGTGTCTTTTGTTTCATTCATTGAATCAACAATACGAAGATTTAATTCAAATTGATAATCTTTACCATCAAGATTTTCAGTTTTATACATCTCTTCGAAATATTCTTTTATGTCCTGCAAAGTTTCTTCCATATCAACATTTACATTGGAGCAATTAATAAACACACCATTTAATGTTATAATCTCTAAATCTCGATTATCTGTCCCACCACCTTTGATTAAGGTAGTTTCTATTGGCCCATTTGGAACTTTTTCTTTTTCGGAATTCGAGAACGGAATAACTTTGTTCTGAATAAAATCCTTATAAGCCCTAGAATTTTGGTTTGAACCCGGTATTTCAACGAAGTTATTATTTATTGCACTTTCATTATTGTTAGTTATTTCATCCTGCGTGCTTTGAAATCCATCGAGGTCAATTCCAACAATTGGTTTATTTCCCGCATAGTTATATGGATTCAAATGCGCATACTCGAACTGCAACGGGTCAACACTCAAAAACCTCGCAATCCATGCTGCATAATATCTTGCTCCATAGTAGTAAAGTCCTGTTTCCTCATCTCTTTCCTTGCCAACGTATTTGTATCGTTTTAAAGAAACTTCGGTTTCTGAACTACCGGAACGATATGATGTTGTTCCGAAAGGGTGATATTCTTCGTAAGAAATTATGTTAGCTGAATTATCCAATTCTAAACAGGCAGAACCCAAATGATTGGAGTATTGAAAACGCTGGTTTGTCGTGGGTGTAGAAATTGTATTTCCGTTCTCAACAGTCTTGGTTTCGAGTTGGGCTATGGTGTTCCTACCTTCGGTTATTTTAAGGGTTTCCCGCTCATAATCCAAAGTGCCGGAAACGGTTTTACGGTAAATCTCGAAACCACCCAAGTACAGTCGTTCTTCAACTACACTTCCCTTGTCCACGACTTTTCTTACTCGCTCACCACTTGCATCATACGCATAATAGGCCTTGTGATTACTTGCATTCAGGGTAACTTCTTTTAGTTCATCCTTATGATCCCAAATCAATTCAGGCAGATGGGGCATTTCGGTGCAGTTCCCGTGTTCGTCGTAACTGTATACATCGATTTGGTTATCATGGTTTTTTAGACGGTTGTTTGCAGTTTCGTAATAGTAGTCTCTTGTCCAATCGCCAACCGATTTCATTTGGTTAATATTCCCAAGCTCATCGTAGCGATACTCCTGGGTGTAGTTTTGCATAGCACTACTATCAGTATTTGGAACTGGGATATTGTTGGTAAAATCGGTGTCGCTTGGTATAGCCAATGAAGAAAGTTCACGTCCGGTTGCTTTGGTCAATCTGTACAAAGCATCGTACCAGTATTTACCCCTGGGGGCTATTACAGAATTTGAGTAATAAAAGGTTTGCTGGGCAATATCTTCTGTTTCTGTTATGTTGCCTACGGCATCGTAAGTGTAGTTGATTTCCTGCAAGGTGTCGTTGCCGCTGTCGCGGGTGGTTTTAAGGCGTACCAACCGAAAGCTTTTCGTGTCGTAGGTATAGGCAGTTTTGCTCCCGTTCCGGTAGTAAATATCCGTGCGCTGTCCCTTTTCATTATAGTCGATATTGGTCACAAATTCGGTGTAGGTGGTAATTCCCCTAATCTTGGCCTGAACAGTTTCCAGCAATCCTGCCTTGTTAAAGGCATAAGCTACCACGCTGGCATCGGGTTGTATTATTTCCGTAGGGCGGTTCATCGCATCATAACTAATTTCAGTATTAAAAACATCAGACAATAGTGTCGGGCTACCGTCCCAGTCGATTGTCTGGTCATACACTTCGCAAAATCGTTTGCGTAAATATACGGGATTTCCTTTGAAATCGTATTTCCATATTCGCAATTGGAACATTACCACATCATTTGACAATTTCAAATTTGACAATTCTGCGATCTTGACAAGTAAATGAATAGATTATTGTGTCGCCTTTAAAGATTTCATTAATAATCCAAGTAGTATCTCTGAAACCAAAATCCATCATTTTTGCTGTTAAATCAATTTTATTACCAGCAAAGAAAAATAGGTAATCAGGATAAGGGAAATTTGGTTTGTAAAAGGTCCATATACTATCTTTGGAATTATTAATAAAATTGCCAGAAACTTGAAGGTTGCCACTATAGTCATATTCTAACATTGGTCCATTAAGTATTCCATCTTTCATTGTTCTTAGGTATAATAACTTACCAGTTTTTGAATAAGTTTTTTGAATACCATCTAATTTTCCTTTCTTGTAGTTAAAATAAGAAATTCGTCCATCCTTCCAATAACAAATTGATTGACCATGTACAAGATTATATTTTATATTCTCTTCAACCTGACTACTATCAACGGTGTCAATATAGATTTGTTTGTATAGAATGCCGTCATCCAAGAAAAATTCTGCAATATTATTATCTAATGAATCTTGAATAATAGCTTTTCCAGAAAATCTTACACCATTGTAATATCCAATTGAGTCTTTAAAATCAATTAAACGATATTTAATTACACGTGGATTGTTGCCACAACCAATTATAAAAACAATAAAAAATAGATATATTTTTGACATATCAGTTTTCATCTCGACCAATTAATACTTTTTTCAACTTGCTTATTGTAAAGTGGTTTGACAAACGATTCGGCAATATAGGTCCTAGTAATACCATTGGATCTTGCATACCCTGCTGCATACCCAGTTTCCCCAAATTCTGTTCTAACATCAGCAATATTATTAATTTCCATTGATGCTGATATTGTTGCTTTACCAACAGAATATTTAATTCCAATATTCAAATTGTATTCTGAATCAGATTCCAAATTGAGTGGTTTAAACCGTGAGGCATCCCAACCTAAAGCATATAAGTTTTCGCTAGTAAATGGAATTAATTCACCTTCCTTATATAAAATTCCTGTATTGCTTTTTGCACTAAACAAGGTCAAACCTGCAAAGCTATAAGAACCACCTGTAGAATTATATAGTTTAATACTTCCACTTGTAGAAATACTCGCATTTACACTACTCCCAATTGATACACCTTTAAATTTAGCACCTTTTTCAATTAGCTTAAATGAAAGAGAGATATCTCCATTCTTTGGATCAATATGATCCATTGCATCTTGAATTAAACCTGGAATCATATTAGCAATTTCACTCATGATTTGTTGAAATTGTTCTTGTGAAAATCCCAGTTCATTTAAAGATTTATCAATTGCTTGTTGATTTTTTATGTTTTTATCAACTCCAGCTTTGTCTTCAATGGGTCTTGTTCCAACAACAAGAAGATCCCCTGGTTGAATTTGCCATTTAGTTCCTCTTCCAACTTCCCAGTAGTCATTATAATCCCCATTTCCTATACATTCAAAAAAACCACCACCTTCCTGTTTTCCTTGGTTTTGTGCAGCTATATCCCAAATACTAATACCAAACTGATTTGAAATTTTCTCTGGGGAATCTCCTTGTTGAACAGTATATGATAATTGTTCATCTCCTTCAGCTTGCAAACCATCAATATCAATAAAGGTTATTGGTTTATTTCCTGCATAATTATATGGAGTTAACTGTGGATATTCAAACTGTAGTGGATCCACACTTACAAACCTGGCTATCCAAGCTGCATAATACCTAGCCCCGTAGTAATAAAGCCCGGTTTCCTCATCTCTTTCCTTGCCCACATACTTGTATCTTTTTAAAGAAACCTCTGTTTCTGAAGAACCGGAGCGGTAAGAGGTAGTCCCAAATGGATGATACTCCTCGTAAGAAATAATGTTAGCTGAACTATCCAATTCTAAACAGGCAGAACCCAAATGATTGGAATATTGAAAACGCTGATTGGTAGTTGGTGTGGAAATGGTATTCCCATTCTCAATTGTCTTTGTCTCCAACTGTGCAATTGTGTTCCTACCTTCTGATATTTTAAGAGTTTCCCTTTCATAATTTAATGTACCGGAAACAGTTTTTCTGTAAACTTCAAAACCGCCAATGTAAAGCCTTTCTTCAACCACACTTCCCTTGTCCACAACCTTCCGCACTCGCTCACCTGAGGAATCATACACATAGTAAGCTGTACCACCTCCACCTAAATCAACTTCTTTCAGTTCATCTTTGTAATCCCAGATAAGTTCCGGTAAGTGGGGCATCTCTACGCAATTTCCATGCTCATCATAATCGTAAACGTCGGTTTGATTATCATGGTTTAATAAACGGTTGTTGGTAGTCTCGTAATAATAATCCCTTGTCCAATCGCCAACAGATTTTTCCGCTTGGGCGGGACAGGCTATTTGTTCAATATTCCCAAGTTCATCATAAGAAAATTCTTGGGTGTAGTTCTGCATGGCATTGCTATCAGTATTCGGAACCGGAATATTGTTTACAAAGTCCGTTTCAGATGGCATGGCCAGGCCGGCCAGTTCCATCACAGTTTCTCTTTTTTGTTTGCAATTAATCATATTCAAATATTGAATATTACATTACCTTTTTTAAAACGGACCACCTTCAAAGTATTTTACTATAAACTCCTTCTTGATGTTAAAGTGTATGTAATATGAACCTTCTACATTTTCTAATCCATATAAATGATACCATTTTCCTGCTTCAAATCTAAAAGGTATTGTATCAAAATACATATTCTCACCCCTGACTTGATGAATCATTGTAAGTTTTTGCTCTTCAGAAAGCTTTTTTAAAGAGTCGACCTCAATAAAATCTAAGTTCAATGTACAGTAAAACCACTTATAGCCTTTATTCTTTCTATTAAAATAAATTTTCTTTTTAAGTGATTTGCTGCTTGACTTGCAACAATATTGAACAATATCTTTTTCTTTGATTGGTAATCCGTTTCCACCTATTGATGAAACTTCTAATTCTGAAATTGTAAAATTATTAATATAGGTTGAACCTTTTATATATTCTTCTGTGACCTTATAGTTCTTACCAGAATTAAATTTTGCTTCATCACATGAAACAGTGTTTAGAAATATTATTATAGTACTAGAAAATATAAATATATTTTTTAACGAGATAAACATAATTATTCATTTTGTGGTTTAGGTAATGGAGCTTTACTAGCTGCATAAAAAACTGTATTTATCAATCTCATTTTGGTATTGTATTCTTCTTCGGTAATTTTTCCTTCATCATATTCCTTTCCAATAGCTACCATCTTTTCACCAATTACTATTGAAAAAAGTCCAATCGCATTCTCCGCAGCCTTTATAGCCTCTTTGCTAGGTTCTCTACCTGTGAAAGGATCTTTATAACTTGAATCATTTTCGACAAGACTAAGGAATGTTTGTAGTTTTTCAACAAGAAGTATGTCATCATATATATAATCAATATGCCATGGCGACTTACCAGTATTATCATTTTGAATAAGGTCATGTTCTCTTGCAATTGCATCGGTCATATCCAACGGTGAAATGCTAAAGTCATAATTTCCAAACTCGCGGGGTGTTAATTCCCGGCCAAGTTTTGTTATACATCCCGACCCATAATAAAATCCATGACGAGTAAAATCCATTGGGCCATCTTTTACATCCCATTTAGAATACTCATTTATCACTTTACCAGACTCATTAACCTGCTTATATGTATATAATACGCCTTGGCCTTCTGGTCCAAATCCCTGTGAATATTTTTCATAAAAATTAGATGTTCCATGCATTTTGTTTAATGTTTCTTCATTCTCATTTCTGTAGTCTTCAATTATATGCCTATCACCTAATGGGATAATCTCTCCTTCACTTATAGTATATCTGACTTCAAAATGTATCCATTCAAATCCATCTAAATCTAGTCCTGTAATAGGTCTGTTCTCAGCATAGTCGTATGGTGTTTTATAAGGATAATCCTCTGCAATCGGGTCCACACTTACAAACCGCGCTATCCAAGCCGCATAATATCTTGCCCCATAATAATACAGCCCAGTTTCTTCATCTCGTTCTTTTCCAACATATTTATATCTCTTCAAAGAGACTTCTGTTTCTGAATTACCGGAGCGATAGCTTGTGGTTCCAAATGGATGATACTCTTCATAACTAATAATTGCAGCATTTGAATCTAATTCCAAACAAGCACTTCCCAGATGGTTTGAATATTGGAATCGTTGATTCGTTGTGGGTGTAGAAATTGTATTTCCATTCTCAACTGTCTTTGTTTCAAGCTGGGCAATGGTATTCCTGCCTTCGGTAATTTTTAAGGTTTCCCGCTCATAGTCCAAAGTACCTGATACGGTTTTCCTGTAAACTTCGAATCCTCCAATGTAGAGCCTTTCTTCAACTACACTTCCTTTATCTACCACTTTTCTTACTCTCTCACCTGAGGAATCATATACATAATAGGCTTTGTGGTTACTTGCGTTTAGGGTAACTTCCTTTAGTTCGTCCTTATAGTCCCAGATCAGTTCTGGGAGGTGTGGCATTTCGGTGCAGTTCCCGTGTTCGTCGTAGCTGTACACATCGGTTTGATTATCATGGTTCTTCAAGCGGTTGTTGGCGGTTTCGTAGTAGTAATCCCTTGTCCAATCGCCAACCGATCGCATTTGCTCTATATTTCCCAATTCGTCGTACTTGTACTCCTGGGTATAGTTTTGCATGGCATTACTTGCCGTATTCGGAACAGGAATATTGTTAACAAAATCGGTGTCGCTCGGAATAGCCAATGAAGAAAGTTCACGCCCTGTTGCTTTAGTCAGGCGATAAAGTGCATCATACCAGTATTTAC
>JAIOYV010000009.1 GCA_021740905.1 Bacteroidales bacterium
CGCAATTTGTATCAAAAAACCTGAGATGCCGCCTCAAATCCCTTAAAAATAGCGCGAAGATTGTTTTTTAGGGTGCTCACTATAAGGCTTTGCTGTCAGGCTGTTAGGGCAAAAGTTAAATTCATAAGGAATAGCTGAGCATATCAAGTTTTATCTGATGGAAATAAAAGGCAACGGTACGAACAGGAATTTAATAGCGCGAATTTAAGTAATGATTCTTTTCTTGAACTTGACAAAAAAATAGAAGAACTGGATAAAATTCAAGCAAAGATCAAGAAACAAAAGTCTGAGTTGGAAAATAAACAGATTGAGATAAACAATAACCTAAGTTATCTCCTCGAAAAGGAAAAGAGACTTACCCAAATGGAAGAAACCATACAAACAAAAGAAAGGAACATTGAAAAGATAAAAAATCAACAAAAGCGGATCAAAGCATTTGGATATCTGAGCATTGCGGCATCTTTTTTCATTATCCTCATTTTCATAGTTTTTACAAATGGTGCAGTCCATAAAATTTATGAATATAGAATAACCAAAATGGAAGGTACAGTTGTTGCTAAAAACAATGAAATAAATAGGTTGCTAAGTGAAATAGACTCATTAAATACCGAGATTTCATCAGCAGGACATGAAATATCCAATTTAGAATCAGAAAGAAGTAACCTCTATAAAACTTTATCAAGTAAAGATGAAAAAATTACATCTTTAAACAATGAAATATCAAATTTAAAAGCCTCTCATCAAAAAAATGTAAGTCAGTTAAATACAGCACTAAAAGTATCTAAAGGTGAAATAGCCAATACTTCATCAACAGCTAAAGTTTCAAAATTTGAGAATAAAGCCATAGTGTATAATCATGATGATTTGCAAATTGTAGACATCTTTTGGCATGATAGAAATTACAGCATTGATCCAATTAATGCGATTGAGAAAATATCTTACAAAAATAACACCAATAGAACAATCACAGGAGTAAGTATAGAGTATGAAATAATTAATTCAAGTGGTAAGACTCTGGACTCTGGAGTAAAAAGTACAAAAAGATATACAACACGGACAAAGAGATATGCAGATGTATATGATGAACATACTTATGGAGGATTCGGTTTACCTCCTTCAAAAACTCAATATATTGATATTGGCTATTTCCCGAGTTTTGAATTATCGCAAAAGATTATTTTAAAAATAACCGAAGTATATTTTAATGAAAAGTAAAAATCAATAAAGTTATAACCATTTTATCATGCCATACCATACCCTACCATACTGATATTGATTTAATTTGAAATGGGAAAATCTAATCTTCAAATACTACACAAGGACAATCTTGAGCGATTCGCCGAACTATATCAAGCTGTTTATCTACTGCGTGATTTTATGAATCATTTTATTGATGGGCAATTCTTTTATCTGTATCCATTTTATGGTCAATTACGAGCAATATTAACCGATAAGTCAAGAGGAAAATTACCATTGCTTTTTGATATCACTGAAAAAACGGATTATAGTTTAGATGTATTTTATTGGTTACCTAAAGATACGGGTAGTGATAATGGTTTAACATACGGATTTACTGATCCTCAATTATCATTTTATAAACCATCAGTTGATTTTAAGAAAATTCATTTAAAGGAATATATTGAAAAAGTTGAGTTCTTACAAGTTGATGATTTAAAATTTACACATGAGAAATTTATTGAATTTATTGCTAATAACCTGGGTGGGGCACATTATTCACCGTTTATGGAATTATATAAGTATAAATTAAAATCATTCACTCATTTTAATTTAGTTGGTTACAGTAAAAAGTTTGGTGAGGCTATAACTTTGAAAACAATTGATTTTATCAAGAAATTTACAGATATGGCCATAGGTTTTGGCTTTATTTTATATAAAACTAAAAATAAAATAAAGCTACTTGATCTAAACTTGCCAAACACACCAATGTCGGTTAAATTGTTTCTAAACCATGATAATACACTTCAGTTGAATCTGATTGATTACTTCGGGGTGGTGATTAATTTAACAAGCAGGTATAAAATAAAACGAAACGAATACAATGTCATTTACCTTTCCTTTACAATTGATAGTCGTATGAAAGGTAGAATTAAGTTGTTCGTTAATAATAGGCTGTACATATCATATTTTGGATCATCTTTTCTGATAATCAATGAGTTTCACAGCTATAATCGACAAATATTAACTGATTCTAAAAAATACGAAATTGGATTTACCTTTTTTGAGGTCTACAATGAGGTATGGAAGTCAACAATTAGAAAATCATACATTGATGATAAAATTGAAGAATGGCATCAAAACACTTCATTCATGGTTTTTAAGGATGGTGAATATTTAACAGCAAAACCATTTGAAAGAAATTTGACAATTATTGGTTCTCCATCATTTATTAATATCTAATAAGTATTGTGTTCAAAAATTGAATATACTTTTCCTACACATACCTCGGATCCTTCACAATAGGCAACTTCGCCAGTTTTTCGGCAGTGAGGCTGGGGAAACCAAATTCTTCAGTCACGGTGCCGAGGAGGAGGTACACGCCATAGCCTTTGAAAGGATAGTATTTGAGACTGTCGGGGAAATGCACCGAATCGAAAAACTCGCCGGTGTCGTCGATGAAAGTGCCGAAGTACATGAGTTCCTTTTTGATGGTGCGCACATATTTTATGGTCACCAGCTGGCCCACCATGCGCACCTTCTTGCCAATGTGGGCTGATAGTTCGCAGGCTTTTATTTCGCCCCGGAAAGGGGTTTGCAGCAAATCGAATTGGCTCATGCTCACCGGGAATTCCAGCAGTTCAATCTCATCGAAGGCATCTTCCACCGGTGTGTGTTCGAGCACAGGTAACTTGAATTGCCGGACCGGTGGCACAAACAACATGTTGGGGCTGATGGCCTTCTCCTTTTTGTTCATCATGGTATGCACCTCCCACAGCAGCACCGCCTTCGATTTTCCGGTAAAACGAAAAGCCCCGATGCGGATGAGGATGGTCATTTGCTCCAGTCCCGTGTCGATGCGGCTCAGGAAATCTTCCATCGAAAGAAAAGGGCCGTTGCGTTTCTGTTCTTCCTCGATGGCCTTGCCCACCTTGCTTTCGAGGTTTTGCAGGTGGATAAACCCCACGTAAATATCTCTGTCGATAATGCGGGTGAGGTAGTGGCTGTGGTTCACGCAGGGCAGGTTGATGGTGGCCCCCCAGCGTTTGGCCTCGTTGAAATATACCCAGGTGCGATAAAAGCCACCAAAATTATTGATTACGGCCACCATAAATTCACGAGGATAATAGGCTTTCAGGTAGAGGCTCTGAAAGCTTTCCACAGCGTAGGAGGCCGAGTGGGCTTTCGAGAAAGAGTATCCGGCAAAGGATTCGATTTGCCGCCACACCTCGTTGGTAATGGCATCGGAGTAACCATACGATTTGCAATTGGAGAAAAATTTATTCTGAATACGATCAAACTCCTTTTTCGAGCGGTGTTTGCCGCTCATGGCCCGGCGCAGCACATCGGCATCGGCCAGGTCGAGGCCCGCAAAATGATGGCAAATTTTCAGTACATCTTCCTGGTACACCATCACCCCGTAGGTTTCCTGTAATTGCTCCTTCATCACCGGGTGGATGTATTCAAAAGAGTCGGGCTTGTGAAAACGCTGGATGTAGGCCCGCATCATACCCGATTTGGCCACCCCTGGGCGGATGATGGAACTGGCCGCCACTAAGCTCAGGTAGTTGTCGCATTTAAGTTTTTGCAGAAGGCCGCGCATGGCAGGGCTTTCGATGTAAAAGCAACCGTTGGTTTCGGCCTTGCGAAGTTGCTCTTTCACCCGCTTGTCCTCTTTAAATAGTTTCACCTGGTGCACGTCGATGGATAGCCCGCAATTTTCACGGACAATTTCTGCCGCATCCTTGATATGCCCAATGCCCCGCTGACTGAGGATGTCGAGCTTTTCGAAGCCAATATCTTCGGCCACGTACATGTCCCATTGGGTAGTGGGAAAACCTTTGGGCGGCATGTCGAGTGAAGTGTAGCAGGTGATGGGTTCTTCGGAAATGAGTATGCCCCCTGCGTGGATGCTACGGATGTTGGGAAATCCGCTCATGCGCCGGCCCAGCCGCACAATGGTATGGCTGATTTCGTTGTCGTTCAGAGGATCTTCGGGGTAATCCACCATCCTATCCATTTCTTCTTTCGGAAGGCCATGTACTTTGCCCAATTCACGGATGATGGAACTTCCTTTAAAAGTGGGGGTCATGCCGAGAAGGGCGGTGTGTTTGCGGCCATAGCGTTTAAAGATATAGTCGATCACGTCGTCGCGCTCTTTCCATGAATAGTCGATGTCGAAGTCGGGCGGACTGGTACGTTTGGGGTTGAGGAAGCGCTCGAAATACAAATCGAGTTCGATGGGATCGACATCGGTAATTTTCAGGCAATAAGCCACCACCGAATTGGCGCCACTTCCCCGTCCCACATGGTAGAATCCCCGCGACATGGAATATCGGATGACATCCCAGGTAATGAGAAAATACGCCGAAAACCCAAGCCTGTCGATAATCTCCAACTCGTGCAACACCCGCTTTGTGGCCACTTTATCGTTTTTTCCATAGCGGTAGAGCAAGCCATCGAAGGCCAGTTTATGGAGCAGGATTTTATCGTCGTAGCGGCTGCCGGTAAAAGTCTGTTTGTTTTTTATGCTTTTGAAGTTGAACTCGAAGGAGCAATCATCCAATAACTTTTCGGTATTTTCGATGATCTGTGGGAAATCGCGGTACATGTCCAGCAAGCGATCGATGGGCAAAATGCGCTCAGCGGGGTCAGCTAATTGGGAATCATCGACTTTGCTCAACACCACATTAGTATCAATAGCCCGGAGATTGCGGTGCAGTTCGATGCTTTCGTCGTCGGAAAAGGTGACGGGCTGCCAAACGAGTAACTTGTTCTGCCGGTGGCGAAATTCGGTGGACAACAGTTTCCGAAGCTCGCCCGGCCTCACCCCAATGTATTCGTTGTCGCGAAGCTCCTCTCCTTCCCTACTGCCCAAAGGGTACACCATATACGCATCCGAAAAAGCCGGGGGGATGTCGGGCAGGGGGCGGTTGTTCAGGTTGTGGTACGACAGGAATTCGTTCAACTCGCGGAAGCCTGCATTGTTGCGGGCTAAACCAGTGTAAAGCTGCCTGCCTTTGCGGTGAAAATCGATACCCACAATAGGCTTGATGCCTTCCTCCTTGCATTGTTTTACAAAATCGAGGCAGCCCATGGTGTTGTTGATGTCGGTGAGCGCCATGGCCGGGATGCCAGACTTCTTGGCACTCTCCACGAGCTGGTCGATGGAGAGGGTGCCGTAGCGGAGGCTGTAGTATGAGCGGGTGTTTAGGTACATTATGTGTGTATTAGATTAGTGTTTCCCCGATATGCCATATCTCTCTGATGCTCTATATCCCTGGTATACGCCATACCCCCCGGATACGCTGTGCCCTCGGATACGCCATACCACCCGGATATGCCATACCCCCCGGACACGCCATGCCACCCGGATAAATCCGGGTGTTGTCTCAACCTATTCGTTAAGTACGATAAGCTCTGTGATATCCCCGGAAAACCGGTGGTTCGCTGAATCCTATTCATGTTGTTTGATTTTGTTTCCGGTCAAAAGATTACGATGTGTTGCGGCGCAGGGAAAGGCAGGGATTTTAAATACCTGATTTCGTGCGCCGCATAATAGTTGTGTCCACTATACCCCGAGTTTCACTTGAGGTTAATCAAATTTTACCAGTCTGAGAAATCATGCCGGAATTATGAAAATAGCCAAAGCCGGCTGTTTCTTCGGAAGCCCCTCCTTGTTTTAAGGAGGGGTTGGGGTGGATAAAAAAATACAATCAAAGAACAGGGTATTGCGGCGCAGGGAAAGGCAGGGATTTTAAATATCAACCTTCGTGCGCCGCTATTGCGTTTCGCATTCCTACCCCCGGATAAATCCCCCGAAAAATCGGGGCAGGCTGGGGGATGCCGATATTTTTCTCTTACGGAGGAATCTACCAAAACAAAACAACCTATACGTACTGATGCTTTTAAAATTAATGTCGTACCTTTGAAGAAAGATTTATTACTATGCAAAATACTATTATTACAATTGACCCTGAAATCCAAAGTGGCCAGGCTGTTTTCACTGGAACAAGAGTTCCTGTAAAATCCTTTATAGATTATATTACGACAGGCGAAAGCATTGAGGCATACCTTGATGATTACCCTTATGTTACAAGAAAACAAATACAAGATTTGATCTCCCTTCTTTATAACTTGTTCCAGAAAACAACTGATACTATTCTCTATGAAAATATTGATAGACGAGAATTTGCCAGTTAAACTGAAGAGCAGCTTTTGGGACCATAACATATTCACTGTTCGTGATATGAAATGGGATAGCTTTAAAAATGGAAAGCTTCTCAGTAGTGCTATTGCAAATGGTTTTGATATCTTGATGACTTCGGACAAGAATTTACAGTACCAACAAAATTTTAATAAGCTTGATATTGCACTCATTGTATTCAATGTTAAGTTGTTGAAATGGCAATTTATCGAACCTCTAATACCCAAAGCCAAAGAGGTTATACTTCAGGTTGAAAAAGGTAAGATTTATATTATTGAATAGCTAACTTGTATCCATCAATTCAGGAACTCGTACCCTCCCCCGCAACCCCACGGCTCGGCAGACGGCCTTTTGCCCGTAACGCAGGCGTAGCTTGTCGAGGGCGAGGTAGAGGTTGACGGATTCGGGGGTATCCTCGAACAGGTTGAGTTGCTGAAAACCGTATTCGAGCTTGCTGAAACGTACGCCTATCAAGCGTATGAGCATCCTGCGGGTGTACAGTTTGTTGAACAGTTCTTTCACGATTTCGAGGAGGGTGTGGTCGAAGGAGGTGTAGGGGATGTTTTTTTGCATGGTGTGGGTGTCGAAATTTGAGTAGCGGATTTTGACCGTGACGCAGGCCGTGAGCTTGTGTTGCTTGCGCAGTTGAAAGGCCAGCTTTTCGACCATGCTGACAAGGATTTCGTTCATGCGCTTGATGTCGATGGTGTCTTTCTCGAAGGTGGTTTCGGTGCCCAGCGACTTTTGCTCGTAATAGGGCACGATGGGCGTGTGGTCGATGCCGTTGGCCTTTTTCCAGATCATGATGCCGTTTTTACCCATGAGGCGTTCCATCATTTCGGGGGGGATTTCGCTCAGAGTCCTTATTGTGGAAATGCCCATGGATCGCAGCAACTGGAATGCCTTGCTGCCCAACATGGGTATTTTTTTTATTGACAAGGGAAAAAGGAAAGGTTGCACTTGCTCCTGATTGACGTGCAACAATCCGTTGGGTTTGGCCTCGCCAGTGGCGATTTTCGATACGGTTTTGTTTACCGACAGGCCAAAGGATATTGGCAACCCGGTGTTTTTGATGATGCGCTCGCGCAGTTCGGTGGTCCATTTAAAGGAACCGAAAAAGCGGTCCATACCGGTGATGTCGATGTAGTGCTCGTCGATGGAGGCCTTCTCGAAAAGGGGGGCGCGCTCAGCAATTATCTCGGTGACGGTTTTCGAGTAGCGGCTGTAGTTGTCCATGTCGCCGCGCACCACGATGGCATGGCTGCACAGGCGCAGGGCCATTTTCATGGGCATGGCCGAACTTACGCCGTACTGCCGCGCCTCGTAGCTGCAACTGGCCACCACTCCCCGGTCGGATGTGCCGCCAATAAGTACGGGTTTACCCACGAGCTTGCTGTTCTGCAACCGCTCCACCGACACGAAAAAGGTGTCGAGGTCGAGGTGCACGATGGTGCGGTTTGTTGTGGATGGTAGTATTGTCCCTCTCATAAATGATTATTTATTATTTATTAATGATTAATGATTAATGGTGGATGACGAGCATGGCCTGGCACGGAAGGCACGGATTGCAAAGCCGCACCAGCGTGGGGGTAGTTAAACCTGACAGCGTCCAAAGGACCTGTCAGCGTTTACAACTTATCCGGTCAAATCCCAATGACGCTGTCATGTCCTTTGGACGATGACAGGTCTGCCTCCCCCAATGACGCTGTCATGTCCTTCGGACGATGACAGGTCTGCCCATCCCAACATTATTTCAAATAAAAATTTGTACGGTTCAAACATTTATAATAATTTTGATTATTATTTAATCATTATGTCGATTACAATATAATCAATTTTAAAAATGATGCAAGGGAAATTTTGAGGAAAAAGAGGATGAAAATGCTGAAATATTGAGTAACAAGAAAATGTCAAATTGAAGAATTTGGCCGAAACGAATTAGGGTAATAGACATGGGACAAGCAAAGCATTTAGTAGTAAAGCAAAAACAAACTAACTTTGTTGACTGAATAAAATAGTTTCAAGACACAAGAAAATGACAAGACACGAAAGAGATGGACATATAATTTTTCAAGGCGATGCAGTTCGGGTACTTCGGGACGAAATACCTGATAATTCAATCGACCTGATTTTTGTTGATCCCCCCTATAATATCGGCAAAAATTTCAACGGGAGAGCTGACAAGTGGGTAACCGACGAATCGTATTTAAACTGGTGTTATAGCTGGATTGACCTATGTCTGAAAAAACTTAAACCTAGCGGAAGTTTTTATGTGATGACATCCACCCAATTCATCCCCTATTTTGATATTTACCTTCGTGAAAAAGTTGAAATCTTGTCAAGGATCGTCTGGTCTTACGACAGTTCGGGGGTGCAGGCAAAAAACTATTTTGGTTCGATGTACGAGCCTATCCTGTTTTGTGTAAAAAACAAAAACGATTATACCTTTAATTCCGAAGAAATACTAGTAGAAGCCAAAACCGGGGCAAAGCGAAAATTAATCGATTACCGAAAAAACCCACCCCAGCCCTACAACACCCAAAAAGTACCCGGCAATGTATGGGAATTTGCACGGGTTAGGTATCGAATGTCGGAATACGAGAACCATCCAACGCAAAAACCCATTGCATTATTGGAAAGGATAATCAAAGCAAGCTCAAATCCGGGAGATGTTGTATTGGATCCTTTTTCGGGCACGTTTACCACCTCTTATGTAGCAAAAAAACTTGGTAGGAAATCTATCGGGATTGAGATAGACGAAGACTTTGTGAAAATTGGATTGCGCAGGGTCCAGCAACTTCAGGAAATAAACGGGGAGAAATTGCAGAGGGAGCCGAAAATTTACGAAACGAACAATACACATCAACTAACACTATTTGAGCCTAAGCCATGAGACATCAATTTACTGATACTATAGAAAATGTTATTGCGGAACATTTCCCTGAAAATTGGGAAGAAATATTTAAAAGCAGCGAACTTCTTCAGTACTTGAACAGAAAAACAGCTTCTGCAAATAGAGGCTCAAAAGCACGAGGTAGTTTTGCAAACCTTTACGCTATTTATGTTCTTGTTGAAGATTATATAAACAATGGATTCCTTGATTCTGGCAAGTACGCCAACTATGAAGGAGCAAAATTTTCCGACTTATTTCGCAGACAAAGAGAACTTCCTTTCGGGACAAAACTTCAAAACCATGGTCTAAACCACAGGATGAACCTTGAATTCAGGAAATTCTTTCCAACCTGTGAATTTACCCCGATAATTAGGGTTGTAGAAACAAACCGATATTGGATTAATGAGAATCTTCTAAAAGTTAAGGTGAATAAGAAAACCTTCAATCTTACCCAGCCTATTATAGAAATTATTGATGCCTACATTCGGGCAAAAAAAAGTGCCTTTAATAGATTTATTGATACCTGCGAACAACTCAACAAAATTTCTTCAGAAGGAAAACAAGAGATAATTGACTTTATTATCGGTTTACTTGCTCCAAATATTGATGCAAGAATCTTTGAAATTGTAAGTTATGCAATCCTTAAATACTTCTATTTCGACCAGTCCGTTTTCTTCGGTTTTGAAGTTGATACTATTGAAGAAGAGAACTTAAAGCTTTTTAAAACAGGCCGCACCAATGCCAATGATGGAGGAATCGACTTCGTAATGAAACCATTAGGCCGCTTCTTTCAAGTTACCGAAACAACTGATGTTAAAAAGTATTTTTTGGACATTGACAAATTAGAGAAATACCCCCTCACATTTGTCATAAAATCGGAAGAGACTATTGATGACCTTTTTAATCGTCTAAAGAAAAATGCAAAATCCCAATACTCTATTAATGCTGTTGTTGAGAAATATATGGAATGCATTGAAGAAATCATCAACATTCCAGTATTAAATGAACGTTTTCTTAAAGCTGTTGAATTAGGATACCTATCTGATATTATGAATGAAATCATTCTTCAAAGCAAAGTTGAATTTAATATTGAGATTGATTAAGTTTTTATTGGCAAACAAACCATGCACTTCACACAAAACATAAAACTGCTGCGCCGCCGGAAGGGATTTACCCAGGAGGATATGGCTCGTTTGCTAAACATGAAACGGCCTACTTTGGGTGGCTACGAAAGTGGCGTGGCCAAACCCGGCATCGGTGTATTAATCGCATATTCCGATTTTTTTAAGGTGTCGATTGATACATTGATCCGTATCGACCTGGGCAAACTTCCCGACAGTCAGCTAAGGCAACTCGAACAGGGCAACGATGTGTTTGTAAGGGGGAGCCAGTTGCGGGTGCTGGCCACTACCGTAGATAAAAACAATCGGGAAAACATCGAGCTTGTTCCTGAAAAAGCCAAGGCTGGCTACACCACCGGTTTTGCTGACCCGGAGTACATCAGCGAGTTGCCCCGGTTTAGCCTGCCCTTTCTTCCTGATGAAAAAAAATTCAGGACCTTTCAGATAAGCGGCGATTCCATGTTGCCCATTGCAGAAGGTTCTTGGGTAACAGGGGAATATATCCAGGACTGGACCAGCATTAAAGATGGGCAGGCCTGCATTGTGCTTACTGTTGACGATGGCGTTATTTTCAAAATCTTGGAAAATAAATGGGAGCAGGAAGGGTCTTTCCTGGCCAAATCACTAAACCCCATGTACGAACCTTATCTAATCCCGATAATCGAAATAAAAGAAATCTGGAAGTTTACCCACTTCATTTCTTCAGCTATGCCCGAGGAAGATGTGTCGGTGGGAGAAATAATGAAAAGCCTGAAAAAGTTGCAGGAAGATGTGGCTGTGTTGAAGGATAAAGGGTAAGGTATTTTGTTCTGTCAGATACATCACAAAAAATTATACTTTTGCAAAAAAATATAGATTGGTAAAATCATGAAAATAAACTGGGGAACGGGGATTCTTATTTTTATTGTTTTGTTTGTGAGCGGGATGGCCCTGTTGGTATACATTGCCTTTAGCCAAAAGATAAACCTTGTAAACAAAGATTACTATCCTTTGGAGATCGAACACCAGCAAATGATCGACAAAGAAAACAACACCCGGCAACTGGCCGAAAACATTAGCATTTCGTTTAGCGGCGACTCTATCCTGTTGCATTTCCCCCATCTGGACGACTTTTCAAAAGTGAATGGCAAGGTAGTTTTTTACCGTCCATCCGATTTTGATGAGGATATTAGTTACGACCTTAATCTATCAGAAAACGGACAACAAATGCTCAATTCCAATGGACTTTTAAAAGGGAAATATATTATCCAGGTGGATTGGGATTATGATGGCACGGCTTATTTCACGAAAAAAGACATTCATATTCAGTAATCATTTAAAAAATGGATTTATTTTATGCAGCTCTGATATTTGGCCTATTAACAGGATTCCATTGCATTGGCATGTGTGGGCCAATCGCCATATCCCTGCCATTGAGCGATCAGAATTGGACATCGAAAACCCTTGGCGGCATAATTTATAATCTTGGCAGGGTAGTGACCTATTCCATTTTGGGCGGCCTTTTTGGCTTGGTCGGTCAGGGATTGAAAATTGCTGGATTCCAACAAGCGCTGGCCATCGTGGTAGGATCTATTATGATCGCCTCGGTATTTTTTCCTCTGTTGTTTAATAAAATGTCGAAAGGCTCCCCATTGTTCAGTTCGGTCGAAAAGCTTAAAATGAAAATGGGTTTGCTGTTTGGTAAGAAAAGCAATTCGGCCTTGTTCGCCATTGGCCTATTAAATGGCTTGTTACCCTGCGGCCCGGTCTATATTGCCCTTGGATTGTCGCTGGCTTCGGGGCATTTTTTGTTGGGTTCACTCTACATGGCCGTTTTTGGCTTAGGGACAATCCCAATCATGTTAAGCCTCTCTTTACTTGGGAATTTTATTTCTGGACCGATTAGGCTAAAAATTCGGAAAATTGTACCTACCTTTATCGTGTTAATGGGGCTATGGTTTATCCTGAAAGGTTTGGGGTTGGGAATACATTTAATTTCGCCTTCCGATAATCGATTACATGTTGAACAAGAACCTGTTAAGGAACTAAAGAATTGTTGTAAATAACCATAAACTAAATGTAAAATGAAAAAGTTGACTATCTTACTGACCGGAATAAGTGTACTATTTCTGGTTTCCTGCGGAGGCGGGGGCGAAACAAAAAAAGCAGATGATACAAAAGCTGCTCAAGAAGAAGTAATGGATGTACAGGCTGCACCTGTTTTAGACCTTGCTGCCGGTGAAGCTATTTATAATGGAAAAGGATTATGTGCTACCTGCCACCAAAAAAATGGCGAAGGATTAGCTCCTGCATTCCCTCCTTTGGCCAAATCAGATTATCTTTTGGCAAACAAAGAAAGAGCCATCCACCAAGCTATGTATGGCTCAAAAGAGCCTATCACAGTTAATGGCGTTGAATACCCAGGTGGGATTATGACTGTAGTAGAAATGACCGACCAGGAAGTGATGGACGTAGTAAATTATATTTTGAACAGTTGGGGAAACGATGGTGGTACTGTAACTTTGGAAGAGGTTGCAGCACAGCGCAAATAATATTTTATTGTTCTTTTATAAAAGGGATAGCTTTTTTCGGCTATCCCTTTTTTTATTTCACTTTTTAATTTTCCTTCCGGGATATTCTGAAAAATGCGGAAACTACTTCTACATGAATATGAAAAAGGCAAAATTGCAATTGGGGATAAAAATATCAGTATTTTGCACTTTTAGTTAGAATATTTAAATAAATTGATCAAATTGAAATTAAACAAACAAAATGGGGATGAAACAAATAAGATTATGACTGGACTTAAATACATCCTTCCGCCATTTCTTCAAAAAGGTGACAAAGTTGGGATAATTGCGCCTGCGCGTAAAATGAACGAGCCAGAACTTGAACCGGCAATCGGTACTATTCAGTCCTGGGGCTTTCATGTTGAATTAGGAAAAAACTTATATGCCAGCGACAGGCAATTTGCGGGAACCGACAGGCAACGAGCTGCCGATCTGCAAAACATGATGGACAACCCCGACATAAAAGCCATATTTTGTGCCCGAGGGGGCTATGGTTCCATCCGGCTCCTACCCTATCTCGACTTTTCAACTTTCAAAAAAAATCCGTGTTGGATAGTGGGTTATAGCGATATTACCGTACTCCATTCCTATCTCTCACAAAAGCTTTCAATTTGCAGCCTACATGCCACCATGCCCTTGAATTTTTCGGCTAATGAAAGAAACATCACTTCGCAAAATAGGCTTAAGCAAGTTTTAATGGGAGACCTACCAGATATCTCTTTTGCCTCAAACCCAAACAATCGAAAAGGCTTATCGGAAGGCGCACTTACTGGCGGCAACCTTTCGATGCTTTACAGCATGCGGGGGACCGAAATCGACATCGACACCGATGGCAAAATCCTCTTTATTGAAGACTTGGACGAATACCTGTACCACATCGACCGGATGATGATGAACCTGAAAATTGGGAATCAATTGAAGAATCTTAAGGGGTTGATTATTGGTGGGATGAGCGACATGAACGACAACAAGGTTCCCTTTGGGAAAACGGCAAAGGAAATTATTGCTGAAGCAGTGGCTGAATATGATTATCCGGTGGCCTTTGATTTTCCTGCCGGTCACCAGAAACTAAATATGCCTCTGGTTTTTGGCAAGCAGGTAAAATTGACAGTTGATGATAATGGATCTAATCTAACCTATTTATAAAAGAACAATGTCGGAAAAGAGCGAACTTGGGCGAAGGGGCGAAGTGATAGCCACGGAGTACCTGGTGAAAAATGGATTTACCATACTGCACAACAACTGGACTTACAAAAACAAGGAGCTGGATATTGTTGCCACGAAAGATAATTTTCTGATTGTGATCGAGGTAAAAAGTCGTTCGGAAAATTATGTGGTCGATCCTATTGATTCAATTACACCCCAAAAGCAAAAGTTCCTTTTCGACGCTGCCGAATCGTATGCCGAAATTTACAATTTAGATGATGATATCCGTTTCGACATTATCTTGATTGTATTTAGTGAAACAAGCCATACGCTTGAATATATTGAAGATGCCTTCCGACCGGGTTGGTAGGAATTGGTTGGAGCCCACTTACGCTAAAGCCTGCCTTTGCCGGCAGGTAGGCTTCGGTGGGTAAATGTCGGAGTGATGGAGAGAAGGAACGATGAGGAGAAGGAACAATTTTCCCTAGTGGTTCGACCGAGAGTTTCGCTTAACGCGAAGCCTTCGGTTTCTCTAAATTTTAGCCCGTGGATTTTCCCTTTATTTTTCGGATATTTGCTTCTGGTTATTAGCATCAAAAAATACGGAATGACACATCCAGAAAACACGAAATTAAAAGATTGCTTAAAGGGGCTAAATATTGTTTACCTGGCATTATTGTTTGGTCAACTTATGCTAGGTGCGCTGTTTGTAATCCTCATCTATTCCGATATGGTAAGCCCCGAAATGGATGCCGAAACCCAATACATCATCAACACTTCGGCTTTGCTGATAAGTATAATTGCGATTCCTGCGGGATATTATCTTTATTCGCTAAGAGGGAAACATGCTCAAAGCATTTCGAATGAGGATCAGAAAATTGAGATATTCCGAAATATTACCATCCTGAAATTGGCCACTTTCGAGCTTGGTGGAATGGCCAACCTGCTTGCCTTTTTAATTTGCCAGTCACAGCAAAGCTTGTTTATTTTTGCCATTGTGATAATTGTATTTCTGCTGAATAAACCCAGTCAACAAAAATATTTCGAGAATTTTGAATGAAAATCAGGTATTGGGTTTAACTATGTACAAATATTGAATTGACTCAATCTCCCTACTCAGGTTATCACCTAATTACTCAATCCCCTAATCGCCCAATTACTCATTTCCCTATTTACTCAATGACGACTGCTTTTTCCACCTTATCTTTCAGCAAAGCAAATTCCAACACATCCATAATGGTTGACACAAAGCGGAAGGTAAGCCCTTTCAGGTAAATATCTTTTATTTGCTCAATGTCTTTTTGGTTATCTTTTGATAGAATGATCTCCTTTATGTCGGCCCGCTTGGCAGCCAGGATTTTTTCTTTGATCCCGCCCACAGGAAGCACTTTTCCTCGCAGGGTGATTTCGCCTGTCATAGCGATATTCGATTTCACTTTTCGTTGAGTAAAAGCGGAGGCAATCGACGATACCATAGTAATCCCAGCCGATGGCCCATCTTTTGGGATAGCCCCTTCCGGAACATGCACATGCACGTTCCATTTTTCAAAAACATCAGGAGAAATATCCAAAAGGCTGGAATGTGCTTTCAGGTATTCGAGTGCAATGACAGCCGATTCCTTCATCACATCGCCCAGGTTTCCGGTGAGGGTGAGGTTTCCCTTGCCTTTGCTGAGGCTGGTTTCGACAAAGAGGATTTGTCCTCCCACGGCAGTCCAGGCTAAGCCGGTGACCACACCAGCAAATTCATTCCCTTGATACGAATCGTTCAAGTATTTTGCAGGGCCAAGAATGTCGTAAAGCAATTCTTCGCTTATTTTTTTATCGAATGTCTCGTTGAAGGCAATGCGCCGGGCAGCCGAGCGACAAATCTTTGCAATGGTTTTGTCCAACTCGCGAACGCCCGATTCACGGGTATGATTTATAATGACGCTTTCGATTATTTTCTTCGAAAAGGTCAACTGGCTGCTTTTTACACCGTGCGCTTCCAGTTGCTTAGGGATTAGATGACGCTTTGCAATCTCTACTTTTTCTTCTACAATGTAACCACTTACATCAATCATCTCCATACGATCGCGCAAGGCAACATTAATCGTACTTATGGTGTTGGCAGTGGCAATGAACATCACTTTCGAGAGGTCGTAATCGAGTTCAAGATAATTATCATGGAAAGCATAATTTTGCTCCGGGTCGAGCACTTCAAGAAGAGCAGACGAGGGATCGCCACGGAAATCATTGCCCACCTTATCAATTTCATCCAAAATGAAAACAGGGTTCGACGACTTGGTCTTTTTTATATTTTGAATGATCCGCCCGGGCATGGCACCAATATAGGTTTTCCGGTGTCCACGAATTTCCGATTCGTCATGCAGACCGCCTAGCGACATCCTTATATAGTTGCGGTTTATGGCCCGTGCAATGGACTTGCCAAGCGAGGTCTTCCCTACACCGGGAGGCCCGTACAAACACAAGATAGGGGACTTTAAATCGCCCTTCAATTTTAAAACAGCTATATGTTCCAGGATCCGGTCCTTAACTTTCTCCAGACCAAAATGGTCTTCTTCCAGAATTTTCTGGGCGTTGGACAAATCAAAATTATCTTCGGTAAATTCGTTCCAGGGAAGCTCCAACAAGGTACGGAGGTAATTCGACTGGATGGAATAATCGGGGGCTGCAGGGTTGATCCTCTGCAACTTTTCAATGTCTTTCTTAAACGCTTCGGCAACTGTTTCGTCCCACTTTTTATCTTTTGCCAGGGCTTTCATCTCTTCAATTTCCTGGTCGATGGGATTACTGCCCAGTTCCTCCTGGATGGTTTTCATTTGCTGATGCAGGAAATACTCCCTTTGTTGTTGATCCATCTCGGTGCGGACTTTTCCCTGCACCTCGTTTTTCAGTTCCAGCATCTGTATCTCGCGGGTGAGGAATTCTAATAACTGAACAGCCCTGTCTTGCAAGTCTTCAATTTCGAGGAGCTTTTGCTTATCAGCCGTATTCAGATCAGAATTTGAAGAAATAAAGTTGATAAGGAAAACCGGATTTTCAATATTCTTTATAGCAAATGATGCTTCGGGTGGGATATTGTATGACAACTGCACCACTTTCAACGAAAGGTCTTTCAATGATCCTATAATAGCATTAAATTCGGCTGTATACCCAGTCATGACCACCTCTTTCAGAAGCGAAACTCTTGCTTTGAAATAGGGTTCCGAAGTCAGCATTTCAGTTACCATAAACCGGCGTTTTCCCTGAATGATCACCGTAAAAACACCATCGGGCATTTCCAATAGTTTTACGATTTGGGCAACGGTCCCTGTTGTAAAAAGATCTTTGGCCTCTGGTTCTTCTATGTTTGCATCCATTTGCGAAAGACAGCCGATAATGCGGTTGCTATTGTAATATTCGCGAATCAGCTGGATCGACTTTTGGCGGCCTACGGTAATTGGGATTACCACACCCGGAAACAAAACCGTATTTCGCAAAGGAAGAATTGGAAGTACATCTGGCACTTCCATGTCGTTTAATGATTGTTCATCCCCATCAGGGATTATTGGAATAAACTCGGCTTCACCACCGATTATATTTGAAAATTCAGCTTCTCTGTAACCCATTTATATTTTTGTCAAAAATGTACTTATTAGAATCGTCTTAATGAAAAATCCGCAGGTTTATGTCCCAAGTCAGTCAGCTTGTCACGATTTACCTGCGAATTTTCTCAGCCCACCTACAGGTCAAGGCTTGTGCCAAAGAGGCAAAAGAGGCAAAAAGAACCACAATAAATTGTGGTGATACCTCAACATAACAAACACTAGCAACACCACCGAACCACAACAGCCCAAGCGCCACGGTCTAAGCCCCACGGCTAATGCACCACAATAAATTGTGGTGATAACTCAACCTCAACATAAACCTCCTCATAAATTGTGGTGCTGACTCAACTTAGGAAAATCTTCTGTATTTCTGGCTTTGCTCAAACACATGCTCCAAAATCTTTTTCTCTACCTCATCGAATTCGATGTGCCGCCTTTCCATTACCAATTTGGCCACATAAAAAGCCGCTACCTTTTTATATTCCTGAAAGCCTTGTGGCCCGCCCCAGGCAAAGGATGGAACGAAGTTTCGCGGAAATCCCGAACCAAAAATATTCGCAAATACCCCGACAACAGTCCCTGTGTTGAACATGGTATTAATGCCACATTTTGAATGATCACCCATTATCAAACCGCAAAATTGAAGACCCGTACCTTTAAAACGGTTTTCCACATAATTCCAGACTTTTACTTCAGCATAATTATTTTTCAGGTTCGAATTATTTGTATCGGCTCCCAGGTTGCACCATTCGCCAATTACGGAATTGCCCAGAAAACCATCGTGGCCTTTATTGGAATATCCCTGAATGACCACATTGTTCAATTCGCCCCCGACTTTGGAATGAGGCCCGATAGTGGTTGGCCCATAAATCTTCGCCGACAGTTTTACGGTTGATGATTCGCCCAAAGCGAATGGACCCCGTATAACCGAGCCTTCCATAATTTCAGCATCACGGCCAATATATATAGGGCCGGTAGATGCATTAAGGATGGCACATTCCACTTTGGCACCTTCTTCTAGAAATACATTTTCGGGAGCAAGCACTTGGTTCGTAGAACTTAGTACCTCCGATCTCTTTCCCTTGGTCAACCATTCAAAATCCTGCTTCAAACATTCGCCATTCAAACTAAAAATATCATAAGGAAATGTTACTTGAAGGAATTTGCTTTCAAAAATAATTTCTTCGTAAATTCTTGCATTACAAGGGTTGAAACTGGTCAATCCCTCTGCGGTTAAGCATACAGCTATACATTCTCCATCCGCAATCAGAGATTGTCCTGCATTTAAACTTTGAATTGACTTTACCAAATTAGCATCAGGTATTAGCCCGCCGTTGATAAGGGTGTTCTCTGATTTACTGATCAATTGAAATTTTTCACCAAGATAGTCCTGGGTGAAATGTGAGCATTTGGAATTTAGAAAATGTTCCCATTTTTCGCGAATAGTAATTATGCCAATGCGCAAGTCGGCAATTGGCCTGGTGTAAGTCAACGGCAATAAATGATCGCGGTAGCGGTTGTCAAATAGTATGTAATTCATCTGCTTAGGTTGAAAATAAATTATTCATAATGGGATAAAAGTAAGCTTTTATGCTGAAAAGATAAACCAAGAAGGCATAAAAAAACCCCGACATGCGGGGTTTTTTAGAGATCTATATTTTAGTTGCTTTTTCGCTTATCGAAATGCTTTTGGTACTTGTTCATGAACTTATCAACACGTCCAGCTGTATCAACCAACTTCATCTTGCCTGTATAGAACGGGTGCGATGTATTGGATATTTCAAGCTTAATAAGCGGATACTCAACGCCTTCTAATTCAATAGTATCTTTTGTTGGCGCGGTCGACTTTGTCATAAA
Organism: Bacteroidales bacterium; assembly: GCA_021740905.1. Lineage (GTDB taxonomy): Bacteria > Bacteroidota > Bacteroidia > Bacteroidales > M50B96 > JAIOYV01. The sequence continues at coordinate 19,539 of JAIOYV010000009.1, forward strand.
CTGATATTCGTTCGACATGTCCTTGAACACTACCAACCTGTAATTCTCCGGATGAATTCCCTTCTTCATTTTACTATTTTTTCTTTAAATTCTTAATTTCTAATTGGCTGGCAAAAGTACATATAGTTTTTTAGAATGCAAATAGATAGGGAAATAGAATTCAACAAATTTATGAACAGTCTCAAGTTCTCAGTTGGCAGTCGGCAGTTCAGAGTCTCCAGGCCTGAGTATTCAGCGTGAAAAGAATATGGCTTTGGACATTTTGTCAACCCGAAACACGGAACACGGAACACGAAACCAGTTTAAGCAAACAATTCCTTCACTACCCCGGCAAACTCATCAAATACCTCAGCATTTGTGGCTATAATTTCACTGCCGAAAATATAATCTGAGCCTTTGCTGAAATCGGACACCTTGCCACCAGCCTGTTGCACGATAAATGCCCCTGCTGCCACATCCCAGGCATGGAGGCTATACTCATAAAAAGCATCGAAACGACCACAAGCCACATAAGCCAGGTCGGTAGCAGCCGAACCCAACCGACGGATGCCGTGCGAGTTCTTCATAAAATACTCCAGGCTTTTTAGCATAGGTTGAATCCTGTCGTAGTCGTAATATGGAAACCCGGTCGCAATAAGGCTATCTTTCACGGCCTTGGCTTCTGATACTTTTATCTGTTTGCCATTCAGAAATGCAGTGCTTCCATTCCAGGCATAGAAACATTCATCGAGACTAACTTCATACACCACCCCCACAACAATCTCATCACCCTCCATAAGCGCAATGGAAATGGCAAAAGGAGACAGGCCATGAATAAAGTTGGTGGTTCCATCCAATGGGTCGACTATCCAGTTGAAGTGTTCCCCTTGTTTGGTTTCGGTGCCTTCTTCTACGATAAACCCGGCCTCGGGCACTATTTTCTTTAGCTCCTCCACCAGATTTTTTTCTGCTTCCTTATCGACATAGGAAACAAAATCGTGCAAGCCTTTAGTTTCTACATTTGAGGTACTAAAATTCTCCCATTCGACTCTGAGGAATTTGCTAGTCGTTTTGGCCAGTTTAACGGTCTGTAATGCAATGCTTTTATAATCTGGAATGGATTTCATTATCAAGATATTTTTTGTCTTGACAAAACTATAAAGATTGCTGGTAAATAATTAATGATTATTGACTATTGATTAATTTGCTTGTTAATCCTTCCCTACTTATTCCGCCCATCAACCCTATTGCTCACAAACTTGAAGTATATGTTTTCGTTGGTCACATTGGTTTCGGTGTATGTGCCCATGCAATCGAGTTGGAATCCACTACTTAGGTAGGCTTCAAATTCATTATCCTGATTATGAGAGAAGTGATTTTCATTATCAAAAGTCAGGAGAACCAATTCAGTGCTGGACAATTTTTCAACTTCAAAAAACCTGTCCTTTATGCTGAAATCGATCCCCGAAACATAATTGAAATCAAACAGCGGAGAATAAATACCGGTAAAATCGAAGATTGCCATTATTTTCACAACCGGCATTGGGAATCCATGGAATTGAATGCCCTCACGCAACCCAATGCTATTATCAACCCATTGCCATTCGGAAACAAATTCGAAAGCACCTGAATATGTTTTACCATACTGCATTTCCGGATTGTCATCGTTGTATAGTGGAGCATCCGGGTCGAAATAATTGTAGGTGATGTAAATCTTGTACTCCCCGTTCTTTTTTAAGGTCAATTCGTAATCGAAATTGATCTGCACATTGCTTTTGGAATAAGCATTTTCATATTCATTCTTCGGTAACACTACATAATAAATAGTATCAAATATGAAAGCATTAGTAGTAGTCAATATTTGATTGTAAGTGGCCAGTGCATCGTCATAATTAAACGTTTTGGAAAGTACTCTTTGGTCATTGAATTCCTGAGGCAAGGGATTACCTAACCCATCAACAGCATTCTCACATTCATTATCCAACCATAAGAACTTGGAGTCGTATGAGAAAAACAATTCGGAGTACCCACTTTCGAGATTCCACACTGCAGAAAGGTCGTTTAAGGTTGTGAAATTATATACCTCCTCATTTTCATATTCATTTTCATCATCATGGTCGCAAGCTGAAAGGGGGATGATAAAAAGAAAGGCCAAAATCCATAGAGATAAAGTAAAATAATTGGTTTTCATAGTAATTTTAGTTTGGTAATGTAATAAGACGGCATCGAAATCAAATAGTTGTTTTTTGACAATCATAAAATTAGATTCTACAGGTATTCTTCTTATTGATCAATCAACAATAATCATTAATATCAGTCCCTCAACGCATCAATTGGTTTTATCCTTACAGCACGGCGGGCAGGGATCAGACCGGCCAAAGCACCAGAAATTATCAGGATAACAAGGGCAGTAATAGCCACTTTGAAATCCACTTCGGGGCGTTGGAACATTTCGTTGGCGGCACCAAATTTAATGAGTGCGTAATTGATCCCTTCGACCAATCCCACACCAATGGCCAAACCCACGTACCCGGAAATGGCTGTAAGAAAAACCGATTCGGTGATGATCTGGCTCATTATGACACGAGGCGATGCACCGATTGCCCGCTGGATGCCGATTTCCTTGGTGCGCTCTTTCACAATGACCAGCATGATATTGCTGATGCCAATTACACCGGCCAAAAGGGTCCCGATCCCCACCAACCAAATCAAGGCTTTGATACCATTGAACAAGCCTTTCATCTGGTTAAAATTTTCTTCCAGGTTGAAATGCCCAAATGCTTCTTTGTCGTCGGGGTGTATGGTATGCCGTCGGGCCAATAGCTCCATCACTTTTGCTTCGAGGATCGCCGCCGAAACATCATCGTGCGAGGTAATGGAGAACCAGCCGACTATATCGCCATAGTTGTAGGTTTTCTGTAGGGTGGTAAAGGGGATGAAAATGCTCTGTTCTTTTTCGCCCCCAAAATTGATTTGGGTGTTCAGGGGCTTGAAAACCCCCACCACCTGAAAGTAAATCCCGTTGATGCGAAGGTACTCGCCAACCGGATTTTCTCCGGGATCGAATAGCACCTCTCTTACCCTGGTACCGATTACGGCTATCTTACGTTTTTCAAGAATGTCGTTTTCGTTTATGAACCGGCCTGCCAGCATCTCCATCGGGTCAATCTTGTTCCAGTCGGGGTAATCGCCCACAATGGAAAAAGCCCCGGTTTTATTTTTATGGATGGTGTTGTTAGAGCCATCGCCCGCCGACCAGCCCCTTATTTTAGGGGCCAGGTACTTTATTTCGGAGATATTGTCACGCAGGGCCTGAATGTCGTCGTTGTTGAAATTGAAATTTCGTCCTCTTGGGAATCCTTTGTAGGGCATGGTAGTTCCTTGTGTCCAGATAAAGATGCTGTTGGTGGCAAAATTCCCCATCCCCGAACTTACCCCGTTCTCAAGCCCCCTGCCCGATCCGAGCATAATGATCAGCATAAAAATACCCCAGAACACCCCAAAGGCTGTCATAAACGTACGGAGCTTGTTCTTTTTCAAGGTATGAAATATTTCCTGCCAGCGGTCTTTGTCGAACATGTCTTGTTAGTTCTGAGTTAATTAGTTCTGAGTTCTGAGTTAAATTTAGTAATAGCTATCATTTGATTAATTGAAAATCGAAATTAGAAATTAGAAATTTGGAGGTTCGGTAACTTTCTCCATCTTTCATTTTATTCATCTTTCAAAATTTACGATTCAACATTTATCATTTATCAATAAAAAATAATCATTTATTCGTCTTTCAATGCTTCAACAGGTCTTATGGCCACAGCCTTCCTGGCAGGGATGTAACCCGCTAATAATCCCGCAATGATCAATACAATGGTGGCACTTATAGCAATTCCCAAATTGGCTTCGGGGTTTCTGAAAAACTCCGACTTGATATAGGGAGAAACCATTTCCAGCACACCAACGCCCAGCACCAAACCAATGTATCCGGCCAGGGCAGTGATAAAAATAGCTTCCTGCATAATCAGCATTAAAATAGAATTGGGTGTGGCACCCAGCGATTTCCGGATGCCAATTTCTTTGGTACGCTCGTTTACCGAAATCATCATAATATTGCTTACGCCCACTATTCCTGCTATGATGGTGCCTATGCCGATTATCCAGATGAAAATGCGGATGGCCGCAAAAAGATCCATGAATTTCTTGAATTCCTCCACTGCATTCCAGATAAACATAGCCCGGTCGTCGCCCTTGTCGAAATTGTGTTGGGCTGCCATCTTTGCCCTGATTTCTTCTTCCATGCGTTTGCTGTCGGCAATTTCGTTCGATGCCACCGTGACAGCCAGGGTCTGCAATTGGTCGCGGCCCATAAATACCTGTTGGGCTGTGGTTATGGGAATATACACAGTTCGTTGGTTGCCCTGTCGGCCATCGTCATCTTCGAAAACACCAATCACCTTAAAAGGCACACCCTGGATGTTGACATACGCATTGATGGCAGCCTCATTCTTAAAAAGGGCTTCTTTTACAGCGATACCTATGCAGGCCACTTTCTGGTTTTTGCTTACATCGAGGGGATTTATAAAACGGCCTTCGCGAAGTATTACTTTTTCTATGGGGCCATAATCGGGGTGGATGCTTCGGATGTCGAAATTGCCATACTCGCTTTTGTACCTGATAATGTTGTCGCCCCACACAAAGGAACGACCGGCGATATATTCGATGCCCTGCACGCCTGATTTAATGTTGGTATAGTCGGCATTTTCGAACACAATATCGCGACCAGGTTGTAAGCCTTTGTAGGGCAAACTGGTCTGTCCACCCCATATCCAGAGGGTATTTACGGCTGATGATTTGAACTGATCGTGCACGCCATTCTCCAAACCATGCCCCGACCCCAGTAATATTATCAACATGAAAATGCCCCAGGCCACACTGAAACCAGTGAGAAATGACCGGAGCTTATTTTTTCTGATGGTAACGAAAATCTCTTCCCACCTGTCGATGATAAACATAGTTGGTTCGGCTGTTAAGTTTCATCAAATGTATTCAAAACTTTGCTTTCAAAAAAATTTTATATTGGTTGAGTGGTTGAGAAGTTGAGTGGTTGAGTGGTTGAGTGGTTGAGTGGTTGAGTGGTTGAGAAGTTTTTACCTTACTTGTGTCTTACTTACGTACTTACGTAACATACCAACTTACCTAACTCACCTTACATACCTACTTACCTACTTACCTTACTTACCTTACTTACCTACTTACCTTACTTAGAGCTCCATCAATCCGATGCCCCATTCTTCAGAATCTTGCTGCAAACCGAGTGGACAAGGTGCATATCATCTTCGGAAAGCACGGCAAGGCGTTCTATGATCCGGTTGTAAATATTGCTGCCCGGAGTAAACTCCAATTCTAAAAGGGCCATTTCGGTTTTCGAGAGCAGGGCCTTGTAGGTGGCTGTATTTCGGTTTTCCTGTGCTGTTGATGAAATAAGATTGATCTCCGACAGACTGTAGGCATAAAGCATCACCGCTTGGGCAAGGTTGAGCGATGGGTACAGGTTTTTCATGGGAATGGTGCTGACAATATCGCAAAGGGCGATTTCCTGATTTGTCAACCCCGATTCCTCCCGCCCAAAAACAATGGCTACCGAGGCGATCAAAGTCCCTTTTTTCTGAATAATAGCAGACAATTCGTCAAGGGTATAGTTGTCAGTTTTTACATGCCGGGATTTTGCAGAGCTTGCAATAGCGAAGTCAATATCTTCCAATGCCTGTTCAAGAGATGTATATACCTGTGCTTTCTCAAGAATATCGTTCGACGCATGGGCCAACCACCTGGCAGGCCCAGATAAATGATCGCATGGGTTGATAAGGCGCAACTCCGAAAAGCCCATTGTTTTAATGGCACGGGCTGCCGACCCCACATTTTCAGGCACTGCCGGTTCAACCAAAATGAATACAATTTTCATTGGCCAATGCATCTAAAAAGCCGTATTATCGTCAGGCATTACAAACCACAATATCAAATAGGCAATAAGTCCCGGAAAGGCTACGCTGATTAATGACACCACTATATATAGCACACGTACAATGGTTGGGTCCCATCCCAGGAATTCGGCTAGACCACCACATACACCGGCAATGATCCGATTTCTCGATCTTGTTAATTTCTTATACATTATTTTAGTTTTTCAGTATTTGTAAACTATGCTTCAACGAAAATACTCCAAATTCATTACACAGAAAAACCTTAGGTTGTAGACCAAGCAAAAGATTTGTTCCTTTTACTGTAATTGTTGTGATGATAAAGAGGAGATCAAGGTACAAAGGGCTGGGGATGGGTTTCAAAAAACTTTTGTTCGATCAGTTCTACTTTCTTAATATTGTTGCGAACCCATTTCAATAGGATTTCCACTTTTTCGTGGTGTTGTAATTGCCATTTGATTTCGGAAGACCTTAACTTAAGGGATAGATGGTGAAGGATAATGGCAGCCGATACAGAAATATTGAAACTCTCGGTGAAACCATACATAGGAATTTTCAAATGTTCATCTGCTTCCTCCATAATATAATCAGATAGGCCAATTCTTTCAGTACCCATAAAAAGTGCAGCCCTCCCTTTCGAGAGGTCAAAATCTTCGAGGTTTGTGCCATCGACGTGGGGAGATGTTGCGACAATGCGGTATCCCTTTTTCCTCAGATGCGAAACCGCTAAAGGGCTGTTTTCTTTTGCCTCATTGAATCGGAGTAGGCTCAACCATTTCGACGAACCCATTGCAATTTCCGGGTTTACAGTCAATTCGTTCCTATTTTCGACCACGTGCACATCGTGAACCCCAAAACAATCGCAAGTGCGCAATACCGCACTGGCATTGTGTGATTGGAAAATATCTTCGAGGACAACTGTCAGGTAGCGAGTACGTTTGTCAGCATTTTTTCGAAACGTGGCAATTCGTGAAGGCAAAACAAACTCTGAAAGATAATTCAGTAATGCTTCTTCTTTCGTGTTGATAGGCATGAATATAAATTAAAAGATGGAAAACCTGGAAAAACAAAAGGCTGCCTTTTTGGGGCAGCCTTTCATTAAAATATTTTGACATTACTTCACCATGTCGGATAATTCACTACCAGCCTTAAACTTAACAACTTTTTTTGCAGGGATGGTAATTTCTTTTCCGGTTTGCGGGTTTCTTCCTGTTCTGGCATTTCTTTCAGAAACTGAGAAAGATCCAAAACCTACTAAAGCTACACGGTCGCCACTTTTCAATGCACCCGATGTTGCGTTAATGAAAGCATCCAATGCTTTTTTGGCATCAGCTTTTGTTAATTCAGCCTGTTCGGCCATTGCATCAATTAATTCAGATTTGTTCATAGTCTAATAATTTAGGATTTAGGAAATAGATATATTTTCAATAGTGTACAAAAATATGTGAATTATTAGGTTTTGCAAATAATCCAGCAAAAAAAAATCCCAATTCTTAATAAAAACATGAAAATTGTTAATAAATCCTCAAATATGGGCTATTTTGACCCTTACAAAAAGTTCATTTCGAGGAAACACGGCTATACCCGTGGATTTGGGCCAAGAAGAAAAATACATAAAATCACAAATCCATCGACTTTTGTCGATCGCGATTACGCTTTTAATCCACTTCTAAAATAGTTCTTCCCAGATAGTCCTAGACCTAAGGAAAAAAAACTTTAATATTCGTAGGTAAAAGATTTTGCAAGAATCTTAATTGTACTACTTTTGCCGACGGAGAAATGGCAGAGTGGTCGAATGCGGCGGTCTTGAAAACCGTTGTCCTTCACGGGACCGGGGGTTCGAATCCCTCTTTCTCCGCACTGCGAAAAAACGCTCAAAAATAAAAAGTCCTGAGATCTTCCGATCCCGGGACTTTTTTTTCACCGTAATTTTTATGAATCCACTTAATCCCGCACACACCGGACCGAGTAGCCTGTTTTTTTATTGGCGTGGTACTGGCTAACTGCAGCCACATTGTAGGCAAGTCGCAGATATCTTGCATAAGTACTATTCTGCTCTGTGGCGCTCCACCAATAGCCATAGGTGCCTAGGCTCGAAAATGTTCCATTGAGGGAATACCGGTAGCCACCAGGAAGTGCATTGAAACCACTGTTGTTGGTTCCGCATGTATTAGGGCTGTTCCAGTGCAAAGTACCTGTTTCTTTTAACTGTCCACCACAAGCATTGATCCCACCCAAATAATTAATCAGCGTTGTCCAATCAGTATCGTCAGGCACATGCCAACTCATTGGGCAGGCCCCTTGCACTGGATTTGAGGCTGAGGAACCGTTGCCTGCACCGTTCATAGCTGCAGTCCAAGTGTATAAAGCTCCATAATCGCCGCTGGGGTTGTTGTTGTAATAACAATAGGCATCTGTATTAGTTAAACCCAAAGCTGTCCAGCCGGTATTGGAAGTTATATAAGGAATGTTTGCACCATTTGGATAATGGGTAGTCTTTAAGTTTTCTTTCATCCAGCATTGATTACCAATTTGCACAGTATTGTAACTGTTTCCGTCGTAGTCAACAATTTGGTCGCCACACGCAAAATTGGGGTTGATGATATTGCTGTTTTGGGGATAGATCAGGGTATCTGCTGCTATTAGCTTTATCTGATAACCTTGGCCTGGTTGCATATTTCCTATTAGGTTTAGACCATACTGAGGCCAATACGATTGTCCGTTCAAGTCTTTCAGAATAGACAAATTGCCAACAACGGGCGTAAGCATTAACTCTATATCAGCTGGTGTTGTGCGTAAATATCCCAGGATGCTCCAATTATTTGGCATTATGATAGGACAAGTATCAGGTTCAATAATGCTACCTGTGACAAGAAGGGTATCAGAATAAGTCAATTTGATTTGATATCCCTGGCCAAGCATAATGTCTCCAATCAAATTTACACCGTATTGGGGCAAGTACGATTGACCATTCCCATTTTTCGCAATCAACAGATTTGGCAGCACGGGGTTGAGCACATCGGCAATGTTGGCTTGAGTTGGCTGAATATAGGTTGAGATAATGCTCCAATTGGTAGGTAGGACAATGGTTTGGGTGTCGGGTGAGTTCGAAAGGCTATTGCCAGTTTGCGAAAAACCGATTTGGAAATGCAGGAAAAGTATGAGTATGAGATTGACTATTTTCATTATTACGTATTGCATTATCAGTTTCAAAAATATTGAAATAAAATGAAAACAGCGGTGAATGGATAAATGTTCTTATAAACAGGAAGGAACAAGGAATGTCTGTTCCCATGATTCCATTACTCTACCAAACTCAAATCCAATTGTTTTTTGACCAGGTTTGCCCTGGCTATTTTTATCCGGACCTCATCGCCAAGCTGGTATACTTTGCCGTGTTCCCGTCCCGTAAGGCAATAGTCCTCTTCATCGAAAATGTAAAAATCATCGTCCAGGTCGCGCAGCGGAATCATGCCTTCCACTTTGTTTTCGGTGATTTCGACATAAAGGCCCCAATCGGTCACGCCCGAAATAATGCCCTCGAATTCCTGGCCTATTTTGTCCTGCATAAATTCCACCTGTTTGTATTTTATCGAAGCCCGTTCAGCCATGCTGGCACGTTGCTCCATGTTGGAGGCATGTTTGCAATTGCTTTCGTATTGTTCGGCATCCCTCGAATCGGCACCGTTCAGATAATCGTCCAGGAGGCGGTGTACCATTAAATCGGGGTAGCGGCGGATAGGCGAAGTGAAATGACTGTAATGACTGAATGCAAGGCCATAGTGCCCAATGTTTTTGGTTGAATAAACGGCTTTTGCCATGGATCGGACGGCCAGGGTTTCGATGAGATTTTGCTCCTTTTTTCCCTGCACCTGGTCGAGCAAATTATTGATGACATTTGAGGATGACGCGCCTTTAGCCTGTTTTGCATTGTATCCAAAACGTCGGATGAAGTTGAAAAAGTTGTTCAACTTTTCCATATCTGGTTTGTCGTGGATACGGTACACAAAGGTTTTGGCTTTGCCACCCTGCTTAACTTTACCGATTTTTTCGGCCACTTTCCGGTTGGCCAGTAACATAAACTCCTCGATCAGTTCGTTCGATTCGCCGTGCACTTTGAAGAAAACGCCCAATGGTTTTCCCTTTTCATCCAAATCGAATTTCACCTCAATACGATCAAAAGAAATGGCCCCGGCGTTGAAACGTGCCTGCCGCATGATCTGGGCCAGTTCGTTCAGTTTCAAAACTTCTTCTGAGAGATCGCCTTCTTTGGTGTCGATTATCGATTGAGCTTCGGCGTATGTAAACCGTCGGTCAGAGTTGATGATGGTACGTCCGAACCATTCGTTCAGAACCTGTGCTTTGTCGTTCATCTCGAACACTGCCGAATAACAAAGTTTGTCCTCGTTGGGACGCAGGGAGCAAACAAAGTTCGAGAGTTTCTCGGGTAACATCGGCACCACCCGATCAACAAGATAAATGGATGTGCCCCGGTCGAAGGCTTCGTTGTCGATGTTCGACTTGGGCTGCACGTAATGGCTAACATCGGCAATGTGGACGCCGATTTCCCAATTGCCGGTTTCCAATTTTTGAATGGAGAGGGCATCGTCGAAATCTTTGGCATCTTCAGGGTCGATGGTAAAGGTGGTGATACCACGGAAATCGCGCCGGTTTTTCAATTCGAAGGGAGTAATTTCAGTTGGGATTTTAGCAGCCTCGTCTTCAAGCCCTTTCGGAAAACTGAGGGGCAGTTCAAATTCGGCTAGTATAGCGTGCATTTCAGCATTGTGTTCACCGGCCATGCCAAGGATCTCCACAATTTCGCCAACCGGGTTTTTCGCCCTGTTCGACCATTCCGTAATGCGAACCACTGCCCTGTGTCCCTGTTTTGCATCTTTTAAATTTCCTGCCGGGATGAAAATGTCGAAAGGCATGTTCTTGTTATCGGCCACCAAAAAGGCATAGTTCGAAGTCTTTTGAATGGTGCCCACAAAAGTCTCGCGAGCGCGTTTTAAAATTTCAACCACTTCACCTTCGGGCTTTTTACGGCGTTTGCGTGCAAATACAAATACCTTAACAACGTCTCCTTGTAGAGCTGTTTTAAGGTTGTCGCGGCTAACATACACGTCTTCCAACACATTATCGGAGACAATGTAAGCCGAGCCCTGAGAAGTTACGTCAACCCTACCTTCGATATGTGCGCTTTTATATTTATACTGAAATTTACCGGTGTGGAGTTCATCCAAATGACCAGCTGCTTTCAATTCGTATAAAACAGTGGTTATCAATTGCCGGTTTCCATCGTCCGATATGCCTAATTTGCTGGCTATTTGTTTATAGTTAAAGGTTTTGGTAGGATGTGTGCTGATATACTCAATAATAAGCTGGGTCAACTTATTCTTGTTGTATGTTTTGTTCTTGAATTGTTTGCTCTTGAATTGTTTTTTCTTTTTCATTATTGATAAGTATTAAAGTACAAAGGTATGGAATTGCAATAAGAAAATTGGATTGATGGTTTAGGCAATAATCTATTGGTAGTATAGCGATAGGAATTTTACGATATTTTCAGAATCAAAAAAAAGCAAAAATTAATTTAACAAAAAAATACTTGATGCTGAATCCCGTAGACTTTTACTATTTTTGGCAAAGCTTGGGGGCAATTAGGTACATATTACTTTTACTGGTATTTTCAATCAACCTTTCGTATGGACAGGTAGTTGATGTAAGTGATTTCTATTCCAATAACGAATTCTTTTTTCCAAAGTTTGAGCACCTGGGAGAGGATGAAGGTTTTCCAGTCAACAGAATTAGCTGTGTGGCACAAGACAACCTTGGTTATCTTTGGGTTGGTAGCATGGAAAATGGCCTTTTTCGATACGACGGTCATCAATTCGAATCCTTCGAACTTGACCATACAAATCCATTCTCGCTTCCGGGCAACGATGTGTATTTTATTCATGAGGATTCAAGAAAGATTCTGTGGATAGGGACAAATAAGGCCCTGTGTTATTTCCTACCTGAAAAGCACCAATTCATCAAAATGAAGATTGATTCACCTGACGATGCAAAAGGGTTAATCTTTACCAGTATTTTTGAAAATGAGATTGGCGATCTGTTTATTGGAACCAACAAGGGCATTTACTTGCTTTCAAATATTGCCCGATCCGATTTACTGGTTCAGGAACAACCTGTTTTGAATCCAGACTCAATGGGTATTGAGCTTCACCGTATCGAAATCAATGTTAACAGTTCCATCAATTCAGTTTTAGAAGTGAAAGACCTTGCTGTTGATAAAGAAGGCAGGCTTTGGATCTTGCACGAACGAGTTTTAGGACTTTATACTACAATACATTCTTTTCAAGAAGCAATATCCGGCAATCAATACCCCATACATGGATATTATCAACAAATTGCTGAATTGAAATTAGCCAACAAACTGTGCCTTGATGAATCGGGAATATTAAGAACATCGTACGAAGATGAGATTATTAAGATAAATACGAATTCTCCAAAAATTACTGTAGAAAGGCTAGGCATAAAATCAAATTTAGCTCAGATCGATGATTTTCATTCCATGGACAAACCCCGAAAAATATTTTGGGTGGGACACCACATGATTGATATACATATTCTTGATGATGCAAGAAATAAGTTTTATCCTATATGTTTTGAATCATCAGATGAAAATTCCTTATTTGATAAAGGGGTAAGCTGTTTTCTTAGAACATCCTCCAATGTAATTTTTATTGGGACAGTCTGGGGTGGGTTGTTCAAATTTAATCCCTATTCATTTCAATCAAACTATCATCCCAATCTTCAGTCAATCCATCTAAACCAACCGAACAACCTACGATACACGTATGAAGATTCGAGGGGATTGATCTGGATGATTGCAAGGGATGTGGATTGTTGCGATAAAAATAGTGGACAGGTTCTGGCCACTTACGGCGATACTTTTTTCGATCATGAATGGCACTATAAAAACAAACTAATAGAAGATAAGAATGGGAGAATGTGGATTGGCCTGGAGGGAGGTGGGTTGGGCTATTTCGATGTCCGGTTCGATTCCAGGAAAAATAGAAAAGAAGTAAAGACCACACCGCTACATCGCATTCTCAACAACAGCCATGTTTCAGCATTGTATGAAGATAAGGATGGAAATATATGGGTTGGTGCTTTTTATAATAGCAGGAGTAGTGTAGGCAAGAACACCTCATTGTTTAAAGTTTCCGGCGATGGTAAAATATTATCAGAGTATGTTATCGCATCCTGGCCTTATGGTTCTGAGGAGCGAATGAGCCATTTTATTAATCAAATAGTTGTGGATACTAATGGCTTCGCATGGTTGGCGACGGGGTTTGGACTTGGAAAATTCGATTTGCAAAATGCAAATATGGAATTGTTTCAATATCCCGAACAAGACTCCCTTTTAACCCATGGTTACCGATTTCTTACTCTTTTACCCGATCCCAATAAAAGTGATTCCATATTATGGATAGGAACAGCCGGCGGAGGCCTGCTTTCATTCAATAATACAAACAATTCTTTTCACTCCTATCATGAAGTAGTTGCAAAACATATCAATTCGATGCTTACCGATGATGCCGGTAGGATTTGTTTGGGCACCACAGAAGGAATAATTCAGATTACTTTGAATAAGAATGGGGGCGAAATTTCAAGAGTTAAAAAATATGAAAAATCAGACGGGCTTATTACCAATGATTATTCTTTTTACTATGGGCATAATGCGGTGAAAACAAAAAACGGTAGATTAATTTTTACAGGGCCCAAAGGATTTCAGGTAATAAATCCTGAACAAATAAAAAGTGATCCGTATATACCTCCGGTTTATCTTTCTGAATTTTTTCTGAATTATAAGCCCGCTGACTATTTAATACCTGGATCACCACTTGAAAAACCAATTTATCTTACTGAAAATATAAACCTGCCTTATGAACAAAATACACTTGGGTTTGAATTAAACGCATTAGATTTTAATTCTCCTAATCACCTAAACTATGCTTTCCTGTTAGAAAATTACGACAATGATTGGATATACACAGGAAACAAGAATGTAATTCATTATACCAAACTTCCATCAGGTAAATACAAGCTGAAATATAAATTGGCCAACAAAGATGGGTTATGGGGTGAAGCAACCGAGGGTTTACAGCTGCTGATTCTAAGACCCTGGTGGTTCGGCAACTGGGCTTGGATGGTTTATTTGCTTCTTCTATCAGCGGTGGTCATATTTTGGGTGAAAGTATTTCAATACAGACAAAAGATGAACATGCACATTGAGCTGAACAAAATGGAAGCCAACAAACTAAAGGAGCTTGATGCTATGAAATCGAAGTTTTTTGCCAATATCTCCCACGAGTTCAGGACCCCTTTAACCCTTATCATGAATCCGGTTGAAGTGATTCTGGATAACACCTCCGATACGCTTATCCGGCGAAACCTGCAGCTGATAAAGAAGAATGCCAACCATCTCTTGCAATATATTTCTGAAATTCTTGATTTATCGAAATTAGAAGCAAACCGCTTAAGCCTGCATGTAAGGAAGGTCGACTTGAATGAAGTAGTGAGGAATCTCGTTGCATCGTTTGAATCGTGGGCACATAAAAAGCAAATTCACATAAAATTGAAATCGCCTGCGGGGATGCTTTTCTTTTTCCTAGATCCCGAAAAGATAAATACCATTTTATCCAATCTCTTTTCCAATGCCATAAAATACACTCCCGAGAATGGACAAATCAATATCGATATTTCTATTTGCAAGGGTGGATGCGTGGATCATTGCACCCTGAAAGTTGGCTGCCTGATTATCTCCGTCACCAATACAGGACCTGGAATCCCTCAAGAGAATTTGCCTTATATTTTTGACAGATATTACCGTGTTGAGAAGGATATGAACAAAAGTGAATATGGCACTGGTTTAGGCTTGACCCTGGTGAAAGAATTGGTACAACTTCATAATGGCACCATCAATGTAAAAAGTGTGGAAGGTGAATTCACTAATTTCACATTGCGTTTTCCTCTTATTGAACCCCCTTTTGAATCGAAGGAAAATACAAGGGTATTTACCTTCGACACAAAAAGGGGAAATATCCAATTGGATGAATGGGAAGAGGTTCAGGTATCGGAAAATATAGATCTTAGTCAGGATAAGGAAAAGAAGATAGTGCTGATAATTGAGGACAACCGGGATATGAGGTCTATATTAAAATCTGCCCTAAAGTCTACCTATAAACTCATTGAAGCTGAGGATGGGGATTTAGGCGAAAAACTGGCTATCGAAACCATTCCCGATATTATTATCTCCGACTTAATGATGCCCAAGAAAAATGGTTACGAAGTAGCCCGTAGCCTAAAGTCGAATGAGATGACCAGCCATATCCCCATTATTTTGCTTACTGCCCGTGCCGACATCAGTGATAAAATAGCCGGTCTGGAAACAGGGGCCGACGATTACCTGATAAAACCTTTTTACGAAAAGGAGTTGAAAGTCCGGGTCAGGAATTTGATGGAGCAAAGGAAAAAGCTAAAAAACAAATACAGTCGCTTAAATATTTTGAAACTGGACAATCTGCCCGAGAAATCAATCGATCAGGCTTTTCTGGAAAAAGTAACCCGGCTCGCGTTGGAACATATTTCCGATGAGAATTTCGATGTTCAAACCCTTTTGGATAACCTTACGATGAGCCGTACCCAGCTTCACCGTAAACTGAAAGCTTTGACCAATCAATCGGCAACCGAATTCATCCGAAGTATACGCCTCCAAAAAGCCTCTGAAATGTTGAAAGGAAAAACCGGAACAGTGGCCGAGATTGCCTATCAGGTAGGATTTCAAAGCCTGCCTTATTTCAACAAAGTATTTAAGGAGTATTACGGGCATACACCGTCTGAGCATATTGAGGAAGTGGGTGAATAAGTAAATTGAGAAATTAAGGCCCACCTGCGTAAAGGCTTCGGTGGGTGAAAATTAGGAATTGAAGAATTAGGAATTAGGAAATTGAGGGATTGAGGCCTCCGCATGAATTTCAAAGGTAGAAAAGGGATTTGGCGCACTGGTAGAGACGCAAGGTTTGCGTCTCAAAAAAGAACGAAACCAAAGAGGTTTCAATTAGCAATTCGAGTGATCCTTCAAAAATTAGAGTTTTACGTATTAAAATTGGATGCCATTCCTTAAAATGATCTTATATAAGACCATGATCGCGATGAGGATCAAAACCTGTAAGAAGTTAATTTTAAAGTTATCGTGTTTCCTGGCTTTTCCTAACGAGGGCAACTTTGCACGACGAAACCAAGTCCCAATGGCAATAAAGAATACAGTGGCAAGGGTTAGAATATCCAGATACAAATAAGCAGCGGAATGAGGTAGTTTGTAAATGAGAATTATAAATGTACCGAGGAAAGCCGGAATAATAATCTGAAACAAAAGAAATACCCTGAAGCTCCTAATATCAAACTTCCGAAAGTATAAGTTCGTTATGAGTAAAATGTGAATCTGGAAATAATAACCCAGTCCAATCAACGCTCCGGCAGAGGCCAAAGCAATTAAAATTCTTACAATAAAGGGCAGTGATATTGTTAGCATAACAGCCCCGAACCCAAAATTAAAAAACGCCCCAACTACAAAACTGCCCAGAAACCATGTAAGGGAAATTAGGGATACCCAAAGAATAAATTGTTTGGCTTTTACATACCGCTTTCGGATTGCCTTGTACCAACGCTCGAATAAAACGCCAATAAGTAAAGACAAACTTAAACCCAGGCCAAATATGAGAATAACTTTTTGGTCTGACCACTTGCCCTCTTGTTCAAATAAATCGTAACCATAATGGTACAGTACGGCTCCAATTCCTGAATGTCGTGCCAAATAAATTGCGAACAAGTTGGAAATTGTAACCACAAAAAAATAGGCCAGAAGAAAATTCACCGTAGAATTAATGACTATTGCTTGTCCTGCCCTTATTTGTTTGTAATAATCCATTGTTTCAAATGCAAAATGTATCCCATTCAGAGCGTAGTAATTCCCACTGGTCAAATCGACCAGTGGGAGAAATTACCATGTGGGTAAATATAGTTACTCCTAACTATTATTAATTTTTAACGCAACGCACTGACATCCCTGTGTTAGTTGGCCAGCCGAACCTTTTGGTAGTAGCTTGATTATGTCTCAGTCTTCTGGCCCAGGCATGAGTCGGGTCAAATTGAAGAGCTGTCCAGAAATCCCCGGTACCGCCGTAGAAAGTCAGGCCTGAGATTGTACCGCCGGGAAGGGCAGTAAATCCACTTATGTTTGTACCTGAGTTGGTAGACCAACCGGAAGTGGCCTTTAGTTTTGTACCCACATCAGTCCCAACTTGATCGGCATCTAAAACACTGCATGAAATAGTACCCGCATCAACAAAATTTTCCATCGTACACCAATCATCATGGGTAGCAACACGCCAGCCCGACGGGCAAATACCCTGTGCACCTGCAGTAGTCGAGTATTCCATCATCTCATCCCAGTAATATAATCCACCCCACAAGGTACAATTGGCCGGGTCATCCTGATAACAATACTTTTCAATCGTTCCATTATCGGTAGGCAAAGTCGAAGTCGATTGAAGGATTTGGGTGCCGACATTAAGGTTTTCGGCCATCCAGCAAAGGTTGTCGATTTGAACTGTTGCATACGTTTTTCCATCGCGCGAATCGGTAAAGTCGGCCCCACAAGCCCAGGGGCTAAGGGTGCTTGATCCAAGACTTAACTCTTTCCAGTTTCCTGCCGATGAATCGTAAAAGTACAACCGGTTTACATCGGTGTTAAATACCACCAACCCATTGGCGGGGTTTTGAATGTCCAGGATTTGAGCTTCTGTCATCCGGGGGAATAGTACCCCTTGCGTTGTACTTTTCACATCCAGTATGGCCGATGCGTCGGGATCGCTACCATCGGTGTTTATACCTACCTGGGCTTCCAGGCTAAAACTTGCAACCATTACAAGTGCTATTAATGCTAATCTTATATTTTTCATTTTCTTTAATTATTAATTCGTTACTACCTTATATTTATTGATTCTGGCCTTGATTTCTAAACTGATAATACTTTCTGCCACCATACCCAATCCCCATTAGGATCAACATGCCAAGACCTCCACTTATTGGAGCACCACCACCAGGAGGAGGAGCTTCCATGGATGAATTGCCACCTGATATTGGATCGCTGCCATTGCCATTTGGTGGAGGCGGGCCTTGCGCAAATACACTTGCTGATGCAAAAAGGAATGCTGCCAGGATTATAAATTTTGCTGCTTTTTTCATCTCTATATAGTTTTTAATTGTTTAATACTTTTTTACTGATTGTAGTGCCATTGTATGTCACCTTAACCAGGTAAATAGCCTGGCTGGCATGTAAGGCAATTTCGTTGTTCAGACTTGATGTCTGTTGGTAAATGAGTCGTTGCCCGATGGCATTAAATACCTCAATATGTGCATTGAACTTACCATCAAAAAGACCCGATTGAGTGAAATTGACATATATGAGCCCATTGGCACTATAGCACAAAACTGTATTGTTTTCATCCAGTTCAGCATTTTCAATTTCAGTAGTCATGGAAAAATGGATACGTAAATTGCGCTGTGCCCCTGTAGTGTAAGTGATAGAATACTCGGGATTTATACGCAAGTTTTGCCAATAATTCAAGTCTTCATCCTCCAGGTAAACCGGGATTTGCGGGTCGAGGCTTTCAATTTCGCTTGCATGAATCTGATAAGTACCACTTTGTCCGGCCTCGAAATAGATGGGAACAATTTCATTCCCTGCAATAGATGGCAATGTGTTAATGGCCATGTTTTCGTTATCACATTTCGAGTAAATTACCGGGACATCGGGACTGTAGGGGATAATCTTTTTTGCATCGTACAACCTGTCGATTTGCGTCGTGGCATTTAGGTTGAAACGAATGGCCGTTTGAGTAGTGATACCATTTCCTGATGCTTTTAGCAGCAACATCGAATTATTTGTTGAACTCTTATAAAATGGCTGGTCGCTCACGCCCCGGGCATTGTTGTCGAATTGTAAGGTGCCTGCCCCTCCAATCGAATTGATGAAAAAGCCCTGCCCCGATGCAATATACTGCGAGGTAGTATTTGCAACACCGCCACCATTTATATAGTACCGATAGTCGCCATTGGCACCCATAGCGGGATCGAATAGGTAGATGGTGCCACTCAATTCAACCGGGATGGTAACCGCGTCCCAGTCGAGTTTCGATGGATAAGGGTTGCCCACAAGGTTGTAACCATAACTACTTTCGGTAAAGCCAATGGTTTGTGTGCTTGTATTACTTACACCTGTGAACACAAGCGTTGTGCTGTCGTTTCCCACCGCCCACGTCGAGTAACCTTGCATGGGGTTCAGTACATAGGTGGGAGAAGTAATATCGGTCCAGATACTTGTGACTTCGGAATACGATTGGAGAAAATTACCACTTAACATAGCCCCCGTTGCCGAAGCAATGGGCGATGAAATAAAATGCCAACTGCCTTGCGAAAGAAAACGTTCGACCCTCGTGGCTCCGTTTACACAAGTAACCGTACCCAGGTCGATAAGCGAGGCATCGCCGGAACTATCCGATCGGAGCACCAGGTCGCCGGTGAGTAATTTCAGAGTTGTGCCTTCCATCACTTTGATATAGGTATTTGGCTTTACCTGCAAACCATGAATAAATGTCAGGGAATTAGAATTTGGATTCGCATTTACAAGAACTGTAGCAGAACAAGTGGAGGAATTTCCATTGTAATCAGTAATAGTCAGTACCACCGAATTATATCCAAGGTCGTTGATGTCGAAACTGGAATTATTTAAACTGAGGTTTGCAATGCCGCAATTGTCTGTCGATCCATTATTGATATCAGCAGCCACAATACTTGCATTTCCATAAAAATCGAGTTCAACTGTATGGTTCTGGCAAATTGCAGTAGGAGGAGTCACATCATCCACAACCACTGTTTGGGTTTGGGTTGAAGTGTTTCCATGCCCGTCATCGTAAGTCCAGGTTACAGTGTGGGTTCCCTGAGTTGTGTAAGTCAAGGGATCAGAAGTAGTACCTGTTATAGTTCCTGCACAGTTATCTGTAGCCGTAGGTGTGGTTGAAACAGTTGCACTACATTCTACTGTTATTGTTGGAAGAGTTGCAAGATCAGCGACAGGAGCTAGGTTATCTTCGACAGTAACAATGGCGTTGCAAGTTGAGCTGTTTCCGTTGCTATCCTCTACCGTTAAAACTAGTGGTACTCCATTATTACCGCTTAATTGTCCTTCCATGATTACGAAAGTCCATGCACCTAACTGCCATTCAAACAAATTGGTTCCACCAACTATGTAATTGCTGCCCGAAAGATTAAAGGTTTGCATCACAGATGCACAATTCACCCCATCATTAGGTCCAGCTGTTGATCCTAAACTTGTTCCATTAAAGAAATAAGGCATTGGTGCTCCGGTTCCGGAGAAATCAAATGATAGACGAAGCTCTACAGAGGTAACAACTGTTCCTACTGGCAGGTTATCGTTCCATGTCCAGCCTTCCAAACCAGTATTGCTAATATACTGAGTAGCCGAACATCCACCCCATGTGCTCCAATTTATGAGACTTGATTCGGTTAAAATGTATGTGGCAGATCCTCCTACATATTGTACAACAACTTCTCCCCAACCATTAACAACCGGGCTTGATACATCGTTGCAATCAAAAGTAGTTACATCCAAGCTCATGCTGGCAATACCACAGGCATCGCTCGAACCATTGTCGATCTGGGCGGCAGTAATGCTTGCATTACCACTCGCATCCAATTGAACGGTTACGTCCTGACAAATTGCCGTTGGTGGAGTCACATCATCCACCACCACCGTTTGGGTTTGGGTTGATGTGTTTCCGTTTCCATCATCGTAAGTCCAGGTTACGGTGTAGGTTCCCTGTACTGTATAAGTTAGAGGATCGCTTGTGGTTCCGGTTACAGTTCCTGCACAGTTATCAGTAGCCGTTGGAGCTGTTAATGTGGCACTACATTCTTCTGATATAGTTGGCAATATGGTTACATCGGGAATCGGTGCTAAATTATCTTCAACTGTAATAATCGCAGTACAGGTAGTGCTGTTTCCGTTTACATCGGTAACTGTAAGTACCACCGATGGTGAGGTTCCACCTCCGATTCCTGCTGTAAGGGGAGCTGTTGAAGCAACCCAATCTGAGGCTGGTTCCATATTTATCAAAGTACCATCATGACCATTACTGGTTATATCGGATAAGATACTTCCGCTTCCATCTTCAAAATTATAATAAGCCAACAAGCCTGATTCGGTACCAGATAGAGTTGTGCTCTGTGTCGATTGGATTTCTGAAAGTGTTCGGGCATAATCCCAAAGTCTCACCTCATCAATCATACCTTTCCAATTGCAACCCGTATTGCCATGTCCTCCTATTGAGAATGCACCTCCATCGGTATAGCCGGGAACATTATTGTTTACGGCAATTAAAACGCCATTCTTATACATGGAAAGCGTATTGCTTGCTGCATCATAAGTCAATGCAACATGTACCCATATATTGGTTGAGAAGTTAACATTATCTTCAACCAAGTTATAATCGGTCCCATGACCACCGTTCAATTTATTAAATATCCAGAATATATGCTTATTGGCAGCAGAAAGGATGTTACGACAATCTGTGGTCTGGGCATTCACCCATGCTTCCTTCGTATAGGAGCCACCAGTAAGGATTCCATTTCCAATTTCAACCCTTTCATTTGTCCCATCGAAATTGAGTGCAAAGTTATTGGCAGGGGCCGATGATCCACTCTGAATATCACTACAATCAAAACTGGTAACATCCAGACTCAGGCTTACAGGCCCACAAGCATCGCTCGAACCATTGTCCACCTGGACGGCAGTAATGGTTGCATTACCACTTCCATCCAATTGAACGGTTAGGTCTTGGCAAACTGCATTTGGTGGAGTCACATCATCCACAACCACTGTTTGGGTTTGGGTTGATGTGTTTCCGTTTCCATCGTCATAAGTCCAGGTTACAGTGTGGTTTCCCTGAGTTGTATAAGTCAATGGATCAGTAGTAGTACCTGTAATAGTTCCGGCACAATTGTCGGTGGCTGTTGGGGCAGAGGTAATTGTAGCATCACATTCCCCGGTTGCGGTCGGAAGGGTTGCAAGATCGGCAATAGGAGCCAAATTGTCTTCAACTGTAATCGTAGAGGCACACGTTGCCATGTTACCGCTGTTATCTTCAACGGTCAAGGTGACTACATTTCCATTTGCGAAAACACCATTTGTCCATTCTGTTCCTGCCATATTGGTCAATGTTCCATTGCTCGATCCTGCCAAATCCGTTAGGGCAGTTCCTGTACTTTCGTCGAAACTGTAATAGTGTACCAATCCGCTTTCATTCCCATTTAAGACCGAATTCATGGATGCCTGGATTTCAGTTTGAGACCTGGCTACATTCCAAACCCTCAACTCATCAATTGTCCCATTCAGGTGCTCAACACCCCAAGTGGTTCGTCCTATATTTGTTGTTGAGTTGGAAATTCCGACCGGCTCGCCCGTGGTATTTCTTACAACCACATAAGCGATAGGGCTTCCATCTATATAAACTTTTACCTGATCCTGAGTGGTAGGCCCGGCTGATGGGTCATAAACACCGGTCCAATGATGCCAATTTGTATCTGTTATTTGGTTGGCATAGTAAACAGTCATGATCCAGTCGTCATTCACATCTTTCAACTGGAAATAACCATTTGCCGCAAATCCGATGTGGCTATTGCCGCCACGGATCAAAATAGACTGGAGATTTTCACCGGCAGCCAATTTCACCCAAGCTTCGATGGTTATCTTGCTAAACCCTTCGTTCATGCCCGTACCAAGTTCTATATAGTCATCCGATCCATCCATTTCAAGAGCGAAATCTGGTGGCCCGGTAATATCTGAGCAGTCGAAAGTAGTCTGGCTCAGCGACATCGTATTTATTCCACAGTTGTCGCTTGAACCATTGTTAATGTCAGAAGGAACAATGCTTGCTTCGCCGTTTGCATCCAGTTGAACTATTATATCCTGACAAACTGCGGTAGGTTCCACATCGTCGACAACTGTAATGGATGTTGTACATTCATCGGTACCTGTTCCATCACTCACTATCAAGGTAACATTGGTTATTCCCAATGGATATGGACCTGCAGGTAAGACTGAAAACGTAAGAGGGTCACTGTCTGCATCGCTTGAATTAAGATTGAAATCGGTAGCAACTGCAGCACCCTCACAATTATTATTAGTAGAAACAGTCACTGGCTGGCAATCCGCAACAGGTAATGTATTGCTTAGTGTCAAAGCAACATCGTTCCCGTCCCCTCCTGTATAGGTAATCTGGAATTGGGCAATGCCCATAGTCACGAAACTCCCTTCAGCCTGTCCATTGAAATTTCCGCTTATGACATCTGTTCCATCATTGTTGAGTATCACAATGTCGCCCACTGGCGAAACACTTGCCAAACCATCCAAGAATCCGGCAAGGGTGATTGTACCGTTTACGATAAGTTGGTCGTAGTCGGTGCAGACAGTTGATCCGTCGATTTCGGTATAGAGCGTAGCACCACCGGCCAGGTTATAATTTCCGTTTATGGTAAGGCAGCCTGGGGATGCGCCAGGGTTGAGGATGCCACCATTGGCGGTGACATTTCCGTTAATGGAGCCGGAACCTTTTAGTAGACCTCCTTCGACGTACAATCCGCTGGTTACACTTAGTGTAATGTCATTTATGAAAGTACCATTTATGATGTCAACTCTTTTAAAGGTCTCATTATTCGCAATATTTGCGGTGTAGCTATTGTCCGTTTTGTTAATGGCAAGGTACCATTGCGATCCGGCTGCAGGTCCTGTATACGACCCATTTGCAGAACCGCCCAAAATGATATAGGCTGTTCCATTAATATTATTGTCTGTTGATGTTACGTCACCATGTACTTCAATCCCTCCATAAGTGCCCATTGCCGCATCTTTATTAATTGCCGCTACACTGGTTATGGTAAGGTTGCTGTTTACAACCAGATTTTGGTTTTGGAGTGTTATGTTTGAGCCTGTGTTAATTTCAAGGTTATCAATGCTTCCTGAAAAATCGACAGTTCCTGCATCGTTAAACACAAGCTTGCTACCTCCTGGACACTCGATCCTTGGGCCCGTACCGGTAAGTGAAAATGCACCGTTCCAGTATTTGTTCAAATTCATATCGGTTGAAAGGATTACATTGAATGTTCCCTTACTTATGTGCAGGTTGTGCAAACTACCGGTACCACTTAGGTTTTGAGTGGCTGTGGTGTTGGTCATACGGATGTAGCAATTTCCGTCCATATCGACATCGTTGGAGATGACATTCCCTTTTACATCAATGCCATCGTTATCGCTTGTAGCAATTGATTCATTTATAGTTGTGGCATTCTGAATCAACAAATCATTGTTCACCATTAGGTTTTGATCGTAAACAGTCAGGCTGATACCCCCGTCAACTTTTACATTGTCAACACTTCCTGAGTAATAAACCCGCCCAACATTGTCATTAAATATGAGGTAACTTCCATTGGTGTTTTCAATCCTGGGGCCAGGGCCGCGTAATTCAAAGTATCCATTGGCATCCATTTTTAAGGTAAAATCGGATGGTACAACCACATTATGTGTACCCTTGTCGACATACAAAAGGTGCAAAGCACCGGTACCGCTCAACGTCTGGCTGGCTGTGGTATTTGTCATACGGATAAAGGCCGATCCCTGAATACTTGCATCATTCGACATCACATTACCTTTTACATCAATACCATCGTAAGTACCCATCGCTGCATCTTTATTAATTGCCGCTACACTGGTTATGGTAAGGTCGTTGTTTACAACCAAATTCTGGTTTTCTATGTTGATGTTTGAGCCAGTATTAATTTCAAGGTTGTCGATATTTCCTGAAAAATCGACAGTCCCCGCATCATAGAACACAAGTTTGCTGCCCCCCGTACATTCAATCCTTGGTCCTGTGCCGGTAAGCGAAAAGGACCCATTCCAATATTTATTTAAATTCATATCGGTAGAAAGGATTACATTAAATGTACCTTTGCTAATGTAAAAATTGTGCAAACTACCTGTGCCACTTAGGTTTTGTGTGGCTGTGGTGTTGGTCATACGGATGTAACAGTTCCCGTCCATATCGGCATCGTTTGAGATTACATCCCCTTTTACATCTATCCCGTCATTATCATTTGTAGCAATTGATTCGTTTATCGTAGTCGCATTCTGGATCAGCAAATCGTTGTTCACCTGTAAGTTCTGATCATAAACTGTCAGGCTTATACCTCCGTCAATCTTTACGTTGTCGATAGTTCCGGAATAATACACACGTCCTGTATTGTCATTAAAAATAAGGTAACTCCCATTCGTGTTTTCAATCCTTGGGCCAGGACCATGCAATTCAAAATAGCCATTGGCATCCATTTTTAAAGTAAAATCGGAAGGTACTACCACATTGTGTGTACCCTTGTCGACATACAAAAGGTGCAAGGCACCGGTACCACTGAGAGTCTGGCTGGCCGTAGTGTTTGTCATCCGGATAAAGGCCGATCCGAGAAGGCTTGCATCATTCGATGTCACATTTCCTTTTACATCAATGCCATCGTTGTCGTTTACAGCAATTGATTCGTTTATAGTTGTGACATTCTGAATCAACAAATCGTTGTTCACCATAAGGTTTTGATCGTAAATAGTCAGGCTGATACCTCCGTCAATCTTTAGGTTGTCGATAGTCCCGGAGTAATATACCCCTCCTACATTGTCATTAAATATGAGGTAACTTCCATTGGTGTTTTCGATCCTGGGGCCAGGTCCTCGTAATTCAAAGGCTCCATTGGCACTCATCTTTAAAGTGAAATCGGAAGGTACAACCACATTGTGTGTACCCTTGTCGACATACAATTTGTGCAGGACGCCGGTACCACTGAGGGTCTGGCTGGCCGTAGTGTTTGTCATCCGGATAAAGGCCGATCCGAGAAGGCTTGCATCATTCGATGTCACATTTCCTTTTACATCAATGCCATCGTTGTCGTTTGTGGCAATATTTTCGTTGATGGCCGACACATTGCTATTAATCAGCAAATCGTTGTTCACTGTCAGGTTTTGACCAGAAATTGTAATACTTCCAAGGCTTATGGAAAGGTCGTACAAAGCGGACATGCTGTTCACAGTTACGTTCCCGTTTAGGACAACTGATCCTGTTCCAGCATTAAAGCCGGTGATACTGGCCACACTAAAACCACTGGTTACAGTGAGGGCGTTGGTGCCCAGGCTTACTACACCAGTGTAAAGTACATCAACGGTGAAGCTTTTAATACCATAGTTCCCATCAATACTACAATTAGCCACCGATGTAGCATCGAACACCACATCATCGGCAGTGCCAGGTAGAACATCGCCCGACCAGTTTGTGGGCGTGCTCCAGAGTCCGTCTCCACTGCTATTGTCCCAGGCAATGGTTGCCGCATTGGCAGATATGCCAAGGGCCCAAATCACACCAAGTAGAAGCACAAACCGGAATAAGTAATTTTTCGTTTTCATATTGAAATATTTAATTATTATTTTTTTATTGTCTAAAATCGCTGTCTCGAAAACTCTCTGATTCAACCAGGAATTCCTTCGTGTGCAAAGCTATTTTTCGATCCGTTAGCACACTAAATGATATGTTCCAAAATCACACTCGTATGTTCCAAAAGTGTGAAAAGCGAGTGTTTCTGGGTGTTTTTGGAGGGAACTAAAAGGAAGATTGCTGATAAATATGAATCTTACGAATAGTATCCTGTACTTGAATTTTGCCTATCTTGCCCTGCAAATTAATAGGTTTTACTGATAGGAGAAATATTCGAAATGAAACGATTTATATTCTTGTTAAGCTTTATGTCCATAGCATTTTGGATTCAGTCTCAAACCATTGTAGTCAACGAGTTCCTGGCATCGAACAATGCCGACATCAACGACAATTATGGTGAGTTTGAGGACTGGATCGAGATTTACAATCCATCCAGCACGCCTTATAATATTGGGGGTTTGTTTTTCACCGACAACCTTAGTGTTCCCCAGAAATACCAAATTCCGGTCGGTAACGATTCGACTATCATCCCGGCAGGTGGCTATCTTGTGCTTTTTGCCGATAACGACACGGAGCAAGGAGTTTTGCACCTTGATTTTAAACTATCGACCGGTGGTGAGCAAATCGGCATTTTCGATGGACTGGGCAATCCCATCGACACACTTACTTACCCTCCCCAAAATACAGATGTTTCGTACGGAAGAAGCCCTGATGGTTCGGGCAACTGGGTGTATTTTGCACAAACCACACCGGGTGCTTCCAATCTTGTCAATTACCTGACTCCCTCGATAGTCTTGTATAATTTTCCACATACTTCGGGGTCGAATCTTGTTGTTGACATTATGGCCAATATAAGCTGGACAGTAACCAACCCGGTAAGCTGGCTGAGTGTATCGCCCATGTCGGGTAGCAACAATGGCCAGATTACCATTTCGGTTACTGAAGCAAATCCAGATAATACAAGTCGAACAGGGGTTGTCACCTTAAGTGGCACTTTGGTAAACGACCAGGAAATTACCCTCGTGCAGTTTGGTTTGCCCGATTTCCCCAATATTGTGATCAACGAGATAATGGCTGACAACACCATGACAGCTGCCGACAATCATGGTGAGTTTGAGGATTGGATCGAGATTTACAACCAGGGAACTAGCCCTGTCAATATTGGCAACCTCTATGTGACAGACAATTTAAGTGACCCCACAAAATATCAGATCCCAAACACATACCCCGATTCAACCACCATTCCTCCGGGTGGTTTTCTTTTGCTTTGGGCCGACAACGACCCGGAACAGGGAGTCCTGCATCTCGAATTTGGCCTCAACAATGCCGGCGAGCAGGTGGGGATTTTCTACTCCCAATTTTCGCCCATCGATACTTTTTCGTACGGTCAGCAACAAGTCGACACATCGTATGGACGTGCCTGGGACGGTGCCAGTACCTGGATGTTATTCTCGGAACCAACACCCGGTTATACGAATGCCATGTCCATTTCAGAGGTGGCGAAACATGCCATAAAATGTTATCCAAATCCTTGCAGCGATAGATTATGGTTCGATAGTGGAAATCCCGGGATAAGCGAGGTGTGGTTGTTTTCTTCGGAAGGCAAAGCTGAAATCCAAAAATCTATCTATGGTGAGAAGAACAGCTTGGATATTGGTTTCCTGCCTTCGGGTTTGTATTTTTTGAAACTGATTACGGATGATGGGGTCTATTTTCAAAAGATCATGAAAAACAAAAAGTAAGAACGCGACAATATCTCAATCCCGAAAAATCATAAAAAACATAAGGGAACCACTGAGGCACTGAGGCCACTAAGGTACACTAAGAGCTAATTGAAACGACTATTTTCTGAATACATATTAGTGTCCTCTGGGTCTTAGTGGTTAAAATCAATAACAAAGGCCTTCTGCTAATTTTTTTGCATTTACTTTGCACCCCTAAATATGAAAGATTTTTCGTATGTTTGTTTGCGAAAAACAAAGATGTTAAACGATTAATAATTAACCAATAAATATAAAACAGATGAAATTTGTAATTTCCAGTGGCGAATTGTTCAAGCACCTGCAAGCCATAGGTAAAGTAATAAGTTCGAAAAACACTTTGCCAATCCTCGATAACTATCTGTTTCAATTGGAAGAGAATGTTTTGACCATTACAGCTTCCGATCTTGAAACAACACTGATCACAACCATGATGCTAGAAGAACCCGTAGGTAGTGGAAGTATTGCCCTGGATGCAAAACGGTTGAACGAGATTCTGAAAGAATTTCCTGAGCAACCACTCACTTTTGAGATAAACAACGACAACTTTAAAGTAGAATTGAAGTCGGACAAAGGGGAATATGCCATTATGGGCCAAAACGCCGAAGACTTTCCTCAGCTGCCCGACGTAAACGAAGAGAAGGCTTTTAGGGCTAACCTGAGTAGCGATGTGCTGAACCAAGGGGTAAGCAAAACCTTGTTTGCTACTGCCGACGATGAACTTCGCCCCGTAATGAATGGTATCTTTATTGAAATATCCAGCGACAATGTGATTTTTGTGGCTTCCGATTCGCACAAACTGGTTCGCTATACACGCACCGATTTTACTGCCGATGCGAGTGCGTCGCTAATCCTTCCGAAAAAACCAGCTTCGCTTCTACGGAACATCATCCCAAAAGAAGCAGGCACGGTGGAATTCGAATTCGACGATAAAAATGCTTTTTTCACAATGAGTGGTTACAAGTTGATTTGCCGCCTGACCGAAGGAAAATACCCAAGCTACAATTCGGTGATCCCAAGCGATAACCCAAATAAATTAATTATCGACAGGCTTGAGTTTTACAATTGCCTAAAAAGGGTATCGGTGTTTTCGAACCAAGCCAGTTATTTGATTAAAGTGGCTGTTTCGAACAATCAGGTTATCGTGTCGGCGCAGGATATCGACTATTCCATCTCGGGTGTCGAAACCTTGCCTTGCCAGTACGACGGAGATGATATGGAAATAGGTTTCAAATCGATTTTCCTGATCGAAATCCTGGCCAATCTTTCAACTCCCGACATTATACTCGAAATGTCCGATCCATCGAGGGCCGGTTTATTGTTCCCATTCGAGGGCGAAAACGAGAACGAAGATGTACTAATGTTGATAATGCCAATGATGATCAATAACTAATTTTTTGTGTGAAAACGCAAAATCAAAATTTTAACTGCCGGGTAAAATCCGGCAATTTTTTTTAATAATATGGATCTTAACCTAAAGAAGCCTTTAGCATTTTTCGATCTTGAAACCACCGGAATAAATATTGTGAGCGACCGTATCGTGGAAATTTCCATTTTAAAGGTGCACCCGAATGGCAATCAGGAAACAAAAACCTACAGGGTAAACCCAACTGTTCCAATTCCTGATAAAGTTTCCAAAATACATGGTATCTATGATCAGGATGTGGCAGACAAACCGCCTTTCAAGGATATTGCCCGTGAAATTGCCGCCTTTCTCGATGGTTGCGATTTGGCCGGGTACAACTCGAATATGTTCGACGTTCCACTTCTGGCCGAGGAGTTCATCCGGGCCGAAGTAGATTTCGACATGAAAAAGCGCAGGCTGGTCGATGTACAGGTCATTTTTCATAAAATGGAACAACGCACCCTGGGCGCAGCCTATCAGTTTTTCTGTGGAAAAAGCCTCGAAAATGCCCACTCGGCCGAGGCCGATACCACAGCTACATTCGAGGTGTTGAAAGCCCAGCTCGACCGTTACGAAAACCTGCAAAACGACATGGATTACCTGGCCGGGTTTTCGAGCCATAACAAGAATGCAGACTTTGCAGGCCGTATTGTTTTCAACAGCAAAGGCGAAGAGATTATTAATTTTGGAAAGCATAAAGGCAAAAAAGTGGAAGAGGTTTTCGAAAAAGAACCCAGCTATTACAACTGGATGATGGAAGGGGATTTTCCTCTTTACACCAAAAAAGTATTGACCAGCATAAAATTGAGGAAGTTTAATCAGAAGTAGTACTTTTGAAAAGAAATAATTAATAAATGAAAATATGAAAACAAATACCATACTTTTAGTACTGACAGCTATGCTTTCATTTGCATTTAAAAGCGATAAACCTGCCTACATGCTTTATACAAAAGATGGCAAAGAGGTTAAATTTGAAAAAATGATCAATGAACTAAAAGATGCAGATGTGGTCTTTTTTGGCGAGCAACATAACAACCCTATTGCACACTGGCTGCAGTTCGAATTGACCAAATCACTTTATGACCTTAAAAAAGAAAAGTTACAGTTGGGAGCGGAAATGTTCGAAACAGACAACCAACTTATCCTCGACGAATACCTGGACGGAATTATCTCAGAAAAGAAATTTGAAGCCGAGGCTCGCTTGTGGCCAAATTATCAAACCGATTATAAGCCACTGGTCAATTTTGCAAAGGAACATCAACTTACATTTGTTGCTAGTAATATTCCAAGAAGATATGCTTCACTTGTTTTTACAGATGGTCTGGAAGGTCTTGATAAATTGAGCGACGAAGCAAAAAAGTATGTTGCAGAATTACCTATAAAGTATAACCCTGAACTTGATTGCTATAAAAACATGTTAGGGACTTCTGAATCTTCACCGATGCACCAATCTGACAACCTTCCAAAAGCACAAGCTGTGAAGGATGCTACTATGGCCCAATCTATATTAAAATACTGGAAGGATGGACAATTGTTTTTACATTTCAACGGATCCTATCATTCCGATAACCATGAAAGCATACTTTGGTATTTGAAGCAAGCAAACCCGAAGTTGAAAATTATGACCATTACTACTGTTGAACAGGAAAACGTCGAAGAACTTGCTGATGACGAAAAGGGCGTGGCCGATTATATCATTTGTGTCCCTGAAACTATGACAAAAACCCGATAGACCGGGATTCAACATAGATGAGTGAATGGGAATATTGAAATTTCAGGAATGAAAAAATATCATTGCTTCAGATTGGGAGATGGGCGTTTTCAGGAAAAACGAATTGCTAAATTTCTTTAATATCGAATTTGTGCGCCTTGCACCATTCCATTATACATCAAACCTAGCCTCATAATGTGGATGTTATTCTATGCTGCATAAAACCACAATACAATAAAAAAACTCCTTGGTAAATCCCAAGGAGTTTTTTTATTGTATTTAGTTTTTCTGTAATCTATTTGCCAGCTGGATTTGGATGAGCAATTTTTTTGCTGTATTCAGCATAATTAAATGGCTTGTGAAAAGGATTCTTCTCATTGTGACATGATTCACACAACTTCTGATCAGGAACAATTAGCCCGTTTGCCAATGATTTTGCATGATCTTGCATAATCGCTTTGGATTTGTAAGCACTACCGGGACCATGACAGCTTTCGCATGATACGCCTTCATCACTTTTTACACCAATATTCTTACTTGCATCAATACTCCCGGCAGTAGAATGACATTTGATACATTTAGCATCAGTTGTCGGATCTGCGATGCCATTTGCTTTGGCATACTCCATAGATTTTTCATTACTAAGGGATTTCATTGCATTCGCATGAGGACCTTCTGCCCATTTTTTGTACTGTTCGCCTGTGGCTGCCTTGTTGTGGCACATTTTACATTTCGCAGCTCCAATGTACTCAAAGTCCTGCGCGATTAAGGAACTTCCTGCAAAAATAACCAGGCCAATTACCAAGATTAAATTCTTTTTTAACATAAGTGTCTAATTTTAAATTAATACCAATTTATTTCACCTCAAAACTTGCTTTTTACAGACAATAATTGCGCCTAAAATTACTATTTGTATTCGATAACTCAATACTAGTAATATATATTTTTTTTGATTTCTCTTGGTGAAAAAGGGTGCTCAAAGTCCAATGTGTCTGAAATAGAACCAATTTATTATAGCTGTTATCTAAAAGAGCTATCTCTATTTTAGAATCTATATAAATAAATAGGCATATATCTAAATTTATAACTTAATGTATAATTTAGCCGAACAATAAATAATTTAACAAATGGGGCATAATAGATTATTATTCAAAAGCAGAAGGTTTTCGATCATCTTATTCTTTTTAATTTTCATGAGTAATCTTTCATTCGGACAATCGAACGAAGATTGTATGATGTGTCATGAAGACCCGGAACTCGTATCTGAAAAACCAGGCCCTACAAGATCTGTGTTTGTCAATATCAATACATTTATGAACTCAGTGCATAAAGAAGTTGATTGTGTATTGTGCCATTCAGACGCAGATGTCGAAGATTTTCCTCATGCCGAAGATCTTACACCAGTAAATTGTGGTGATTGTCATGATGAGGCAAAGATGCAATACGACAGAGGGATACATGGACAAGCCTTGCAATTAAAAGCATTATATGCACCCACATGCAATGAATGTCATGGAACTCATGACATTTTACCAAGTTCATCCCCTAAGTCTCGCACCTATAAAATGAACATCCCTGTTTTATGTGGAAAATGTCACCGCGAAGGAGCACCAGTTGCGCGTACTTATAAGATAGCGGAACATAATATTCTTGAAAACTATAGCCAGAGTATTCATGGCGAAGGTTTGTTTAAAAAAGGATTGATGGTATCAGCAACTTGCAATGATTGCCATGGAAATCACTTGATTTTACCGCATACCAGCCAAAATTCATCCATATCTGTTAGTAATATAGCAAGCACTTGTATGAAATGTCATGCTGAGATTGAAAAAGTTCATACAAAAATAATTAAAAAGGAATTGTGGGAAAAAGAGCCAGGTGCGATACCCGCTTGTACTGACTGCCATCCACCACATAAAGTCGATGTCCAAAACATAGTAATGACTATTTCCGATAGATCTTGTTTAAAATGTCATGAAAAGGATGATGTTCATAAAACAGTGAATGATTCAATCATATCTTTAAAAGTCGATAAAGACGAGCTCGTTGGTACCGTTCACAGAAACATACCCTGTGTAAAATGCCATTCGGATGTAACCCCACAAATAGAAAGGCCATGTGAAACGGCCTATCAGGTGGACTGCTCAAATTGCCATGCTGAAGTATCAAATCTTTATAATGAAAGTGGACACGGAAAAGCTCACTTTCGGAAAGAAGAAAATGCACCTTACTGTACGGATTGTCACGGAAAGCACATAGTAAAATCGAGGTATGATGATACTTCTCCATCTTACAGGACAAATATCCCAAAGCTATGTGGCGAATGTCATAAAGAAAGTGGTAAAGCCGTTGAAATGACTAATCTAAAAGAAATAGATGCGTATGCCGATTATTCTCGAAGCATGCATGGCAAAGGCTTATCCGAAAAGGGACTCTTACCCAGTGCAATATGCACCGATTGTCATACATCTCATTTTATTTTGAAAGAATCGGACGAGCGTTCTTCTGTTTACCGTAAGAATATTCCTGCAACTTGTGCCTCCTGCCACAAAGGAATTTACGATGACTACATTCAAAGCGATCATTCAATATTGAATGATGACGATGGACAAAAGTATCCAACATGTGCAGATTGTCATACTGCTCATACAATTTCCGATATTGGACAAGATAAATTTATGAATGAGGTTACTCATCAATGTGGTCGATGTCATGAAGATCTTGCAGAAAGCTATTCGGAAACTTACCATGGAAAAGCATACCAGCTTGGATATTCCAAAGCAGCCAAATGTTCCGACTGTCATGGAGCTCATAGCATTTATGCTTCAAGCAATATTAAATCATCAGTAGGATCAAAAAATATTGTATCTACTTGTCAAAAATGCCACCCTGATGCCAATTCAAAATTTACGGGCTATCTTACCCATGCTACACATCACAATAAAACCAAATACCCGATACTATATTATACGTTTTGGGCCATGACCACCTTATTAATGAGTGTATTTATCTTTTTCGGACTACATTTATTGTTATGGATACCTAAATCTGTTCAAAATATGGTAAAAAGGAGACCACACCATAAGTCATTAGAGGATAAATATTACGTTCGTCGTTTTACCAAAAGCCAGCGAATTACACATATTTTTGTTATTCTTAGTTTTGTTATGTTGGCTCTTACCGGGATGATGCTAAAGTTTTCAGGTATGAAATGGGCAAGCTGGCTGGCCGATCTCCTCGGTGGTGTGACGGTAGCAGGTAATATTCATCGCTTTGCAGCAGTAATTACTTTTGGATATTTTGTATTCCATCTTGGATCTCTCATTAGAACCAAAATTAAGCAACATATCCCATTGAAAGAGTTTATCTTTGGGAAAAACACCTTAATGTTTAACAAACAAGATATTATTGATTTTTGGAATACAGTTAAATGGTTTTTTGGCAAAGGTCCACGACCTCAATATGGCCGCTGGACATATTGGGAAAAATTTGACTACATGGCTGTATTTTGGGGTGTAGCTGTAATCGGATTTTCCGGATTAATACTTTGGTTCCCTGAGTTATTTACTAAAATTTTTCCAGGTTGGTTTATTAATGTTGCTATGATCATTCATAGCGATGAGGCCTTATTAGCTGTTGGTTTTATTTTTACCGTTCACTTTTTTAATACACACCTCCGTCCCGATGCATTCCCTATGGATACGGTAATATTTACAGGTCTTGTTCCCTATGCGGAATTTAAACATGATAGGCCTCGCGAATATGAGGAATTGAAAAAGTCCGGCAAACTAAAAAAAGTTATTCTCAAATTAGACTCTCAGTTTAAATATAGAAGACTTGTAAAGATTTTTGGATTTACAATGCTTTCACTTGGTTTAATAATAATTTTACTCATTATTTACTCCATGCTATTTGGATATATGTAATCCTTGCCTAACTACTTATTGATCGGGCATTGATTTTTATTCACTGCATAATAAGTTGTAATTTCTTTCAAGATCATCAAGGATTTCGTAGAGTGTTGTTGAAACATAAGAATGAGCCGTTGTGATTCTCTTAGTTTATCTCATATATAAAACTTGCTATATATTAAATTCCTTGTTGTAGAAATCTTGTGGTATTTGCTATTTGGACTATCTCTTTTTTTCAATTCTTTTTACGACCTTTGCAGGCCACTTTTCGAAGTGGTAGTTTGGTATTATTTATCTGATTAACAACAATTTTAAATGAGAGGAAAATGGAGGGGAGAAAAAGAATAGGTAAAAGCAGGCCACAGGCAAAGGGGAAAACATTCCATTCTGATAAGGATAGAAAGAAAGGAGGAAGACCTGGTGACAGGAATTTCAAATCGACAGAAAAAGATCAAAAATATAATAAGAACCGACCTCACGACAAGGATAATCAAGAGGCTGGCGAAACCCGCAAATATGGAAACACCGATCGTCGACCGGGGAAACCAGGCTATGGTGAAGGAAGTCGTCGCCCTAAAGATTCGGAATATAAACCTGAGTCGAAGCGTTTCAGGAAAGATGATACAAAGGAAGAAGGTTTCAAAAAAACGTATGGGAATGGCGATCAACCCTTTCGTAAAAGAAGCCAGAATAATGATGGAGAATATAAAAAAGAAAGTGGTTTTGTTAGGAAACCACGCTTTTCCAGATCGGGCGATGAGTCTGAATCCAGGCCTCAAAGAGAAGGTGGAGACCGTTCTTTTCGCATGAGGATCAACAAGGAGGAAATGGGCTATCGAAGAGGGGGAGATAGTGAAAGAAAGCCACGCTTTTCAAAATCGGATAATGAACATGAATCCAAGTTTCAAAGGGGGGGAGAAGAATATCCTCCCAAAAAAAGTATTAGGAAAGAAAAACCATCCTATAAAAAAGAAGGTAGTTTTGATAAAACACGGTATCCTGAAAGTGGAGAGTCAACTAGATCGAGGCCATTCAAAGGAAAATCGGAGTATCCTGCCAGAAAGGAATCCACTTCAGATTACACAAAGCCAAAACCATCGTCAGGCAAGCCCAGGGGAAAATCGGACAAACCAAGTGGAACAGTAAGCGACGGTGAAATCAGATTGAATAAGTATATTGCCAATGCGGGTATTTGCTCTCGCCGGGAGGCAGACGAATACATTGCCTCGGGTGCGGTCACTGTGAATGGTAAAGTGGTTTCCGAACTGGGTTCCAAAGTTAAACCGACGGATGTCGTCAACCTCGATGGACTGGTTATAAAGGCAGAAAAGAAAGTTTACATTTTACTGAACAAACCCAAAGATTTTGTTACAACGGTGGATGATCCACACGCCACAAAAACGGTGATGGACCTGATTAAACATGCTTGTCCCGAACGGGTTTACCCAGTTGGCCGTCTCGACCGGAATTCAACAGGTGTGTTGCTATTTACCAACGATGGCGAGCTGACCAAACGATTGACCCATCCGAAATACATGAAACGGAAAATTTATCATATCCACATTGATAAAAACCTAAGCAAGGCGGATATGCAAAAACTGGTTGATGGAGTTGAACTCGAAGATGGTCTGGCCCAGGCCGATGTGGTTAGTTTCCCCGACGAAACCGACAAAAAGCAGGTAGGCATAGAAATCCACTCGGGAAGGAACCGGATTATCAGGCGCATGTTCGAAACGATAGGTTACACAGTGTTGAAACTCGACAGGGTGTATTTTGCCGGATTGACAAAAAAGAATGTGCCACGGGGAAAATGGCGTTTCCTCACCGAGAAAGAGGTCAATTTGTTGATGATGAATGCTTTTTCGTAATTGGTTTCGAGTTTCGATTTTGGGTTTCATGGCCATAAGTGGTCTAATTTCCAATAAACTTAGCTACGAAGACAAGCCCTTCCTTGTTTTTGGAAGGATTGGGATGGATAAAAGGATGTATGTGGGTTTCGGGTTTTGAGAAGTGCTCAATGGTTGAGAACTTTCCAACTTTAAACTTCTCAACTTTGAACTCTTCAACATTGAACTTTTCAACTCGCTCCCTGTTGTTTTATGGAAAATTGTATCTTTGAACTGATTTTATTAACAGACAAATTAATATCAAAAAAGGAAAGAATTATGCGAAGGATCTTATTTATCGTTGCCGCTTTAATAGCATTTAGCCCTGTTTTTGCACAAGAAGTAAAAACAGCCGATGATTATATTAGAGAAGGAAAAACGGCCTACGAATCAAAGGACTATAAAACTGCTTATGAGGCGTTTTATCAGGCAATTGTAGAAAACAAAAAAGCCAACGTAGTGGATACTGCCTTGTATTACAATACGGGATACTGTGCCTATAAAAGTAAAAATTATGCCGAGGCCGGAAAATTATTCAACCGGGCTATTCAGTTAGATTATAAAAAAGACAAAGCCTATTTATTTGCCGCGAATTCCTTTAAGAAGGCTGGAAACGAAGAAGAACTCGAAAGGGTATTGATTGCGGGATTAGCCGATTATCCTGATAATGATAAGCTCCAAAAAATGCAGTCGATCGAAGTGTATAAAAAAGGGCTTCAATATTATAATGAGGCATCTCAGCATAGTCAGGCAGCTGCAACTATGGTTGAGTCGGATCCTGAAAGGTATAAAGTAGAAAAAGCGGAATCAGAAAAATATTACAAAGAGGCGATGCCCTATTTGGAGCAGGCATTCCAATTAGATCCCTCGCTAGAAAATTTGATAGAAGCCTTAACAGGTGTTTACGAAGGACTTGGCATGGAAGAAAAAGCCAACAAAATGCGTAGCATGGAGGTGGAGGAATAGTCATTCGCTTCGCATCACTCGATGATCATTCGATAGTCATTCAGTAGTCATTCAGTAGTCATTCAGTAGTCATTCAATGACGCGCAGCAAATGACAATCAATGACACGTAGTGAATGACAACCTAATGACGCGCAGCGAATGACAACCTAATGACGCGCAGCGAATGACAACCTAATGACGCGAAGCGAATGACAATCGAATGACGCGAAGCAAATGACAACCGAATGACGCGAAGCAAATGACAACCGAATGACGCGAAGCAAATGACAATTGAATGACGCGAAGCAAATGACGTGCGTAGCACTAATGACGGCGAAGCCTAATCGGCAATAAGCCCGTCGCGTAATCGAATAGTGCGGCCTGTCATAGCTGCAATGTCGTGTTCATGGGTGACTATCAAAATGGTGATTCCCTCTTGATTGATTTCTTTAAAGAGTTGAAGCACATCGTACGAAGTTTCAGTGTCGAGCGCGCCTGTTGGTTCGTCGGCGAGTATAACCTTGGGTTTGGTAATCATCGATCGGGCTATGGCAATCCGCTGCTTTTGCCCCCCCGACAATTCTCCAGGGAAATGTTCGGCCCATTCCGTGAGCTGCATCCTTTCCAATAATTCCATGGCTTTGAGGTTCCTCTTTTTCCTGCTCATTTTTTGGTAATACAGGGGCAGGGCTACATTCTCCATCGCATTTTTAAAATTGATCAAGTTGAATGATTGGAACACAAAACCCAACATCTGGTTCCGGTAGAATGCCGAATCCTTTTCGCTCAGGTTGTGCATGAGTTTGCCATCGAGGAAATACTTACCGGTATCGTAGCCATCGAGGATACCGATAATATTCAACAGGGTTGATTTCCCCGAGCCCGACGAACCCATAATGGATACGAATTCCCCCTTTTCAATAGTAAGGTCGATGCCTTTCAGCACATGGAGCTTATTGCTTCCGGTTACATAGCTTTTGTTGATTTCTTCTAGTTTTATCATGGCCCGAGGTTTATTGAATTGATGATCTTTTAAAAAATGTAAACTATACGGCAAAGATGGAATTTTATTTCTTTTTAGGCTTTTTTCATTATAAGGTTTTTTCGGAGTATGTATAATTTGGGAATTGAAAAATACCGCTATGTTGCTCTACGTAAGGGGTTCTTCATTTACCATTGGGATTTGTTGAAGATCTGAGTTTGCGAATGATTTTGCAAATAGTACAAATAGGATGAGGTCTGATTTATCCACCGAGGCTTTATAGTAGGCTGGCTCCAACACTCCATCTCCCCCTCACTCCATCTTTTGTCATTCGCCTGATGCAATCCTATCACTATTGTTCACCACCTCATTCGACTCTTCCTGGATATTATCTTTATAAATAAAAATCAAATTATGATAAAAGTGCATCGAGGCGATCTTTTTGTCGAAATAGGTTTGAACGTAACCTGGCTTGATAAACTCCTTGTTGTTCATCGAATCGGTCAGGCTTTTAAAAAAGTTCATCATGGTGTTTGGGTTGTCCAAATCGTCGCTGTCGCCACCAAAATCCTTCCAATACGAAGTTTGTGTGTCTTCGATCACATAAATCCCTCCGTCCTTAAGTTTAGGGAACAATAACTTGAATGTTTCGATAACATGCGCGTTGATATGGCTTCCATCATCAATAATAATGTCGAGTTCGCCAATCTCATTGCAAACTTTGGCGAGGAATTCTTTATCGACCTGGCTACCTTGAAAAATTTTGATCCGTTTCTCCTGAAGAGCTGACTTATCACAGATATCAATTGAGAAAATTTTTCCAAAGGGAAAATACTTTTTCCACATCCGTAATGAATGTGCCCCATCAAAGGGATCGTCCCAGCCCCCGGCGCCGATTTCAAGTAAATTGATGCTGCGCAATTTGAATTTTCTAAAATGAGATCGATAATGAAGGGTATAGAAATGCTTGCCCACCTTATCGGTTTTATAAATTTTACCAAGCTTACTTAAGTTTAACCCAAGCCCGATTGCGCGTAAATCATCAACAAAATTCTGTAATTTATTTTTCGACTGATTGGATAATTTCTTTACTATGACTTCTTTCGCTTTAATCATTTTATTATAAATTACACTCGATCAACAAATCAACGCCGGGCTCATATTATTCGGTTAACCTTTCTATTCCTCAACTCATTGATGGTGTGTAAAGATAGGGGATTTTTACAAGCCGCTTTGTTTCTCGTCAAAAAAGTTGACCAATGTATTAGTTTTCCAGATGAAATAAAAAAATATTTCCATCTAAATGTTGTTAGTCAGAATTTGGAAAGAAAATAATTCCAACAGACTAATTCTCGGAGAGCAACTATTTCCGATCTTTTGCCATCAATAAAAATCGTAAACTGAACGATAAATTGTATAAGGGTATTTTGACTTTCAAATTAATTCTTGCTTTCTAATCAATTAAAAAGTAAAACTATGTATAAAACAATTATTTGTATCTTATTACTGGGGCTTTTACTATCGAAAGCCCGCTCTCTGCATGGACAAGAAGATAGGGTCAGGTTTATCGGTGTGGAATCGGGGATCGATTTTCAAATTTGCGAGTCAACCGAATATGATTTTATACGGGGCGATGTAGATGTTTCTATGTATGGATTAAATGATGGGGCAAATAACCTAACTCTGTCTTTACAGAATTGGTACATAGGCACTAAAGCCGAAATCAGGACAAAAAACAACCGGTTTGGTTTGTCGACCGGAGTGCGGTTTTCTCAAATCACAAGCTCCATGAGCAAATCGACGGGCTGGTCGGGGACTGCTGATTTCTTTTATATCCTGAACAAACAGGAAGGGACAAGTACCGAGTATCTTAGGGTAAAGGAGATCAATCAGGTTTCAAATTATTTGGGCATACCTGTCGAGATTAAATTCTATCCTACTAAACCCTACTTTGTTCGTTTTTTTATAAAAGGGGCAGCCCTAATCAGTGGCCGTTTGAACACCTCGAACAATGTGGTTTTTTATTCTGATGAAATGAATCCCTATCAAAACGATGTGATCAATAAGTTTGACGAGCCAAAGTTTTTTTTAGGTATGGTGCATGGTTCGGTTGGGATTAAATTTGGGCATGAAGATAATATAAACCTAAGCCTCGAAGCGGCGACGCCTTCAATAATATTCACCGAGAACTCATCCAGCCTTCTGAAACCTATGTTTGGAGGAGGGCTTCAATTAAATATTCTGATACCTTTTTAAATATTGAATTATGAAAAATATATTTCTAATTTCGCTTGCATCCGTGTTGCTGCTTTCGGCTTGTAGCAATGAAATGGAATTACAAAAATCGGTTTTTGTTTCGGATATGCAATTTCCGGGCTTGCCCGAATATTCCGAGTGGGGCTATAATACTTTTGGTGGATACTACGACAGGGAAATATTTGTGTCAAACGACTATGAGGTGCCCATGAAAGTAATCGTGAAGGATGGTGCCACTACCTTTTCCTTTAATGGCCAAATGGGCGATTATAGCTATTACTATTCAAGCGATGAAATGTCCATGGAAATTACCCTGCCCAATTTTTCGCCCGATGCTTTTTCCGACTTAATCACCTTGGACGAAACTGTAATTGATTTAAAGCAATCGGGTTGCCATGTCGATTTTAAAATAAATGGATACGAACGCCAGGCCACCATCATCAATGGCAATCTCGAATTTAAAAGAGCTCAAAATCTATCAGTTGACAAACAACAGGTTGAAGTAATACTTTCGGGATATTTCCAATTTCAGGTACTGGTAAATGACGATCCAATATCGATAAACAATGGTCGGTTTGATGTTGGGGTAGGGCCAACCAATTTTTTCGCCTACTAGTACTAAGACTTAGCTTCCACTTGAATTTTAGATGAAATGACATTCCATTTTCATCAACAGAAGCAACTAATATTGAATTTGGCTTGCTTCCAAATATTTTTTCAAGATCTCACGGATACTCCTTCTGCATCGGCCACACCCTGTCCCGGCCTGGGTTTGTTTTGAAATTTCGGGTAAGCTCTTTGC
The DNA here is from genome assembly GCA_021740905.1 of Bacteroidales bacterium. Lineage (GTDB taxonomy): Bacteria > Bacteroidota > Bacteroidia > Bacteroidales > M50B96 > JAIOYV01. Next base: position 61,818 of record JAIOYV010000009.1, read on the forward strand.
TTCGCCGGATTCTATCTTCCCGACAATTTCTTTTTCGCTTACCTCGTTGCACAGGCAGATTAGTTTATTGGCCAACTTAGTATCTTTTTTTGGTGACTAATTTTCACTTTTCGAAACAGGAAGAATTGTTGATAGTATCCCCAAATTAGTCAGTGCTTTATAGGTAATTTCAGTCCTGATCTTTGGAAATATATCCATGTTGAATTCCTCATAAGGCTCTACATTGGTGGCAAAGAAATAGATCTTTCCCCGGGTTTCGACATAGCCAACAAACCAGCCATTGTTATTGCCGTTGCGGATCGACCAGCCGGTTTTACCTCTTAGGGTGTAAAGATCGTTTCGCTCAATTACAATCAGTTCCTTCATGATTTTTTGGGTTCGATCTGAAACTTGTAGATTCGAATTATAGAAGCGATTCAGAAAGTCGATTTGTTGAAACTGGCTGATTTTCGATTCCCCTTCCAGCCAAAACAAATCGATGTTGGTGGAATCGACCTGCATCTTTCCATAGTCTAGTTTGGCGAGATATTCGTTCATTCGTTTTTCACCTATCCTTCGAGCAATATCCTGATAACAGGGCACACAGGAGTAATGAAAGGCATCCCGAAAAATCAAATCTTGTTCCCAAATAGCCAGATTTCGGTTCTTTCCATCCCAAATAAAAAGAGTGCTATCATCCTCCACAACACCCGTTTCCAAGGCAATTATCGAATTTGGAATTTTAAAAGTAGAGGCAGGCAAATTCCCTTTTCTCGCCCACTGAAAATCGTTGGAGTAAAATACGTTTTGCTGAGGATCGAAGACAAGTACCGCCCCATTGACCTGGGCTGAATCAATAATTGCCTGAAGACCAGGCTTAAGGATTTCCTTTTGAAGGGTTGTGGTATCTTTATTCTTCGACTCATTTTGCTTGGGAGAGCATGCAGAGATAAGGATTGCGATAATGAGAAGGTGGTAGGTTTTCATTTCCATTTGCTATTCTTTCCTCAGATCATTAATTTGGGCTTTTGTTAATCCGGTAAATTTTATGATTTTATCAATAGGTTCATCATTCTTTAGCATTTCAATAGCAACTTTTTCTATCCCTTTTTCTATCCCTTTTTCTATCCCTAATTCAATTCCTTCTTCTTTTGCTGTAACCAATGAATTTTTAATATCCCGGTAATACTTTAAACTGTCCTCATAATTTTGATACTCTTCTCTACTAAACTTTGCTATTTCAGCTATCTCAAAAAGTTTTAAAAAAACGCTGTCGTTTAGGTTATCAGGAATCCTCTCAAGTTTATTCAAGTGACTTAAGATGAAGAGCCACTTATCAAACTTTGTTTCAAGTTCTTCACACGTTTTCTTAAACTTAGGCATTTCAAGATATATAAAGGTCAGTTTATCGTAGAAAACTTTTTTAGTCTCAATATCAGTCAGTTTTACATCATACCTTAATTTGTCCGGTTGATGCTTATCTTCATCGAAAACAAAGTCAAGAATAGCGATAGTATAAACATTTTTCAACTCAAAATTCCAATCACTGCCCATAGTTGCTTGTTCCCTTATCGGAAATGTGGAATAGTATAGTGTTCGGTCCTTAAAATACTTTTGCTTGGTTTTTTGTAGCTCGACAATAAATTTTTCACCATGCTCATTCGTGCAATATAAATCAAAAACGGCCTTTCTATTCAAGTCTGTAGAGTCAAGATTTTCATTTTTCAGATAGGTTAGTTCTGTAATCTCGCCTTGCTCTTCTTTCAATAGCTCGTTGAGAAAATCAAGCAATAAATCTTTACTTGGTTCTTCACCAAACAATCTCTTAAATCCATAGTCAGTAAATGGATTAATGTATTTCTCTCTAAATTCAGTCATCTATAGATTCTTTATTTACAAAGGTATGACTTTTTTATCTAAAAGATTACCAGTTCTCTAAGTTCCTTACTTCTTACTTGCCTGCATGATAGTTTAAAATAGATTAGGATTATTATTGGAAATTTCCTATGCTATTCAACTAACAACCTCATCACTGCCCAATCCTCTCCCGACTTTATCGAAACAAAATAAACACCTGCCGGGATTTTAGCTTGAACAGGGACCGACCTTACGCCACTCTCCCTTTTATTAAAAATCACTTTGCCCGATACATCAGCTATTTCAATATCAACCTCTGCCTGTACCGATCCGAGGTCAATGGTAAAGTTGCTGTTTGTGGGGTTGGGGAAAATCCGGCAGACATCCTTTAGTGGATTTTCATCGATATTTACTAGGAGTACATTGTAACAAGTAGATGTGTCGGTGCAACTGTTCTGCGAAATGATCACGGCATAATTGCCATTGGTGGTTGGGGCAAAACTTTGGATGGTTGCTCCGGGAATCCATGCGTTGGCGTTGTTGCAATCAATCCATTGATACTGGGCACCTGCTGCATTGGCAGTCAATGTACCCAGGTCCCATGTCAGCGAAGTATCAATATTGATAATCGTAAGGTCTATGCTCAGGATACTGTCGCAGCCGTTAAACGCCGAAAGTGTATCGGCAATCATTCCACTGGAATAGTATGTGTTGTTGCCGCTTGGCGTTGTATAAGAACCACAAGCCGAGGCGACCATATTAGTGGAAGTCGGCTGGCAAGTAATCAGTATGGAATAATCCTCCACTTCCCCATCGAATCCTGTTGCACATACTTCTGGAACAGAGTTGTACTTGGCCGCAACCCGCATCGTAGTTTTTCCCACCTGTGCATATAGTGGGACAATTATGCTCAACGGAGAAAGACTTGTCGGTCCGTTTGCTGTGTTTATGGCTGATCCCAGGTCGTATTCCTCGCCTGCATCTTCAAAATCACCATCGCGGTTCCAATCTATCCAGGCTTTGGAGTAGATTGTATAGTTTCCATCGGTATCGAGGTTTACGTTGAGGTTGTAGGAACTGCCTGTTTGAACAACCGCTGAATCGCTGGCCGTATAATCAGTGTAGGGTTGGGTTTTTCCCGTGGAATTGTAGATCCCGCTAAAATCGACCAATGTAACCGCTGTGGTATAATCCATATTCCCGTACGATTCGCAATATTCGAAATGCCTTACGGTGTACATAAAACGATAGGTTTCGGTGGTATCGTTGTTTTCGCCAATGGCAAATACTTTAAAGTAAATGTTTGTGCCTTCGGGGAAGTTGGGGATGTTGGTTTGCGATACCCATGTACTGTCTTGTGTGTTGATCATCATAATATTATTGGTCAGATTTTGATTGTTTGCCGACCACTTTACGAAAACAGATGAAAGCACGCCATCATAAGATACAACCGAAGTTACAAACTGATTTATGTTTGCCCGTGGGTGAATATCGGTGGGTGGATCGGTTATGGCTGTGGTTACAATGGATGGATAATCATTCCGGCCAACCAACGAGTATTCCCATAAACCCCTTCCCCATGTGGCTGCCCGCAAGACATTGGTCCCATACTGGATTTCAAGATCCCGAGCGGTTGTATTGGGGAGGCCGGTAGTGTATAGGTTCCAGTCGGTACTGTCCATCGACTTGTAAAACACACCAATTTCCGCCCCAAGATAAATGTTCGATTGGGCAGTATGGTCAATCACAACCGACCGTATCGGCATGTTCGACAAGTTCGATGTAATGTTGGTCCAAGTTGCGCCCAGGTTGTGCGAAACATATACTTTCTGCCCATCATTCTGATATCGGTTATACACTACAACCAAGGTGTTATCATCGTTGGGATCGAAAGCGACATCAGTAATTGAATAACCCGGAAGTCCGTTTGAGATACTTGTGTAAGTAGCACCCGTATCCTGCGACAGGTACAAGAACTCATTCCTTCCAACCACCATGATAGCTGTATTATTCTCAGCAATGGCCGCAATTTTTATCATGCCTAAATTAGGTGAACCCATATATTCCCACTCGCCGCCAAATTGGTTCGATACAAACACACTATCGCTAAAATGATATACTTTCATCTGGTGATTGGGGTTGAAAAGCAAAGGAGCCTGCCAATCGGCCTGGCTCGACCCTGATTGTGGGGTTTGGATACCATGCCTGCTTTGTCCTCTGTCTTTCGTGCGCTGGCGACTTCCGTACTGCCAGCTTCCAATCATCCAATCTGGATTGAGTGGGAACACAATGGCTTCCATGCCATCGCCTCCGTTCCATTCCAACCATCCTGTTTCTACTCGTACACTGGTGCCATTATCTTGCGAACCGGCCATTTGTACACTCCAGTCCGATTGGCTGATTCCCACCGCATAAAATTCACGGATCCCGGTTCCATCATTTAACCGTGTCCAGCTTATTCCATTGTCGATGCTTTTGGCAAGATAGCCATCTGTACCCAAATAATAAACCCCATTGATGCACTCTGCTGTCCGGACATCAGCGTGTACATAGCTGCTGTCAGGCGAAGAGTTGGCCCAGGCGGTAACCTGGTCGAATGAAATTCCTCCATCGAAACTTGCTTCTACATCCACATAGCCATAGATCATTGAAGATATATTTATATCAGAAACAGCAAACCCCTGGCAACTTTCATCGGGGTTATATAGAAAGGTGAAATTTAGGCCGGCATTAGTCGATTTCCAAACGCCATTGCTCGATGCAAACCAGACACAGTCGGGACAAAGTGGACTTGTGGCAATAAATCCTTTTGCATCGTTGTTTCCGGTGAGGGTTCCTGAAGTTGAATAGGACAGTCCCAGGTTTGTTGATCTTATCACCACATTCTGGTTTGTACTCCAGTAATAATCATCATAAAGATAAATTATATTAGGGTTGGTCGGGTGAAACTCAATATCGGTAATGTCGGCACTGGTCATAAGTTGTGTCCAGGTTTGAAGATTGTCTACCGATTTGAAAATCCCTTTCGAGGTTCCAATAAAAATGAGGTTGGGGATGGTTGGATGAAAAACTATCTTATATATTCTTTCGCTCGAACCAAGGCCACCCCAGTTCAGGTTAGATGGGTTAAAAGCCGTGGCAGTCCATGTATTTCCGCCATCTACCGACCGGTAAATCCCATGAGTGGCATTATTGGCAGCATTTTGAACATTGATGAGAACGGAATCTGGGTTTGTCGGTGACACTGCAATCGTATTCACCCCTGATGCGATCAGGAAATCAGTGGTATTTTGCCAAGTGGCACCTTCATTGGTCGTTTTCCAAAAACCTCCACTTCGCGATCCCATGTAGATGTACATACTGTCATTGGGGTTTACCCAAAAACACTCCACCCTTCCGATGCCCGGTGAATAGTGTGAGGTGATTGTGTTGGCATCGTAAGGCCCGAGGTCGCGCCATCCGCTGTAGTTGAAATTCTTGGGGGCAGGGTTTTCCTTTAAGAAATTCTGATAAGAATTGGCCACAAAGTAAGGGTCAACATGGCTTCGGTCACCCGACGGGTAATATTTGCTTTCGTTCTCTGCCTTCCAACGCATGTAATCTTTAAAACCAGAGCCTTTGCCGGTATCATGGGTTTCGAAATAGCGATCGGCATAGGTCACCACATCGTAAAAATTTACCTGCATGTCGTTCATCATCTGTTTGTAGTCCGACTGGCCGTACATTGTGCTGGCAATTATAAAGGTCAGGAATAATATAGGTATTCTCATAGTTTTAATATTTAGAAAGGAATGTAAAAATCGCTTTACACATCCGATTTATTTTAGTGGCTAAAGGTAATACTCCTATCAGTAACTTACGAATCCTAATTGTATAGTTTTTGGCAAAATATAAAAGATTGAGTAGATTGATTCAGTCCCTAATCAATCTCTTCACTATTACCCAGGCTTGAAAAATTTATCTTACAACCGGAAAAGATTTTTTATATATTTGAACACTATTAACAGTTGACCAGATTTTATTCATCTTTACCTAAATCGACACCAAATAAATTAAGCTTAAAATACACCAGACTATGAAAACTAATCGTATGTATTTAATCCTGTTGATTTGCATCGCAACACAGATTTCTGTTATTGCAAAAAGCAAGGACAGCGATTTACAACAAGATGGCATTACACCTCAAATGCAACAATCTATAACGGAAGATGTGGTGATTATCAGCGAAGAAAACAGCATTGAAATCACAGGTGAAAAATCGGACTTCATCCTGTTTTCGATCACTAAAAAGATACAGTTTAGGGTGCAGGGCGAGGACGGGATTAAACGTATTTCAACATTTATCCTGCCCGAAACTTTCGATCCATCTTATATCGCTCATTTTCCAAAAGATCGAAACTATCAGAATGTGTATTCATATTTAAAATGCAATTATTTTAAAGGAGAAATCGCCGATAAAAATGGCACAACCAGGAAAGCAACTTTTAATAAATCAGTCGAAGATGTGCGGATGGTCATGGTCGAAAACAATCTGTATGGAAATTTCAAGAAATATATTTACGAGGTACGCGACCTTGAAATTGGGGATATAGCCACGCTCGAATACAACTACGAAATAAAATATAGCGATAATCTCAACCAGTTGGCTTCGACCCGTATTTTTTTCAATAGCGAAATAAGAAAGGAAAATTATTCTCTACGCCTGTCGCTGCCTTCGGGGTTAAACCTGGATATTGTGTATAACAACGATGCCGCGCCCGACAGTATAAGTGATTTAGAGGGGACCAAATCATACTACTGGAATAAGGATAACCTGGCGGGCTGCATCAAAGAGGCAGGCAGTCGCCCGTATTTATCATTGCCCCATGTGGTTTTTTCCATTAAGCCTTACGATTTGCTTTATACCCTGCCCAATTCCTTCGAGGAAAAATTCATTCCATTTTACTCCATTTATTCCTACCAGCGCGAAAAAGAACATTTGAATATTGCAAAATCGGTTTATCAGGGAGTAAAAACAACTTCCTTTATTTATATCGATAAATTTGTAAGCACCGAAACCCATGATATTGAAAACGACAGCCTCGGATATTTATCGTTGCTGAAAATCCAAAACACAATTGCCGATGATTTTACTTTTGAAAACGACATAGACTATTTCAAAAAAGTTGATACCCGCATGCCAAGGATGGGGGAATTCCTTGCACGAAAAGCCATACGGGATATCTGTCGGTACGATATTTATGTGGCCCTTATTCTAAAGCTGAATTTGAATTATTTTACAGCCTATTTGTGCGATAACCGGATGGGGGAAATCAGCAACGATTATTTTGCCCCAATGTACGATAGTGACTATCTTTTTGCCGTATTGTTGAAGAATAATGTGCCCCAATACATTTATCCAAAAAGTTCGGATTTCGGATATTACCTGAACGAGGTGCCATTTTACTTCGAAAACACCCGTGCGCGCCTCGTACACTTAAATGATTATAATAATATCAAGGAGCCAATAAACGAAGAATTAAGGCAAATACAATTGCCACCTAGCAAAATAACCGACAATATTCGTAAAAACAATGTGTTGGTAAACATCAATTTAGAAACTTCAATGGCCACTTTTGAAGCAAGGGTCGACTTATCGGGTCAATACTCGACAATGACACGTGGATTGTATCAGTTTGATTACAAAGATGAAACTGTGAACGAATTGTACAACAAGAAAATATCTGATCTGAACAAGGAAGTCCGTGTAATCAGCGAAGAAACCAATGTAATCAGGAAAGAATTTCCCTTTTCGACCAAGGTAAAAACCCGTTACGAGGCAAACAATTTAATTACTAAGAAAGGTGACACGTTTTCTCTGGATTTACAAAACTGGTTTAATCATATTATTTACAACGACTTCGAAATTGAAAACCGGCAACAGGATTTTTATACCGATTTTCACGGGCGCGATACGTATGTGTATTTTCTTCAATTCGATAAAAACATAAAATTGACAAACACTTACGAAGAGATAAAAACCAACAATGAGTTCGGGGAACTTATCCTTAAAGTAGAGCAGATAAAACCCGATGTGGTTAAGATATCAAGTTACTTTGCAAGTGTAAGCGATAAAGTGCCTGTGGAAAAAATAGGCGATGTGAAACTACTTTACGATAAAATTCAAGCGTTCAATAATAGTAGTCTGGAGTTCATCTTAGTGGATGATTCAAAATAACTTTCCCATAATAATTCTTAATGAATCAATTTTTAAATTGATTCAATCTGTGAATCTGTGGCTAATTTAAAAAGAAAAAATGCCACAGATTCACAGATTAGTCCAATTCCCACAGATAAATTCATAGAATCTTCCAAGTTATTTCAAATTCAATTTGGGCAAGGTATATCGACAATTTTACTTACACAGCATGCACCGTAATTTATGCAGGAAATTATTACCAGCCTTTGGCAGGTGAAATTCAATGAGAAAAGTATCTTCTGATGTTTGAATTAGGACTTTTGTCGTACACCATTCTCCAATCCTTTAAATTTCCTTTAGAATTAAATCGCTAATTTGCACCATGAAAATTTTAATCGTAGAGGATGAACCCGGCTTGCAAACAGCAATGTGCAGCTTTCTCGAAAAAGAGGATTATATCTGCGAATCAGCAAATAGCTTTCAAAAAGCGAACGAAAAAATATCTCTCTACGAATATGATATTATCTTATTGGACATCACCTTGCCCGATGGCAATGGGCTTGGGCTTATTGAAACAGTCAAAGCTCATAATCCTATGTCCGGCCTGATTATTATTTCGGCTAAAAATTCGCTGGATGATAAAATAAACGGCCTCGACCTGGGTGCCGATGATTACCTGACAAAACCCTTTCAGCTTTCGGAGTTGAATTCCCGGATAAAAGCAGTGATCAGGCGCAGACAATTTGGAGGATCCAAACTAATCCGCTTCAACGAAATCTCTGTCGATACTGACAGCAAATCCGTACATGTACACGGGCAGGAAATCCGTTTGACAAAGAAAGAATACGACATTTTGCTTTTCTTTATCATCAACAAAAACAGGGTTTTGACGAAAGCTGCCATTGCCGAACACCTTTGGGAAGATAACATTGATATGGCCGACAATTACGATTTCATCTATATCCATGTCAATAATATCAGAAAGAAAATTGAAAGTTTCGGGGGCACCGATTACCTGAAAACAATTTACGGGATGGGCTACAAATTTACTGACAGATGAAATTTCTCAAGAGAATAAACCGCAATTATTTATGGCTTTTTACGAGCATCCTGTTGGTATTATCGCTAGCCGAGTTTGTCGTTTTAAAGTATATTATGCTGGAAGAAACAAAAGAATCATTTTACGACCAGGAAAACCTCATCATAAAGCAAGTTAAGGAAACTGGCGAAACCCCCAATATTTTCCCTATTGTTGAAGTGAAAAAAGTCAGTCGGCTTAGCATGAATAGACCGTTGTTCAGAGAAATTTTTGTCGAAGATGAGACTGATGGCGAATTGGAACCATTCCTGGAGTATTCGAACCAGGTAGAAATCAACGACGAAGTTTACTTCATCAGGCTCAGGCATTCGGTAGTTGAAAACGACGATTTGATGATACTCATCGCGTGGACTTTTTTTATCTTGTTGATTTCTACCCTGGGCATCTCATATCTGATCAACCGGAGACTGAACAAAACAGTATGGGCAGATTTCGAGGAGAACCTCCGTATTATGGAAAGTTTTAGTTTCAGTAGGAATGAAAACCTTCAGCTAATAAAAACAACCACAGAGGAATTCGAACGGTTGAATACTGTAGTCGGTTCACTCACCAAAAGACTAGAAGCCGACTACCTTGCACAGAAAGAATTTACCGAAAACGCCTCGCATGAAATCCAAACACCCCTGTCCGTTGTCCTACTCAATCTCGAAGAAATACTTCAGCAGGAAATAAACAAAGAAACATTTGAGCGTGTAGTTTCCACTATTGATGCAGTAAAACGTTTATCGTCGTTGAACCAAAGCCTGATCCTTATTGCAAAAATTGAGAACCAGCAATTTATTCCAGAAAAAGTACAATCGTTCAATACAACCTTGAAGCAAAAAACAGAAGAATTTGCGAGTCTTTTTGAAAGCAAAAACCTGACTCTCGAAATCGAGGAAGAAGGTGTTTTCGAGATGAATATGCACGGACAACTTGCCGATATCCTCATTGCAAATTTACTGTCGAATGGTATCAACCATAATATTACAGGAGGCTCTGTTTATATTTATCTGAAAGAAAATGAAATAAGGATTTGTAACACTGGGAAGCCAAATGCTTTGGGCAATGACACTATTTTCAACCGCTTCACTAAAGGAAACGAAAAATCGTATGGGCTTGGCCTGGCCATTGTGAAAAAGATATGCGACACCCATCATCTAAAAATCCAATACACGCACGATGAGTTTCATTGTTTTACGATCTTTAAAATTCCTTTAGAATCATAATTTAATTTTGGGAATTATTAATCTAAAACGTATAAAATGAAAAATCTACTTATTGTAATCGTAGTTGTATCCCTTTTTGTTCTAAACGCCTGTGCACAAAAAGCGAAAGATGTCCCGGCAAATGTGCAAAGCACATTCTCCCAGAAATTCCCCACTGCCACGAAAGTGAAATGGGAAAAAGAAAATGACAAAGAATGGGAAGCCGAATTTAAGCTCGATGGCATAGAATACTCGGCAAGTTTTAACATTGAAGGCACCTGGTTGGAGACGGAGCACAAGATTAAAAAGTCGGAAATCCCGACCCTAGTGAAAAACACGTTAGACACCCAATTTGAAGGCTATAAAATTGAGGAACCTGAAATAATAGAAAGTGCCGACGGGACTTTTTATGAATTTGAGCTTGAAAAGGGTAAGCTTGAAATTGAAGTACAAATTGATTCAAACGGCCTGGTCGTTAAAAAAGAATCGGAAGATGAGGGGGAAAGGGATGAAGATGATGACTAATTTGTGGGGACAAAAATAAGATCAGGACTAAATGGGATTGTTGAAAATGAAAAACGTGCTACCTGTATTAGGTAGCACGTTTTATAATTTTATCGCTATAGAAACAATTTCTAATCTTCGTTTACACCGGAAATTTCGTCATCCACAAGGATACGTCCACAATATTCGCACACGATTACCTTTTTCCTTGATCGGATATCGAGCTGCCGCTGAGGTGGGATTTTATTGAAACATCCACCACAAGCATCCCTCTGCACCGATACCACCGCCAAACCATTGCGGGCATTGCCCCTGATTCGTTTATAGGCAGTAAGCAACCTTGGCTCTATCACCGTTTGAATAGTGTCCGACTTATCAGAAAGACCTTCTTCTTCCTTTTGGGTTTCGGCAATAATTTCATCCAACTCGCTTCTCTTATGTGCCAGGTCAGCCGATCGCTCTGTAAGCAGGCTTTCCGATTCGGCAATCACCCTCCTTTTCTCTTCCGATAGCTGGGTGAATTCATGGGTGCGCTTTTCACACAATTCAATCTCGAGCTTCTGAAATTCAATTTCTTTGGTAAGGGAATCGTATTCGCGGTTGTTCCTTACGTTCATTTGCTGCTCTTCGTATTTTATGATCAGCGCAGCACAGTTTTTAATCTCGTTTTGTTTTTGCTCAATATCCTTGGCAAATTCTTCTACCTCTTGTTTGAAATTGGTGATCCTGGTTTCCAATCCTTCAATTTCATCTTCAAGGTCGCGCACTTCAAGAGGAAGCTCCCCACGTAATATTTTAATCCTGTCGATTTGCGAATCGTTTGATTGCAATTCGTAAAGAGCCCTTAATTTCTCCTCAACCGTAAGTTCTTTTTTATCTGTCATTTTCAAATCATCTGTTGATTATAAATAGTTTACGGGATTCGTTTCCACCCCTGATAAACAGAGCGCAAATTTAGGGAATTTTTTCATAAGTATTTCATAAAAAACATCTTTAGTAAATTGCTCACTTTCATAGTGTCCGATGTCGGCAATCAGGATTTTTCCTTCGGCATCGAAGTACTCGTGGTACTTGAAATCGCCCGAAACAAACACATCGGCCTTGGCTGCTATCGCTTTTTTCAGCATAAAACTCCCACTTCCGCCACACAGGGCAACTTTCTTTATTTTCTTTTGAAGAAGATTGGTGTGCTTGATACAACCTGTCCCAAAAACACTTTTCAGTGTGTTTAGAAAATCGGTTTCGGAAACAGGAACTGGTAAAGTGCCAATCATTCCACCACCTGCAAGCGCATATTTATTTTCGATGGGATAAATATCGTGGGCGACTTCTTCATAAGGATGAGCCTGAATCATAGCCTGTACTACTGCGCCCTGTCTTACTTTCGGGAATATGGTTTCAATCCGTATTTCCTCCTCAAAATGGATTTTACCTGGCTCGCCAACAAAAGGGTCGCTCCCCTCCCCTGCCCTGAAAGTACCTTGTCCTGTGGCATTGTAGCTACAATGGTCGTAATTCCCAATTTTTCCGGCACCGGCATCACAAATTGCTGAACGCACTTTTTCTGCATGATCGACAGGTACAAATACCACCAGCTTTCTCAATTCATCATTCAGAGGCATCAGGATACGACAGTTTTCCAGTCCCAGCTTTTCTGCAATTTTGCTATTCACCCCACCCGTAACATTATCGAGATTGGTATGGGCCGCGTAAATGGCGATGTTGTTTTGGATAGCTTTAATTACAGTACGTTCAACATAATTTCTTCCCGTAAGCCTTTTTACTCCTCCAAAAATGATGGGGTGATGGGCAACAATTAGATTGCATTTTTTTTGGATGGCTTCTTCGACAACCTCCTCGGTAACATCAATGGAAATCAGTCCGCCTGTGACTTCCATTTTTGGATCGCCCACCAGCAAGCCGGCATTATCGTAAGATTCCTGGTAAGCAAGCGGGGCTATATCTTCTATCGTTTTACAAATTTCCTGAACTGTCATTTTCTACTCCGATTTTGGGTTTCTGCAAAAGTACAAAGAAATGCATAAACGCTGGAGTGGTGGATTGAGGGAGTGATATTCGTTTTTGGAAATGTGGGGGCATGGAACAGTGGTTAGTAGAGACACGATAAATCGCGCATCTAAACGACAGTAAATGTTTAAGTGAAACTTTCTAGCTAGCTTCATCAGAATTCTGAGTCTATCGGGCTGACTTCCTTAGCATCTCCAAGATGCTAAGGAAGTTATCGAGGATAACAGCAAACGAAATGGGCAAGTTATTTTGACTGTCTTTCGGAGAAGGTCGAACTCTCCATCACTCCAATACTCCAATACTCGAATCAGACTGATTATAGAATTTAAGACAATAATAATAATGTATGAAATTGATTGATTCTCGGCTTCCTTCTACCCCATCATCGACTTAAGTTCTTCCAACATTTCTTTGATACCCTCTAGTTTCTTTACCATCTCTACTGATTTGAATGTGCCCTCCTTGTTTTCCTGAAGCCTTTTTTTAGCTCCTTTCAAGGTAAGCCCCTGCACCTTCAACAAGTGATAGATCACATGCAGGTTTTCCAAATCGGTTGGGGTAAACAGACGGTTGCCCTTGCCGTTCTTTTTTGGTTTTAGGATATCGAACTCCTTTTCCCAAAAACGGATGGTCGATAAATTGACATTAAACATTTCGGCTACCTCGCCAATGGGGTAAAACATTTTCTCGACTTTCTTTTCTTTGTAAGGCATATTTGTGTAATCCAAAATGACATCAAATATAAAGGTCTTGCAGCACTTAAACGAATGTTTCCTGTTAAATCTTTACTTCTTCTTTCAAATTCAATTAAGAAGAATTTTCTTTCCATAAAAAAAACAGACTGCAATATTTGAAATAGATTTTTGTGACTTATCTTTGTGAAAAATGATAGTTTATGGATTTACAGTCAAGAAAACTGAATGCCATTGCCTATTTAGTTGGGTTAAAAGACAAAAAAGTATTTCAGAAAATTGAATCGACCATTTTTGAGAACATCAATTCCGTTGAATCAAAAAGAGAATTTAAACCATTTACCCGACAACAACTAATTGATAGGGCCAACCGCTCGAATAATGATTATCTCATTGGGAAGTTTATGACCCAGGAACAACTGGAAAAAGAATCTGAAACTGGTAAGTTCATGAAAATTATATGGTCAAACTCTATACCCCTAACCACTCAGTAAACTGCTCCTTATTTTTATTGAAGTCGAATTTTTCCTCCACACGCTTTCGGCCTTGCTCGCCAAATTGTTTCCGCAATTGGGGATCGCCTATCAACATTAGGGTCTTGGCATAAAGTTGTTCTATATTACCGGTTTCGACCAAATAGCCCGTTTGATCGTCTACCACCAGCTCAGGGTTCGAGCTTACATTGTAGGCCACAATGGGTTTCGACGAGGCCATCGCTTCGGCCAAAACATAGCCAAAGCCCTCCCAGCGTGAGGTGAGCACAAACACATCAATTGATTTCATAAATGCCTTGATGTTTTCGATAAAACCAGGAAACTGGACACAATCTTTTAATCCCAACTGAATGGCCCGGTTCATCAACTTATATTTGAGTTTCCCTTCGCCTGCAATGAGGATCTTAAACGATAAGCCCTTTTCTTTCAATATCACGGCAAGCTCCAACAAATCTTCCTGTCCTTTTTGATGAACCATCCGGGCTGCATTTCCAATTACAAGTTCACCTTCTTTTTTCTGATAAAAAGGCATGCAAGAGCGCGAATCGTATTCATCCAATTTAATCCCGTTGTAGATCAATTTGATTTTGTTGAGGTCGATCAGGTCGGGGTTGTTGGCCAGGATGGTTTTGCGGGTTTCTTCCGAATTCACCAGGATATCGCTTACCACCGACCGGAACATGGCCCGGTTGATAAAACTGTTTTTGATGGGGATGGCACTGCCACGGCGATAAATTATACGGGGGACTTTAGCAATTTTTGCTGCCAATCCAGCATATTTCATATCTGCTGGCAAGTTCAAGATTATCCGGTCGATGTTCTCGCGTCGCAACCATGCTGAGAACCGGAATATTTTCGGCAGGTTAAAGAATGAGAGATTGTGTACTTGAATGGCCACACACGTAATTCCTGCTTGCTCGGCCTCACGGACTAGCTGGCCCTTCTGATGACAAAACAAAAACACCCTATGCCCAAGCTTGTGCAAGGTCAGGGCCATTTCGAAGTGCCATTTTTCGCCCCCGCCCCATGCCTTGTTTGAGTTGAAAAATAGGATGGATTTTTGCCCTGCCTTTTTCATTCAAACCTCTCCTTATGCTCAAAATCCTTCCAAAGCTGACGTAATTTTACACGGCGCAAAAAAATGGAATGGGCAGAAAGGGCACTGATCAAAAAACCATAGTACCCATCAAGTATGCCCAACTTAAAAATGTAGGTTGTAAAAAACCGTTCAACAGGTTTAAATAACAGGCTGGCCATATTACTTGCTTTTCCTTTTTGAAAGGCAGACTGGGAATAGATTTCCGAAAATTTGTTGATCTGTTCGATATGTTGAAATACGGTTGAAATGCTATAATGAAGAATGTCGCCAGAGAGCTTTCCAATCCTGGCATTTTTTTGCAAGTCGACGGTTTCGTGGATATCGCCATTCCATTCGCCCATCGTTTTCTTCCACAGGCGCATTTTTGGGTCGGGGTACCAGCCACAATGGCGGATCCATTTCCCGCAGTAATTGGTCATCCGGCGGGAAATATAGGCATCGTACCGAAAATTCTCTTTCTCCTTGATAATATTTTTTTTCAATTCCCCCGAAATGGCCTCATCGGCATCAAGCGATAAAATCCAATCGTGCGAGGCCAAGCGGTTGCCTAAATTTTTGGTGGCTGAATAGCCCAGCCACTCCTGCTGCACAAATCTTACATCGTACTGTTCGCAAATCTCTTTGGTTTTATCGGTCGATAAAGAATCAATAACAATGATCTCATCCACGATACCTTTCACCGATTCGAGGCAACGCTGAATGTTTTTTTCTTCATTCTTGCTGATAATAACCAGCGATATTTTGTTGGGTTTTTCCACTTCCGAGCTTTCCAATTATTCGTACAAATATACCCTTTTTACCCGCGACGAAATACCTGTCATCACTTCATAAGGGATGGTTTCCAAGGTACGGGCCATTTCTGAAATGGGATATTTTTCGCCAAAAATAATTACCTCATCCTCTTCTTCCACCGAAATATCAGTAACATCAACCGTGCACATATCCATGCAAATATTCCCGATAATGGGGACTAGTTTGTCACTAATGCAGACCTTCCCTTTTCCATTGCCCATGATCCGGCGCAAGCCATCGGAATAACCAATGGGCAGGATGGCGATCTTCGAATCGCGCTCCAGCGTACAAGCCCGGCTATAACCCACCGATTCTCCGGCAGCCACACTTTTGATTTGAGAAATACGGGTCTTCAAAGTGCTCACATTTTGTAATTCGCCATTGCTTTCGGAGCTAACGCCATACATACCAATCCCCAATCGAACCATATCAAGTTGGTAATCCGGGAAACGTTCGATCCCCGGTGAGTTAAGGATATGCCGGAGAACAGGATAATTTAACTCATTCATGATCTTTTTGCTCATGCTGTCGAAGAGTGCAAATTGCTGATGTGTGAAATCGTCATGTTGTGCATCATCGCTCGCGGCATTATGCGAAAAAATGCTTTTCACAAGAAGGTTTGGATGGTTGGATATGCCTTTTAACAGAGCGGGCAAATCTTCTTTCGAAAAGCCCAGGCGGTTCATCCCCGTTTCCAGCTTTATGTGAACCGGATATGCCCCTACACTGAAGCGTTTCACTGTAAGCGAAAACTCTTCCAGCATTTTCAGGTTATAAATTTCTGGCTCTAAAATGTATTCGATAATCGACTCAAAGCTTTGCTGGTCGGGGTTCATCACCATAATAGGCGTTACAATACCTGCTTTGCGAAGGGCCACCCCTTCGTCGGCAAAGGCCACACCCAGATAGTCAACTTTTTGGTATTGCAGGATGTTGGCCACCTCGAAAGTGCCACTGCCATACGAAAAGGCTTTCACCATAGCCATTACCTTTGTACCTTTGTTCAATTTAGCCCGAAAATAATTCAGGTTATGGGCCAAGGCATTCAGGTTGATTTCCAACACAGTGCGATGTGTTTTATGCTGAAGGCTGTTCGATATCAATTCAAACTCGAACGTACGCGATCCTTTCAACAAGATAGCCTCGTCCATAAAGTTATCTTTGTCGACCGATTGAAGGAAATCTTCGGTGTTTTTATAAAACTGGCTGGGTGTTTTGAAAAAGCGTTCGTTGCGCGAAATGGCCTCGCCAATCCCAATAAGGCGGCTGACATGCTTGTTGAAAACAAGGTCGGCCACCTCCTTGTACAGCCCGGTTTCGTCTTTCCCGCTTTGCAGGATATCAGAAATAACCAGTGTTTTTTGTTTATGCTGATTTTGTTGGTTCAGAAAATCGAGGGCAATGCTCAGCGAGCCAATATCCGAATTATAGCTGTCGTTGATGATCGTACAATTGTTTATGCCCTGTTTCAACTCAAGGCGCATGGCCACGGGCACAAGGGTAAGCATCCTTTCCTTGATTTCCTCATTTTCGTAGGCCAGCAGCATAAATGCCCAGCAATGGATGGCATTTTCGATGGATGCGTCATCGATAAAAGGGATTTCAATATCGATAGGACGGGTCTGAAATTTTGCTTCGAGCCGTGTGCTTTTGCTTCCTTTTTCAACTTTCGACACAAACAAATCGGCAGGGAATTTCCGCGACCAACTAAATAATTGGGTATCCTCGAACTTATCGTTGGTCTTTATCTGGTTTTCGATCAGGTTGTAATCTTTGCAATAGATCAGGATTTCGGTGTTTTGAAACAGCTTCAATTTCTCGGATATCTTATGCTTGTAGTCGATGAAATTTTGTTGATGGGCATCGCCAATGTTCGAGAAGATTCCAATAGTTGGAGCAATAATCGCAGCTAGTTTTTGCATTTCGCCCACCTCCGAAATCCCGGCCTCGAAAACCGCCATTTCGTGCTCTGGCTCCAGCAACCAAACCGACAGGGGAACCCCAATCTGCGAGTTGTAACTTTTGGGGCTGCGCACCAGGTTCTGCTTGTTTTCCATCAACTGGAAAAGCCATTCTTTGATAATCGTTTTGCCATTGCTTCCGGTAATACCAACTACCGGGATATTAAATTGCTTGCGGTGATTGGCAGCGAGCTTTTGTAAAGCTATCAATGTATCCTTCACAAGAAGGAAAGAGGCATCGGCAAATTGATGGGTATTGATTTCAGGGTTTGAAATGACAAAACTGCGCACCCCTTTGTCGTACATTTCGCCAATAAAATTATGCCCATCGTGCCGCAATCCTTTCAGGGCAAAGTACAAGGTGCCATCGGGCGAAATAAATCCCCGGCTATCGGTTACAAGGTAGCGGATATCAGGATTTGCTTCGTCTACATATTCAGCATTGACGACTTCTGCAATTCTCTTTAAAGGGTACGTAGGCATAAATTTGATATTTCTGACGCTGCAAATTTAACAATGTCTTGGTGATGGAACGAAAAAAGTTATGAAATATGATGAATATGAGGTTTTGTGTCGAAATACATGGTACAAAGCTGATGATGGGAAAATATAAAAATTGGAATGAGAGAGTGAGGGATGATGGAGTAACTTAGACTATACTGTCTGTTTTATTGTATTGGTGGGGTCTTTTTTTTTTTTCAGGTGTACCTTAATATATTTGATTTTCTCTGAAATTTTCAAGCGTACCTGAATATTTGCCGTTTTATTTTGTATTTGGTCAGCTTTCAAAATAACTTCCCTATTTTGCATCAGCTATTCTCGCATTGGACAATCTGAAAATCGTTGGTCCAAATTGTTTTTCCTTTAGGCGCTGTCATGTCCTTCGGACGATGACAGGTCTTTGCACAGGAAACCTGACATCGTCCGAAGGACATGTCAGCGTTTCCGCCCGTGTTCCTGGCCCGCATAAGGAAAATTGATTGAAAAATAAAATCCAAAAATTTTCCCTACTTTTGATTCCAAACCTAAACGATAAAACGATGAAACGATTCTTTAAAATCCTGTTTGTAGTAGTACTGATCCTGTTGGCATTGCTG
The DNA here is from genome assembly GCA_021740905.1 of Bacteroidales bacterium. Classification (GTDB taxonomy): domain Bacteria; phylum Bacteroidota; class Bacteroidia; order Bacteroidales; family M50B96; genus JAIOYV01. Next base: position 80,785 of record JAIOYV010000009.1, read on the forward strand.
ATTTTCCTGCCTATGGTGTTCCAATCGAAAATTGAAGAAACCGCCAAAACCGAATTGAACAAAGCGGTTGCAGCGAAAATTGATTTTAAGGACGTGAAACTTTCATTGATTTCGAGCTTCCCCGATTTTAAGTTCGAGATAAACGATTTGTCGGTGGTAGGTGTTGGCGATTTTGAAAACGACACCCTGGCCTTTATCCATAAACTTCAATTGAAACTCGATTTGTTTTCGGTCTTTGGGGGCGACGAGTTTGCCATCAAAAGCATTGTGGTAGACGACCCACTCGTATTCGTGAAAATCCTGAAAGATGGAAAAGCCAATTATGATATTGCCCTTCCTTCCGATGAAGTCGAATTAGCCGATACCACTGCCAGTTCTGGTGGGATGGTCATCAAACTAAAAGATTTCCAGATAAACCGGGGCCATATTGTGTACGACGATTACAGCTACGATATGCTGATGGTGATTCAGGGGCTTGATATGCAATTCGAAGGCGACCTTACCGAGGCAAGCACAAAACTCGACCTTGTGACAAAAATAGCCAGTTTCGATTTCGATTACGAAGGTATGCGTTATATGAATTCGGCCGCAGTCGATTTTAAAGGGATTATCGATGCCAACCTCGAAACCTTTGTTTTTAATTTTCTTGAAAACGAATTGTTGATCAACCAGTTTCCTATAAAATTTACAGGTATGTTTGGGATGCCAGGTAATGATTATGACCTAGACCTGGCCTTTTCTTCACCAAAAACCGATTTCAAACATCTGCTTTCGTTGATCCCGGCCTTGTACATGAACGATTTTAAGGATATGAAAACCATTGGTGAAATGTCGTTCAAAGGAACTGTGAAAGGGATTTACAACGATAATCTGATCCCTGGTTTCAACATCAACCTTTTGGTCGACAAAGCCCTGTTCAAATACCCCGACTTGCCCCGTTCGGCAGAAAATATCAGCATCGACCTGCAACTTACCAATCCTGGTGGCGATCCTGATTTTACCGAAATCTGGCTCAAAAAGTTCCATGTCGATTTGGGAACCAATCCTGTCGATATGACTTTCAAGATAAAAAACCCTGTAAGCGACATGCACATAAACGGGCAGGTGGATGCGAAAGTTGATTTTGCAGGAATGACTGATATTGTTCCCATGGAAGGCTATACGATGAAAGGGATGCTGGATGCCAGCTTAAAGATGTTGGGCAATATGTCGGCCATTGAAGAAGAACGCTATTCGGATTTCGCTGCCTCGGGCCGCTTGGACCTCGATGGCTTTGAAATGAGTTCGCCCGATTTCCCTGCCCCTTTGGTGATTTCAAAAGCTGCCATGTCTTTTTCTCCAGCCTCCATCGATCTAAGCCAATTCGATGCAAGACTGGGTAGCTCTAATTTTCAACTATCTGGCAAATTTGAAAATTATATCTCCTACGTTTTCAAGGATGAAACCCTTATTGGAAGCCTCGACCTGAAATCGACACTGATAAACCTGAACGAATTGATGGGCATCGAAGAAAGCCCTGAAACCACAACTGCCGAAGAAAGTACGCCTATGGAAGTGGTGGAAATCCCTAAGAATATCGACTTTACGTTTACCGCTGCCATCGAAAAATTGATATACGACAAATTACTCATTGACCAGATGAACGGAATGATCACGATGAAAGATGGCCGCATGAGCATGGATAAACTCGGAATGGATATGTTGGGTGGCAACATGCTTCTAACCGGATATTACGATTCAAAGGATATTACGAAACCAGAAGTCGATTTTCAAATGAAGATCACCGATATTGCCATTGACAAGAGCTACGAAACCTTCCAGACTATTGAAAAACTGACTCCTCTGGCAAAAAATTGCCGTGGGAATATCTCTGCTGATATCAAGCTGAAAAGCCTGCTCGACCAGCAAATGAACCCGGTAATGAGTTCGATCAACAGCAGTGGGAGCCTGTCGTCGAAACAGATTTCGATTGTCGATTCAAAAGCTTTCAAAACCCTGGGCGACAAACTAAAGATGGAGAAGTTAAGCGAACCAAGTCTTAATGATTTTAAAGCCTCGTACGAAATGAAGGATGGCATCCTGGAAGTGAAACCTTTTGTAGCTAAAGTTGCCGGGCAAAAAGCTACCATCTCCGGAACCCAGGGCATCGACCGGAGCATTGACTATAAAATGGCATTGGATATTCCCACAGCCTCGTTTGCCGGAAGTTTAAACAGCGTTTTCCCGGGCCAGGTAATGGGCGATTTCATGAATGTGAATGTTCTTTTCACAGGAAGTTTGGACGATCCGAAAGTGGGCGTTGGACTGGGTAGCGATAACAAATCGCTGGTCGGTGCCGCTAAAGACAAGGTGAAGGAAGAAGTAGGCAAAAAGGTGGATGAAGCCAAAGAAAAGGTCAACGAAGAAATTCAGAAAAAGAAAGAAAAAATTCTGAAAGATGCCCAACAAAAAGCCGATGCAATGAAGGAAGCTGCCCGAAAATCGGCAGAAAAGATAAGGGCCGAGGCCGACAAGAAAGCGAAAGAATTGACCGATGCCGCCAAAAACAAAAATGCCATCGAGAAGAAGTTGGCCCAAACTGCCGCCGAAAAGCTCCGCAAAGAAGCCGACGAAAAAGCCAAAAAAGTAGTCTCGGAAGCCGACAAGCAAGCTGACGAGATTATGAAAAAAGCGAAAGAAGAAGCGGATAAGGTGGTGGTTTAACCGTGCCACCGCGTGGAGCGGTTGCACTGGTTTTTCATCCATCCACCGCTTGGCGGGGCAGGCCCAACCCTTCCTTAATGTAAGGAAGGGCATTCCCCTGTTGCAAAATTATGTGCGAAACAATACATTTTGTTCATCCACCCCAACCCCTCCTTAAAGCAAGTAGGGGCTTTCCCCTGTCGCACATTATTTGGGAAATTGCACCAACCTTGGCTATGAAACACTGATTGTCCCGCTTAATTCCTGCCCCGCAGAAGGCGCGGGTAAGGGTGAGACTGAATTGAGCGATGAAAACGAGAACTGAGTTGGGGCCTGCCTCGCCTTTTGGTGATGGATGAACACAAAACACAAATCGAATCTCACCCCAAAATATTTTTCTTCGAAACCGTAGCTATAAAATCCTTCAAATAGAAAGGTTCAAAGTAAGCTACATCGACAAACTGATTATTCGCGTAAGCAAGTTCCGAAAGAGAAGCCATTGAGGCACTGCTTGCTTCAACATTTTCAATGAACCGGGCATTCTTGTGTTGTATCATTTCCTGGCACTTTATAGCACCATTGCCAAAAAAGTACACCGGTCGTTGATCTATTATTTCCTGAAAAGATTGTTCATCAATGATATCGGCAGATATCTCTTTTTGCAACTGGTTTTCTTTGTCGTAAAGGGCAGTGAAAACCTCCATTCGCCGGGCATCAATCATGGGACAAAACCAGGGATCGTCGGCCAAATCAACATTCTCAATTTTTCCTGAAGAAACCTGCCATGCCAAGGCTTGCAAAGTTGAAATTGCAATGAGTGGTTTTGACGCACCATAGCACAAACCTTTTGCGGTAGACACCCCGATACGCAAACCCGTGTAAGAGCCTGGCCCCTGGCTTACAGCAATAGCATCCAGGTCATTGATGGTGATGTTTTGCTCTTTCAGGATTTCATCGATATAAACCGTAAGCCGTGTGGCATGAGATTTATCCTCATCGGTTTCGCGCAAAGCGATCACTTGTCCGTCCGTTGCTAAGCAAACAGAACAGATTGGTGTAGAAGTTTCTATGTTAAGTATGAGTGCCATGTTTGTATAAGTTCTGAGTTAAAAAGTTCTGAGTTGGAAAGTTCTGAGTTCAACTTGACCATACTGTCATTTTAAAGTCATTAAGTAGTCATTCAATGGTCATTAAGTTGTCATTCAATTGTCAAATTTCCATTTCTTTTTTCTTCGATATTCAAAATCAATTCGTTTGGGTTTGGGAATTGAATAGGCAACAGTTCAATTCTAAATGGTAACTCCATATCTCTTAGCTCATCAACCTTTTTATCTAAAAGCCCTTTTTCAGTGCAATAATTAAAGGTCAATTTTCTGTTTTGCCATGTTTGATTATGTCCAAGTTCAGGGTTTGATGTGTGCAAATTATTCATATTCTATATTTAAGGTTCCAAATCAACATTGGGAACCAATATCCTGTATCATCTTTAAATCCCATTCCGGGAATATAGTTTCTGTATCCAAACAAATCCTGATAAGTTTTATTTGGTAATGAAGCTTGAAAATCAAAATTCATTTTCATTTTTTGTGTAATTCTAAATTCGTATCCAGTCGATATACTTAATCCGAAAATATATTTTGTATGCTCAACACTCACGGGCATTTCAATAGGTCCCTCACTGGGGGGCAATTGGTACGATCCACGTTCATGTATAATGGAATTGTTCAGGAACAAACCAAAATGAAAGAATTTTTGTTTTTCATAATCCTTACGAAAATTAAAGTAGCTCCCTATTTTGATATAACCGCCAGTTTGTTTGTCTATATCATACCCTTCGTTTGCACATTTACAATGAGGTGTCAAAAAGAAATTGATGTAATCCATATTTAATGGACTCTGGTAATTTGGTGTAAACCCAAGATCAATCATCGGTGAAATGAAGGGTTTAATATCGTAGGTGTAGTTCACATTAGGGGTCAAGGCAGGAATCTGGAAAAGATTAATTCCTATATACCGACTAGCCATATTTTGTCCAACAATCTGTAATGCGACAAGTAAACATAATATGAAGAGCACACTCTTTTTCATTGTTCTTTATTCTACTAAATGCCACAACGCAAAGTCCACCAAACTTCTAATTTCCATTTTCACACCCCGCACCTAGCCATTAGAAAACTGCCGTCTGTAGACTGAAGACTGTGAACTGCCTTCTGCCAAAAGCCAACAGCCAAATGCCAACAGCCAACTAATCCACCTTATACAATTCCTCCTTGTCCACTTTCTTCACTTCCCGGCCATCTTTAAGGACACGGTTGATGGCACTGTAGGGATCGGTCACTACCTCATCGCCTTCTTCAAGGCCAGTGGTGATCTGGATGTAGGTATTGTCCTGAATACCGGTGGTCACTTCCTGTTGTTTCACTTTGCCATCACCGTATACAAAGACCACTTCTTTCAATTCCTTTTTTTCAGTTTTCTTTTTCTCCTCGGGACTTAAAGCCTTCAATTTAGCAGTATCGGCACGTGCCGTCACGGCTTGAATGGGAACTGTGAGTATGCTGTCTTCATAGTGAGTCAAAATTTCAACCGTAGCCGACATTCCTGGTCTGAAAGGGTGAGGGTTATCTTCGGAAATTAAATGTTGATAGGATTCGTTTAGGATGATGATCTTAATATCGAAGTTTGTAACCTGATCGGTGGAAGCACCAATTGTATTGGCAGAATTGGCAATCTCGGTGACAATGCCTTTGAATTTTTCCTCCAGATAAGCATCAATCTCGATAAGGGCAGTGTCGTTGTGGCCGACCCGCACTATGTCATTTTCGTTCACTTCAACCTTTACTTCCATGAGGTTGAGGTTGGCAATGCGCAAAAGCTCGGTGCCGGCAAATTGGGCAGTCCCAACAACCCGCTCGCCTTTTTCGACATTCAATTTTGAGATGGTCCCCGAAATGGGCGAATAAATAATTGTTTTTTGTAGGTTCTCACGGGCTTCCTTCAACGATGCTTCAGAACTGCTCACAGCAAATTTTGCTGAGTTGACAGATTCTTTGGCTGCCGCGAGGTCGGCTTTTGCGATTTCCCAGGCTGCCTCGGCATTTTCATAATCCGCTTCAGAGATGGTCTTTTTTGTATAAAGCGTTTGGTTGCGCTCCCAGGCAAGTTGCTGCTGGGTGTACTGTGCCTCGCTTTGCAATAACCTCGACTTTGAATTGGCCAGGTTCGACTTCGACGAGTTGAGTGCGGCAGTGGCCCTGTCGAGATAGGACAGGTAAAGATCTTCCTTGATCTTCAACAGCAATTGGCCTTTTTCGACTTCCTGCCCTTCTTCCACGGCCAGCTCCACAATTTCGCCTGATACATCGGGGCTGATCTTGACCTCGGTCTGTGGCTGGATTTTGCCGTTGGCCGTAATCGATTCGATAATGGCGCGATACTGGACTTTGTCGGTGGCCACCTCGGTAAGGTCTTCGCTGCCAATCCAGCCTGCTTTTTTGGCTATCAACAGAAATACAATAAGGGCAACTACACCAATAATAATATATCGGAATTTTTTATTTTTGAACATGGCTATATCTTAATCAAGTTGATATTATTAGAGTTGAATGGGTTTCCCACGGTAAAACTGAAGTACATTGCTCTTGAACAAATATTCGTACTTGGCTTGCAACAAATCTGACTGTACTCTTGCGAGTTGGGTCTTGGCCAGGTTAAAATCGACAGTAGTCACCAGGCCCACATCAAATTTCTGCTGGGTATAGCGGAATGACTCCTGGGAGGCAGCCAGCGATTTTTCCGAAGCTTTGTACTTTTTCAAAGCTGCCACTGCATCGGCATGGGCCTGCTGGATTTCTTTGTACAGTTGATTTTTTGTTGATTCGAGCGTGTACTGGTTGCTGAGCACATTGAGCTTGGAATTTTTGACACCAGTCATCACTTGAAGATTGTTGAAAATAGGAATGGTCAGGCTCAATGAAACACTTTTGTAGGCATTATCCTTGAACTGATCTGCAAAAGGGTAATCTTTATCCAAATAAGCTGTTGTGGTATATGGATAGGAATAAACAGGAATATTATTTTCAGTGCGACCAATCAATTGCTCGGGAACTTCCATATCTGTTTCATCGAAAAGTTTTCGGTTGTTTGAGTAACCTGTGTAATAAGATGCCGAAATTGATAAACGTGGAAGGTAAGCTCCCCTTGCTGCAGCAAGGTTTTTCTCCGAACTTCTAAGTTTATATTCAGCACTTTGGATTTGTGGCAAAAGTTCAACCCCTTCGGCATAAATAGATCCTACGGTTTGGACAATCCGTCCTTCGTTGATTTCATCAATTTGGGGTCGGACAATTTTGAAATCCTCGGTCGATCCTAATTCGAGAAGCTGTGTCAAGGTTAGGTATGACAGGTCGAGATTGTTTTGAGCTGTGATCAATTGCAATTCCTCGCTTGCTTCTTGTGCCTGAATTTCGAGCAAACTACCCTGGGCCAGGCTTCCTGCCTCAACCAATTTTTCGGTGCGGTCGACTTGCTGTTGGGTAATGCCAAGCTGGTCTTCGGCTATAGCCACCAATTCTTCGGCAAACAAAATCTGAAGATAAGCTGCACTAATGTTTAGGGCAATATCATTCTTTAATTTCTCGAAATCTTTGATGCTCGCTTTCAAATTAAATTCGTTTGCCTTTATGTTGTTATATTGCTGCAAGCCCGAAAACAAAGTGGCCGACGAACTTATGGCAAAATTATAGGATGTCACATTTTGAGTGGTAAATTCATACGTAAAAGGATCGACCGAACGCCCCGAACTTAGGTTTCCCGAAACCGACCCGTTCAAACTAGGAAGAATCCCAAATTTCGATTGTTGCAGGGTGTTCTTTGAATATTCAGTATTTAATGCCTGCTGTTTTACTTGGATATTGTGCTCCAGCGCGTAGTCGATGCATTGCTCAAGGGTCCAGGCTTCCTGAGACATAGAAACCAGCGGGATAATCAGAAATGACCAGGCAAGCAAAAGTGTTCTGGTCCATGTTGTTCGCTTCATACTAAGAGGTTTAAATTTTTGTGGTTAAAGATAAACATTATACGTTGAAAGACATATTTTATTTCAGTAGGTTAAGAGTTGAAAAGTTCTGAGTTCTGAGTTTGGGAGTTCTGAGTTGAGGCCCTTCTATACAAAAGTCTGCCTATATCAACTGACAGGCTTTGTGGGAGATCAATCGAAAAAGTTCGGGGTTTGTAGTTCTTTAATCCTTGACCGACAGGGCTGGATAATACTTCTCGAGGGTTACGCTATGGCGAAGCTCCTGCATATCTGCTAGTTCAGAGTTAAGGACAGCTCCCCAACTCAAAACATATTATCTCCCCAACTCAGAACTTTTCAACTCCGAACTTATCAACTTTTCAACTCCGAACTTATCAACTTTTCAACTAAGAACTCCGAACTTATTCACTCTCAAACTCCGAACTCTTTCTTACTTTTGCGGGCGAAATTAATTTATTGCAATGAAAGACACTAAACCTACTGAACCGAACGATAACATCAATCGCTTACTTTTTGAACGCGGCGAGCGCTTAAAAGAATTGGCCACTTTAAACCAAACCTCCTCCATCATAAAAGAAGGCAAGCCTTATGAGGAAACACTTCGAAAAATTGCAATGATATTACCCAGTGGCTGGCAGTATCCTGAGCATACCTGTGCACGGGTTTCTTATGATCAAATCCATGTTGAAAGTGCAGAATTCAAAGAGACCGGATGGTGCCAGAGCCAATCGTTCTCGACCATCGACAACAAATTGGGCAAGATTGAAGTATTCTACAAAAAAGAATTCGAAGAGATTGATGAAGGCCCTTTTCTTCGAGAAGAGCGCGACCTGATAGTAAACCTTTCGGGGATGGTTTCAGGCTACCTGAATAGCTTGCTTGGAAAAGTGATTCTTGAGAAAACGAAAGATTCGAACATCCCCATCCCTCCCCTCGAAGGGAAAAAAGCGAGCGAAATAAACAGCCGGAAACTACTACAACAATTCCTGAACAAGAACAACTACGACCGCGATATTTACCACGACCTCATGCCTTTCAAAGTAAAGGAAATCCTTTTGATTGCGAATTTATACGATGCCTATAGCATTGAAAAGGAAGGACGCTTTTCGGAACACGTGCTGGGCGAATACCATCAGTTGAGCTTGTCGTCGATGCCACGGATAACAGGGGTTTCAACCACCGAAGAAGCCTTTGAGCTATTGTATGCAAAGCATTTTGACTTGATTATTATTATGGTGGGAGTCGACAAAGTTTCGCCGCTTACCTACAGCAAAGTGCTAAAAAAGGAATTTCCCTACATCCCCATCTTTCTATTGCTAAACAACAATAGCGATATCAGCTATTTCGATACGGCTGCCCGTAAATTGCCATCCATTGATAAAATATTTATTTGGAATGGCGAATCGAAGGTTTTCTTTGCCATGATAAAACATGTGGAAGACAGCATAAATGTGAACAACGATACCCAGATTGGATTGATCCGTGTGATATTGCTTGTGGAAGATTCGCCCATATATTATTCGCGCTACCTGCCCATGCTCTACAATATCGTACTTCAGCAAACCAAAAGGATTATCGACGATGTGAGCACCGATGAGCTATACAAAGTACTTCGAATGCGCGCCAGGCCTAAGATCCTGTTAGCTTCGAATTACGAGGAAGCAATTGATATTTTCAACCGCTACCGCGATTTTATGCTATGCCTGTTTACCGATGTAAAATTCGACCACAACGGCGTACAAGACCCGAATGCCGGATTTGAGCTGGCCGAATTTGTAAGAAGCAAGATCAAAGACTTACCGATGATCATCCAATCGTCGGATGAAGAAAACGAGGAAAAAGCCTTTCAGCTGAATGCCACTTTCATCAATAAAAATTCGGAAACCCTAAAGCAGGATTTCCAGAGTTTTATTACCCATTACCTGGGGTTTGGTAATTTTATTTACCGCGACAAAGATGGGAGGCAAATAGCCGTGGCCCGTTCGTTGAAAGAGTTTGAATCGCATTTAAAAACCATTCCCAACGAATCGCTGATCTACCATGCCAAAAAGAACCACTTCTCGCTTTGGCTGATGGCAAGGGGCGAGATACGGGTTGCCAAAATCATCAACCCGGCCAAAGTATCCGATTTCGAGAACCCAAATCTTTTGCGCGACTACCTGGTTGAAGTAATCCAACATTTTAGGAATGAGCAAAAGCGTGGCAAAATTATCCCATTCGAGGAATCGGCCATAGAGGATGAATCAAACATTGTAAGCCTATCGGGGGGGAACCTGGGTGGTAAAGGACGTGGGCTTGCTTTTGTCAACACCCTGATCCATAACTTTGATTTTTCAAAACATATACCCAACATCAATATCCGGGCACCAAAAACGTCGGTAATTGGCACCGACGAGTTTGAATATTTCCTGGAAAGGAACATGTTTTTGGAGAAAATAATGGGCGAAAGCGATTATGAGCAAATCAAACGGTGGTTCCTGGCTGGGCGCGTTTCGGAAGGTTTGCTCAAGAAACTGAAGAAGTTGTTGCGGCATATCACCAAACCTATTGCTGTGCGCTCGTCGGGATTGTTTGAAGATTCGTTGAACCAGCCTTTCGCAGGGATTTTCGAGACCTATCTTCTCCCTAATAACCACCCCGACATTAATGTGCGGCTTAAACAAGCAGTCGATGCCATCAAGCTGGTTTATGCCTCGGTGTTTTCGAATACCGCCCGCGATTACATCCAGGCCATCAACTATAAAATTGAAGAAGAAAAAATGGCTGTCATTATCCAGGAGGTGGTTGGCAATCAGTATGGCAACTATTTCTACCCTCACATTAGCGGTGTGGCCCAGTCGTATAATTACTACCCATTTGGGCACATAAAGCCCGAAGATGGGGTGGCCAACATAGCCGTGGGGCTTGGCAAATATGTGGTGGAAGGAGAAAAGACCCATCGCTTTTCGCCCTTATTCCCCGAACTTGACAATAATTCGCCCAAAGACCAATATCTGAATTCGCAGGTACAATTTTATGCCGTAGACCTAAAAAAGGAAAACCTGAATATATTGGAAGGCGATACTGCCGGATTAAAACGCCTCGATATTGACGATGCCGAAATGCACGGCACATTGAGACACTCTGCTTCCACGTACGATAATTTCAACAACATTATAAAACCAGGTCTCGACTCTCCTGGTCCACGTGTGGTGAATTTTGCCAATATCTTAAAATACAATTACATCCCCCTGGCAAAAACAATCGAGGTGGTACTCGATGTGGTAAAAGATGCGTTGGGATCGCCCACCGAGATCGAATTTGCAGTCGACCTAAACAAGGATGCCAACCACAAATCGTCGTTCTACCTTTTGCAAATAAAACCCCTGATAGGCAATGCTCAGGATTATGATATCGATTTGGATGCCATCAACTTGGACAAGGTAGTCCTGTACTCGCAAAAGGGCATGGGAAATGGGGCTGTCGATGATATTTACGATGCCATTTTTGTAGATATCGACAAATTCGACAAGTCGAAAACCGAGCTGATGGTGAAAGAAATTGAAACCCTGAATGCCAAAATGGTGAAACAAGGAAAAAAGTATGTGCTGATCGGTCCTGGTCGGTGGGGAACCCGCGACCGTTGGATTGGGATCCCAGTTACCTGGCCACAAATTTCAAATGCCAAATTGATTGTTGAAACAAGCCTGGAAAATTTCCCTCTGGATGCCTCATCAGGTTCGCACTTTTTTCACAATGTAACTTCGATGAACGTGGGCTATTGTTCCATTATGCACGAATCCCGTGAAAGCATTTTGGCCTGGGATGTACTCAAAAAGCAAAAGTTGATTGAAAAAACCAGCTTTTTCATGCACGTTGAATTCGAGAAAGCCCTATCCATTAAAATGGACGGAAGAAAACGAATTACGCTTGTAAGCTGGGAAGGGAATGGGGAGTAGCTGTATTCGAGTTCGGGTTTCGGGATTGAAGACTGATGATTGAATGATGACTGTTGACTGGCGACTGATGACTGTTGACTGATGACTGGCCGTCTCCAATTTTTCATTAGATTTGCCAAGAATTAAAGCAGGATTAATTACAAACCAGGTTAATTGAGATGAAAAGAAACTTTTTAAGCCCCCTAATTTCAGCCATGCTGATCGGTTCCATCCTTGTCATTTTTGGATGCAGTAAAGAAGAAAAGGAAAACATACCTCCCACTCTTGTTATTACTAACCCACTACCCGATGCAACCTTTTCTGGGAATACTTTGGTGACCATTACCACTGATGCACAAGATGCTGATGGAAACATTGCCCAGGTGATGTTTTATGTGGATAATATTTATGTTAGCAGTGTGAATAATCCCCCCTACAATTATGTATGGAATACAAGCGGTGAAAGTATGGGCGACCATATTATAAAAGCCAAAGCGGCTGACAATTATGGTGGTCTGGCATTCGCCTCCATCACCTTAAGGGTTATTACGGGGCCTACTGCAAAATTCGTGGCCGATAAAACAAACATTTTCCAGGGTGAAACAGTTGTTTTCACCGACCAGTCGACCAATTCGCCCGCCACCTGGGCTTGGGACTTTGGCGATGGCAGCAATTCGACAGATCAAAACCCTGCCCATACTTACAACGACCCAGGAAATTACACGGTTTCGCTTACTGTTGGCAACACGGAGGGTTCGAATACAGAAACCAAAACCGATTATATTACGGTATTAACAAATACAATTACCGATGTCCGCGATGCACAGGAGTATAAAATAGTTGAAATAGGCACGCAAATATGGATGGCCGAAAACTTAAATTTCGATGCAGGAACCGGGGAATGTTGGCAATATGAAAATAGTGCCGCCAATGGCGATGTATATGGCCGTTTGTACACATGGACCGCTGCAATGACCGCCTGTCCTGCTGGTTGGCATTTATCATCTGATGATGATTGGGACGTACTTTTGACTTTTCTGGGAGGTGATTTAGTGGCCGGTGGAAAACTGAAAGAAACCGGCACCAGCCATTGGACTGCCCCGAATGACTTTGCCACCAACGAAAGTGGATTTACCGCTTTGCCAGGAGGTTATATGGATTGGGTGAACGGGTTTAAAAACCTGGGGGGCACCGCCTATTTTTGGACTTCCAAAGATATTGCAGGCTTTTATAGCGCTACCAGTAAAAAGATATTTAACGATGCAGCAGGGGTCCAGTCTGCCGACGTCGAACATGGAAATGGCTTGGCTGTGCGTTGTGTGAAAGATTGATAGCCCGGTTGAAGGAAAAAATTAAAAGTGGCACATCAATCTGGTGTGCCATTTTTTATGCTGGCAGGGGCCGAAACTTATTTTAAAGAGGCTACGTAAAGCCCGAAGGGAATGACTTAAATATGATATGGATGCCTTTTTTATTTAAAATAAATCCAACAAAATTCTTTCTGGTGGTCTCACTGGTTACGGGTGTTTTTATGCTGTTGATAACACCTCCCTTCCAAATGCCCGATGAAGTAAACCATTTTTATAAATCCTATCAAATAGCGGACGGAAAGCTTTTATCAGAATCTTATGATGGGCGGCTGGGTGGTTATGTGCCGAAAAGTTTTGTTAAAATAACCAAGCCTTTCGAAGGATTGAAGTTTAAGATGCACACCAAAACCGATTTCGAAACAATTCGGGAGCAATTAGCTGTGTCCTTGAACGAAGACACGAAGGTTTTTGTTGATTATCCAAATACCGCGCTGTATTCGCCCATATCCTATATTCCCCAAACATTCTCAATCTTCATTTTGACCAAGTTCAATCTCCCACCCCTAATCATTTTTTATTTAGCCCGGCTATTTACCCTTCTAATATGGATAGCCTGCATTGGCCTGGCCATCAAAATTACGCCCATATACAAATGGTTGTTTACCTTGTTGGCCTTGCTGCCCATGTCCATTTTCACCCATGCCTCGTTAAGTGCTGATGTGGTGACCGATATATTCGCCTTTTTGTTGGTAGCCACTATTTTCAAAATTGCTTTTCAGGAAGAAAAATTTGATTTGTATAAATATCTTACAATAGTTGGCCTGACCGTGATGCTTGCTTCAGCTAAATTGGTGTACACTCCATTGGTGTTTTTGTTCGCTATTATTCCGGTGGAAAAATTTAAAAGCACCCGCAACTTCCTGTCTCACTTTAGCCTGCTCCTTATTATCGGTTTTGGCACTGCCTTTTTATGGTCGAAATCCATCAACGGTTTATATACCCCCTATTGCGACTATAACCCTGCCTTCCGCGATGGACTTGATCTGATCAATGGTGCCCACCTTCATCAACAGTTGGATTTCATCATCCATAACATCGGGTTTGTAATCATCGTATTTCTGAAATCGGTGTATCATGCGTTCGATATGTACTACCAGGGCTATATCGGGACCTTTGGCTGGCTCGACACCAAATTGCCATTCTGGACAATCCATATCGGCTATGTTGTTATCGCTTTCTCTGCCCTATTCGAGAACAATAAACGTATGGGGTTTACACTTACCCATAAGGCAATTATTCTATGCAGTGTAGTAGCCATGATTTCACTTATCATGCTATCGCAATACTTGACATGGGTTGCGGTGGGAAATGAAAAAATGCGCATCCTTCAGGGCCGCTATTTCATACCAGTGTTTCCCCTGTTGTTTATGTTGCTGAATAATTCGAGGTTCAACCGACAAAACCTTGTAAGTGCCGCCGTCATCCTATTTTCAATCTTCATTCTCTCGTTGTCGGCATGGACAATCTATTCCCGTTATTACGTAGCACCCACCTTCGAAACCACAACGATAGTTTGCGATGCAGAAGGGCTATCAGAAGAAAAATCCTTTACCACTTCAATTCCGGGTGTTCTCCTTGATAATGGGGATACACAAAGTGATGAAATGTCCAGGTCGGCATTGAAATCTGCCAAATTATTTTCAGGCCAAGCAAAAGGTTTTTCTTATTCCTTTTTTGATGGTGAGATGGGTGACGTAATCGATATTGAGGTGTGGCGATATGGAAAATCGGGGGGTATTGTGTTTGATTTAAAACCCAATGAAGACTGGAACTACTTTACCTCAGAAGTGCTTGAAACCGATGAAAATGGTTGGGACAGGCTGCATTTGACTTATACCTTTATCTCGAACCGAAGCAGTGAAAAAAACATCATCTACATTTATAATAACGAGAGCGATACGAGCTATTTTGATGATCTGTCAATCTCGATCCATAAGCAAAAATAAGTACCGGGAAAAAATTGGTTTTTTGTCTCCAGCTGAATTTTTAATCTTACTTTTACAAAAAAAATGAATTTATTACTTACATTAAGCTAATACCCAACCATGAAAAACCTTACATTACTTTTTCTCAGCGCATTTTTCTTACACGTAAGCATTAATTTGCAGGGCCAATCGACTTTTGAAAAAATCTATTTTGTGCCGGGAGGCGAAAACCTATCTATAGGGTATTTCCCAAATTTTGTTCATCAGACCTTATCAGGTGATATAATAATTGGTGGAGCCCGGGGTACCGGCATCGAAAGCTCAAATAATTTTCTAATTCGGACAGATGAGGCCGGTGACACGCTTTGGACAAAGACAATTTCTGAGAATGGGGCAACCAACATTCAGCAGACATCTGATAGTGGTTTTATTATTACCGGCTATACATCAAGCATGATGAATTATATGTTTCAGGTATTATTGATCAAAACCGATTATTATGGCGATACCCTTTGGACCAAAACAATTGGACATGAATCAATATGGGAGATGAAGAACAGTGCAGGTTATTGTACCCAGCAAATCCATGACGGTTCTTTTATCACCATCGGTATGACAAGTGCTTTTGGTGTCGGCGAGTACGACATTTATTTGATGAAACATGATATTTCGGGAAATACACTGTGGATAAAAACAATTGGAAACACAGGGGGCGAAAGTGGCTATTCAATAAAGGAAACAGATGATCATGGATTTATCTTATGTTGCCAAACAAACAGTTTTGGAGCCGGTAGTTCCGATGTTTTATTGGTCAAAACCGATTCGCTTGGCGAGCCGGAATGGGCAAAAACCTATGGTACAACCGGGATGGAAGTTTCAACCAATATGGAGATTTGCCTCGATCAGGGATTTGTTGTTTCGGGTTATACCCAGATTATTGGTTCGAACGATCAAAATATCTTTGTGTTAAAAACCGATTCGCTGGGAAATTTGCTTTGGGCTAGCGAAATCGGAAATACTATGCAAGACCGGGGCGAAGACATCAAAGTTATTCCAGATGGTGGCTTTGTATTGACAGGATTTTGTCAAAATCCGGCCGATCAGGATAAATTCATGGTCTTGATAAATTTGGATGAAAACGGGGACACCTTATGGACAAAGGCGTATGGGGAATCCTGGAGTTTTGGTAATGCCGTTTATCCAGGGATCAATGGTGGTTTTATAATTGCGGGACACACAACTGTCGACATTGGGTATGGAATTTACTCTTTGCCCTATTTAGTAAAAACGGATTCGTTAGGGAATACAGGTTGCGAATCGAATCCATCGTGGCTTACATTGCAAAACGCTTCGTTTATGGAGGATACCGCAAGCCTTCTACTATCAACGGGTGGTGTTATCCTTCACAGTTCTTGGTGTTTTTCGAAACCTGCCGGGCTGAACGACTCGATTGTTTGTGGTTCTACGATAAATATTGAAGAAAATAGAAAGAAAAAGCGTCTTTCTGCCTATCCAAATCCTTTTAGTACTTACACCACAATCCAACTCGAAAATTCAAATTACACGAATTGTAAACTCAGTATATATAACTCCTTTGGTCAATTGGTGAGGCACAAAGACCATATTACATCCGATCAAATTGTCATTGAAAAAGGAGATTTGTCGCGAGGGTTATACATCCTGCAAGTATTAAATCAACAGGGGCAAATTGGAGTTGTGAAACTCTTGATTGATTAATGTGTCCGATCTTAAAAGTCATCGGATAGCTTTCGTTGAACAAGATTAGTACAATAAGCAATAGCAAACCTGGAAAAAATTTTAGAATTAGTTTTTCCTATTCAGAGAAGCAAATATAGAATACTCACAGTCAAAAAATCGTACCTTTGTTAAAAATTTTATTTTCGATGGGAGTAACAATCAAAATATCTGATACGAATAGCTATTTGGCCAAAAACCTCTTATGGTATTTGAAATCGTTGACAGAAGCAAAAGAATATGGCTTTCTCGAAATAATTGAAGAGTCAGATTTGGAATTAACTGATGCTCAGGTTGAGGAGCTTGACAAAAGGTATGACCACTTTTTAAAAAACAAGGATGATTACCCTGATTGGGAACAGGTAAAACAAAAATACCTGGGCTAATGGAAATTAGAATATCTCCATTTGCAGAATTGGATTTGGAAGAAAGTGTCGAGTTTTACAATCTTCAAAAAGAAGGGCTCGGACATGAATTTGCACAAGTTGTTTCTGATATAATAGAACGAATTAAACAAAACCCTTTTCAATTTCCAAACAAATACCTCGAGTTGCGAAAAGCAAAAATGAAAGGATTTCCTTTTAATGTATTCTTTGTTGAAAAGGAAAATGTAGGATATATTCTTGCAGTATTCCATTCGAGTCGAAATCCAAAAATAATTAAGCAAAGATATAGGGCAAGTTAAAAATATGGAAACACTTTTTGATCACACCCAAAGCCGCATGGAGCGGGCATCGGTACATCACATTGGAAATAGTACAAACGAAGAAGATCTCATCCTGTCGAAAAACGAGCTGGATATCTCGGGCGATGATTTGCACGCTTTGATGTTGCGATTCTTTATTCAATCGTTCACCAGCCAGGAATTCTTCAATTTTTCATTCTCGAATGGAGAAGTTGGAATGAACCCACTTTTTGCTTTTACTGAACGGATTTTTGAAAAGCAGGGCGATTTCCATACGATATCATCAGATATCGCAAAGCAATTATACGAGGTTACCGACCACCCCAACATTAAATCCGGCGACCTATTTGTTGTCCATTTTTCCGCCCTACGGATGGAGCATCAGGATTTCGAGGCAATCGGCATATTCAAATCCGAAAACCGCCATGCCTTCCTGAAACTCAACTCCGACAATGACGATTTTTCGCTTGACTACGATGCCGGTATCAACATCGAAAAGCTCGACAAGGGCTGCATCATCCTGAACACCGACAAAGAAGATGGCTACAAAATCTGCTTAGTCGACCGCTCGAACAAGGGTATCGAAGCCCGCTACTGGCGCGACGAATTCCTTGGCTTGAAACCTTGCGCTGATGAATATTACCACACAAAAGAATTTATGAATATCACCAAAAACTATGTGGCCAAGCAAATGCCCGGCGAGTTCGAATTGACCCGTGCCGAGCAGATTGATTTGCTGAACCGCTCGGTGGAATATTTTAAAACCAACGAGGAATTCGACAAAGCTGAGTTCGAAGAGATTGTTTTTCAGGATAAAGATGTGATCGATTCTTTTCGCAATTACGATTCGAATTATCGCGAGCAAAACGAATTGGAAATGGACGACAATTTTGGCATCTCCCCTTATGCCGTGAAAAAGCAAGCCCGTGTTTTTAAAAGTGTCCTCAAGCTGGACAAGAATTTCCACATCTACATACATGGCGACAAAAACCTGATTGAGCGGGGCGTAGAGAATGATGGCAGGAAATTCTACAAGATCTATTACGAAGAGGAACTGTAGTTATTTGGTGCTTTCTAAGAAGCCACTTCGGATTGCCAAAGCTTTCTAAATGGTACTAAAAAACAATTCATGTCAATTCCCCGCATAAATGACGGGGCAAGCTGTGAAATTAGTGGACAAATAAATTTGTGGATTAGCTATTTTCGCACAAAATTTATCTAATTCAAAACAATGATCTTGATCGACAAACCTTATGTTTCTGATTTCTTGCGAGAAACCCTTATCCATAACCAAATTCCGGTAATTGAAACCGAAATTGCACAGGACCTTTTGCAAGGCTCTGAGGTCAATTTTATATCCGAAAAGAATGCCATCGAAAAAATTGGCCAAAATGGGGATACAATGCTTTACACCAACTCGGAAAATTCAATCGATTGGATCGAAGCAAACCTACAATCCACGCAACTGCCAGGTAAAAACCAACTATTCAAGAACAAGATTGCTTTTCGTGATCTTTTGCAAAAAGTTAGCCCCAACTATTTTTACAAAGGGATAAAATTGAACCAACTGGATGCGATAGATGTCGAATCGCTTCCAATCCCTTTTATCATAAAACCGGCAGTGGGCTTTTTCAGCCTGGGAGTTTTTAAAGTTGAAAAGCGCGAAGATTGGGCATCGACCAAAGAAAAACTGAAGTTGAAAATCGCTCAGGTTAAATCCATTTACCCATCTGCAGTGCTCGATGTGAAAGAACTGATTATCGAGGAAGTGATAGAAGGGGAAGAATTCGCCATCGACTGCTACTTTGATGAGCTGGGAAAACCGGTTATCCTGTTTATCATGCAGCACCGTTTTGCAACGGATGGCGATGTGGGCGACCGGATCTATTTCACTTCAAAAGAAGTGGTCCGGACAAACTTACCTTTGGTAAAAGCCTTTCTGGAGCAGTTGGGAAACCTGGCACAACTAAAAAACTATCCCATCCATGTGGAGGTTCGGATCGATGAAGCCGGGAATGTGAATCCCATCGAGGTGAACCCCATGCGATTTGGAGGATGGTGCACTTCGGCGGAACTGGCCAAACATGCTTTCGATATCAACACGTATGAGCATCTTTTCCACAAGACTAAACCCGACTGGGCGCAGATCCTTTCCGAAAAAGACAATTCCATCACCAGTATTATTATTCTCGATAACAGCACAGGGCAAGAGTATGAAAAGCCTGAAAGTTTCGACTACAAAAAATTGCTGGCTGATTTCGAAAAACCTCTCGAACTCCGAAAAGTCGACTATCGGCAGTTTCATATTTTCGGTTTCCTCTATTGCGAGACCAAACTGGAAAACAAAGGAGAGTTGGATCGGATTCTTGGCTCTGATTTGAAAGAGTATATGTTGTGATGGCACGAACTGGGAAATAAAAACCAATGTATCTAACAAATAACCAAAAAAAAAAATCTATTGATGTTTGACATGGTAAATTTTTAGGACATCCGGCAAGCTGGCTAGCTACAACAATAAACAATTTATTGTTATCTTTGAGACAGAATCGAAAGGATATGTGGTTTCAAAAAAGCAAAAGAAATTTTAAGAACATCATATTAAAAAGTTTGCTGGTCTGTTTTTTCCTGCCAAACGCTTTCTCCTTGGTATGTGCCCAAATACCCGACAGTCTTCAACAGGTCATAAATTCGGGCGACCCCAAACAAACAATATTAGCCTATCAACAGCTTTATGAAATGTCTTTCTTCGGCGATCCAGAGCAATCGTTGAAATACATTCAGGAAGCCATCGATATTGCCGGAAAGAATGAAATGTCGAAAGAACTTGTGCTACTATACATTCAGGCAGGAGTGGCAAACATCGATAGAAGTAATTTTAAGGAAGCCGAACAGTATTACCAACTGGCACTCGATAAGGCTTTGGAGATTAAAGATTCGACCATGCTGCCCAATATTTATGGAAATTTCGGGAACATACACATGTACCGGGGCAATTACGAGGAGGCCATCTCGCTGTTCATAAAAACCTATTCACTTTTCGAAAAGGCCGGGAACGAGCGGGGCATGTTGAAAGCCCTGGGCGCGCTAGGAAACCTGAACATGCAATTGCCCGATTACGAGCAAGCCATTTCTTATTATAAAAAAGCGTACGACCGTTTCCGGAAAATCGAAGATATTGAAGGGGCCGTAACAACCTTAATGAACATTGGGATATGCTACACCAACCTTGACCAATACAAAAAGGCTGATGAAAATTACCGACTTGCCTATGATGAAAGCATAAAATCAGGATATAAAAAATTAGCCGCTCAATGCCTTGCAAACCGAGCAATTGTTTTTCAATATACCAAAAGATACGCAGAGGCCCTTGAATTGTCGAACGAAGCGTATCTGATCTTTGATGATTTAGGCGATGAAATCGAAAAAGCCTCCTGCATGAAAGATATTGGCGTGACCCTTTTCAAACAAGGATATTATACACAGGCTCTCGGAAAGTACCTTCAGTCTTATGATTTAATAAAGGAGTCGGGCAAGATTGGTTCGATTGAGGCTTTACTCGAAAAAATTGTAGTCGCCTACGACAGCCTTCGGAATTATAAAGAAGCCTTTAGTTATTCCATCCTCCTTCACGAAATAAAAGATTCGTTGTATAACGCCGAAACCCACGAGCAAATCCTTGAACTTAGGAACAAGTTTGAACTAGAGCAAAAAGAAAAGGAAATCGAAATCCAAAACCTGCTGATCGAAAAACAAAACAGTGAGATGGACCGCTACGAGCATGAACGCTGGCTGTTTATTATCTTACTTGTTTTGTTTGCGTTGTCGGCCTGGCTGTTTTTCAACCGCTTCAAACTAAAGCAAAAGCACAAAGAGGAAAACCTGATGCGGAAGAATATCGAGACCGAACAACATTTACTCCGCTCGCAGATGAACCCCCATTTTATTTTTAACTCGCTGAACTCCATACAGGGTTTGATTTCCAGTAACGATTCGTATCTGGCCGAGATGTATTTGTCGAAGTTTGCCCAATTGGTCCGGTCTATTCTCGAAAATTCAAAAAAGACCAGTCTTAGTTTATCAGAGGACATCAACAATTTAAAGCTTTACCTCGATTTGGAAAGTATGCGCTTTGGTGATTCGTTCGAGTACCATTTGATCATTGATCCGGTAATAAACACCGAAAATGTTTTTATCCCCCCTTTGTTGGTGCAACCTTTTGTCGAGAATTCAATTAAGCATGGATTGATTAAAATGACTGGCAAAAAAGGGGCTATCAAAATTGACTATTTCAAGCAAGGAGAATACCTGATGGTTGTTGTTGAAGACAACGGCATTGGCCGAGATACTTCATTGAAATTGAAAGAAAGAGGTTCTAACCATAAGTCACTCGGGATGAAAGTCACCCAGGAAAGGCTCGACTCCCTGAACAAGCAACTCAAGACCCAGGCATCGGCCGAGATTATCGATTTGTTCGACGATTCGGGCGGTGCAGCCGGAACAAAGGTTGTGATTAAAATACCATACCAGAATTTATAAACTGCGAGAAATGATACGCACTATTATTATTGATGATGAAGAACGGGGGCGGCGGACACTGAAAACCCAGATCAGCAAATACTGCCCCGAACTGGAGATTGTTGGCGAAGCAAACGGGGTGCAATCGGGCCTGGAGATTATCAGGCACGAAAAACCCGATGCGGTGTTTCTTGACATCCAGATGCAGGACGGCACCGGCTTCGACTTGTTGGAGCAAATCCCCCATGTCAATTTTGCCATTATTTTTGCCACCGCCTACGACCAGTATGCTATCCAGGCATTTAAGTTCAGCGCCACGGATTACTTGCTGAAACCTATCGACCCCGACCAGTTGATAAAGGCAGTGGATAAATTGCAAAGCGAACTCAACAGCCACAACCTGAGCAAGAAACTCGAAGCCCTGTTCAGCAACAAAAATAATTTCGAAAAGATTGCCCTGCCCACTTTCGACGGGATCATCCTGGTGAAGATAAAGGAGATTATCCGCTGCCAGAGCGAAAGCAACTACACTACCCTGTTCCTGCCCAAAGGCGATAAAATTGTGGTCACCAAAACCCTGAAAGATTTCGATGAGATGCTTACGCCGCTTGGCTTTTTCAGGATACACCAGTCGCACCTCATCAATATGTCGTTTGTAAACAAATACATCAAAGGTGATGGTGGATCGGTAAAAATGGAAGACGGCACAGTACTGGAAGTAGCCAGGCGGAGAAAAGATACCTTTTTGGATCTGTTGTTGAAAAACTAACTTTTTAATGATTATTGTTGAGTGATTATTGATTAATGTTGTTGGAATTGATTTACCAAAACACCTATTGTGAAAGCAATCCCAAAACTGATCATGGTGCCAATCAAGACATATTCGGTATTCAAAGTTCAGTCAAACTCAACCCTTAAATATCAAATATAGGCTTAAAAGCTTATAAATACCATTTATAGGTTCTGGAGCTTATAAATACCATTTATAGGTTGTAGAGCCTATAAAGGTTTGTTTGCTTTTGAAATTAGGGCCTTGCTTGAAAACATAATTTTGTTCTATTTTTTTCTTAAAAAAATAAAACCAATATTTGTGACTTGATACGAACTTAATACGAATAAAATGATTATTTTATATTTAGGTCCTGGACTTGCAGGCGGGACTATACTAATAATTCTAGGAATAATTGCTCTTCTTGCAATTACCATATTTACATTTTTGTGGTTTCCGATCAAACGTTTTTTTAAAAACCGAAGGAAATGATTCTTGAAACCCTTGTCGGTTTTGTTATCTCCATAATTGGGATTCTTTTTTTCCTATCCCTGAATTACATTTCTTCAATTAATAATTGGATAATCGAGACCGCAAAATTCATTTACTATGCAGGTCATCCCCTCTTGGACGATGATGCAAAATTTAATCTGATCTCCAACAAGTTTAAACTTATTTTTAGATCCTTGTCTTTAGTGATATTAAAGACAATCGCCTTAATTGTTTTTGTCTTATTAATAATTGCATTAAGCTCCTTAATAATTGTTCTTATTCAAGGCGAAACTCTTGGTAACCTTCAATCGACCCTGTCGGTAGATTTACTTTTTCCGGCGTATCTCTATCATCTACCTTTTATTATTGGATCTCTTTTGCCTCTTGTGATCGTTCCTTTCTTCAAAAAAAAAGAAAGAAATGAGAGTAGTCCCTATTCGCCCATTGATAAGCTTTTGCATTACGTTTTTATGGGAAATAGCATTATTGCCAGGTTTCTTTTTCGGGTTGAATTAAGTATGAACAAAAAGGTGCTGAAATCAATAAAGCATACTCAAAATGTATATATTTCGGGACTGGCCAGGGCAGGTACTACGGTGCTTATGCAATACGTAGGACAGATGCCTCAGTTTACAAGCTTATCGTATCGGAATTTGCCATTTCTGTTTTTGCCCAAAACATGGCTCAAGATTACATCCAAAAAGAAAGGCCGTGAAAAAGAAAGGTCGCATAAGGATGGAATGATGCACAGCATTGACTCCAAGGAGGCGCTTGAAGAATCTTTCTGGCGAAATTACGAGGGTATTCAATATATCAGGAAGGACTGCCTGGTTAGCCACAACATTGATAAAAAGGTATATTTGAAATACAATGCGTTTAGAAAACTAATAGCCGGGCAGAAAATTTATCTTGCCAAAAACAACAATCATCTTTTGCGGGCTGCATCATTGCATCAGCAGGATATATTGGATGGGAACAATACGCAAACCTTTATCCCATTCCGTGAGCCTTATTCCCAAGCTAAATCACTTTTAAATCAGCATCAAAATTTGTCACAGCAACAAGGGAAAGATGAATTTGTTAATGACTACATGGATTTATTGGTGCATCACGAATTTGGCTTGTCTCACAAGGTTTCTGTTTTTGATGATGAGCCCGGTAAAAAGGATTTCCCGGAGGATCAAAATTCATTGGAATATTGGTTGGAAGTATGGTTCCTATTTTATTCAAAGGCACTTTCCTTATTTTCGGATAAAGAGGGATTTCATTTTTTCTGTTATGAGGAATTTTGCAAAAACCCATACCATTCTTTATGGGCAATCCTCTCAAAACTCACTTTGCCTGAAACCCTGATCGGCTCTGTATCCATAAACAAATATGAGCCGGGAAGATCGCCTTACATTGATTTAAACAGTAAATATTCAATGCTTTATAATAGTTTAGTATCAAAATCGATAAATTGCAAAAATGGATAAGTTTATAAGAATATTGCGAGTCGCCCTACTATTGTTTATTTTCACCTGGGTGGTGATTTGGTACACTGGCCGTGTTCAAAAATCCGACAAAAAATCACGGAATCTGATCGAGAGAACAGTCCGACGTTTGGCTTATATGCCTGAACTCGTAATTTTATATTTTCAGGAAACGGAAGAACATTTTGAGAAGATAATTGAACCAAACAATGACTTGTACGAAATAGGTAAGTTGCCAGATAATTCAGGAGTAGATGAATCGTATTACCTCCTTCATTATCGGTATATGGGGGATAAAACGGGCTATGTGTACCTTCAGAATATCAAGAACGGAGAAATTGCTTATTCCTGGAAAATCCCCCTACGAAAGCTTATGATGGATACGAAAGCTACGAGAAAGGAATTATTCAACAAATACAAGAATGGACAAATTGCCGTTGACTTTTCAGCCTCTTCGCCAAAGAATGTCTCGGCATTGAAAATTAGCTCCCCAATCATGACAAAAGATTCCTCGCTTCTCTTTCGGGCTGGACATGTGTATAAAATTGATAAAGATTCAAAGCTCCTGTGGAAAAGCGAAAAAACATCTCATCATACCCTTGCCCTGGATGAACAAGAAAATATCTGGGCTTGTTCGGTAGATATTGACAGCGAATTTGCAAACCAGTATGGTTTTCGAGACGATGCCCTATTATGCTTATATCCAAACGGAGAGGAGAAGCACTTTTTTCCACTCACTGAAATTTTTACAAAGAATGACCTTTTTAAACGTTTAATTGCCTCCAATCAATCGTATCCCCACAACCAAACCGATCCATATCACCTTAACGATATACTGCCCGTTGACAGCGATGGGATTTATTGGAAAAAAGGCGATGTGTTTTTTAGCTTGCGCCACAAGAGCATGATCGCTTTATACAGGCCAAGCACAGATTCCATTGTCTGGCAACAAAAAGGGCCATGGCTCGGACAACACGACATTAACATTGTAAATGATTCGATAATTTCAGTTTTTAACAATAATGCCTGCTTTTCAAAGGTGTTAGATTCAAGTAGCAATATTGCCTGTTTCAATTTTGCAAATGGGCAAACCAGTTATTTTGCCGAAGGGCTTTTTGACTCCTATACCGAAGGTCTGCAAACCCTTACAGAGAATACTGATTTGATAATCGAAGAAACCGCTGACTCGAAATATCTTGTACTAGACTCTCAGGGAAATCTGAAAGGCAAATTTTATATCCCTTATTATTCCGATTCTTTACACGCCCATTACCCGTGCAGGGCGAGGGTATATATCAAGAAGGATAAGCAATTTATTATGCAATAGTGAGCATGGTCTAATAAGCCAAACCTGTCTGTTATAGTCATCGGATGACTTTCTAATGAATTGTGAGACAGCCATTCTATTATTGGATTATTTGCAAAAGAAGTCATGCGATGACTTTTTAGATCGGACTCAAAAGTTTTTTGCCTATATGTTGTTTCTGATAAAAAAGAGTCGACTGAATGAATGAGGACTATCGACCGAAGACTGGTAAACTGCCCAACTTCGCTAAAACCCGAGGGTAATCCGACTGCAAAATGGCCTAAATACCATAGCTGTCCGAAAGATTAATATAGGAATAAAGCCCGAAAATTCCAATTTTTGAAGCGCAAACTTTTAAAAAAAATTATGGGCTTTATTCCACTGCATAAAAGTATAAAAAATTCGACTTTCCCCTTGTTGAAA
>JAIOYV010000096.1 GCA_021740905.1 Bacteroidales bacterium
CGCAATTTGTATCAAAAAACCTGAGATGCCGCCTCAAATCCCTTAAAAATAGCGCGAAGATTGTTTTTTAGGGTGCTCACTATAAGGCTTTGCTGTCAGGCTGTTAGGGCAAAAGTTAAATTCATAAGGAATAGCTGATGCTATCCGCCTTCTGCCAGTGTTGGCACGAATGTGTCCTTGTCTTCATTCAAATTATCAGGATTGGAATATTGGCCACATAAAAACAAATTATATTGCCTGAGACATTGCCCTGACGGACGGACGGAATGTCTGCGCTAGCTGAGCTTGGAGGGTCTCGAGGCAAACGAATCTCTAAATCCGGCTACCTGATAATTCATAGTTGCAGGAATAATATTATCCAATAATTTGACATTCAATAAAGCCAGGTTTGCCGTATTATTCATTTTGAAACGAACAATGCTGTCAGAAGGAAGATCTTCGATTTGATAAAGAATATCCTCTTTCAATGTGGCTAAAGAATAAACCTCTTTTTCGAGCAATACATCAACCATGGGCCTGGTATTTAACTTTACAAACCGGTACGTACACTCCATGTTATCGTCAAAGTCAATCTCATAGAAACCTTTGTCTTCACCTTTCTCCGCAAAGGCAGTCCATTCGATGGAGCCCGGGTATAAAATAGGCGTTTCATTTTTTGTCCAAAGGATTTGTGTTCGATGAATGTGCCCGGAAAGGATTAAATTATAATCCGCGGGCAAAGCATCTATCGAAATAACATCATTCCCTTTTCGGAAGGTATAACCGGACGGGCCAACCTTAGCCCCCTCAATGGACTGGTGCATGCAAAGCAATTTTACACTTTCTTTTCTCAGGTGCGGCTGAATTTCATTGACCACTTCAGGGAATTTTGATTCCACCTCTTTTCTAATGCAGGGAAATCCGGCAATATCAAAATCTACTCCTTTTAAACTGAAATTGAAAACCTGTGGCTTGGAATAATAATGAATGTTGGGATGTTGCATGAACAACGAGACTGGCAATCGTGAACTTTCATGGTTGCCGGGAACAATTACGATTGGAATCCCTGATTGCGCAAAATCATTGATTCGTTCGTAAACCCTATCGACAATGGGTGCAGGCACCAATGTCCGGTAAAAAAGATCGCCACCATGGATAACCAAATCGGCTTGGCCCTGTTTTGCGTAAGATAAAACTACATCAAAATTGGTAAAGAAATCCATCCCCCTTCTCCTCTTCTCTTTTTTTGGTCGAAGCGGAAAATCAAAACCCAAATGAGTATCTGCAAGGAAAATTATTTTGATCATCAAAAATTATTTAAAAAATCTGAATCAATTAGCATTTCTAAAAATAAATAGGTCTTAATCGAACACCATCCATTTTATTGACTTCAATAGCTGGGAATGGTATTTTAATAAGGTTGATGGCTTGATAAATATTTTTCACCCATTTTCTTTTCGTTGTAATTTTGGAAAAATCAATATCCAGTGAAAATAGATATTGACGATACCTCTCTAAGTGGGGAAAAGGTTTCCCCTGATAATACTGCGGATTATCAAATTCATGTATCATCCCGTTTGCGCTATAACCAAATGCAATATTAATCCATGAAGGGATTTTTTTGCTTCCAGTTATTCCCCGAAGGTTACCCGATAGCCAATAGGTTTGCGCATTATAATCTAAAAAGAAGCTTTCGAGATGAGATTCTCCAAGAGCGGAGTGATGCGAAGGGTATTTGCTTGGGGAATACGAAAATTTCATCAAAATAAGCTGCTCATCAAAGATTGCTTCTTGCGTCGTAAATAGTAGTGAACCAAAGGTATTTGCGGCCATATCGGACCAGGAAAACCCCCATCCTTCATATAATCCATCAAAAATTTCGATTGGCGTTTGAAAAATCAAACCAATTGGTCCACCATAAATCAAGGCTCTTTTCTTATCCATTCCTGCCCATCGCAATGCCTTATAGGCTGAATAGCTTTCGATATACGCGCCAAAAGCATGACCTGCTTTATCCATTTGCAAATAGCCTTTTGAGTCGTTATAAAAATGAAAAGGGACTAGCTCGTGGTCTTTGTACCAGACAAAACCAAGGTACGAAAGGCCTGTAAGATAGATTCCTGTTCCAATCCCTATAGTGGTCACCAATCGTTTTTTATTAATCGAATCCTGATATGATGAAACAAAAGGTTGTTGAGCAATTGTGCTCAGGGCAGTAAAAACTAAAATCCATATAAAGATTATCCTTTTCATAATTATGCCCTACCTCGAGGTATTTTATTAGGCAAAACTATATTTTTATGTTAACAATGCGAATAAAGGGTTGAATACATTAATTAATAATTTACGTAAAGCCCTGAAAGGGTGCAATTTGAATAGCCGTGGGTGAAACCCACAATAGAAGGGCATAGCACAATGCAGCCCCGAAGTGGGCTGAACATTGATAATTCAGTTCAACCACTTCGTGGCTGGAGTCATACGACATCGGATTCCGTGGGCTATCACTCACGGTTATTGAGATTTAGCCACTTCGTGACAATTGAAATTCAACTCTTGATTCGCATTAATTGCAAACTATATCACATCTATTTCCTCCTCACTTCCCTCCCAAAAGGTGTAAAACTTAGCGACATCAATTTAAAATGCTGTCGGGCAAATGGAATCCCGATTATGGTTATGGCAAACAACAACCCAAAGGCTAAGTGTGTCAATGCAATCCAGATACCACCAATAAGAATCCAGATAATGTTCATGACAGTAGAAAGACAGCCAGGTGCACCTTCGGTGTAAACAGCTTCCCTGCCAAAAGGAATGAGGGCCAGATGCGCCAGTTTAAACGATTGCATACCAAAGGGGATGCCTACAATGGTTAACATTAAAAGCACTCCGGCAACAAAATATTCCAGGGCCACCAGAAAGCCCCCGAAGATTATCCAAATTAGGTTACCCAAAAGATTCATGCTGATTCAGGATTAATTATGTGGCAATATTACAAAATATTTCCCGCTATGGGCTATGCCTGTCGTTTGAGTTTGCCGGTACAATCACCTGCCGAATTCTTTTGCAACCTTAATTTCGTCAACGGTCATGAGTGGGTTGCTTTCAAGATCAACAGAGGCTCCTGCTTCAATAATAAATCTCTTATAGTTCGGATCTGACAGGCTCTTTGCATACGGGCGGATCCCTTTAATGGGTGCCCCGGCACGAATTAATGCAAGAGCAACAATTTTTACATCCTCGATTGGCACACCAGCCCCATACCAAAGGGCAATTGTGTTTTTCTTGCTCATCCCGGCAGTAGGGATTTTCTCTTCAAACCCATAACCCAATGATTCCAATTCAACAGCTATCCTTTTATCGTCTATTGTTTTTGCATAATAGCGGACTATCACATTTTTATTAGGAGAGTAATCCTTGACGATAGTCTTTATGCCATCATTGGCCGAGAGACTTTTTTCCAATACTTCGCTTGTAGACAATGAAGTGATGCTATCAATGGAAAGCCCATAAGTAGCCATCAGTTCTGTTTCCAATTGTATTTTCTTTTTCTCAAGGGCATCATTTTCAAACTGCAACGATTCGTATTTCAATTGCTCGGCCTGCTTTTTTGCTTCAACGATTTCTATTTCCTGATATAGCTTATTGAGTCTTATGGCTCCATACATAAACAATATAAATAAAACCGGAATAACAAAAATGCTAACCCATTTGCTCCCTTTTGTAATACGATCAATTTTATGAATGTCGATATCACTTTTCAGTTGCTCAATTTCCCTATTTATTTTTTGCTCATCCATGGTTTAAACTTTTCCGGTGAAAATAATTTTCATCGACTTCGACCACATAAACAGTATCCGTGAAACTGCATAAGCTAGAAAACCCGTTGGACCAATAAA
Source organism: Bacteroidales bacterium (assembly GCA_021740905.1). Classification (GTDB taxonomy): domain Bacteria; phylum Bacteroidota; class Bacteroidia; order Bacteroidales; family M50B96; genus JAIOYV01. The sequence goes on from JAIOYV010000096.1 coordinate 3,876, forward strand.
CAAGGCAAGCTGATCTATTTCGATCTTATCCTGCTTGTATAAATCCAATGCAATATAGATGGTCAGACCAAAGGATAATATCGCTGTTATAAGATAGACAAACCTCTCGGGTTTGAATTTACCGGTCATCTCCAGCACAATCCTTTTTCGTGCTTCGTACATCTCCATCGAATCGGATGTTGCTAGAACCTCATTTTTATCTTCCATATACGCTTAATTAATGATCAAAACTCGTGTGGAAAATTTCTATTAAAGACCGTAGAAACTCCAATTAGTAGGAAATAGTCCCGGCTTTATTACTTTAAAACAGCCAAATTAAATATCCCTGCTTTTTTTTCTTTTCTTAATCCTTATGAAACTGGTTTCCTTATCTAGCAAACAAAACACTTGAATTGTAATTTTGTTTAAGGGAATTTAAAATATCCAAGGGCCTCAAGAAAGCCTCCAAAGATGATCCAGAAAAATCATTCTTGAAAGAGTTTGGTCTAAAAAGCACTTACCAAATTCAGAATGATGGATTCTTTGTTTTCACGTCCTCAGTGCCGGGAAATATCAAAAGGTGCTAAATAACTCATTGTGTGAATTCCTACCCGGCACAAAACCAAAAAAGCCTATCAATCGACAGGCCCTTTACATTGCAATGATTGAAAGTAAAATCTTAGATTAATTTTACATTCACTGCATTTAGTCCTTTCTGACCTTCTTCAACATCGTAGCTTACTTTGTCGCCTTCACCGATTTGATCTTTCAATCCATTTACATGTACAAATACATCTTTACTTCCATCCTCAGGTGTGATGAATCCAAATCCTTTCGAATTGTTAAAAAATTTTACTGTTCCGTTACTCATAACTTTATTTTAAATGAGCTGCAAAGATAAGATAATAAACCAATATGATGCGGATGATTCGTTCTTGCCTATTTGAACATTGCTATTTTATATGACTATCTGCAATTTTTGATCTTAACCTAATGGAAAAACAACAGTATCGATACACCAATACTCAAACACATAGCGCAAACCTATTTTTCCATGCCCACTGTAGGTTTGTGTTTCGCTGCCTCCATCAATAGTGCCTTCAAAATTGATGTAAAACAATAGGGTTGCGTTATCGCTGACGAAATCAAGGCCTTGAATATCGAATTGGGTAAGATTGAACGAACTAAACGAATTACGGAAGCTCTCGAACCATTTGTTGGCTTCTGCTTCAATTGTCAGGTAGTGTTTGTAATAGTCCGATTCCTTGTTTAAGAAAGAATTTATGAAATCGGTGCTATGTTCACGGATATCGTATTCGTGGTTAGGATGAAATTCCTCATACGTAAAATGGGTCATCCAACCGGGCATCCTCATGTCGTCTATTTCGTGCAAAAAAAGCTCTTCGGTAATAAACCGGTATATTTCGCGTACCTCAACCTCGCAAATAGAGTCAACGCCAATGCCGTTATCTGCCAGAATTTGCTCCAATTTATCAAGCTCCAACTTTATTTCATCTTGCGGGATGGAAGCTTCTTTACGAAATTCAGGTTTCCCAATAAAATCATAAAGAGAAACCTGCTTGGCATTTTGATATTGTTCTTCAAACTGCCCGACTGAATCCAAAAATTGCCCCTCAATTTCAGGGGGCAAATCCTTGCTGCCCTGTGCAGTTGAAAAATCCATTCCATATTGCATCATAAGTTTCATTTGTTTCGCTGCATTTTCGGCCCTTAGCTTTTCAAGTTCCTCATCCGATTTTTCTATGTTATCGTCCATAATAAAATTTCTAAATTTTCTCTACACCAATTTTCCAAACAATTTCTCCAGCCCTTTTTCCGATTTCAGTTCATGGGTCAAATACTCTCCATTGTAAAACAGGCTGTGGATTATCCATGGAACTGGCATGTTTCGACCTGTTTGTTGTGAAGTAATTTCAATAATATCCAGTGGAATGTTTTTCATCTTGGCAAAATCTTTCAAAACAGTGTTCACATAATACTCATTGAAAGGACAGGTATTAGAATAATAAACTACTATACCGTTTTTGTTTTCGCATCTGGCTTGTTTGGCTGAATCTAAGAATTTTGGATCGAGAGCACCTGGATAATTTTTCTTGCACCACAATTCAAAATAAGGTGCAGCCTCGTCCACTTTTATAAAACCTTGATGCTTAAGAAACCTACTGTCTGACATAAAGGGACGTTTCTTCCCTCCTGTCACAACAATAATCCCGGCTTTGCCATGCGAATCGCGAATACATTCGTCCAGTAAAAGTTTACCAAAGCCCATCCCCTTGTATTGCCCCGAAACCCAAAAGCAATTAATCAACAGGTAACCCGGCGCATCAACCGGCAACCATGCATGTTCGGCAGGCACATACTCAATAAAAACTTTTCCGCGTACATCAAACTTTTTAAAAGTATATCCAATTTTGAATTGATCGTTCAACCAGTCTTTCTTTGCAAGATAGCCATGTGAGCACTTTTTGTCAGCAAATGCGCAGCAGATGTGTTCCTTGTCTATATTGTCGGGAGACAGTGATATTATTTGAGGTGTCCTTTCTAGTTCCATAAAGAAGATCTCTTTTTCAAATCAAATATTTAGTACCAGGCAAATAATCTTATATTTGGATCAAAATTAATCATTTTTCAGGTCATTGGAAATTGAAAATAATTACCTTTGCCCAGCTTTTGCCCAGATGGCGGAATTGGTAGACGCGCTGGTTTCAGGGACCAGTGCCAGTAATGGTGTGCAGGTTCGAGCCCTGTTCTGGGTACATTTTTTTTTCCTTTGTGGTATTGTCCCGCCCGTTGGGGACGCTACTTTGAGGGAAATAAAAATCGGGGTATAGCGCAGCTGGTAGCGTGCTACGTTCGGGACGTAGAGGTCGGGCGTTCGAGTCGCCCTACCCCGACTAAGTTTAAATATCCTTCAAATGACACATTATGTGTACGTATTAAAAAGCTTCAAGGATGACCGCTATTATATACAGTACTGCGGATGTTGAAAAACGATTGGCTTAAACAAATTCAGGAAGGCACCGGGGCACAAAGAACCAAATCCCATTTGAACTTGTCTTATTTGAAAAGTTTGTAAATAAACGCGATGGGGTGAACGACAAAATCCACGATTTCAAACATGATTGGACTATTTTAATGTTAATACCAGATGGGCATTCACAAAACCACGACCTTTTTTCTGTTATTTATTTTTGACATATATCTTCAATTCTTGGTTACTTCTTATATCTTTGAAAACAAAATTATTAATGAAAACATCAAAGGCATTACTTGTTATATTTCTCATTTTTAGCTTTAGTTCATGTAAGGAAAAAAATAACGAAGATCCCATCTTACCAAACATTCCTAAAGCCACAGGTTTTATTTTCACGGATCAATGGGGCTCAACAATGGGTGTGTTTGGCGATCCATCTAATTTTTCATCTGAGTTTTCACAAAAATTGGACACAGTAGTCACAATTGAATGTTATCCTAATCCTTGTAGCAACGCCAAAGAACAAAACTTATTACCTTATTCTCCTGCCCAATAAGGTAATAAGATTGAAGTTTATGTTGCTGTTTGCTTGGCTACTAAGGTTAAAAAATATGGAATAAGGTTTTCCAAAATTCGTGTAACCTGTGCAATTGAAAATGCCTAATTTTCCCTCAAAATATATTCATCATATTCGATCTCGAAACGCAATTTGTGCTTCGATTCTTCCAAAGCCAGCGACTCGAACAAACGCTTTAGTTTGTCGTTGGGGGCTTTTGCTGCGAGGTTTGTGTACAGGCGGAAGGCTGCCTTTTCGCGTTTCATGGCCAGGATCAGTGCGTCCTGATAGGTCATGTCGGAGCTTGGTTTTACGCTTACTACATAGTCTGCAATTTTAAGGTCAGTTACTTTTACTTCCTGGATATCATATAATCCTTCCTCTTTGATCTTTATAAGCCTGGCTTTGTGCGAAATTTCTTCTTTGGCAAATTCCTGAAAAGTAGCCTTCATATCTTCGGTGGTTAAAGTCTTGGCCAAATCGGTATAAAAATCTACAGCATTTTGCTCGGCCTGGATTGCAAAATCGAGGATGTCATCGATTGATTCAAATTCTTTCATATCAGTTCATTTTAATTTTTCCCAAAATAATAATTTATTTTTTTATCGAGCTAAAAATATTAAAAATCGTTCAGTATCAGGAGTCTACTAGAAAATATGGAATGATTCGCTGCAATTGCCTACTAACCTCCAAACTTTCCAACTATTCAACAGTCTAACTACTCACCTCACTCACCGGCATGCTTTTAAACCCCTCGGACACACGCCAAACTTTCTCCAAACTCAGAACTCACTAACTTTTCAACTCATCATTCCTCAAACGCTTTCTGAAATCCTTCCTCAAACATTTTCTGGAAAGCATCACAACCATGCTCGAACATCCGGTTCCAATTGTCTTCCTGAGTATATTTGAATTCGTGCATCTGTCTTCCTTCCTGTTTTGGTAACACCGACATCATCTCGTCGCGTACATCATCAAGGCTCACCAACTGATGCGAGCCAAACAGTTCGAGCAAATCAATCAGGAAGGTATAATTCAGCATATCCACTTTTTGCACCATGTGCTTGTCGAATTGTTGGATCACTTTCTGAGTGTTTGTATACGATCCACCGGTTTCGGCAGGGAACGAGGCCGGGATAATCAAGTCGGCTTCCTGGGCTGTTTCTGTCATGAAATAATCCATCACCATGACAAAGTTGGCCTGGTCGAAATATTTCTTGATTTTTGCTTTATCGTTCGCGCAACCAATGGGGTCTTCGCCAAAAACAAACATATTTTTAACCGTCCCGTTTTCGAGCAGCTCGGTGTGACATTCCTCAATCCCAAGGGGAAGTCTCGACACAGCCCATTTCTTTTTCAAGGTGTCCATGTATTCTTGATCGAATACTGATACAGTTCCAGGTCCCACTTTGTTGCAAACGCCCATATCGAGCAAACCCTGCGAATTGTTTTTCTCTTTCAGTGCGATAATTCCACTGGCTGTTTTGCCCAGTTTCCCGGTTATCATAGCCAGGTTGCGGATTTCGAATGACGTGTTGGCCGAAATTTCCTTCTCGGCAAAAATTATCACGGCGTTCATTTCATTATTGAATTCGTTGGCAAAACGCATAATCTCGCCCGAACAATTATCGCCGGCTTTATTCAGAAGTTCAGCAAAATCTTCTTTTAACAATTCTGCTTTATACGCTGCAAAGTCGCTGCAATTATCGTTGATGAACCACTGGTTTTGCATACCATTGCCAAGGATGTAATGGTTTATGGCTTTCACAAAGTGATAATAGGATTTAATCCGCAACACCTTGTCGGCCTTGTGTTCCATGGTGCTGTGCGCTTTCGTGGTAACCAATTCAACTGGCACATTATATTTTATGCGAGCCTGGTTTACAAGAAAGCCCACATACTGGTTATCTTCAGCTAACTCGGCACCAACAAGGTAAATTATCCCGGCATCTTTAATCTGATTGAAAGGAACATTGGCTTGCGAATTTTTGATGTACCCTTCGCCGCCAAACATATAATGCCAGTTATTTACATTGTTTGTTTTAGCGCCTACCCGTGCAAATTTCTGAATCAGATATTGTTCTTCGTTACTTAATCTGGCCCCCCCATAAAAAGCATTTTCAATCGAATTGACCGATCTGATTTTTATCGCGATGGCCTCAATGGCTTTGTCGTACGAAATTTCCTCAAACTTGCCCTTAATCTTTATCATGGGAGTGGTTATCCTGTCCGGGGTATTAAGTAGATTGTAGCCAAACTTGGCATGTCGGCCTATGTTTGTATCGGGGTTTACCAGGCCTTTTGCACCAGTGGCCTGCATAATAAACCCATTTTTAACATGCAGGTTTATTTTTTCTCCTTCGGAAGTGAAATTTGAGATTGCCTCAAAACTTTCTGTAGTAACAGGGCCGGGTTTAAATGGCATGTTTTCGGTGATTGCCCCGGTGGGACAGGTCGAAATACATAAACCGCATGATTCGCAATTCGTGTGAATAAGCGATTCGCCCAGGCTTGGTGCCACAAAAGTGTCGAAACCACGCTTTACCAAACCCAGTGCATTAGCCCCTACTACATCACGACAAATACGGATACAGCGCGAACAGAGCACACATTTGTTGTTATCTATTTCGATATAAGGATGGCTAAAATTGACTTCGGAAATGGAATAATCCCCTTCGGCTTTTTGCTCAGCACCATACTCGGTCGAGTAGCGTTTCAGGTCACAGGTGAAATATTCGGTGCAACCACACTCCAGACAACGCTGGGCTTCGTGCCGGGCAACTTGTTCGTCGGCATATCCCAGTTCAACTTCCAGAAAATTGAAACGGTTACCGGCATCCAGCACAGGCATTTCCTGCCGTAACTGACGGGCAAACTTCCCAACATAATCAACAGCATTTTGTTTTTTGAAATGATCACGACGGCTTACAAATTCTTTCTTTGGAGGGACTACTTCTTCTCCCATCAAAAACTGATGGGTTGAATGTGAGGCCAGTTTTGCTTGCGCAATGGCTTCAATAATAGTGGCTGGCCCTGTAACGCCATCACCAGCAGCAAATATAGAAGGGATGCCAGTTTGTAGTGTTGTTGGATCGGCATCAATATCGCCCCAACGGTTCACTTTCAGTTCCCCTTTAACGGTATTTTGGTTGATATCGTCGATAAAGTTCACATCGGTTTTCTGGCCAATGGCAGCCAACACATAATCCACCTTCAACTCGAAGTCCGATCCTTCGACAGGAACAGGCCTTCTACGACCGGAAGCATCTGGCTCGCCCAGCTCCATTTTCAGGCAGGTGATCGATTTAACCGTGCCATCTTCATGTTTGTTTACTTCCACCGGATTGGTGAGCAAGAGATATTCCACTCCTTCGATTTTCGATTCGTGGATTTCGATAGGGTTGGCAGGCATTTCATTTTCGGTACGTCGGTAAATCACAAATACCTTTTCTGCATTGCAACGGATCGAAGTCCGGCAGCAGTCCATGGCTGTGTTACCCCCTCCGACAACGGCAACGGTTTTCCCACGGAAATCGGCAGGCTGACCTGTCATTTCCATGTTTTTCAGAAAGTCGATACCTGAAAAAACATTCCCTGCATCGTCGCCTTTGCAACCAATCAATGTCCCTTTTTGTGAACCAATAGTAAGGATGGTGGCATCGTACTGATCTCTTAAATCTTTATAGCTGATGTTGCCGCCCAGGTTTTTTTCGCAATACAGATTGGCACCCAGTTCGGTCACTGCATCAATTTCGCGCTGCAACAAATCGTTTGGTAAACGATATTCAGGTATTCCATAGCGGAGCCATCCCCCCGCTTTTGGGGCAGCTTCATAAATATCGCACTGGTGGCCTTTTTGTTGAAGGAAATAGGCGGCAGACAAACCACCAGGGCCTCCCCCGATAATAGCCACTTTTTTTCCGGTAGGATCGTCACAATCGGGGATAAACCGGGTTTCCGAATCCAGGTCCTGATCGGCTGCAAAGCGTTTCATATAATCGATCCCTACCGGCGCGCCTTCATCCAAAAGGTTTCTTCGACAAGCGACCTCGCACGGGCGCACACAAACCCTTCCGCAAATGGCGGGCAAAGGGTTGGTTTCTTTGATCAGGGCAATGGCATCGTTGTACAGCCCCTTGTCGATAAGCGAAATATATCCCTGCACATCGACCCCTGCCGGGCAGGTTTCCTTGCAAGGCCCCACGCAATCGGCGTAGTGGTTGCTCAACAACAATTCGAGGGCTGTCTTTCGTGCTTTGTGTACCTTGGCATTGTCGGTGGTGATGTCCATCCCCTCCGTAATTTTGGTCGAGCAGGAAGTTTGCAACCCTTTCATCCCATTCACCTCAACCACACATAAAAAGCATGACGAATAGGGTTCGAGGCGTGGATCGTGGCAAAGGGTAGGGATATCGATCCCGCTTCTCCGTGCCAGTTCTAAAATGGTTTCGCCCGCTTGCCCTTGTATATTTTTTCCGTTTAATATTACATTTATTTTATCCATGACTTTCTTTTTGTTTCAAGTTGAATCAAACCGATTATGAAATCCGGATGGCTTCAAATTTACATTTGCTATAACATACCCCACACTGTGTGCATAATTCCTGATCGATAAAATGCAGTTGCTTACGCTCGCCACTGATGGCATTGACCGGGCAATTCTTGGCACAAACCGTACAACCGGTGCAAGTCTCTTCGATCACCTCATATTTCAGGAGTTTTTTGCAATTTAACGCCGGGCATTTTTTATCCCTTATGTGGGCTTCGTACTCGTTGCGGAAATATTTGATAGTGGTAAGCACCGGGTTTGGAGCTGTTTGTCCCAATCCACAAAGCGAACTATCTTTAATCTGGTAGGACAATTCTTCGAGTTTTTCGATGTCACCTTCCTGGCCTTCTCCTTCGGTAATCCGGGTCAGTATTTCGAGCATTCGTTTGGTCCCGATACGGCAGAAGGTGCATTTTCCACAGGATTCTTTTTGGGTGAAATCGAGGAAGAAACGTGCTATATCGACCATGCAAGTAGTTTCGTCCATTACAACCATTCCGCCCGAACCCATTATGGCACCGGTGGCATTTACCGAATCATAATCGACAATTGTATTGGAAAGGTATTCGGGGATACATCCGCCCGATGGTCCTCCCAATTGAACGGCCTTAAACTTTTTATCATCCTGGATGCCGCCGCCCAACTTAAAAATAATGTCGTGGATGGTAATCCCCATAGGCACTTCCACCAGTCCACCGTTTTTAATTTTTCCGGTAAGGGCAAACACTTTGGTGCCGCTACTTTTATCCGTACCATATTTCGAATAGGCCTCCGAACCATTCAGGATAATCCAGGGAATATTGGCCCAGGTTTCCACATTGTTGATGTTGGTGGGTTCTTTCCACAAACCTGAAACGGCAGGAAATGGAGGCCTTTTGCGAGGCATCCCGCGTTCACCTTCCACAGAAGCAATCAAGGCGGTTTCTTCGCCACAAACAAACGCACCTGCCCCTTCTTTCACATAAATATCGAAATTAAAGTTTTCGATGCCACAGGCATTTTTTCCAAGGAATCCATGTTTTCGAGCTTGAGCAAGTGCTATGTTCAAACGTTTGATGGCCAACGGATATTCAGCACGGCAATAGATAATGCCTCCTGTAGCGCCAATGGCATAGGCACCAATTACCATCCCTTCGAGCACGGCATGTGGATCGCCTTCTAATAAGGAGCGGTCCATAAAAGCTCCAGGGTCACCCTCATCAGCATTGCAAATAATATATTTTTCTTTTGATTTTGAATTGTTGGCAAAGCGCCATTTCAGACCGGTTGGGAAACCACCGCCCCCACGACCCCGGATACCTGAGTTGAGGATCATTTGAATAACCCCGGCAGGTGGGATTTTTTCAAAACCAATTTTTTTCATGGCTTCGTAAGCCTTCTTCTCCATGGCTTCTTCTATCGACTCAGGGTCGATATAGCCGCAATTTCGAAGGGCAATTTTTACCTGCCCTTTAAAATAACTGTCGTCGACAGTAGGGAATAATTCGGTATGTACCACATACTCTTTCACAGGCTCGTTATGTTGTACGTGTTTTTCGATTATCTCCAGCACCCTGTCTTCGTCCACTTCACCATATAAATATGAACCATCCTGATCGATAATCTCTACCAAAGGTTCGCGGTAGCACATGCCCACACAACTGGTCTTTTTTAATTCGAAGTCAAGATTCTCGGCCTTTTGCATAGCCGCAATTTTATCATAAGTTTTATTGGCCCCGGCAGCAATCCCGCAACTCCCAAGCCCAACTATTACTTTTATTTTTTCCATAAGGATTTTTATTTATTCCCGGCAGGCATTGCTTTTACAACACTGCCTTGTTTGGGTTTGATATTAATTGAGTTCTTTTAAACGGATGTCTTTGATTACTTTGGAAGCACTTTTTCCACTCAGTTTGCCGTAAGTTTCGTTTCCGATCATCATAACAGGAGCCAGAGAGCAACAGCCGAGACAAGCTACCGATTCGAGGGTAAACAAACCATCGGGGGTTGTTTCGCCGTCTTTCACATTCAGCGATTCTTTTATCGCATCGGTGATGGCCGTTGCATTTTGCACGTGACAGGCCGTTCCGTGACAAACTTTAATGATATTTTTGCCGACAGGATTGAGGCGAAACTGGGCGTAGAAAGTAGCCACGCCAAACATATCGCTTAAATTAATGCCGGTTTCTTCCGACAGTTTGACAAATACCTCGCGTGGGATGAAACCGTATAAATCCTGTGCCCCTTGTAGCAACGGGATCATATTTCCCCGCTTGCCTTTGTATTTTTCGATGATTGGGTCAAGGAGGCTCAAATCGACCGCAGATGCGGAGGTTTGCTTGTCTTCCTGTACTTGTATTCTCTTAATTCGCATACTATTTTGGTTTTAAAATCTCAAATATGTATATGTATTTTTCAGCCTTTAAAATTGCGAAAATGTTTTGTTTTGAGACCTTAGAATTATTCTAAACTATGGAGAGATAATGAGATGAATATTCTTTTAATTAATCCATACACAGACGCACAAACTAAAAAAGGGCGTACAAAAATGTACGCCCTTTTCAGTATCAAAAACAATCACATCATTAATTAAACAAGTCCTTGAGCAAGCATTGAATCGGCTACTTTTACGAAACCGCCAATGTTAGCTCCATTTACATAATGGATAAATCCATCAGGTTGTGTACCATACTTCTGGCAAGTAGCATGGATATCTTTCATGATTTGGTGCAAGCGGGCATCTACTTCTTCGCGAGTCCATGATAGACGAAGAGAGTTTTGGCTCATTTCCAAACCTGAAACGGCAACACCACCGGCATTGGCAGCTTTTCCTGGTCCGTAAAGAATTTTCTTTTCGAGATATACTTCGATAGCTTCTGGTACTGAAGGCATGTTGGCACCCTCAGATACTACGAAACATCCATTTGCAATGAGAGTCTTAGCTTCTTCTTCGTTAACTTCGTTTTGAGTAGCACAAGGCAAAGCAACATCACACTTAACGCCCCATGGCCTTTCACCTTCTACAAATTGGCAACCATACTTTTGTGCATATTCCTGAATACGTCCGCGTTTTACATTCTTAAGATGCATAACATAAGCGAGTTTTTCAGCATCGATACCGGCTGGGTCATAGATGTAACCTGATGAATCGGAGAGGGTAACACATTTTGCACCGTAATCGTTGCATTTTTCAACGGCATATTGAGCCACATTACCTGAACCAGAAACAGCAACAATTTTACCCTTCATTGAATCGCCACGGGTCTTCAACATTTCTTCAGCAAAATAAACTGTACCATAACCGGTAGCTTCCGGACGAATTAATGATCCACCCCATTCGCGGCCTTTTCCGGTCAATACACCGGTAAACTCGTTGCGTAAACGCTTGTATTGTCCGAATAGGAAACCAATTTCACGTCCACCAACACCTATATCACCGGCAGGAACGTCTGTGTTCGGGCCAATGTGACGGAACAATTCGCTCATGAAGCTTTGGGTGAATTTCATTACTTCATTGTCTGATTTTCCTTTTGGATCGAAATCGGAACCACCTTTACCACCACCCATAGGCAACGTAGTAAGGGAGTTTTTAAATACTTGTTCGAAAGCCAAAAACTTAAGGATGCCAAGGTTTACGGTTGGATGGAAACGAAGACCACCTTTATAAGGGCCGATAGCCGAATTCATTTCGATACGGAAACCACGGTTTACCTGAGGCTTACCTTGATCGTCTAACCATGGAACACGGAACATCAACACTCTTTCTGGCTCGGCAATCCGATCGAGGATTTTTGCTTCACTATACTTAGGATTCTCTTCGAGGAAAGGGATAATAGATTCAACAACTTCCCTTACAGCTTGGTGAAACTCAACCTCTGCAGGGTTCTTGGCGATAACCTTCGCCATGAAATCATCAACTTTTTGTTCTAATAAATTAGCCATACTATTAATATTTTAAATTGGTGTTAATTAAAATTCGATTCAATATTAGCTACTTTTTAGGTGATAGAAATACGAATCCAGGTCTATTTAAATCTTATTAACTAAAATTACGAGAAACACGTAGATTACATTCAGGGATTCTGCCAGTCTTCTGTCGGCAGTCTTCGGTAAAGATATAGATCACACTCCTCACCAGACAAACAAAAACTACCATCCATTTGCAAATATCCAAGTATCAATCTCCAATATTGAATGAAGAAACTGGGAGCGCAGGATTTCTAAAAGTTTCTCATTGAATATTCAGTGTTGGATATTCGACATTCGATAGTATTTTCATGCACATTGCACCAGTAGGAAGCCAAAAGCCAGCACTTGGCAGTCCATAGGAAAAGAAGCAAGGCTTGCTGCTCAGTTATAAACCCTACTATCTATAAACAGGACACAGCAAACAGTTGCCTGTTGTCAAATTTTTATTCTGGATGGAGGACAAATTGAACGCTTAATGGCGCGTGATCGGATAATTCCATTGTGTTCATCCCGCCCGAATTCTCATCCTGATGGGTAAGTCCACTGCCTTCAACAAAATGACCATTGGTAAATAGGTAATCTATTTTTCGGTTCCAGAAACCACCATTGGCCGGGCTTTGTGTAGTATGAGAAAAATAGGGGGCATTGTTTGTTTTATAAACGCTATGTGGAATAGCTGCCTCGAAACGGTAAAAAGGGGTTAGCCAGTTGGTTTCTTCGGAATAATCGCCGGCAGAGAACTCCTCTTTGGTGCATACATCATCTGAAAAATCCTTCACTTTTTTGGTTCCGGGGGGTAGGGAATTAAAATCGCCACCTAAAATAAAAGTATGGTGTAGACTGTCGGTCGAGTTTAAAAGATGATACAGGATATCGAGCTGCTTCTTTTTGGTGCCATCGTGCGCATAAGCTGCCAGGTGAGTATTGGCCAGAAGGTAATTCTTCCCGTCAAGGGCTAATTCGGTTATAAGAATATTTCTTTTCAGGTAGAAATAGCGGACCAACCAGTTTTGCTCTTCAAACAAAGGAAGGCCAATCCGTTTGGCATTGCTGAGGCCCCATTTCGATAAGATGGCATTGCCCGAATTCATTTGCCCAATCCCATTGCTTGGGACATAGCTTGCTCTCCACTGAGAGGCATATACACCATACGAAAGATCGGTATGATCGAGCAACCATTGAAGCTGGTTGATGTGGGCACTTCGCTTTGATTGGATATCAACTTCCTGCAAAAAAAGAATGTCGGGTTGGTATTGATTGATCTTTGCGGACAGGCTTTCCAAATTTCCAAGCACTTCTTCTTCCGACATAATAACCCGGTCGCCAAAACAATCGAAAAAGAAATCGATGCGGCCCCCACCAAATTTGATGTTCCAGGTCATAATTTTTAAAGTATCGGGGATTGGGGCTTCAATTCTGTTTTGGGCGGTGTAGCTCTCTACATCAGTTTCGCCCAATTGGGTATTGAAGGGGTCGTTGGATACAAGGATGCCCAAAAGGACACACACGAAAAAAACGATGAATGCTATGTTCTTAAAGGTTTTCTTTTTTGTCATTTGTTCTATTTCCCATTATTTAGTCAGCAGCAAATGTACTATAAATCTTTGTCCTGTTTTCGGTGGTTGAATTTCTCCAGGTGTCCGGCAAAATTCACTTCCTCGATACAAAGGTATTTCTCGATTGTATGGCTTATACCGATTACTATTTGAAATGTGCCTTTAATTCGTTTCTCTCCTAAAGCCACATCAATTCAGTATCAGAATTTACCAATTCAATTAGCGAAATGGCTTTCATTTTGAAGTACAATTGGTATTATATGCTTTTAGTTGTGCAAGGTTCAATTCAACTTATATTGAAATTTTGTGGCCACATACGGGGTTTAATATTCAGTATTGACTTTTATACTACCTTACTTCCGCTCTTCCCTGAGCTATTGGAAATCCTGTTAGGGATGAAAACATGTTGGATATTTGTTCCCCTTATTGTGCTGAGTGCCACAGGTACGTCAGGCTAACCACAGCACCAAAAGTTTAGGTGTTTATGGGTTTGGGTCAGTGAGTAGAATTGATTTGCACAGACAATAACTAAAGTCGCCTAACCGGGGATTTTCTTAATCCAACACTCCAACCGCCATTTTTTCAATAGATTAACAAACATTATCTAAGCAAGTAAAACAAGATTGACACGAAGAGGTGATAATTTTTAAGTAAATTCAGCAAAACTTATGGATTTGAATGTTTTTTTTCTTTAGATTTGTATTTCAATAAAATTGAGCTTTGGAAATACATGGCTATTTACTTATTTGCATTTTAGACTAAATAAATATTGGATTATGAAAAAAGGAAAAAGGAAATCGAAAAAAGACGAGATTGAAGTTTGGAAAAGGATTGACTTCGCCGACAAACATTACGAAATAAGCAATCATGGTAGGGTAAAAAGCTTCGTTTCGGAATCGGGTGGAAAAATCCTGAAATGTATGGACGTAAGGGGATTCCAAACGGTTGGGATAATGGTAAATGGCGAGAAAAAACAGTTTTGTGTACATAAACTGACAGCCGAATTTTTTATCCAAAGGGAAGATAAAAATCAAACTGTGGTTATCCACAAAGATTGGGACAAGTCGAACAACATTATCAGCAACCTTGAGTGGGTAACTTCTGAAGTTAGTTATCAACGGATACATAAAAGGATTCTTGACGAGCAAAGGAAGTCGGGTCATATTGTTACCAACTCCAAATTAAAGCCCGAAGACATTGTACTCCTGAAAACTATGTTGAACAAAGGCATCAAGCAAAATGTGATTGCCCGTTTGTTTGCCATAAGCGAAATGCAGGTTACCCGTATCAAGCGAAATGAAAATTGGTCCCATATTACGGTGCCGAACGATTGATCATTGATTTTTTCGTGATCAAGACTGATCCATCAAGCCTGTTGGACAAAATAGTAACCTTGTTCAACAGGCTTTTTGTTTGCAACCTATTTTACCACCTAAACAACAGCATATTACCAATCATAAGCGCAAAAGTTTTAATGTTTGTTAAAAAAATGAGCCACGACCTATTCCAGCTTGTTTTGTTCTATTAAACTACTATTTTTGTGCCGATTATTAATTAAAATTAAAATGAATCATGAAAAAAATTAATTTCTTATTTATGCTTATGCTTGCCCTTACGGTAGGCATTTTTACTAGCTGCACTGACGATGAGACCGATCCTCCAACAGTAGTGGCCACTTTGCAAGGAACTCCTACTTATGCTCCTGGCACATCGGTTACCTATCATCTTGTAATTGCCGCAAACGAAGACCTCGTTGATTTTTGGGCTGAAGAGAGTACAACCAGCCTTCCTTTAAGTGATATTGAGAATGTAGATCCTATTGATGCTTTTGAAGAAGGCGATTTGGTGAATTTCTCAAAAAACCTTAACAAAGTTGAATTTGACTATACGTATCACATTCCTGCTACCGTTGGCGCCAATACAGAAATTACTATTGGTTTTGAAGTGAACGACAAGAAATCAATGACAACTGAGACAGTTACCTTTACAGTAGTTTCTGGTGCTGGTGAAATTAGCCGTTTCTCAGCAAAATTAATGGGTGCTCAATCCAACGCAGAAGGTAGCTACCTTGATGCAAGCTCCGGAAGTGTCATGGTACAAAGCGTAGCCGATAATGCACAAGGAACTATTGACATAGTTTATTACTATGGTAACACAAACAAAGCAACAATTTGTGCTCCAAGTGATGTAAGTGTAAATGGCGGAACAGGAAACCTTTCATTGTGTGCCGCATGGTTTACTAAAAATGCAACTACCTTTGGTGCAAGTGCTGTTACTGAAACTGAATTCAATGGTATGACTGATGATGCAATGCTTTCATCAATTGCTGGTTTATCGGCTACCAAAATGACTGATTTAGCTGTTGGTGATATCTTTGCTTTCACTACTGCTGATGATAAGAATGGATTGGTAAGAGTTACTGCATTAACTCCTGATGCTACCGGTACCATAACAATCGATGTGGTTATCCAGAAATAATCCGATCTCAAAAATATATGAAAAACCCTCTGTGCAAACAGGGGGTTTTTTGTTTGTAGACTTTTTGTAGTAATCCAGAAATAAATTCATCCAAGAACAAGGACTGTATACTTCTAAACCTGTGGTTTGCTGTCCACCGAGGGCTTCGCTTTGAGCGAAACCCTCGGTTGCTGGAGTAAAGGGCTGCAATGCGGATTCGTAGAGACGCGATTTATCGCGTCTGAAAACTTTCCTGAGTAAGAACCCACGATTTATCGCCTCTATCTATCCGATATAGACAGACGCGATAAATCGCGTCTCTACGAACCTAGCAACCGGCAACCAGTCGCGAAACTCGAGACACGAAACCTAATCAACCAGGCTGACTTGATATGCCTTGTCCAACTGCTCCTGGATTATCCGGTACACCAGGTCTTTTTCGAGTGGTTTAGGGATGTAACCATCGCAACCGGCCATTTCAATCCTGAATTTATCCTCTTCCTGCACATAAGCAGTTTGCGCAATTATGGGAATGTCAGGGTCAATTTCTTTTATCAGGCGTGTGGCTGCCAGGCCGTCGAGGTTAGGCATTTGAATATCCATCAGCACAAGGTCTATTTTTTGGTTCCTGCAATATTCAACGGCTACATTGCCATCTTTGGCCCATAAAATCTTAGCCTTTGTTTTACGCAAAATAGTTTCGAGCAAATGATAGCTCGAATCAACGTCGTCGACAATAAGAAAAGTCTTACCTGCCCATGCCTGTTTTGGTTCCACCAAAAGACCTGTATCCTCTTTTCTTAGCTCGGCAGGGTCGGGTCTTGGTAATTCCAGGTAGAAGGTACTCCCTTCTCCTTTTTTCGATGCTACCCAGATCCGTCCATCCAACAAATGGGCAATTTTTTTGCTTATGGCAAGCCCTAATCCGGCACCGGCATATTCTCGTGTGCGGCTTTCGTCACCCTGCTTAAAGCTTTCAAATATCAAATCGAATTTGTCCTGATCGATTCCGATGCCTGTATCGCGGACAAAAAATCTGATATTGTCATCATGCACCGAAAACACGCCAAATTCGATAGTCCCTTTCTGCGTAAATTTAAACGAATTGCTGAGGAGGTTCGACAAAACCTGCACAATCCTATCCTGATCGCTGATGAGCTTAACAACAGGATCGGCAAAATTATTCAACTTCAGTACGATCTGTTCGTATCCGCTATCCTTCTGGAATTTTGAAAAACGGCTATACACCGAGTCCAATACCTGATTCACCGAACAAACTTTTTTGCTGATATTCACTTCGCCCGCCTCCAGGCTTGCAATATCGATCAAATCGTTCAACAACATCAACAAGCTGTTGGCATTGTATTTTATCAGGTTAACGTACTCCTCAAGGGTTTGGGGATTAAGTACCGGGCTGGTGAGGAATTCGGCCAGGCCGACTATAGCTGTCATGGGAGTACGGATTTCGTGCGAAATATTGGCCAGGAACGAAAATTTCAGGTTTTCTGCCTCGCTCACATAAGCCCCCAATTCATGACTTTTTCCATTGGGTTGCTTAGCTTCTTCTTTTAGAGATATTTCGGGGGCAGCAATCGGCTCGCTGAAAAATAGCAATGCTGCCCGTTTGCCCCTGTATGGAAACACCACAATACGGATATGAACGGCTCTTTCTTTCCCATTTTCCGAGATAACCGCACTATTTAGTTCGGAGGGAAGCTCATCGCCGGCATCCATTTTTTCAAGAATACTGTCAATCATCTCCCTATCGTCAGGGATAATAAGCTGGTTCAAATATTTGTCTTCAAGGATCGATTTTTCCGACCCGATCAACTTAGCAAAAGCAGTATTCGCCATGCTAATCCGACCCTCTTTCAGCAATAGCCCTGGTTCGGTCGAATGGTTCACAAAACGTTGGAGTATGCCTAATTGATCGCGTAGGCTTTCGAAGTTGTACTTGTTATCATTGATCGATTCGGCATAATAACCCTGCATCAGGCTCACGGCATTGAATATTTCGTAGAAGGGGTCGCTCGGCTGGAGCTTTACAGGTTGCACTCGTTTGGTCCCATTGAATGATACATCCCGGATCATTTCCGATAATTCACCAATCCTTTTCTCCTGAAGTTTGATGATTTCCTCCAATTCCTTTTTCGATTTATCTTCGGTCGCAACCAGCTTTTCATCTAAAACAATAGTTGTTTCAGGTTCTATTTCTTCTGTTGAAAAAGATACTTCTTCCGATCGAATTTCTTCTACTGCCGTAGATTTTTCATTTACAACAACTTTGCTTGCATGTTCATTTTTTCCTGTTGATGTAGGCCTTTCCGTTTTTGATTCAACTTTTGGGATTTCGGGTTTTTGGCTTTTTTTCAACCTGCCCCCCGGTATGCGGCTGGCACCTACAGGGCTGTCTTGCTTCGTTTTAGGCAATTGCAATTTTTTCAAAGCCAGATCGAAATCGCCGACCACCTCACAATAATCGAGTTTTCCGGGAAAAAGGGTCGAGAGGATATTGAGTGTATTTTCTATGGCCTTAGGTGGACGGACCAAAATCAGTTTAGAAGGGAGAAAATCAATTTTAATGAAGGCGTTTTTGAGCAGCGATTTAGCCTGTCGTGACATTCCCTTAATTTCCTTTAGCTCGACAATGTGGGTATATTTCCCAGGGGCCAGGTCGAATACATCAACAAGGCTTTCGATAAACCGGATATAGCTTGCCACATCCGATCGTTGAATAAAGCCTTTTAGCCGACTATGGATTGCTTTGTTTTCAAGCATCGAAATGGAGGCCGAAAAATGATCATCCTGAGTAGCCAACTGCCAGCTTGATTCGGGTATTTGTTTGGGGACTAATTCATCCTTCGTCGTGGGAGACCCGGGGATATGCCAGTCTTTTTTAGCCTGCCTTCCTAGTTTTGGTTCAGGCTTAACCTCAACCGGCAACTGGAATTGCCTGATCTGTTCAAAGGCCTCCTTTTCCTCATCGCAAAAATGAAAAAGCAAGGCAGGTTTATTCTTATGAAGGAGTTTGCCAAAATCCTGGTATATCTGACTAGCACCTATATAACACGCACCTCCATAGTTGTCCCAATCGAGTATTTTTTTCTCGAAATAATTTCTTGCATCAATGCTAAAACCCTTAAGGTTTGAAATATGCTCGATAAAGAAAACCATTTCGTTTTTGAAAGTTTCGCGAAAACGGTAGAGGATCATCTCCAAAATCCCGGTATAATATAAATTCGATTCGAAATCGAGATAGCCCTCCATAACAACCCGGAACACATTTCCTGACACGTGCTCTAATTTTACGGAATATTCCGATTCGGGGTCTTGGTAGCATAAATCCCTTTCCGACAGCTTTAAATCCTTTAATGAAACCCTGTGTATATCCATAAAAAATACCTCTCTAGCTTTTTGATAAAAATATGGATATTCGTCCAAACAATCTGGTTTAAAATCGTTTATTTACATAAAACCCCAAGTTTTTTTGGTGAATCTATCAAAAAGCTTGACCTGTTCGTTGTTAGGTTATGGTAAAATTTACTGAAAGAGTAGAGGTGACTTTTTTTATTAATCCATCCCAACCCTTCCTTAAATCAAGTAAGGGCTTGTATCCGTAGCTCAATTTGTATAGTCCTGAAACGAGACCTTAGTTGGGGATGAACTCGAAACACAGCTCCCCAAATATAATTTCCAAATTGCTTTCCTATATCGTTTATTTTCTTAATTTTGAAGGATAATTTTTACCGGATACTATGTTCCAATTAACCTTCATACGACCAGGCCATACCTCAAGCCCAATGTTTGTAGAGAGAGAGAGAGAGAGAGAGAGAGAGAGAGAGAGAGTAGTTCCATCTTTCATATCTTTTCGCAGCTTTTTCATGCCACTGAAAAGTTCCTCGTTTTCCCCAATTTGCTTTTCAAATTCATCTCTACCGGTTCAATCACTTGCAAATTTTCAAAACATTTTCATTCCCACCAGGCATACAAATCCAATAAATTCATTTTTGTGCTTGGTAAAAATAAGTTCGACATGCCGGGCCGGGTTTTCCTTTTTTTAAATTTGGAAAACAATCCGGCCACCCTTCAAAATTAAACTTATTTTTCTCTTAACTTAAAATTGAATACGATGAAAACAAAATCAATATTTTTACTCGCAATATTAATTTGCCTCAGTTTTAGTGTTTTTTCTCAACCAGATGTAGAAGTGTATAATTTAATAAATACACCCTATAACATTAATGCTGTATATTATAATGGAGCAAATTATACTAATATTCCTTCTGTTATTGCAGCAAACGATCATGAAACGCTTAAATATGAGCATCCAGGTATGCCTAATTATTTCTTAGTAAGTTGGAGAATACAGGCAACTATGTGCACTCCAATACTTGATGCCAATATGGTATATGGTGTTAGTGATTGGGATGCCATCACTCATTGCCAGGAGTGTGCTAGCGGCAATGCTTATGCTTCTTATTTTATTGCTCAAATATCGCCTTATGGGCATGAGGTTGACATTGCTTGTAAAGATAATTAATTGTAAAGTTATGGGCATTTTTACCTCATTGCCCATAACTTCTTTCTATTTTTGTAATTTAATACTAAAAAACATGAAGAAATATCTACTATTTTTCTCGTTGCTTCTTACTAATTTTTCCATATTCGGACAATATCAATTC